>CAIRAW010000054.1 GCA_903876735.1 uncultured beta proteobacterium | reverse complement strand
CCGGCAATGATCTCCAGGCCCAGATCCAGCGCGAGGTTGCGGCGCTCACGAAACAGTGCCAGCCAGTCTTCCGTCAGCGCCTGACCCGTGCGCGCCTCGATCACGGCGCGCTCGTCACGCACCGCCTTGCCGATAAAGAAACGCATGCAGTCCTCGGCGCTCATAACCCAGCCGGCCTCGGCCAGCATCTCGCGCAGCACGCCATTGGTGATGGGTTCGCTGTCCACCAGCACACCATCGCAATCGAACAGAACCGCTTCAAATTTCATAGGTGGATTGCCGTCACCGAATCAAGCCTTGGGCTTCCGGCGCGCCTTTTGCTGCTCCAGCGTTTCGGTTGGCGCGCCCTGCTTGACCCACTCGGCCCAGCCGCCGTCAATGTGCGCCACGTTGGTCATTCCCATGTCCTGCAGAGCCTTGGCCGCCAGGGCGCTGCGCCAACCGGCGCCGCAGAACAGGATGAACTCCTTGCCCTCATCAGCGAAGATCGGCTTGTGATAGGGCGAGGCCGGGTCGACCCAGAACTCCAGCATGCCGCGTGGCGCGTGGAAGGCGCCGAGCACGGTGCCGTCATTGAGCTCACGGATGTCGCGAATGTCTACCACCTGCACATTGGCATCGCTCAGGCGCGCCTGCACTTCGGACACCGAATAGGTCTTGACCTCGGCCATGGCCTCGGCCACGAGTTGTTGATAGCCTTTGGTGATGGGCATGTCGTCTCCTTGTAGTTGTGAACAGGCCGAGTCTACCCACAGTTGCCGCCCTCCACCGCCGACCGGCCGCTAGGGTTGGAGCAGCAGCTTGATGTCGCCGGCGAGCAACGCGGCGCCACTGCCATAACGGGTGAACAGGCGCAGCTTGCCTTGCCGATCGTAGACGTAGCTGCCGGCCGAATGGTCCATCGAGTAACTGGTCGGCGTTGTGCCCTCGACTTTCTTGTAGTAAATCTTGTAAGCCTTGGCCAGCACTTCGAGTTTTTCCGGCGTGGTGTAGAGCGCCAGAAAACCGGGATCAAAATTTTCCATGTAGGCCTTGAGCACTTCGGGCGTATCGCGCTGCGGGTCGACCGTGACGAACAAGCCCTGCAGGCGCTCACCGTCCTTGCCCAGCAGGCGCTTGACCTCGGCCAGTTCGGCCATCGAAGTCGGGCAGACGTCGGGGCACTGCGTGTAGCCAAAGAACATCACCACCACCTTGCCAGCAAAGTCCTTCAGCGTGCGCTGCTGGCCGTTGTGGTCGGTCAGGTTGAAGTCGCGCGCGTAATCAGCGCCCGTGATGTCGATCGCGGCAAAACTGGGGGTCGCCTTCTCCGAGCAGGCCGAGGTCAGGGCGACCGCCGTCGCCAGGCCGGCACAGGCAAACAGGAATTGAAGCGCGTTTCTTTTGTTCATGGGTATGGATTTTCGCGCCAACATCAGAGCAGATAGTGGTCGAGCAGCAAGGCCGCGAACAGGACACTGAGGTGGATCAACGAAAAACGGAAGGTCTTGCGCGCCAGCGCGTCCGAGTAGTCGCGCCAGAGAAAAAAACCGTAAAGGCAAAAGCCGCAACTCAGAATCACGGCCACCACCAGATAAAGCCAGGAACTCATGCCGTAGACATAGGGCATCAGACAGGCGGCAAACAGGATCACGGTATAGAGCAGCACCATCAGCCGCGTGAACTGGTTGCCGTGCGTAACCGGCAGCATCGGCAGACCGGCCTTGCGGTAGTCCTCCACACGGTATAGCGCGAGCGCCCAGAAGTGCGGCGGCGTCCACAGGAAAATGATCAGGAACAGGATCAGCGCCTCGGGTCCGACATCGCCTGACATCGCGGCCCAGCCCAGCACCGGCGGCATGGCGCCGGATGCGCCGCCGATCACGATGTTCTGCGGCGTCAGTGGTTTGAGGATGACGGTGTAGATGACGGCATAGCCGATAAAGGTGGCAAAGGTCAACCACATCGTGAGCGGATTGACCCAGATGTACAGGATCACGCTGCCCAGCGCGCACAGCACGGCGGAAAACAGCAGGGTCTGGCGGTCGCCCAGTTCGCCGCTGGCAGTGGGACGCCAGGCGGTGCGTCGCATCCTGGCGTCGATCTTCTTTTCGACGATGCAGTTGAAGGCCGCCGCCGCGCCCGCCACCAGCCAGATGCCCAGGCAAGCAAGTACAGCGTGCCAAACATGCTCCCAGGAGGGCAGACCGGGGACGGCCAGCACCATGCCGATCAGGGCACAGAACACGATCAGTTGAATGACGCGCGGCTTGGTCAGGGCATGGAACTGCCGCAGCACACTGGTATTCACGCCACACACTCCACAGGTCTCGCACGCAGCGGGATGCGACTCGCCGCCAACAGCCAGGTCAGAACCACGGCCAGCGCCGCCGCACCGCCGGTGTGCAGGACCGCCGCCAGCAGCGGCCAGTCGAGCACGACATTGCTCAGGCCGGTGACCAGTTGCAAAGCGCTGAGCGCTGCGGTCCAGCGTGCTGCCCGGCGCAGCGCCGGCACCTGGTTCAGCCGCCAGGCCAGCAGAGCCAGCACACCCAGAACGATGAAGGCCAGCAGCCGATGCGCGTAGTGAATCGCCGTCAGCGCCGCAACGCTGACAACCTCTCCCGCGGCGGTCATGCCAAGCTCGCGCCAGAGCGAAAAGCCCTGCTCAAAGTCCATCTGCGGCCACCAGCTGCCCTGACATTTCGGGAAGTCGCTGCAAACCAGCACGGCGTAATTGGTGCTGACCCAGCCGCCCAGCGCCACTTGCAGCAGCAACAAACCCAACGTCAGCCAGGCCAGTCCACGCAAGCCCGGCGCCATGGCCAGGGTCGGTGACTGCCGGTCGAACTGCGGCAGTTGCACGCACAACAACATCAGCAGGACCAGGCCACCCAGCAGGTGCAGGGTGACGATGGCCGGAAACAACTTCATGGTAACGGTCAGCGCGCCAAACGCGCCCTGGATGCAGACCCAGATCAGCGTTGCCAGCGGCCAAAATAGGGATGGCCCCCACGCTTGCCGCTGCGCGTGCTGCGCTGCCCCCCGGGGGGGCGAATCTTCCTTGGGGCGGCCCGGCGGAAGATTGGGCCCCCACGCTTGCCGCTGCCGCGCCCTGCCAAGCCAGGCGACGACGGCCAGCACCACGATCAGCACGCCGACGGTGGTGGCAAGGTAGCGGTGAATCATCTCCACCCAGGCTTTACCCAGCGTCACCGGGCCGCTCGGCATGACGCTTTGCGCAGCCGTGATCGGGGCATCGGCACCGATCGGGCTGGCGTGGCCGTAGCAGCCAGGCCAGTCGGGGCAACCCAGACCCGAGTCGGTCAGACGCGTGAAGGCGCCAAACAGGACCAGGTCAAAGGTCAGGAACAGGGTCAGCAAGGTCAGGGCCTGGACCCGGTGCGGCGTGCTGGCACGGCGCTGGCGCAACCAGACCCAGGTCAGCGGTCCGAGCGCCAGCAGCGCACCGAACAACATCATGCGCAGCAGCGGTGACAAATCGTAAAGGCCTTGCATCGTCGCCCTTATTGCCGAGCAGGCGCTTGCGGCTCGCGACCGGCCTGGTCCCACGAGGCCGAGGCACGCAACACGCGCTCCAGGTCGCGCTTGGCCTTGGCGCCAGCGGCCAGATCGAGTCCGGCCGGAAAACGCATCATCCAGTTGCCCATCGGGTCCACCAGGTACAGGTGCTCGGCGAGTTGATGGCCAGGGGCCGGCTTCAGCCAGTCGCTCAGCACCTCGGGCGCTACGCGCAAGACCGTGGCATCTTTCAAGGCCGGCAATAGCTTGTCGGACACCGGGGCGGCATCCGGTATCAGCCAGACCCAGTCGATGCGGTCGCGGTCCTTGCCCATACCCTCGCGCAACTGGCGTTGCAGGTACAGGTGATTGCTGCAAGACGCATCGCAGGCGCCGCCGGCCACACTCAGCAGCAGCCATTGGCCCTTGAGCGCCTTGAGCGTGCTGACTTGTCCGCCCAGGTTCACGGCCGTTTGATCCGGCAGCGCGCGCTGCGGCTCAATCAGTTCGCCAAAATTGCGCCGCCCCTCCGGCCGCACCACGTAATAGGTGAAATACGAGGCGATCACCGGTGCGGCGCAGACCAGAAAAACCGCCAGCATCTGCCAGCGACCACGCCCGGTGCGCCGCGCGTCACCAGCAAGGGCGCGCTCGGGCGAGGGCATGGAATGAACCGTCAAGCCCAGCGGCTGATCGATGGCCTCAGGTACGGCGCGGCGTGATGAATCGTCTAACAATTTGAAACCAGACATAAAGAACTGTGATCAGCGCACTGAGCGCAAACCATTGAAATGCATAACCATAGTGCGTCTCCACACCCGCGCCGACCAGCGGCCACTCGCGCAACAAACCTTCACTGGCAGCACCGGTCTGCTGCACCGATCCCGGCAGCAAGGGCAGACCCAATTCTGCGCCGAAGCCGGCCAGGTCCAGATTTTGCCGGATGCGGCCGGTCTCAGTGCCACCGAACTGGTAAAGCCGCGACGGCGCTGCGGCAATACGCCCCTCGATTTCCTGCACGCCATCCGGGCTTTCCAGCGTGGGCAAACCGGTGCGGTCAATGAAGTTGCGTGCGACCCAACCACGCTGTACCAGCAGCACGCCGGCAGCACCCTCAAGTTGCATCGGCGTGAGCACGTAAAGGCCTTGCTTGCCGTTCATTTGCCGGTTGTCCAGAAACACCGTGTGGCTTGTCATCCAGCGCCCGCGCAGGATCACGCGCCGGTGCAGTTCGGTCGTCGGGTCCGCCAGCGCGATAAAAGCCGGAGTACCCAGAGCGGACAAAGCGGCCCTGGCTTCCACGCGCGCCTGCCCCGTTTCTTTCTGGGACGCACGCGAGAGTTGCCAACGCCCAAGCGCCAGCGTCACGCCAACTGCCAGCAGCGCGCTCAATGTGATCAGCCAGAAGCGCCAACGCAAACTCACGGGATAATCCTGCTCATGAAATACTGGGTCATTCTTGCATTTGTCGCCATCATCGGCAGTCTCGCCGGCGCCCTGTTCTTCATGATGAAGGGCAGCAGCGAAAAAACGCGGTCCAGAAAAATGGCGCTGGCCCTGGCGCTGCGGGTCGGTCTTTCTATCCTGCTGTTTGCCGGCATTCTGCTGGCCTGGAAGCTGGGCTACATCCAGCCGAGTGGGATACCGGTCCAGGGCTGATGCACTGCGACTTTTGTCATCCCACCCGCTGATGTCATCCCGGTCTCGATCCGGGATCCATGCCTTTTGAAACATGGATTGCGGATCAAGTCCGCAATGACGCCCTTTCAGCGCCCGATCGCGCCCGCAGATCTACAACCAGTACACCAGCACATACAACCCAAGCCACACCACGTCGACAAAATGCCAGTACCAGGCCGCGCCCTCGAAACCGAAGTGGCGCTCGGATGTGAAGTGGCCCTTTTGCAGGCGCAGCGTGATGAACAGCAGCATCAGCATGCCGATGAAAACGTGGAAGCCGTGAAAGCCGGTGAGCATGTAGAAGGTCGAACCATAGACGCCGGAGGTCAGCTTCAGGTTGAGCTCGTGGTAGGCGTGGTAGTACTCGTAGCCCTGCACGCTCAGGAACACGATGCCCAGCAGCACGGTGGCCCACATGAAGGCAATGGTCTTGGGTCGCTGGCCTGCGATCAGCGCATGGTGCGCAATCGTCAGCGTCACGCCCGAGCTCAGCAACAGCGCCGTGTTGATGGTCGGCAGCCAGAACGGTGTCATGGTCGTGAATGGCTCCACGATACCCGCCGGTGAGCCGGTGACGCCGGCGGCCAGGCTGGGCCAGACGGCCTTGAAGTTCGGCCACAGCAGCGCGTTGTCGATGTTGCCCAGCGCCGGAATCGAGTGCCCACGCGCCCACCACAGCGCCGTGAAGAAGGCGCCGAAGAACATCACTTCGGAGAAGATGAACCAGCTCATGCTCCAGCGGAAGGACAGGTCGATCTTGTGCCCGTACTGGCCAGCTTCGCTCTCGCCGACCGCATCGCCGAACCACTGAAACAGCACGACGACAAACCAGAGCAGGCCGAAGGCCAGTGAATACTTGCCCCACTCAACATCATTGACCCATTGGCCGGCGCCCAGAATGACGAAGAACAGGCCCAATGCCGCCATCGCCGGATGGCGTGACGGACCCGGCACAAAGTAATGTGGCTGTGCGGCGTTTGTGTTTGAACTCATTTCGGCTCCAATCCTTGCGGTTCTCTTTTATCAATCCCGGTCGTGCTGCGACCCATTACTTGCTGACAACCCAGTTCACCAGAACGATCAGGCCCAGCACCAATACAAATGCCCCGGCAATGCCCACCACGATGATGTGAAAGGGGTTGACCTGGGCCACATCCTGCTGCGATTCGCTGTTCTTGCGAATGCCAAAAAATGACCAGGCCACCATCTTCATGCTGCGCCAGAACGAGGGCTTCATGTGCCGACTCCGGTACCGATCTGCACCGTGGCGTCGGCCACGGGCGCGGCCGGCGTCTTGCCGCCGACCTCGAAGAAGGTGTAGGACAGCGTGATCGTCTTGACATCGCGCGAGAGCTTGGGATCAATCACGAACACCACCGGCCAGGCTTTTTTCTCGCCTGGCTCCAGCGTGTACTGGTTGAAGCAGAAGCACTGCAGCTTGTTGAAATGGGCTGCGGCCTGCTGGGGCGCGTAGCTCGGAATCGCCTGCGCCGACATGCGCCGGTTCTGCACATTCTGGAACTCGTACATCACGGTCGCCAGTTCACCCGGGTGCACCTGCAGCGAGCGCTGGGCCGGCCTGAACTCCCAGGGGCCGCGCGAATTGGCGTCGAACTCGACCGTGATCGTGCGACTGGTGTCAACCTGCGTGTTGAGCGGCAGCGCCTCGATGGCACCGGGAATGTTGCGGTCACCGAGCGCCAGCACATTGATGCCAGTCATTTCGCAAATCGCGTTGTAGAGCGGCACCAGGGCATAGCCGAACGCGAACATGCCGACCGTTATCACGGCCAGTTTGCCCATCATCCGGATATTTTCGTGCCGCAGCTTCATGCCAGGGACCTAGTGGCGTTCCAGGTACATCTTGCCGATGAAACCAATGAAAAACACCAGCGCGATCGATGCCAGGATCAAGCCGGTTTTCAGGTTGGCCTTTTTTTGTTCGGCGTTCATGCGTGAATGATTTTGGTTGCCGTGGCGTCAAGCTTGGGCGGTGTCTCAAAAGTATGGAAGGGCAGCGGCGTGGGCAACTCCCACTCCAGACCCTCAGCGCCTTCCCATGGTTTTTGCGGCGCTTTTTCGCCCTTGCCGCGCATCGTTGGCAGCACGACAAAGAAGAAAAAATAGACCTGGGCAAAGCCGAAGAAAAAGGCGCCAACCGAGGACACGGCATTGAAGTCAGCGAACTGCATCGGGTAGTCGGCGTAGCGGCGCGGCATGCCGGCCAGACCCAGGAAGTGCATCGGGAAGAAGGTGACGTTGAAAGAAATCAGCGACCACCAGAAGTGGATCTTGCCGCGCGACTCGTTGTACATGACACCGGTCCACTTCGGGCTCCAGTAGTAGTAACCGGCAAACAGGGCATAGAGCGAACCGGCCACCAGCACGTAATGGAAGTGCGCCACCACGTAGTAGGTGTCGTGAATCTGGATGTCGATCGGCGCCATCGCCAGCATCAGACCGGAGAAGCCGCCGAGCGTGAAGACGAAGATGAAGCCGACCGCGAACAGCATCGGCGTCTCAAAGGTCATCGAGCCCTGCCACATGGTGGCGATCCAGTTGAAGATCTTCACGGCCGTGGGCACCGCGATCAGCATGGTGGCGTACATGAAGAACAGCTGGCCCGTCACCGGCATGCCCGAGGTAAACATGTGGTGCGCCCAGACGATGAAGCTCAGGATGGCGATCGACGAGGTTGCGTAAACCATCGAGGCGTAACCGAACAGGCGCTTGCGGGCGAAGGCCGGCACGATCTGGCTGATGACGCCAAACGCCGGCAGAATCATGATGTAGACCTCGGGGTGGCCGAAGAACCAGAAGATGTGCTGGTACATCACCGGGTCGCCACCAGCGGCCGGGTTGAAGAAGCTGGTGCCGAAATGGCGATCGGTCAGCGTCATGGTGATGGCGCCCGCCAGCACCGGCATGACGGCGATCAGCAGGTAGGCCGTGATCAGCCAGGTCCAGCAGAACATCGGCATCTTCATCAGCGTCATGCCAGGCGCGCGCATGTTCAGGATGGTGACGATGATGTTGATCGAGCCCATGATGCTCGAGGCGCCCAGCAGGTGCAGGGCAAAGATGCCGGTGTCCATGCTCGGACCCATTTGCAGCGTCAGCGGCGCGTACAGCGTCCAGCCGGCAGCCGGTGCGCCACCGGGCACGAAGAAGGAACTCGCCAGCAGCACGCCGGCCGGGATCATGAGCCAGAAGCTGAAGTTGTTCATGCGCGCAAATGCCATGTCGGAGGCCCCGATCTGCATCGGGATCATCCAGTTGGCGAAGCCGACAAAGGCCGGCATGATGGCGCCGAACACCATGATCAGGCCGTGCATGGTGGTGAGCTGGTTGAACAGTTCCGGATTGATGAACTGCAGCCCGGGCTGGAACAGTTCGGCGCGGATGATCAGGGCCAGCACGCCGCCAATCATCAGCATGGTGAAGCTGAACAGCAGGTAGAGCGTGCCAATGTCCTTGTGATTGGTCGCAAAGACCCAGCGCTGCCAGCCGCTGGGGGCGTGATGCGCGTGGTCATGGTCGTGGGCGGGGTGGTCTAAAACGGCACTCATGGCGATTTCCTTGTCTATTCTTGTAATCGGGCTGGCGGCGTTCAGTGGCGCGCAGCCTTGACGTCAGCCGGCTGCACCAGTTGACCCGTCTTGTTGGACCAATTGTTCTTGGTGTAGGTGATGACCGCCGCGATGTCGGTGTCGCCGAGTTGCTTCCACGATGGCATGGCCGCATTGTTCTGCCCATTGAGCAGCACGGCAATCTGCTTGCCCTTGTCGGCATCAAGCACCACAGCCGAGCCATCGAGTGGCTTGACGACGCCGCCGCCCTTACCGTGCGCCTGGTGGCAGACCAGGCAGTTGGCGGCGTAGACTTTCTCACCGCGCTTGAAGATCTCTTCTGCGCTCCAGACCTTGCTCGGGTCATCGGCCTTGGCGGCCATGGCCTTCTTCTCGGCAGCAACCCACAGCGAATACTCAGCCGCCGAGACCACCTTCACGTGAATCGGCATGTAGGCGTGTTCCTTGCCGCAGAGCTGGGCGCACTGGCCGTAGAAGTCGCCAACGCGCTCGGCGCGAAACCAGGTGTCTCGCACAAAGCCCGGAATCGCCGCCTGCTGGACGCCCAGCGCCGGCACCATCCAGGCGTGAATAACGTCGTTGGCTGTGGTAATGATGCGGATCTTCTGATTCACCGGCACCACCAACGGGTGATCAACCTTGAGCAGGTAGTCATCGACGACCTGACCGGCTTTCGGGCCACCGTCATTCGACATCTGGCGCTGCGCCTTGTCCAGCGCCGAGATGAAGCCGATGCCCTCGCCTTCGCCCTTGAGGTAGTCGTAGCCCCATTTCCACTGCATGCCGGTGACCTTGATCGTGAGGTCGGCATTGGTGGTGTCTTTCATGGCCACCACGACCTTGGTGGCAGGCAGGGCCATCAGGATCACGATGATGAAGGGAACAATGGTCCAGATCACTTCGACCGTCACTGATTCATGGAAATTGGCCGCTTTGTGGCCGACCGACTTGCGGTGCTTCCAGATCGAATAAAACATCACGGCGAAAACCGCGACAAAAATCACGGTGCAGATGATCAGCATGAACCAGTGCAGCCAGGCCTGTTCCTCGGCGATGCGGGTGACACCGTTCGTCAGGTTCAACTGATTGACGGCCGGACCACCGGGCAGATCGTTGACCGCATTTGCCGCATAGGCGGCCGCGCTGATGACCAAAACGCTTGCAGCCAGCAGCAGGCCCGTCAATTTCTTGAAAATGCTATTCATCGTGCTCACTTATTTGTTGCCTCGGATCCCCTGCTTGTCTGCGGCAAGGCGATCGCAATCCGATCGCATGCCGTCTGCTCCAAGCCAGGCCGCGGGCAATTGTAGTGCAGCCGACTAAAACGCGTTTGGCGCCTTGTCAAGTCCTTTTCTCAAGGATTCTTGGGATAAGTTTTGCGCTGGTTCAATGTTTCTCGCATTTGCGCCAACGACAGCACCGTTTCGGGCCGCACATCAAGGCGAGGCGCGGCTTTCAGGGCATGGCCATAGACCACCTCAAAGGTCAGCTGCAATGGCATTTTTGCCAGGGCTTGCAGCAATTGCGCGTGCCACCGGCGCCCACGCAGCCCGTGAAAACGCTGCGGATGCAGATTGCGCCCCAGACCACGCAACTCCTGCAGCAGGCGCTCAGGCGTCTCAAAAGTCAGGACGACCCGCTCCATGTCCATCACCGGATCGGCAAAACCGGCCGCCAGCAGCATGTCGCCCCAGTCATGCATGTCGGTGTACTCGTGCGCCGGTGCCGGCCAGCCCAGCGTCCGATAAAGCGGACGCAGTTCCTGCAGGGTATCGGGCCCGAGGCAGGAAAACATCAGAAAACCATCGACCGCCAGCGCGCGCTGCCACTGCGCCATCAAAGCGCGCGGATCATCCGTCATGTGCAGCGCCATATTGGCCCACAGCATCTGGGCCATGCCCTCACCCGGCGCCTCGAAGCGGGGCTGCTTGCCCAACCAGCGCGCCGGCCGCCACCAGGGTTTGGCCAGACTCGCGGCGGCGTGGGCTGCGCGCTGCGGTTCGAATTCGGTGACAAAACAGTCGGCCTGCGGGTAGCGCTCTGCCAGCAGGGCATGCGCCTGCAGGCCACCGCGCACCGGCTCCCAGTGCGCCCAGCTCGCGGGTTGAAGCTTGATGCAGGCCAGGCGCTCCGCCATGCGCCGCGCCACCTCTTCATGCAGCCACGGTGAGGCGCCCGGTGGCATCTGCTGCCAGCGTCGGGCGGCGAGTGGATCAATCGTGGGGGGGCGTTCGGTCGACATGGTGTGAAACGGGTGGCAGACGCAAGAGTATATTGACTCCATGTTTGCGCGCGTGTTCAGGGGCTTGTTGGACGCATTGCCGAGTCAGTGCATGGTTTGCCACGCATGGCCCGGACCCAGTCTGTGCGAAGCCTGCGTCAACCGTTTCGCGCAGCCGCAACCCCGTTGCCAGACCTGCGCGCTGCTGCTGCCACCGGGCGTGCGCCAATGCGGTGAATGCATCAAACAAGCGCCGCCACTGGACGCCTGTCTGGCTGCGGTCTCCTACACCTACCCCTGGTCGAAGCTGATCGTCGGCTACAAGTTTCATGCCCATCCCGGACGCGCCGCCGCCTTCGCGCTGCTGCTGCGCAGCACGCCCTGGGTCGAACCGGCTCTCGAAGCCGCCGATGCGGTGCTGCCGATGCCGCTGTCTGCCGAGCGGCTGCGCTCGCGCGGCTTCAACCAGGCGCTGCTGCTGGCCAGACAGCTAGCGCCCGGCAATACCAACAGCCGCTTGCTGCTTCGCATCCAGGACACACCACCGCAAAGCTCGCTGAACCGCCCGGAGCGCCTTGATGCGCTGAAAAATGCGTTTGCTGTCGACCCGCTGCTGGTGTCACAGATCCTGGGCAAGCGGCTCGTGCTGGTGGACGATGTCATGACCAGCGGTGCCTCTCTGTACGCTGCGGCGCGTGTGCTGCGCGCCGCTGGCGCGGCGCACATCACCGGACTGGTGATCGCGCGAACCGAATGAAGACCACCGCAATGCGAGCCAGTGGCCACGCCGGGGTTCAGTATTTCATGGTTGCGTAGATCAGCAAGGAGTTGTTGCTCCAGTCAAGCTGGCCGTCGAAGTCGGAGCGGGCGACATTGACATTGACTTTGGAGTGCAGGTAGGACAAACCCATGCCCCAATTGCGCGCGAACATGTAGTCGCTGCCGAGTTGCAAGACCCGCACCGAGCCGTCGATGTCTCCGACCTTGGCCGACAAGCCCATCAGATTGGAAGAAACACGCCAGCGCGGCTGGACGTACCAGTCAGCGGACAGGCCGAACAATGGCAGCGGCAGGGTGCTCGATGCCGATGCGCTGACCACTTTTGCGACACCACCTGCGAGATTGGTGCCGGTCACCTTGTAGTTCAGATCAAGGCCGTAGAGACCCAGCACGCCACCGATTTCAACGGCATCGGTCTTGTAGACCGAGTAGCGGTAATCGGCCAGAAAGTAGTTGCTCTTGGCCTCGGTCGCAACCGAGGATCCGGCTGAAATCAGGACATCTCCCACGGTGATGTCGCGGTCGGATTGGTAGTTGCCAGAACGATTGGCGCCGAAATAAAGCAGGTCAAAACGATGGCGATCAGCAAAACGCCAGCTGGCAGAGACCGCCAGGCTCGATGTGCTGTTGGAGAGGCCGTTGCTCTCATTGTCGAGCAGTGTGCCGGACGACGTTGCACCATCAAGCGCCACCTGGGTGTCGAGGCGACTGACAACACCGCCGACGCTTAACGTGAACTTGTCCTGGCCACCCTTGATGAAATCCTGCGCCAGCGCCGATTGCGCCAGCAGCAGCGCCGACACTGCAAGTGAAACGCGGGATGCATTGGAGAACTGCCGTTTCAGGGTGTGACGCATATAAAACCTCAGCTGGTTGGTACAAAAATGGGATCAATCCCATTGTCCGGCGAGAACGGCAGGACGCTTTGAGGCAGATCAGTGAATTCCGGAATCGCCAACCTTGCACTGCCGTGCTGTGACCAGGATCGGCGCTGCGACAATCCGGCCATGTTTCATATCGTCCTGGTCGAACCTGAAATCCCGCCCAACACGGGCAACGTCATCCGGCTTGCTGCCAACACGGGCTGCACGTTGCACCTGATTGAGCCGCTCGGGTTTTCGATGGAAGACAAACACATGCGCCGCGCGGGGCTGGATTACCATGAATATGCCGAGCTCAAGTGCCATGCCAGCTGGCAGGCCTTTCTGGCTTCGGAACAACCGGCGCCTGAGCGCATGTTTGCGCTGACCACACGCGCCAGCCGCCTGGTGCATGAGGTTCAGTTTGCGCCCGGTGACTGGCTGGTGTTTGGCGCCGAAACGCGCGGCCTGAGCGAAGCGGTACGGCAATCATTCACCGCCGCGCAAAATCTCAAGTTGCCGATGATCGCCGGTCAGCGCAGCCTCAACCTGTCCAACGCCGTGGCCGTCACCGTGTTTGAGGCCTGGCGGCAAAACAAGTTTGGGCATTAGCCAGGAATGTGTCATTGCGGGCCCCGACCCGCAATCCATGGTGCGTGGTGCACTCTCTGAAGACGTGGATCCCGGGTCAAGCCCGGGGTGACAGATTTTCAGAGTTTTCTAAGGGTAATAGCGCGCCATTGACTCGGCGACACAGACCGGTTTGCTGCCGCCTTCGCGCTCGATGGTCGACTCCCAGGTCAGTTGGAAACCTCCCTGATCGATGGACTCGCATTTGAGCAGCTTCATGCGCGCGCGCAGGCGGCTGCCAACCGGCACTGGCGCCGGGAAACGGACCTTGTTCAGACCGTAATTGACACCCATGCGGGCGTCCAGTATCCGCAGTGAGGACTCAAAAAATTTGGGCAGCAGCGACAGGGTCAGATAGCCGTGCGCAATCGTGCTACCAAAGGGCCCGGTCTTCGCTTTCTCGACATCCACATGGATCCACTGGTGGTCGCCAGTGGCCTGGGCAAACAGGTTGACCTGCTCCTGCGTAATGGTGATCCAGTCGCTGACCACGACCTCCTGGCCTGTCAGAGCGGCCAATTCGGATAGGGTTTGAAGTGTTTTCATGCTGTCACTGTAGCGAAATGCCGGTCCGGCCCTTGTCCGATGAGCGACAAAGTGAGCGCGCCTCGTCTTTGCGTTATCTTCTGCCCATGGCCATCCCCTACCAGCGCTGCCCCAAGTGCAATCATCAGCCCTTGCCCGCCGAGCAGGCACTGCCCGCGGCCTGCCCGGCCTGCGGCATCATCCTGGCCAAAGTGGGGCAAAAACTGCCGCCCCCCGCACCGCAACCGGATGACGAAACGCAGTGGCCAGACGACGACGCGCTGGGCAACGCCTCGGGCCGGGCCGACCCTCTGCTTTTCTGGGCCCGGCTCGCGCTGCTGGCAGCCCTGACGGTCTGGGCCTGGGTGCTGATCCGCATGGATTACCGCAGCGGCGGGATCGGGGCCAGTTTCCTGCACCGGCCATTGCTGGTGTTCCATGAGGCCGGGCATGTCATCTTCATGCCGCTGGGCCACTGGCTGGGCGTGCTGGGCGGCACGCTCGGGCAGTTGCTGATGCCGGCCGTGATGGCGGTGGCGCTGCGGCTCCAGAACCGCGACCGTTTTGGCGCGGCTGTGGGCTGCTGGTTTTTCGGCGTGTCGCTGCTTGATGTAGCGCCCTACATGTACGACGCGCTGCACCCGCAGCTCATGCTGTTATCGGGCGCCACCGGTGAGGCCGGTGGCCACGACTGGATTTATCTTTTCAGCAGCGCAGGCCTCTTGCCCCGCGCCCAGTTGATTGGCGGCCTGACCCACAAACTGGGCGCACTGGTCGTGCTCCTGTCACTGGTCTGGGCGGCTCGGCTGCTTTGGCGCCAGCGGCAGGCTATTGCAGCGCGTCCCACACCAGTTTGACGCCGGTCAGGAACATGCCTACATAAATCAGACGATAGAACAGAATCTGATCAATGCGCCGGGCCAGCCAGACGCCGCTCCACACGCCGAGCGGCGCAATCGGCAGCAACACCAGCGAGGTCGCCATGTTGCGCGTGTCCAGCAGTCCCAGCCAGGCATAGGGTATCCATTTGGCCAGGTTGATGACGAAGAAAAAGAAGGCCATGGTGGCGGTGAACTTCACCGGAGACAGGCGCATCGGAATCACATAGGCGTTGATCGGCGGGCCGCCAGCATGGGCAATGAAACTGGTAAAGCCGGCGGTAGCCGCCAGGATCGCGCCCAGCCAGCGCGGCGGCGCCACGCTGTCCAGCTTGGGCGGAAAGAGCAGCCGCTGCGCCAGAAACAGCAGCGTGAAGACGCCCACAATGCCGGCCACGGCAGTTGCCGGCAGCAGTTTGAACAGCAGGGCTCCGATCACAACGCCGAGCAGACCGCAGGGCACCACAAACTTCAGCAGTTTCAGGTCGAAGTCCTTGCGGAACGCCGCCATGCCCAGAATGTCCATCATGAACAGGATCGGCATGAAGATGGCGACCGACTGCGGTACGCTCACCGCCAGGGCCATCAGAGGAACTGCCAGCGAGCCAAAGCCGGCACCAAAGCCGCTTTTGCTGACACCCATCAGCAGCACCGCCGGAATGGCGACGGCGTAAAAGTGGGGATCGGTGATGAGGGGAAAGTTCAAACCCTCTCCAGAATCAGCGCAATGCCCTGCCCGACGCCAATGCACATGGTGCACAAGGCGTAACGGCCACCGATCTGGTGCAACTGGTTGACCGCCGTGGTTGCAAGACGCGCGCCGGAGGCGCCCAGCGGATGACCCAGGGCAATCGCACCACCCCAGCGGTTCACGCGTTCATCGTCGTCCTGCAGGCCCAACTGCCGCAGCACCGCAAGACCCTGCGCGGCAAAGGCTTCATTGAGTTCGATCACGTCGAGTTGCGCCAGCGTCAATCCGGTAAGCGCCAGGACCTTCTGCGTGGCCGGCGCCGGACCGATGCCCATGACGCGCGGTGCCACACCAGCCGTGGCCATGCCGACGATGCGCGCTTTCGGTGTCAAACCATTCTTCGCCGCGGTCTTCTCGTCGGCGATCAGCAGGGCACAGGCGCCGTCGTTAACGCCGCTGGCATTGCCGGCGGTGACGCTGCCCTCCGGGCGCACGATCGGCTTGAGTTTGGCCAGCGCTTCCAGGCTGGTGGCACGCGGGTGCTCGTCCTTGTCCACCACAATCGGATCACCCTTTTTCTGTGCCAAAGTGACCGGCGTGATCTCGCGCGCCAGATGGCCGGCCTGTTGCGCGGCCACCGCCTTCATCTGGCTGGCCATTGCCATCTTGTCCTGAGCCTCTCGGCTGATTTGGTGTTCAACGGCCACGTTCTCTGCCGTTTCGGGCATGGAATCAACGCCATACTTTTCCTTCATCAGTTTGTTGATGAAGCGCCAGCCAATGGTCGTATCAAAGACAGCATTGTTGCGGCCAAAGGCGCTGTCCATCTTGGGCATGACGAAGGGCGCGCGGCTCATGCTCTCGACGCCGCCGGCAATCATCAGCGAGGCCTCGCCGGACTTGATGGCGCGCGCCGCCGTGCCGACCGCGTCGAGCCCCGAACCGCACAAACGATTGATGGTGGCGCCAGGCACATCCACCGGCAAGCCCGCCAGCAGCGAAGCCATGCGGGCGACGTTGCGGTTGTCTTCGCCGGCCTGATTGGCGCAACCGAACAGCACGTCGGTGAGGGCCTGCCAGTCCACGTTGGCGTTGCGCGCCATCAGCGCCTTGAGCGGTATCGCGCCGAGGTCATCGGTGCGCACGTTGGCAAGGGCGCCGCCGTAGCGGCCGAAGGGGGTGCGGATGGCGTCGCAAATAAAAGCTTGGGGCATGGCAGTATTCCTCTGGCAGTTGGGGACGCCCAAGGGGCTCGGGCGCGCTGAAACACAAGCAAGGATAACGCTTGGGGCCACGGGCCCCATGTCACAACGGTTGCAGCGCGCGATAATCTGGCCCCATGTTCAATCCATCACAAGCCGATGTTCGCCGCTATTTCTGCGCGGTCTATGCCAAGGCCCAGGCCAATCAACCCCTGGAGGCACTGGAGACCATAGCCAGCCTGTGGATTGACGAGCACCCCGAATACCATGCCGACCTGGCGGATCTGGACGCCGCACTGGCCAGCATGCAGCAGACACATGAGGCCAAGACCAATCCCTTTTTGCACCTGTCGATGCACGTGTCGATCAGCGAGCAGTGCAGCATTGACCAGCCGCGCGGCATCCGCCAGGCCGTCGAACTGCTGACGCACCGGCGTGATTCGCTACACGACGCCCACCATGAAGCCATGGACTGCCTGGGCCGGATGCTATGGGAAAGCCAGCGTGCGGCACGGGCACCGGACGGTGACGCCTACATCGCCTGTGTCCAGCGCCGCGCGACGCAGGACTGAGCCGCCCGTCATGGCGCCTCAGGCTTGGATTGCAGACAGGTTTGTCGAACGCGCAGCCTGATTGACCAACATCAGCCACATTCACAAGAATCCAAGGCCGGTCTGACTGTAATTGCCAATGTTGGGCAGCACGCTGCGAAGGTCGGTTGATGAAACACCGAACCACGTCGCAAGCGTGGCACCGTACTGGTCGACTGCCAGAGTTGGCAACAAACGCCCCTGCCCCACGTCATCGGGGCCGCCGTTGGCAATCACCGGCGCCGTGCCGATAAACGAGCGGCCCTTCACGCCATCACCCACGACAAAGTGCATATTGCCCCACCCGTGATCAGAACCACCGTTGTTGCTTACCAAGGTGCGACCGAAGTCGGATGCCGTGAATGCTGTCACTTGATTGGAGACGCCAAGCTCGACCGTTGCCTGGTAAAACGCCGACATGGCGTTACCCACTGTAGCCATCAGCCCGGGGTGTGTGGTGAGCAGATTGTCATGCGTATCAAAACCACTGACAGACACAAAGAAGACCTGTCGTTTCGGACCCAGTGCGCTGCGCGCTGCAATCAGGCGGGCCACCATTTTGAGTTGATCGGCCAAGCTGTTGGATGTCGGGAATGTGGTCGTCAGGCTGTTGCCGGCCAACGCAGTGCTGACCTGGGTGTTGGCCGTGACGGAGCGGCTGCCAACACGGGCATATTCGCTGGCAAACAAATTGGAATGTGTGGAAGATGTTATGAGGTTTTGCAACAGGGCTGAGCAGGCTGAAGATCCAAACAGGGGTGTTTGAATCCCGTTGACCGGGACAGAGCCATTCGTTGAGACCTGGTATTGCACAGCGGTCTTTCCAGACAGGTAAACCGCGTTACCGGATACGCTGATGCAGGAAAACGTGGCATTGCCGTTACCGGCAGCGAACAGGTCACCCAGACGCCCGCCCCAACCGGAAGAAGCGCCTTCCGCCGACGATGACTGCCAGAACGATTGCTGGTCGTTGTGCGAAAAAAGTTTCGGTGGCAGCGGCACCGAGCCTGATCGGTACTGCGCTTTGGTGGTAGGTTGAATCAGTGTGCCCACATTCAACAGCACCGACATTTTCCCTGCGTTGAATATCGGCAGCAAAGGGTCCAGCCCGGGCGCAAGAGCGTACTGTCGGCCATCGGCAAGCGGCGTATCAGGATTCAATAACAAGGGCGTCAACGCGGCGCGATCGATGGCCAGATTGGCGCGAAACGACTGCTGCAAGTTGTAGCTTGTCTGGTCATAGGGCACAAGGGTATTGGCGTAGTCATTGCCACCATACAGGAACACGCACACCAGTGCTTTGTAGTCGGTCGCCGTGGCCGCTGCTGCCTCCCCCATTGCCGCCAGGCTGATCGCCCATGGCGTCGCGCTCGCAGCCAGCGACAGCGCAGAGGAACGCTTCAAGAATTCCCGACGAGAAGCATTGTCAGGTTTGACTTCAGGAAAATAACGCATGGCGACTCCTCATCTCTGGGCAATGTATTCAGGTGACGCCAGTACCAAGGTCAAAGCCGCACGAATGCGGTTCAGGGCGCCGGCGGAAGTGGCGCTCTGGATGGTGTCGAGGGCGCCCTGCATCGCCGTCAATGTTGACGGTGCGAGTTGACTTGCAGCCAGAACTTCGTTGATTTCGTTAAGCAGGCTGCCGGAATTTCCAGCCAGTGCCAGCAGACTGCTGTAGTCCGCCACAAGATCGCCAATCCCGACACCGCTGATGGCGCGCTGCATATAGTTCACATAACCGGCAACCGAGGATTCGTTGGTGATTTGAAATTCAGGACCGGTGAGGCCAAGCGCGGAAAGTGCGGTGCTGGGTGGCACGTAGCCCGGCCGGAAAAAATTGAAAACGGAGCCCGAGCGCATCGGACTCTGCCCAAGTCGCGTCGCCGTGTCTGACAAATCACCCACAGCCCAGGCACCTGATGGCGATTTGACACCATAGGCGTGCGCCCAGTTGAGGAAGCGCACGACCGGCTCCCTCAATTTTCCAAAGCTTGGGGCCATGGCAGTTGCCGGATCACGGGCTTCACTGTCAAGCAGGATCGCCTTGATGACAGCCTTCAAGTCGCCCCGCACACCGGCGCCGTTATCAGCGAATGCTTTTGACACCCTGGAGATGTAGCCCGGTGACGGGTTGCTTGCAACAAGGCGCTGAATGAGTTGCCTACTGACAAAGCTGGGGATATTTGGATGCGCAAAAATGGCGTCAAGCGCCATCTTCAGGCCCTCGCTCGCGCTGGTTCCGGCCGGAATGCTTGCGCCCAGGAAAGTCTTGCTTCCCGTTTCATAGTTTGCCGCCACTGAAATCATGGGCCGTTGCTGGTAGTCTGGCGGATAGGGACTGGTGAGCCCGGATAGATCGAGGCCCCATCCTGTGAAGACACGCGCCAGGCCACTGACATCGGCTTGTGTATAGGTCTCGATGGCGTTGCCGTTAACGTCGGTTTGCAAACTACCGTCCGTGTTGAGTTTGAGGAGTCCGATTGTGAACAGCTGCATCAGTTCGCGGGCATAGTTTTCGTCGGGCTCACTGCCTGTGGTCGGGTTGGCCTTGACGCTGCCACGAAACGTCAGGTAGTAACCCATCGCCGGGCTCAGCGAGATCTGACCCAATAGCGTGCGGTAGTTACCAAAGGCGTTGGTTTCCAGAATGTCCAGATAGTTGGCGACGGAGAATTGCCGCCATTGCGCGTTAACGCCGAGAACAGAAACCACGCAAAGCTCTGACAGTGCCAGAACGACACGCTGGCGCAGGCTATCGGGGGAGCCGATTAACTTGCGCCATATTGTGTTGTCCAGTCCGCTTGTGCTGTTGATGTTGGTTGCACTGTTGTAGCCGTTTGCAAGCAGCCAGTCCCAATGGCTTTGGGTGCGTGGCAAGGCAAACTGGGCATCAATCCAGTCCGAATACTTCATGCCCTGCAGTGCCGTCAATTCCGCCCGTGTACAGCCGAGCGTCGCCTGAGCCAGAAATCGACCCGCGTCGGCTACCGTCGAAGGCGACGGTGTCGGCGCTGGCAAGGGATTGATGGCCGCTGTCGTATTCGCGCCCCCACCACCACCGCAAGCTGCCATGCCGGAAATGGCCGTGACGCCCGCCAGTTGCGAAGCCGAGCGTTTCAGATAACCCGAGGTCATCGGTTGTCCGGCATCACCTGCAAACGCCTTGCCCGATTCATCAGCCCATGCGCCGGCAATGATGCTGCCCTTGTGATTTTCTGTTTCCACCAATTGACTTTCTAAGTTCGTGTGGCGAAGCCTGAATGTCGCCTTTTAGCACAGGTTGTAGCAACGCATTTGACCGCATCTTTGCCGACCGCATTGGAGCGAATGCGGCCAAGTTCTGTAACCGCATGTAATGGTTTGGCGCCCAGAATTCAATAAGTGCGCAGAGGCCACGCTCCTCTGTTCAAAGACTAGGGTTTTCCCCTCTGTGAAGGCCAAAAAATATGATGCCCAATAGGCACACTTTTTTGGGTGGGTATCGTGAAGTTGACTCGTCGAATCATCGAATGCATTTTTGTCTTGTCGCTGGTTGCTTTTTGGCTGGGAACCCGTATCGCCTAGGGCGCGTCAGACCCGCAGCACAAACGCCTCGAACTCCGCAATCGGCAGTGGCTTTTGGAACAAATAGCCCTGGTAGTTGTGGCAGCCCAAGCCGGCCAGAAAATCCCGTTGCACCTCGGTTTCGACACCTTCGGCGATCACGGCCAGGCCCAGGCTTTCTGCCAACGCCACCACCATTCTGGCAATGGCCGCATCGTTGGGGTCGATCAGAATGTCTCGGATGAAGCCCTGGTCGATCTTGAGTTGGTCCAGTGGCAGGCGTTTGAGGTAGGAGAGTGACGAGTAGCCGGTTCCGAAGTCGTCGATCGAGAAGCCGACGCCCCGTCCTTTGAGTGCATTCATCTTGGCAATCACGTCTTCAACATTGGCCACCAGCACACTCTCGGTCAGCTCGATCTTCAGCCGGGTCGGATTGGCACCCGTGCGCGCCAGAGTGATCAGCACCTGATCAACAAAGTCGCTTTGGTGAAATTGCTTCGCGCTGACGTTGACCGCGACCGTCAGGTGGGCCAGCCCGGACTGGCGCGCCCATTGCGCCAATTGCTTGCAGGCTGCCTCCAAGACCCAATTTCCGATTGGCAGGATCAGACCCGTTGCCTCGGCCAGCGGGATGAACTCGGCCGGCGACACCATGCCGCGCTTTGGATCGGGCCAGCGCAGCAACGCCTCGACGCCCGTGATCCGGCCCTGATCGCTCACCTGCGCCTGGTAGTGCAGCACGAACTGATGGGTCTCTATCGCCTGTCGAAGGGCGGCCTCCATCGCAACGCGCGCATTGACCGCCTCCTGCATCTGGGGGTCGTAGAAGCGCAGCGTATTGCGCCCATGCGCCTTGGCCTCGTACATGGCCAGTTCGGCGCGCTTCAAGGGTTCCACCGTATCCTCGTGCCGTGCGCCGAACAAGGCAACGCCGATGCTGGCGCTGCAGGAAATATCGGACGCACCGAGCCGATAGGGTTGGCGCAGGGCAGCGAGTATCCTGTTGGCCACCGTTTCGGCGTACATGGCTGCTTCCAGTGAGCTTGAGGCCAACTGCGTCAAAAGCACAACGAATTCGTCGCCGCCCACGCGGGCCACGGTTTCCCCCTCTTTGGCGCAAGCACTCAAACGCTCGCCAAACTGCTGCAGCAGCAGGTCGCCCTGATCATGACCGAGGGCATCGTTGAGGTCCTTGAAATTATCGATATCGACCAGCAGCAGCGCGCCCTGGCGCTTGTCATGTTCGCTGGCAATCATGCCCTGCTGCAATTGAACCATCAGCATCCGGCGGTTTGGCAGCCCGGTCAACAGGTCGGAGAACGCCAGACTCTCGATCTGCTCCTCTGCGGCTTTGGTGGCGGTAAGGTCACGAAAGGATCCAACGTAGTGGGTCACCGCGCCGTCTTGATTCCTGACAGCGCTGATGTCGAGGCTTTCAGGATAGACCTCGCCTGTCTTGCGCCGGTTCCAGATTTCGCCGTGCCATTCACCTGTGCGCTTGATGGCCTGCCACATGGCCGCATAAAAGGCCGCATCATGCCGCCCGGAACCCAGCAAGCGGGGCGTCTTGCCAAACGCCTGCTCGGCCGTGTAACCGGTAATCTCGGTGAATGCCTTGTTGACCTGCAGAATCACACTCTCTGCATTCGTGATGAACATGCCTTGGCGCGACTCGAAGGCGGTGGCGGCAATGCGCTGTGATTCCTGGGCTCGCTTGAGGTCGGTGATGTCCCGCGCCGTGACACCGAACCGACGATCGCACCAGCCTTGTCATGAATCGGAGCGTAGCTGTAACTCCCGGCCCATGTTTCGCCCGTGTCCTTTCGCTTCAAGCTGAATTCAACATTGGTGGCTGACTCACCCCGCAATGCCCTGGGCACGGCCCAACGCTCCAGCGGCAGGCATTCACCACTGGAGGAATGCACATCGAAAAGGAGCGGGTATTCGGCGAGCGTCATGGCACATTCGTCCCGGTTGCGGAACTTGTGATAGGTGGCAAAGGCCTCATTGAAGTGAGTGAATCGACCCTGTGCATCTGAAATAAACACAGCATCGCTCATGCTGTCCAAAGCGGCGTCCAGGGTTGCCCGGCTTGCACGCAGCGATTCGGCGTCATGCGCCCTCGCATCCAGCATCGCGCGGAGTTCTACCGCAATCTGGTAAATCTCCAGCGGTCCATCGGCTGACGGGCGCGCATCAGGGTTGCCCTCGGTCAAGGCCACGATAGTTTTAGACAAGGCCTCAACGGGCTTCGAGATGCGCCGCGATGCCCAAAGCGTGAGCGCCGCGATCGCCAGCATCACTGCCATCCCCAAGGCAAGGCGTTCCAGTGCGAGACGCTGGGCTGGTGCCAGCACCGCGGCTGTGTCGAGCGAGGTAAAAGCGATCCAGTCCGAGCGTGGGATCGATGTGAAGGAGTAAAGCCGGTCGACGCCCTTGTAGTCGCGCGAACGGATCACACCACGCTGCTGCGCCAGCATGATCTTGGTTGAAGCGGCATCAGACACCTGTCCAACGCGCTGCTCGGCCTCTTCGGAACGTGCAATGATCGTGCCCTCGCCGTTGATGATCCAAACCACGCCATCAGCCTGAAGTTTGCGCGCGGGACCGAAGGACCGGAATTGGGCGAGATCGACCGAAGCCGCGACCACCCCGATCAGTTGCCCATCGCCATTGCGGACCGGATAGGCCAGCGTCGAAACCCAGCGACCGGTAACAAAGCCTTTGGCCGGCTTGCCGACAGTAAACTTGCCGGTGCGAACAGTTTCTGCAAAGTAGTACTTAGGATCGGGTCCGGCAGCCTGTCCTGGCTGAATGCCGGTTGCGCTGCACACCAGGCGTCCGTTTGCGTCGAGTGTCAGGATATTCGCGTACGCGGGTTGCAGGTGTTTCCAGTCAGCCAGCAGTGGGTCGCAGTTGGCACGGTCCAATGCCTGTATTTGGGGACGACGCGCAAGCTCAGTCAGGATGTACTCGGCACGGCTCAGAAATTGTTCGGTCTGGGCGGCAGTGATGTCGTTGATTGCGGCGGCAGTGCGGTAGGCCTCAGCTATGTCGGCCTGACTCTGCTGGCGGGTGTCGTACGCCAGTTCCATGAACAAGGCGATCAAGGGAATGCCGACAAGCCCGAGCAAGGCGGTCCGGATGGTGGGTCGAAAACGCATGGACATCACTTGAACATCACTTCCCAGTGCGCGCGATGAACGAATACTACCGCAGCAGAGGCCGATTCACCTGCAAGCGCGAGCCAATCCCTTGCGCAGGGGCTCCCCTAAGCAACCGCGCCATCAGACCCGAGCCGCGCGCAGCCTGAGCGAGAACTCCTGCAGCGCAGCGATGCCGCTGGCCTCGGCGTGGTGGCACCAGGCTTGCAGGTCGGCGGCCAGTTGCTCGCGCGTGTGGGAACGGTTAAGCCAGAGCTGGCGCAATTCTTCGCGCATCAGCACCATCTTGTCGAGCACCGGTGAAGCAGCACGCGCCAGCGCCAGTTGCGCCACCGCGGCGGCCGGAACTTTCTCGCTGTCGCGGTGCAGCCAGCGCTGCGCCGCCTTGATCACGCCGGCGTCGGCGCTGCGCGCCTTCATGCTCTGCAACTCCAGCTTGAAGGTGCGCCGCATGTCCTTGGCGTAGGTCGCCATGATCTCGTAGCGGTTCGAAATCAGGGCTTCGAGCGTCTTCTCGTCGGCCACCGCGCGCACATCGCCAAACGCGAGCTTGGGCGGTGTCTTCTTGACCGTGGCCAGGCGCAGTTTTTGCAGCAGGCTGATGTAGACCCAGCCGATGTCGAACTCATAGGGCTTGACCGAGAGCTTGGCCGATGTCGGGTAGGTATGGTGGTTGTTGTGCAGTTCTTCACCGGCAATCAGGATGCCCCAGGGCGAGATGTTGGTGCTGGCGTCGGGCGCTTCAAAATTGCGATAACCCCAGTAGTGCGCCGCGCCGTTGATGATGCCGGCCGCCATCACGGGGGTCCAGGCCATTTGCACCGCCCACACCGCCAGACCCGCCGCGCCGAACAGGGCCAGGTCGATCAAGAGCATTGCCACCACGCCCGACCAGGAGAAGCGGCTGTACAGATTGCGCTCGAGCCAGTCGCTCGGCGTGCCGTGGCCATAACGTGCCATGGTTTCAGGCTTGGCTGCCTCGGCGCGGTACAACTCGTAGCCCTGCAGCAGAACGGTCCTGATGCCATAGATGTGCGGGCTGTGCGGATCTTCAGGCTGCTCGCACTTGGCGTGGTGCTTGCGGTGAATCGAGGCCCACTCCTTGGTCACCTGACCGGTGGTCAACCAAAGCCAGAAACGGAAGGCATGCGCGGCAATCGGGTGCAGGTCAAGCGCACGGTGCGCCTGATGCCGGTGCAGAAACACCGTCACGCTGACCATGGTGACGTGCGTCATGGCCAGGGTGAACAACACGATTTGCCACCAGGCCAACGCCCAGATGCCATGGGCCAGCCAGTCGATCACAGCGTTCAGGGCCAGCGAATCAGATATCAGCATACGGTTCAGATCTATTCAAAAAAACGGAAACAATCAGGCTTTCTGCCAGATTGCGGCAAAAAAACCATCGGTCTGGTGCTTGTGCGGCCACAGCCGCAGGTAGCGCAGGCCGTTGTCGCCGCCGCTGCACAGCGTCGCCGCGCCCTCCACCTTCAAACCGCTCAGAACCTCGCCGACATCGAGCGGCGCGAAGTCCTTGTTCGCCTCTGTAAAGGCCTGCGCCACAGCTTCGTTTTCCTGCACCAGCATGCTGCAGGTGGCATAGACCAGGCGGCCACCGGGCTTGAGCAGGCGCGCCGCGCTTTGCAGGATGGCAGCCTGCGTGACGGCCATGTCTTCCACCAGTTTGATGGTCTGGCGCCACTTCAGGTCCGGGTTGCGGCGCAGCGTGCCCAGGCCGGAACACGGCGCATCGACCAGCACGCGGTCGATCTTGCCCGCCAGGCGTTTGACGCGATCATCGCGCTCGTGCGCGATGGCCGCCGGGTGCACATTGGACAGGCCGCTGCGCGCCAAGCGCGGCTTCAAAGCGTCAAGCCGGTGCGCCGAGGTATCGAAGGCATAGAGGCGCCCGGTGCTGCGCATGGCAGCACCGATGGCCAGCGTCTTGCCGCCGGCGCCGGCGCAGAAGTCCACCACCATCTCGCCGCGCTTGGCGTCGAGCAGCATGGCGAGCAACTGCGAGCCCTCGTCCTGCACCTCGAAGGCGCCACGGACAAATGCGTCCATCTTGTTGAGCGTGGGTTTGCCGGCAATGCGCAGGCCCCAGGGCGAATATGGCGTCGGCACGGCCTTGATACCGGCCTGCGCCAGTTCCTTTTGCACATCAGCGCGCTTGGCGTTGAAGGCATTGACGCGCAGATCAAGCCCGGCGCCCTGGTTCAGACTTTCCGCCAACTGCCAGAACTCGGCACCGAGCTGGTCCTTGAGCGGCTGCACCAACCACTCCGGCAGGTTATGGCGATGGCGCTCCATCAGGTCGGCCACATTGATTTTTTCGCACTGGTCGAGCCAGTTGGTCTCCTGCTCTGTCAGAGCGCTGCGCAGGTAATCACCGGGGCCGTAAAAACCCAGGATCGCGAGGCGGCGCTCCTTGGGACCGCTGCCGGAAGGTGCGTAATGGTCAAACAGCAATTTCTTGCGCAGGACGGTGTAAACCGTGCCCGACAAGGTGGCACGTTCGCGCGGACCCAGGCCCCGGTTGTCACGAAAAAACCGTGAAACAATGGCGTCGGTCGGGTGGTCGAATTTGAGACTGAGCCGCACCAGTTCGGAACAGGCGTCGAGCAGGGCTTTTGGATGCATAGGCGGCGATTGTCCCATGTTGGGCTGATTGGCGCGTTTACAGGAACTTCACCCCAGTGCAACCCGTTTCATATGTTGCCTGGCGCACAATAAATGGTCACACTGCTTTGTAGACTGATGCGAACGATGTCCACCACCCCACCTCCATCAACACGGTCTCAGCCTGGCTGCCTTGGCATTCTGGCGCTGGCCCTCGCGTTGAGCCTGACCGGCTGTTCCACCTGGTCACCCAGGCCACAAGATGCTTCAACCCAGCAGGCTTCGCCGGTAACGCCCAATCCGCTGGCGCAATGGTGGCAACAATTCAACGATCCCTTGCTGGGCACGCTGGTCACGCAAGCCCTGCAGGCCAATACCAGCATCCGCGCGGCGCAGGCTGCGCTGCAGCAGTCGCGCGCGCTGCGCGACGTCAGCGCCGCCGGTCTGCTGCCCAAGCTGTCGGCGTCCGGCTCGGCCCAGCGCAGCCGCCTCGGCGACCTGGACGCCAGCAACAGTTTCCAGGCCGGGCTTGACGCCAGTTGGGAGCCCGATATTTTTGGCGGCAAGCGCAGCGCCCTCAATGCCGCCGAGGCCGACGCGCAGGCGCTGCAGGCGACGCTGACCGATGTCCAGGTGTCGGTGGCGGCCGAAGTGGCGCTGGCCTATGTCCAGTTGCGCGGTCAACAGGCGCAACTGGCCATCGCCCGCAGCAATCTGGCAAGCCAGCAGGAGACTTTGCAGATCACCGACTGGCGCGCCCAGGCCGGTCTGATCACCTCGCTCGAAGTCGAGCAGGCCCGCACCGCCGCCGAACAGACCAGCGCCCAGGTTCCGCTGCTGCAAGCCGGCATTGCCAAAACCAGCCACAGCCTGGCGGTACTGACCGGGCAGCGACCCGAAACCCTGCTCACGCAACTACAAACAGCGCAAGCAATTCCGCAACCGCCGAGCAATCTGGCGCTGGACATCCCGGCCCAGACCCTGCGCCAGCGCCCCGACGTGCGCGCCGCCGAGTTGCGGATCACGGCCGCGCTGGCGCGCGTTGCAGTCGCCGATGCTGCGCTCTACCCGGGTTTTGCCATCAGTGGCTCGCTCGGTCTCAACGCACTGACGCTGGCGGCACTGGGCAACAGCGCCGGCCTGGTCAGCAGCCTGATCGGCAGTCTGTCGATCCCGCTGTTTGACGGTGGCGCCAAACGCGCGCAGGTGCTGGCGCAGGAGGCGGCCCTGGAGCAGGCGCGCGCCAACTACCAGGCTGTCGTGCTGATCGCCTTGCAGGATGTCGCCAACGCACTGGTGGCCCTGTCGGGCGACCGCACGCGCCTGACCCACCTGCAAAGTGCTGCAAGCGCCGCCGGCAACGCCGCCCTGCTGGCACAACAACGCTATAGCAGCGGCCTGATCGATTTCCAGACTGTGCTGCAAACCCAGCGCACGCTGCTGACAGCGCAGGACAGCGTGGCCAGCAGCACGGCCGACATCAGCGCCGACCACGTGCGCCTGTATAAAGCCCTGGGCGGCGGCTGGAACTGATACCCGACGCCCCAAACCCAACACCCATTCAGACCGCACCATGACCACCCCCACAACCGCCCCTGCCACCCCATCCAGCACCGAACTGCAGGCCCTGCTTGACGAAGCACCGCAGCGTGCCTGGTGGCGCCGCGGCATCGTCTGGGCGCTGGCGGGTCTGGCGCTGGCGCTTGCCGCCGGAGTCTATTACTGGCAATCGAATGGCAAAAGCAGTGCCGCGCCGGTCTTCGTGACCGAGCCGGCAAAAAAGGGGCAGCTCACCTTGAGTGTTTCCGCCAACGGCACACTGCAGCCCACCACCTCGGTCAACATCGGCAGTGAGTTGTCGGGCACCGTGCTGCGCGTGCTGGTCGATGTGAATGACAAGGTGAAGAAGGGTCAGGTACTGGTGGAACTCGACACCGCCAAACTCGGTGATCAGGTGGCGCGCTCGCGCGCCGCGCTCAGCTCTGCCAACGCCAGGGTGACACAAGCGGCAGCGACCGTGAAAGAAGCCAAAGGCAACCTGGCGCGGCTCGAAGAGGTGGCGCGACTGTCAGGCGGCAAGGTGCCGTCGCAGGCCGAACTCGACGGCGGCCGCGCTGCGCTGGAACGCGCACTGGCCGATGAACTCAGCGCCCATGCCAGCGTGGCCGATGCGCGCGCTGCCGCCGCCACCGATGAAACAAACCTGTCCAAGGCCTCCATCCGCTCACCCATCGACGGCGTGGTGCTCACCCGCAGTGTCGACCCGGGCAACGCCGTGGCGGCTTCGCTGCAGGCCGTCACCCTGTTCACGCTGGCCGAAGACCTGAGCAAGCTGCGCCTGCAGGTCAATGTCGACGAGGCCGATGTCGGCGCGGTCAAGGTTGGCCAAAAAGCCAGCTTCACCGTCAGCGCCTACCCGTCACGCAAGTACCCGGCAAAAATCTACCGCGTCGCCTTTGGCTCGACCATCACCGAAAACGTGGTGACCTATGTCACCTACCTTGAAGTTGATAACAGCGACCTGAGCCTGCGCCCGGGCATGACGGCGTCGGCCACCATCACCGCCACCGAGCGCCAGGATGTGCTGCTGGTGCCCAACACGGCGCTGCGCTTCACCCCATCGGTCAGCGGCGCAGCCAAGGCCAAGGGCGGTATTGTTTCCAGCCTGATGCCACGCATGCCACAAGGGGCGCGCAAGACCGCCGGCGGCAGCGGTCCGGCCAAGCAGGTCTGGGTGTTGCGCGACGGCGCTGCCACGCCGGTCAGTGTCAGCACCGGCATCAGCGACGGGCGCATGACCGAGGTCAACGACGGCGAGTTGCAAGTCGGCATGCTGGTCATCACCGATCAGCGCGCCAGCGGAGCCGCGCCATGAGCCCGAGCCCGCTGATCGAGCTGCGCCAGGTCACCAAGGTCTACGGCCAGGGTGCGACGGCGCTGGCCGCGCTCAAGGGCGTGGACCTGAAAATAGAGGCCGGCGATTTTGTCGCCATCATGGGCCCCAGCGGCTCCGGCAAATCAACCGTGATGAACATGCTGGGCTGCCTGGACACCCCGACCCAGGGTGAGTACCTGTTTCAGGGCGCGCACGTCGAAGCCCTCTCCCGCGACCAGCGCGCGCGCCTGCGCCGGCGCTTTCTGGGCTTTGTCTTTCAGGGCTTCAACCTGCTGGCGCGCACCTCAGCCCAGGAAAACGTGGAACTGCCTTTGCTGTACCGCGGCGAGGCCGCCAAAACACGGCACGCGCTCGCCGCCAAAGCGCTGGCTTCGGTCGGGCTGGCCGGTTGGGAACAGCACACACCGGCCGAACTCTCGGGCGGGCAGCAGCAGCGCGTGGCGATTGCGCGCGCCATCGTCACCGAGCCGGCCGTGCTGCTGGCCGACGAGCCCACCGGCAACCTCGACACGCAGCGCAGCCGCGAGATCATGGAGTTGCTGTGGCGGCTCAACGTGGACCACGGCATCACCGTGCTGATGGTGACGCACGAGGCCGACATGGCTGCCTATGCCCGGCGCATCGTGCGCTTTGTCGATGGTGTCGTCGCCGGCGATACGCAAAACCCGAACCCGGCCGGACTGCAGCAGCCCAAGACGCCCGCATTGACCGAGGCTGCCTGATGCTGCTCAATACCCTGCTGCTGGCCCTGCGCTCGATCCGGCGCAACCTGCTGCGCTCTTTTCTGACGATCCTGGGCATCGTGATCGGCGTCAGCGCCGTCATCACCATGGTCACGCTGGGCAATGGCGCGACGCTGGCGGTGCAGAACCAGATTTCCAGCCTGGGCACCAACCTGCTGCAGGTACGTCCGGGCCAGCGCATGGGGCCGGGCGGCGGCGGCGGTGCCGCGCCGTTCAAGGAGGCCGATGGCGACGCCATCGCCAGCCAGATCGGCGGCATCATCGCCGTAGCGCCGGAAGCGCGCGCCGCCTCCAAGCTGGTGGCCAACGGCCGCAACTGGGCCAGCAGCGTCATCGGAAGCAACAATGCCTGGCTCATCACCGGCAACTGGAAGCTCAGCGACGGACGCCAGTTTTCCGATGATGAACTGCGCGCTGGCGCCGCCGTCTGCCTGATCGGCCAGACCGTGCAGCGCGAGCTCTTCAATTCGCATGGTGCGGTCGGCCAGCAGTTGCGCGTGAAGCAGATCTCGTGCGAGGTCGTGGGTGTGCTGGCCTCCAAGGGCCAGGGCGCCTTCGGAAACGACCAGGACGACATGGTGCTGCTGCCGATCAAGACGCTGCAGCGCCGCATCACCGGCAACACCCGTGTGCAGACCCTGCTCGTCTCCATGGCGGACGGCAGCGACCCGGATCGCGTCAAGGCCAGCCTGACCCAGTTGCTGCGCGAGCGGCGCAAACTGGCACAGGACGACGAGGACAACTTCAACGTGCTCGACACCAAGCAACTCGCTGACACGCTATCGGGCACGACCAAGGTCATGACCATGCTGCTGGGCGCAGTGGCGGCAGTGAGCCTGCTGGTGGGCGGCATTGGCATCATGAACATCATGCTGGTCAGCGTGACCGAGCGCACGCGCGAGATCGGCCTGCGCCTGGCCATCGGCGCGCTGGAGCGCGAGGTGCTGCTGCAGTTCCTGATCGAGGCCGTGGTGCTGGCTGCGCTCGGCGGCGTCATCGGCATCGTGCTGGCCACCGGCGCTTCGCTCGGACTGGCCAGCCTGATGGACGTGCCCTACCTCTTCAACCCCGGTGTCAACGTGATGTCCTTCTTCTTCTCGGCCGGCATTGGCGTGCTGTTCGGCTACTTCCCGGCCCGACGCGCTGCCCGACTCGACCCGATCGAGGCGCTGCGGCACGAGTAAAGCCTGGCCTCAAGATTTTTGGAAACGACCCGATTGGGGTATAGACGAAGCCGTGCCTCTGGGCAACAATGGAACTGCAGGTTCTGTAGTTTTTTCCGCAATTGTTTTAAACCTGCCAATCGAATGCCACAGTTTGCATTCCCACGTTGCAGGAGAAAACAATGGCCACTCGCATCGACATCGCTGCTGTCATCGACGAACAAAAATTCGGCTCCTTTCACCTGACAGTGGTCGGCCTGTCGTTTCTGCTGATGCTGGTCGATGGCTACGACAACATCTCGATCGCCTATATCGCGCCGCTGCTGATCCAGGAGTGGGGCATCGACAAATCGGCGCTCGGGCCGCTGTTTGGCGCCGGACTGCTGGGCGGTCTTTTTGGCCCACCGCTGTTCGGTTATCTGGCGGACCGGTACGGGCGAAAGTTTGCCGTCATTCTGGGCGCCTTCTTTTTTGGCGTGTTCACGCTGGCACAGGTCTGGGCGGACTCGCTGGCTTCGATGATGGCCTTGCGCTTTATCGCCGGCATTGGCATCGGCGGCGTACTGCCCATCACGGTGGCGCTCAATGCCGAATTTGCCCCGCGCCGCATTCGTGCCAGCATGACCATGCTGAGCTTTGTCGGTGTCGCGCTCGGTGGCGCGCTGGGCGGTCTGGTGGCATCCCGCTTCATGGCCAGCCACGGCTGGCAGGTCATCTTCTGGAGCGGCGGCATCGCACCGATGCTGGTCGGGGTGCTGGCGCTGTTTTTCTTTCCGGAGTCACTCAAGTTCCTCTCGCTCAAACCCGAACGGCGCGCTGAACTGGTCCGGGTGCTGCACAAGCTCTCGCCTACCACAGTCGTTGCGGCGGACACGCGCTTCGTGCTGAGCGACGAAGCGAACCAGGCACAGTTTGCCTTCAAGGACCTGCTGGAAGGCCGGCTGGCCTGGATCACGCCGCTGTTCTGGCTGGTCAATGTCATCAGCCTGCTGGTGTTCTTCTTCGTTAACCAGTGGACGCCCGTGCTGCTTGCAAGCACCGGGATTCCGGTCGAACGCGCAGTGATGGCCACGAGCCTGTTCATGTTCGGCGGTTTTGCCGGCGTGATCGCCATCATGCGCCCGGTCGACAGGTTCGGCTTGCTGCCCGTGCCCATCCTGTTTGCCATCAGCATTCCCGCGGTCGGCCTGATTGGCGTTGCCGGCTTGCCCGAGTGGGCCATCATGACGCTGGTCGGCGTCGCCGGCTTTGGCTTGATCGCGTTGCAGTTCGGCATCATCGCCACCGAGAGCCAGGTCTACCCGACCTACATCCGATCCTGGGGTGTGGGTTTGTGCTTCGCTTTTGGCCGAGTCGGGTCGGTCATCGGCCCGCTGGTCGGCGGCGCCATGCTGGCCCGGCAGGTGGCGGTGCAAAGTCTGTTCTACCTGGCCAGTTCCCTGCTGGTGATCGGCTTGCTGGCGGCCGTCAAGCTCACGCCCTTGTATCGCCTAAGGTTGCAGGACATGCTGCGGGGAGACCAGCCATGAAACTAACATCCACACCACACCGCTCCCCGACCGCCGCTGTGCTGGCAGCGCTGCTGCTGCACGCCGGCCTGGTCGGGTCCACCGAACTCGGTGGCAGTTCGTATCCGGTCGGGGTCGAACTAGGCTATGGCGACATGCTGCCGCCGGGCCTCTACAACCTAGCTTACTACAGCCGCTCGCAGGCTGCGTCGCTAAAGGGCGAATCAGGGCAGGACCTGGGCTGGGCCCGATATCGACTGACGGCCGACACCATCTCCTACCGGCTTCAACATGTCTGGGATGCAAGGCTGCTCGGCGCCAGCGTCGAATCGGCCCTGGTGCTGCCGTTTCCCGCCATTGATCTGGAACGACAGGTGAGCACCACCTTGCCGGATGCCAGCGGCAGTCGCTTCGGCCTGACCGATCCGCTACTGGTTCCGCTGCGCCTGGCCTGGCAGGGCGAAGCCATCAATCAGTCCGTGGCGCTGGAAGTCGTGCTACCGCTGGGCGCCTATGATGCCGCTGCCCGAGTCAATACCGGGCGCAACTATTGGCAGTTCGCACCGGCCTACGCGCTGAGCTACCGGCCCAGCGCTGAAACAACGCTGGGCTTCAAGCTGCGCTATGGCATCAACACCGAGAACAGCGCCACCCGCTATCGCTCTGGCAACGAACTCACGCTTGAATACAGCGCCGGCTACAAGCTGACTGCGGCGACCAGTCTGGGCATCCAGGGGTATCTGTTCCGGCAAACGACGGACGACGAGTTGAACGGACTGGCCACATCGGCGAGCAATGGCAGGCTCGTCGGCAGTGGCATCGGCAACCGCGGCAGCGCCAATGCCATCGGCCCCTTCCTGAGCTACAGAATCTCGCCACGCTTCGCTATCACCGCCAAGTACCAGCATGACTTTGACGTCAGGAATCGCGGCGAGTTCAGCCGCTTCTGGCTGCAGACGCTGTTGCCGTTCTAAATGGCGATGCCCAGCGCAAGCAGGGCTGCGTAAAGCAGCGAAAGATAAGATGCCATGGGCGACATCCGCAGCAGGTCCCTGGTCTGATCAAAGCGGCAGACCGCGCTCGCCACCTTGTAGGCCAGCGGCAGGGTCAGCAGTGGCAGAAATACCCAGGCGCTGAAGCCGAGCCAGCGCCAGTAGGCCAGCGGCAACAGGTAGGCCAAGGCCGTCAGCGCCAGAAACTCCGAACGGATAGCACGCAGGCCAAAGCGCACGGCGAAGGTGTGCCAGCCTTTGCTGGCATCGAAGTGGCGGTCGCGTATGTCGTCGACCAGCATCACGTTGGTCACCAGGGCGCCGATAGGCAGCCCGACCAGGAATACGTCCAGGGGCAACTGCTGCAGGGCAGCAAGGCTGTGCGATGCCGTGCTGTGCACGGCAGCCCACTGGATGTAGTAGCTGCCGGCAACCGCGACGATGCCGAACATGAGGACGAAGATGGGGTCCGCCAGACCATGTTTCACATAGGGCTGCGGCCCGCCGGCATAAAAATAGCCCGAAGCAAGGCCGATCAGTCCAATGGCCAGTGCCAGTGTTCCGCCGACGCCCAGCAGATAAGGCGCGGTCAGTGCGGTGAGCACAAAGCACACGCCGATCGCGCTGCGCAGACCGTTAAACGTCAGCGTCCCGTTCTGCAGGGCCTGCAGCAGTTCGGGATGCTCGGGAACGTTGGAATGCCGGCGCAGCAACTCGTAGTTGTCGTTGAAGACGCCGCCCACATGGATCAGCCAGCTTGCCAGAAAGCCGATCAGTATGGGCAAGGGAGAAAAGATGTGATCGCGCAGCGCCAGCCCGATGCCGACCAGTACCGGCGCGGCTGCCGTCGGCAGCGTATGGCTGGGGTAAAGCAGCAGCCTGATCCAGATCTCGCGAGCCGTGAGCGCATTGGTGTCCGGCATGACTCAGACAGCCGACGGTTTGGGCAGCGCCGGCAGCACTGGCAGAAATTTGACCAGCACGATATAGGCCAGCACCTCGAAAGCCACCAGGCCAACCGTGAGCATCAATTCCGGCAGGGCCGGAAAATAATGCCAGCCTTCGCCATTGTGAAAACCCACCAGGTAGCCGTTGATGCGCAGCATGAAAGCACCCAAAATCAGCAGCACCGCGGCGCCGAACAGCTTGCCGGGATTGCGCCGGTCACTGGGGCGTGCCAGCATGAGCAGCGGCAGGATGAAGCTGATCATCTCGACCCAGAACGACAGGTTTTCTGACGTGAAGTGAAAAGCGCTGCCGATCGCATCGCGCTGAATCAGGCCGCCAATGCGCACCAGCAGATAGACCAGCAGCACACCCCACATCAACTGTGCCAACTTCGCCAGCAGGGGCGTCTCCATGGGCCTCTTGAAGCCGATCGAAACCAGTGTGGCCTCGACCACCACCGCCGAAAACCCCAGCAGCACGGCGCTCAGCAGGTACTCAAGCGGCAGCATGAAACCTGACTGCCAGAGCGGGTTGACCTTGCCGCCAAAGATCACCAGCATGGAGCCCAGCGACGACTGGTGCATCGTCGGCAGCAGCACCCCCAGCGCGATGAAAAAGAACATCCAGCGTGACAGCTTCTTCTTGACCCAGCCCAGACCGATCCTGTCAAGAAACACCGGTGAGAACTCGATCCACATCACCAGGATGTAAAAAGTGATGCAGGCCGCCACTTCGAACAAGACCGAGTTGAACTGCGCATAGCCTGGCCAGAACATGTGCCAGGCGTTCCAGTAGCGCCCCATGTCCATCATGACCGAGACCCCGGCCAGGGTGTAGCCCAACAGCGAGGCCAGCAGCGCCGGCCGCACCAGGGGGTGGTACTCACCCTTGTTGAAGATGTAGACCAGCAGCGCCATGACATAGCCGCCGCAGGCCAGACCGGAGCCAATGACCACGTCATAAACGATCCAGATGCCCAGCGAGTAGCCGTCGCTCATGTTGGTGACGGCGCCGAGCCCGAAGATGAAGCGGATCAGCGCGATCACGCCAGCGATCAGCGCCAGGACCCCCAGGAACAGCGTCACCGGCGTGACGAGTTTTCCCCCCAGCGGCGCCGGGGCGTGATTGGCAATGTGATCCGCCATGGTGACTCCCTTGTCCTGAGCAATTGGTTTGCCCTACTTGTGACACGGGACAGTATCTGTTCCAGACGATCCGGCGTCAAATTTTTTTTCCGAAAATTTGACGCCCGGCAAACTGGCTGGGCAGATGCCTGCGCGAGCCTCTATTTGTCGTCTCGCTCAGTTGATCGGCACGCTGGCCGCTGTCTCAACCTTGGCGGGCGTGGTCACGGTCGCAAACAGCTTGCCGCTGCCGGCGCAGGCCACGGTCACGTTGTAGGTCGGAATCAGCAGTGGCTCGCCCACGCCGAGAACGACGTTGTTGACCGTCACACTGGCTGGAAACACGCTGGTCGCGGCAACACCAAAACCAAAGAAGGTGCTGAACGCAATCGTGGTGCCGGCCGGCATCACATTGCCGATCTCGTCGGTGACGCGTACCTGCACGTCAGCTGTGCCACCGACCGTGCAACTGATGGCTGCCGGTGTGAAGCTCACGTTGGCGTGGCTTCCGGAAAAGAGCTGCACCAATTGCCCCGATACGTACAGGGTCTGCGCGCTCGGAGCCTGCGGCATGCGCAGCACGCCGTTGTACTGGCCGTCACCCGGCGTACTGCAAGTGCCATTGCTGTTGGGCCCGACGCAGGGCTCGCCGGCGGTCCAGTTGCCGCTCTCGTTGTCATCCCGGAAGATGTCCGGGCTCTTGTCGGCATAGCTGTCACCGCTGTCGTACACATTGTTGCCATTGGTGTCGACCAGGTCCTCTTCACCCGCCACGTAAGCAAGCACGGTGACACGGCCATTGGCCGGTCTCGGATTGCTGGCGCGCAAGGTAACGCTGCAGGTTCCGGAACCTGGACCAGTCTGTGAATTGGTCGACTGGCCAGAGGGCGTCGCACCAGAAGCCGGCATGGCCCCGGTGACACAGGAGGCATCGATCACGCCACCCTCGGCGCTGAAATTCACGGCCGTTCCATCCGGTGCCCGGTTGCCAAAATGGTCGCCCAGTGTCGCTGTCAGCACGCTGCATACCTGGTCAAAATCGAGCCCCTCGCAATTGCCGGTCTGCGTGCTGAGCGAGAAGTGCCGCTGGTCCGGCACGCCGGTGGAAACCACCAGCACATTGGACAGCGAGGTGATCGCCGGCGAACTGGCATGAACCGTGGCCACGACACGCACCGAGGTCGGGATCGTGCCACCGGACACCAGCGTCGTCACGGTGCCATCGGTATCCGAGGTGGCAGCAGCCGGGAACAGGGTGAGTCCGCCCAGCGCCGTCGTAACGCTGCTGTTCTTGTCGGCAAAGCCAAAATCAACGAGCTTGCCGGCGACAACACTGCCGGTGGTGTCAAACACCTGAAACTTCAAGGTGGAGAACTCCTGTCGACCAAAACCGCCCGTTCCTTTGAGCGCGATGTTGGTCGTGTCAGCGGAGACGAACTTGACCGAGCCGGCGCTGGCCGGCAGCACGGTGAGGGTACCCGTCTGGCTCACCGTTGCACCGCCGAGCGTCACGGCGGCCGTGATCAGGTCGGCTACGCCGCAGCCCTTGTCGGTGTAGCTGGCCGTGGCGAGGCCGTTTTGCGTCAGCACCGGCGAGCCGATGCTGGCCTTGCCGGCCGCAACACAGGGTGAGCTGAAAGCCACTGACAGCGGTGCGGCGTAAGGCGCAGTGCCGCTCGACACGGAGACACTGACGCTGGCGTTGCCACCCGCAGACAATGTTGCCGGCGACAGGCTGAGCGCGCTCAGACTCAACGTCGGGAACACGACCATGTAGCCAGCCGTCGCCGTGGCGCTGACGCCACTCGCGGTGGCATTGGCGCTCAGGCTGAAAGCCCCGGCTTGCTGACCCGCCCCCAGAGCCACACTGGCCATGCCGTTGGCATCGGTCAGTGCCGTGCCCGACGATGGCACGAATGTACCGGTCTTATCGCTCGTGCTAAAGGTGACCACGGCGTTGGGCACGACCGCGCCCCGGCTGTTCTTGAGAACCACGTTCACGCTGGCATTGCGCTCGGGTGAAACCGATGTGACGAGCACACCGCTGGCATCGGTCAGTGTCAGCGCCAGGGACGCGGTTGCGCTGGCCGTGGTGCCGCTTGTGGCGCCGATCACGGTGCCGCTACTGGTGCTGCACTTGCCCTGATCCAGAATCAAATTGACCGTCGCATTGCCGCTGCCGCAGGCGGCCAGTTCGCCGCCACCGCCGCATGCAGCCAGCACCAGTGTTGCAGCCAGCGCCGCACTGCCCATCAATTTCATCACGTATGTTTTCACAATTAGCCCCTTATCAATGTCTTGACAGAACTGCGCCATCAAACCGCCTGTGTTTCGCAATCTCGGTCACCAGATTAATTTCGTCTGAAAAAAACCGATTGCGTTTTCTCAAGCTCACGGCTGCAAACTCAACTCCAACTCCAACGCCAACCGTCGCCAACGGCCAGGGCCACGCGCTCCTGCTCCTGCGCGTCGAGCCAGGCCAGAACCGCCTTGCCCACCAGGTCATGACCGAGCACCAGGCGCAACTGGACGTTCCTGACCAGACGGCTGGAGGGCACGCTGGCGACGGGCAACGGGAACTGCGCCGACAACGCTGCGGCCGCTTCTTTTTGTCCAGCGCCAAACTGGATCTCGGTCCTGGACTGTCGGTACGGCATCTGGTTGGTCAGGCGTGCCGTCACCAGACCGGTCGGTGCCAGTCGCTGCGACGTGCGCTTTGCCAGATGGCGCACGCCCACCCCGTTGGAAATTTCAATATGCACGCCCTGCAGCGATGCAGTAGCCAGCGGTTGCCTGATCAGCACTGCGGCCTGCGGTGCGGCGTTGGATGTAGCCCGGTCGCGCAGCTCATAGACGTTGCTGGCAATGGCCACCAGTTGCGCACCGGTGGCGGCCCGCTGCTGTTGCTGCGCAAGCACTTCGAGGTTCTGACCGGTCTGCAGATCGGCCGGGCTCAGATCGCGCGCCAGCTTGAGTTCGGCCTCGGACTCGGCAAGCCGGCCCGCCAGCAGCAAGGCGTAGCCCAGGTTGTTGTGCAAATGAGCCGCTTTCGGCTCCAGCACCAGCGCACGCCCGAAGGTCGTGATTGCCTGCTCAACGCGTTCGGTTTTGGCGTAGATCACGGCGATCGCGTTCAAGGCACCCGGATGCAGCGGCTGCAGCACCAGCACCTGAGCCAGGCGCTCTTCGGCCAGCGCCAGTTGACCCGCGCTCTGGGCCGAGCGCGCCATGATGAACAGGCTATCGACGGTTGATACCGGACTGGAGACTCTCTGCAGCGGCTGCACGCGCGGTAGTTCCGCCAGCGTCTGCGCTGGCCCGGGTGCGGAACCAAAGCGCGGCTGCGCACAGCCCAGCAGTGTCGTGGCCGACAGAATGAAGAAAACTTTTGCGTAGCGTTTCATGGCATTCTCCAAAAAGAGCTCACCCGTTGCCGGTCATGGTGGGCAGCAGGACGCGGTAAATACTGATCACGGCCGGCCCCATCAGCACCACGAAAAGGGACGGAAAAATCAGAAAGATCAGGGGAAACAGAAGCTTGAGCGGAATCTTGGCGGCGCGCTCCTCGGCGCGCACCTTGCGTCGCTCACGCATGGTGTCGGACAGGATGCGCAGCGACTCGGCCACGTTGGTGCCGAAGTGCTCCGACTGCAACAAAATGGTGACAAAGGTTGCAACCTCGTCGACCCCTGTGCGCAGGGCGAAGTTCTGCAAGGCGCGCTCGCGCGTGGAGCCGACGCGCAGATCCAGCGTCACCAGATTGAGTTCGTCGGCCAGGGCCTGGCTGCGCAAGTCCATCTCCTCCCCGGCCCGGTTCATTGCCGCGTCCAGACCGAGGCCCGCTTCCACGCAGACCCGCATCAGGTCAACCGCATCGGGCAGCGCCTCCTCCAGTTCACGCTGGCGCGAGCGCGTTCGCACTGCCAGGACCACATTGGGCAGGTAATAGCCCAAGGCCGCCACCGGCACCAGAAGCAAAGCCGTGGTGGTGGCTGCAGCCGAAACCTGGGCCACCCCCCGGTACAGCAGGAACAGGCCTGGCAAGGCCAGTGTCAACAACGTCTTGGCGCCGAAAAAGATCACCGGCCAGCCCGGGCCGCGCAAGCCTGCGCGCATAAAGCGGATGCGAAAATTCGACGATTCCCAGCCCTCCTTGGGCGTGGACAGCCAGGCAATCGGCTCGGCCATTTTGGCCACCTTGACCTTCCACTCTTCACCGGCAGCGGAGGGTTTGTCGGGTTCGTCGCCATGGTTGCTCAGCCGGTCCAAGCGCCGGCCCAGCACCTCGTCGCGCGTCAGCCACAGGCCGACGCCGAAAACCAGGCCAGTAACTGCCACAAAAATTGCTGCCAGAAGAAGTGTTTGCATCTTGCTGCTCCTTCAAACCCGGATGTCGATGATGCGCCACATTGCCAGGCAGCCAAGCAGCATCATGATCACGGCCGTGATCACCAAGCGAATGCCGACCGGATCGGTGAACAGGATGATGAGGTAACCCGGATTGACGATCTGGATCATGCCGGCCACGCCAAACGGCAACGCGGTCAGGATGTAGGCGGACAGTTTGCCTTCGGCCGCGAGCACCCGGATGCGGCCAAACAGCTTGAAGCGCTCGCGTATCAGGTCGGCCAGCATGCTGAGCAACTCGGCCAGATTGCCGCCGGTTTCCAACTGGATCACCACCGCCAGCACAAAGTAGCGCAGGTCGGGAATCGGCACCCGCGTCGACAGGTTCAGCAGCGCGGTCTGGGTCGACAGGCCAAAGTTGATTTCATCAAAGGTCGCCTTGAATTCGCTGGCAATGGGCTCCTGCGCCTGGTCGCCCACCATCGACAGCGCGGCCGGAAACGCATGGCCGGCGCGCAGCGCGCGACTGATCATGTCCAGCGCGTCGGGCAGTTGCTCGCCAATCTTGTTCACGCGACGCGTTCTCAGCCAGCTTAGTCGCAGCAAGGGCAGCACAAGCAGCGCCAGAGCCAAGACAGCGGTCATCGGCGGCGACCACTTCAGCAACGTCCCCGCCATCAGGCCGGCAAAACCCAGCAGCAGACAAACTGACAGCAGTTGCGCCACCGTCTGGGTCGAACCCGTCTGCAACAGCAGCCGATCCAGTTGCTGGATTTGCGGCAGACGCACCAGAACGCGCTGGATGCCGGGTGTTGCGCTGAACAGGCGCTCCTTGAGCAGCGTGACATCCGACTTGCGATGGTGTCCGACCGTCATCATGCGCAGGCGGCGCTGGATCCGCTTGACCTCGGGACTGGTGGTGTCGGACCAGAGCATGAAGCCCCCTTCGAGCAACAGCACCACGGCCAGAAAACCGAGGATCACAAACAGGGCATAGATCAGGCTCATGACATCACTCGTAGGTTCGGTTCTGGTCGAAGGTCTCGTCGGGCACGGAGATGCCATAGGCGCGCAAGCGCGCCATGAACTTGGGACGAACCCCGGTCGCCCCAAAATGCCCGAGCACCGTGCCGTCGTCAGCGACGCCGGTCTGCGTATAGGCGTAGACCTCCTGCATGGTGATAATGTCGCCTTCCATGCCCACCACCTCCTGCAGGCTGACCAGCTTGCGCCGCCCGTCGGTCAGACGCGCGATCTGGATGATGGCCATGATGGCCGAGCTGATCTGCTGGCGCATCGCCTTGGGTGGGATCGTCATGCCGCCCATGCCAGCCATGTTCTCGAGACGCGTCAGCGCGTCGCGCGGCGAGTTCGCATGCACCGTGGTCATGGAACCTTCGTGCCCGGTGTTCATGGCCTGCAACATGTCTACCACCTCGGCGCCGCGCACCTCGCCCAGGATGATGCGGTCGGGCCGCATGCGCAAGGTGTTGCGCACCAGGGCGCGCTGATTGACTTCACCCTTGCCCTCAATATTGGGCGGGCGTGTTTCCAGACGTACCACATGCGGCTGCTGCAATTGCAGCTCTGCGGCGTCCTCGATCGTCACGATCCGCTCGTTGGCGGGAATCGCGCTTGACATGACGTTGAGCAGCGTTGTCTTGCCCGAGCCGGTGCCACCTGAAATCAGGATGTTCATCTTGGCGCGCACCATGCCGGCGAGCAGCTGCGCCAGTTCCGGCGTAATCGATTTGCCTTTGATCAGATCCTCCACGCGCAGCGGCACCACGGCAAAGCGGCGAATTGACAGCAGCGGACCCTCCAGCGCCAGTGGCGCGATGATGGCGTTGACGCGCGAACCGTCAGGCAGACGGGCATCAACCATCGGGCTGGACTCGTCGATGCGCCGGCCAATGCGCGAAACAATCTTGTCAATCACCTTCATCAGGTGCGCTGCGTCGGAGAAGACGACATCGGTGAGTTCGATCCGGCCGTGACGCTCGACATAAACCTTGCCCGGCCCATTGACCAGAATGTCGGACACCGTCGAATCAGCCAGCAGCGGCTCCAGCGGGCCGAGGCCCATGACCTCGTTCTGGATGTCCTGGATCATCTTCTTGTGCTCGACCGCGTTCAGCGCCACGCCCGACTCGGCCAGCAACTTCTCGACCAGCGTGCCGAGTTCCTCGCGCAAGCGCTCTGGCGCCATGCTGCCCAGCACCTCCAGGTCAATGCGACCCAGCAACTGATTGTGCAATTTCGCCTTCAGTTCATAGTATTCCGGCGTGGCCGCCAGGCGCGACTCGGTGACGGAATCACTGCTTTTGGTGCCCGACTTGGCGCTTTGTTTCCAGTCTCGCAAATTCATGATCTTTTCTCTTTCTCGTGTTGGCTTGCAAGCTCATTCATGACGGGGACTTCAGCCATCGCTGCAACCAGTTCCTGCCACCCTCGGTGGTGGCCGGGGCCAGATCCTGCGCCCAGGCCTGCAGCGCGCGCGCCACCGGATCGCGCGGCGCCATCTTCAGCAGGGGAACCCCTTCGTTGACCGATGCCGTGACCGCCGCATGGCTGTTGGGAATGGTGCGGCCGACTTTCAGCAAAGTCGCCCGCTCGACGCTCGCCAGATTGATGACACCAACGTTTTCGTACCGATTGACGACGACGTGAACTTTTTCGCGTGGATAGCCCAGATGCCGAAACACCGAAGCCATGTGCCTGGCCGCACGGACGAAAGGCAGATTCAACTGCAGCACCAGGCAGATCGTGTCGGCCTGGTCCAGTGCCTTGATGGCAACGGGGTCGAGCGTGCTGCTGACATCGAGCAGCACAAAGTCATACTGGCTGCGGGCCAGTTCAATGATCTTCTCGACGCTGGCCGAGGCGAGTTCTCCAACCTCTTCCGGCTCTTCCGAGGCGGCCAGCAGGTGAAGGTTTTCGCTCACCTTGATCATGCTCGATTGCAACAGGGCAGAGTCCAGGCGCTGCGCCTGGCGGGCCAGATCCATCATGCTTGTAATGACCGGCTTGTCACCGAGAAAAACCGATGCGTCGCCAAAGTACAGATTGAGGTCCAGCAAGGCCACCCGCCTGCCCTGCCGGGCCAGGGCAAAAGCCAGGTTGGTCGCAAGAAAGGTGGCGCCGGCGCCACCCTTGGCCGGCATCAGGGCCAGCACCCGACCGACTGCGTCCTGGTGACCGGCCCTCATCAACTGCCTGGCCTGCGCGCGCTCGACGACCTGCTGCAGCGTCGCGGCGCTCAAAGGCGCTGGCAACACCTCGCGTACACCGGCACGCATGGCCCGCATCAGGAACTCGACCGACCGGTCCGGACTCACCAGAACCACGTGCGTGCCGGGCGCCGTCATCAAGGCCGATTCGACCTGCTGCAGACCCAACTCATCGTTGGTCGGAAAATCCAGCAAAACCACATCGGGTTGCTCCCGCAGCAACAGGTTGCGCAGCGCCAATGCCGACCCGGTCTGCGCCGATACCTGCACGCGCTCGCTTGCAAATTCGGCGGCCTTAAGCAGCGCAACAGTTGGTTCGGCGCTGCAAATGGCTGATACTTTAAGAGTCATGGCGATATTTCTATTTATTTGCAGTGATGTCACGCCATCAGGGGCAAACCGGATTGCCGCTGGTCTTCATGAATTCACGCGGCAGAGTTGTAACAAATGGCGGTATGGCAACCGGAACCCCGAAATAAGGCACCAGCGGAGTGAATGTCGCTCCGTTCAACTGAACCGTCACGCTCTCGCAGCGGTTGGTGGTGTCGGCGCTCCAATCCGGATTGCAGCCGGCACTCGGCTTGTAGGTGATGCTGATCTGCTCACGGCTCACACCGTTCACGAAGAAACGCATCCTGTCTTTTATGTTGACGATGTCGTTTGATGAGTTGCCGCAAACCACGGCCAAACGCGCACCGATGCGCGTGGCCTCGGCTGCAGCATTGAGGGTGAACAGCCAGCGGCCGAATTCCATGATGCCCAGCAAAAGCGGAAAAAACACCAGCAGCGCAACCAGCGCAAATTCAATCAGCACCATGGCACGCTGGCGTTTGCGCATCGGGTACAAATGAACAATGGTCCTGCGCATCATGCAACCTGTCAGAAGTAGCGCGACGCCATCGTCACCTTGATGGCCGCGAAACTGAAATCCGGCAGGATCCCGGGCACAACCGACTTGAACTGGAAGGCCTGCACGCCGCTACCACCGATCGTCACACTGACCAAATCGACCGTGCCCTGTCCCGTCAGGACGCCCTTGTGGCTAAGGACGCAATTCACGTAGTCGCACAGGCTGACCTGGGCAGCATTAAGCCCTGGCGCCAACGGTGGGCTGCTGGTGCACGTCAGATCCGCGCAGACGGCCAGTGCGACCGTCTTGTTGTAGACCTCCGACCGCTCATCCCCATCCAGATTGGCCAGATCCTGCTGAGCCAGATAGCGCACGGCGGCGCGCGCGCTCTTGACCAGCGCGTTGTACTGGTAGAGCGCACGACCGATTTCAGTGATGCCGAAGAACGCGATCAGCATGGGCCCGATGATGAGTGCCAACTCAACTGCTGCCACGCCTTTTTGTTTGCCCGGTTTCATGTGTGCTTTCACTGTGTCAGGACCGGCGCAATGGAGTATTCTGACCCGCCCGCGCAGGGGCTGCTGGCGGCGCCGGCCAGGCCAAGGAACTCCAGCTTGGCGGTCAGCGACGCTGCCGAGCCGTTCTCAATCGGGCTGAGCATCAGCACACAGGCCCAGCCCAATATGGGCGGCATCTGGCTGCCAGGCGGCGTGTTCCAGACACTGCAGTCCACCACCGGCGCTGCGACGATCCGGCGATCAGCCCGACCGAGCGCGGCGAGTTCGGTTGCCGTTAGCGGCGTCTTGTACTGGTTGGTCTTGATGCCGCTGGGAATCGTGGTCTGATAAGGCTGGTTCAGATTGCGCGCCTGAACGAAGTTGGGCTGATTGGGAACCGTCGAAGTGCCGTTGTAGGCATTGAAGCCGCTGGGCCAGTTGCCGCCATTGGGCGCACCCGCGTCAGTGAGGTTGGAATATGCAAAGCCGGTCTTGTCGGGCGGCGCCTCAGCCGTACTGTACCCACCGCCTTTTTTGTACCAGCCAAAGCGGGAATTCCACGCTTCTTGCAGGGTGTCGAGATTCCCGTTTTGACCAACCCGGTCACCGATCTGTGAAACATTGCACTGCATGTTTCCGGCAAGAATGGCTTTGACTTCGGCCGCGCCACCGGCCGGGGGCGTGAAATCGATCCAGCCAAAGTTGCCAGTGCCGTAAGGCGTGGCGTTGTAGGCCGTGAGCCACTCACCAACTGTGTGACCAAAATTGTTGGAGGGGGTTCCGCCAGGGGCAGAGCAGGCCGCCACCGGGATGCAGGCTGCGTTGGGCGACTCACGGGTCGCCACCGCCATGGCGCTGATGGTTTGCGTATTGAGGCTGTCACCAAGGCCAATAAGCCTGAGAATACGCATGAAGTAAATCGGCACCCCAGACAGCGGGTAGTTGCACTTGACGAATTTTGCGGTATTGGCATTCGCATCGGTCGCGCTCTTGTAGTTGCTGTTGTCGTTCGGACCATTGCTGGTTGCAAACGTGATTTCCAGAACGTTCGGATCCAACCCCATGCTCTGAAAGTTGACCTTGTTCTTGATCGCCTCGGCCCCGGTCGTAAAGACCTTGCCGTAAGCCACGGCCCGTGTCAGCGCATTGGCATCGTTCGCGCCAGGTTTCAACTGCGTCGCCGCTGCCAGGGCGCAGGAATCCATCGCATTTTGCAACTCGGACTTGATGACAAAGAAGCGCCCCAAATCAATCGCCAGCCCGACAAAGGCGATCAGCACCACCAGCATCACGCCAAACACGATCACCACCGCACCATGCTGGCGGCGCGGAAGCGGTGGTAAAGAGCGCTGTTTCATGATCAAGTTGGATAATTCCGGCCGACGGTTCGCTTATTGACCCGACATCGCGCCGCCGATGTTGGTCACATCGAAGGTCTTGGGTGGCGTCTTGAACGACTCTTGATAGCGTTCCTGCGCCTTGACGGCGGCCTGCGCGTCCAGACCCATGACCGGGTCGCTGTCGCTCCCGGCGCCCGGGTTGAGCGTCTGGGCCTGGCGAGCGGCTCGCACCGCATCGCCGAATTTGGCGTCGTAGTTCGGTGTGTTGCTGGCGCATGCGGCCAGCAGACCCAGCAGCAGAGTAAGCGTGATCTTGTTCATGATGACCTTCCTTTATTGATTGGCGGCAGGCGCAGGGGTGGGTGCTTCAACCCTGCCATAGAGGAACATGTCGGTCGGTTTCGGTTCAGCATGGTTGCTGGTGGGCAGGACCGGGACTTCAGCCAGGGGTTTGACCAGGCGCGGTGTGACGACAAACAGCAGTTCGGTCTGGTCCTTCTGGAACTCGCTGCTGCGAAACAGCGCGCCCAGCACCGGCACCTCGCCCAGACCTGGGAAACGCTTGACGGCGGCCGTCGAATTGTTCTTGATCAGGCCAGCGATGACAAAGCTCTGGCCGTCATTGAGTTGAACCGTGGTGTCGGCGCGGCGCACGGAGAGTGAGGGAAGAACCGAGGTCACCCCGTTGACCGTGGTGAAGGGGGAGCCGGCCTGCGACAAGTCCGACACCTCCGAAACCAGCTTGAGGTTGATGCGCGTGCCTTCGAGCACGGTGGGCGTGAAGCGCACGCCGATGCCAAACTCCTTCTCCTCGAGCGTGATGGTCGAGCCGCCGCTGCCTGCGCTGCCGGTCTGCGAAACCGGGATGTAAATCTTGCCGCCCGAGAGAAAACTGGCGGACTGGCCGCTAACGGCCATGATATTGGGCTCGGCCAGCACCCGCACCAGGCCATCGTCGTTCTGACCGTCGATGCTGATGGCGGTTCTGCCGACATTGAGCGCCTCAAGCAAGCCGCCGCCACCGCTCAGGAAATTGGACAGCATCGAAAACACGTTCTCGCCGTTGTTACCGGTGCGCCGCACCGCCACACTGGAGCCGAGCTTGTCGATCAGGTTCTTGCTGACTTCAGCAATCTTGACTTCGAGCATCACCTGCTGGCCCTGCGCGACGCGCAACTGGTTTACCACCTTGGCGCTGGTTTCACCCGAGCCGGCGCCGCTGCCCACGCTGAGGGTGGTGCCAGCCTTGGCCTTGACATCGCCGGCCATGACCGGCAGCACCAGATTGCGGTTGATGTCGCGCACGAAGGCGTTGGCAATGTCTTCCGCATACTTGGCCTTGGCCGCGCTGGAGACGACGCCAGTCAGGATCACCGAGTCGGCGGCCGGTCGCACCCGGATGCCGGCCTCGTCAGGCAGCAGTTCCCTGAGCTTTTTCTCCATGCGCTCGGCGTCGATGCTGACGTTGACGTCGATCACGGTGGTCTCGGCGCCCTTGCGCCAGATCACCAGATTGGTCGAGCCATAGGCCTTGCCCAGCAGATAGAGTTCGGACGGGTTGATCAGCGAGACATCGGCAATGCTGGGGTTGCCGACCGAGATGCGCTCGATCGGCGAGGGTGTGCGCATCAGCGTGGACTTGCCGATGATCAGTTCCAGTGCCGGCCCCAGGGCTGCAAAGCCGCTGCTGCTGGTGGCCGACAGCGACGCCGGGGCAGCGCTGCTGCCCTTGATGACCATGGTCTTGGGCGCCTGCGCCTGCGCCTGCGCCTGCGCCTGCGCCTGTGCCTGTGCCTGCACCGGCGTGGCGATGGCCAGCGCGATGCCGACGGCGAGCAGGCAGGCGGCCAACTGCGAGCGAGCGCGCAGGCCAGCGCGGCATCCCTGCTTCTCTGGATGCGCCGCGCCGTGACGGGTTTGTGATGCTGCTTTCATTTTGCTTTCCTTCGCAATCAGAATTCGGAATTGGCTTTTTGCACACCGCGGATCACCTCCACGACGCTCTTGCTCGCACTGGCCGGAGCCGCCGGTCGCGGCGCAACAGCGGTGGCTGCCTTGGCCTTGACGACGCGTCGCACCGGCGCCGGCGCCGCCGAGGCACCCTGCTGCGGCACTGGCGGCGTGACTTCCTTGCCCAGCAGTTCGTCGCGGTCCATGCCGGCCGTCTGCGCATCGTTGATGTCGACCGCATTGCGCAGCACCAGAGACAAAGCACCAATGCTGCGCGCCAGATCGATTTTTTCCGCCTCCTCGGGCGTCACTTCGAGCGTGACGGCACTGACCACCTTGGGCTTGGTTTCATCGCGGTTGGCCTCCTGCGCGACCGCCAGCACCAGAATCCGCCTGAGCACAATCTTGGAGATCGACTTGTTCTTGCTGTCGGTGGTGTTGACCATGACATCAACAAAGCTGCCGGGCAGGGCGAAGCCGGCAACACCGACCACTTCATTGACCTTGACACTGATGGCGCGCTTGCCGTTTTGAATAATCGAGGTCAGCCCGCCCTTGGTGCCTTCCGGCGCGAGCTTGGGCTCCAGCACCGGTTCACCCTTGAATACCGGCGAGCGGATGACACGGCCTTCGAGTTTCTTGCTGTCCTCGAAGGCGCCTACCGGAACGGAACCGGAGGGCCAGGGTGCTTGCTGCAGCATGACCGAGGTCAGCGGGAGGCCAGGCTCAAGATCGCGCGCGGCGACCACCACCGGGCTGGTGTTTTGCGCCGCCTGCTGCCCGACCCAGCGGGCGGCCAGAAAGACAGCGGCGATGCCGGCGACCAGCGACAGCAGGATCATCACAATTGCACGGGTGCTTCTCATGTTCTACGCTCCTCAAATCCATTGCTTGCAAGCCCTGGTTGCGGCTGACTGCCCGCACCAAAGTACGTTTTCCAGGCCCACTCGATCAAGTCGGGCGTGAGTCGGGGCGACTGCCCGAGATACAGTGCGCGGTCCCGAATCTTGCTGATCACGTCATACGGAATGCAGGGCAGGTAGGCCTGCTCATAGGACGGATGCAGGCGCTCAATCATGAAATCGATCGAGACCGGATCGGCCGTCACGCCCACGCGCTTGCAGGCCTGTGCGATCACTTTGCGATAACCCTCCTGGCTCATCGCGCCGATCGCAATCTTGTAGCCCAGGCGCCGGGCAAAAGCGGGGTCGGTCAATTCCTCGGGTGTCAAGTTCGAGGCAAAGATGACCGTCACGTCAAACGGCACTTCAAAGGTCGCGCCGGTATGCAGTCCCAGGTAATCCACATGGCGGTCCAGCGGCACGATCCAGCGGTTGAGCAGGTCGCGCGCGCTCACGCGCTGGCGACCGAGGTCATCAACCACCAGGATGCCGTTGTTGGCCTTCATCTGCGGCGGCGCCACATAGAGGCGGCTCATCCGGTCAAACTCAAGATCGAGCATCTGCAGTGTGAGTTCACCCGCCGTGACCACCACCGGGCGCGCCACGCGCACCCAGCGCCCGTCGGCCGCCTCATCGCGGCTCAGGTGACGCTCCTGCACTGTTTGTTCCACCGCATGGTGTACCGTGGGATCGAAGACCTGAATCACCTCGCCCTCGACGTAGATGGCATGCGGCACCCAGATCTCGCCCTGCAGCGTCTTGACCAGATGCTCTGCCAGATAGGACTTTCCTGTGCCGCTGGGGCCGTAAAGATAGATCGCCTTGCCCGAGTTGAGCGCGCTGCCAAGGGTCGGCAGCAGATCGTCCTCCAGCACCAGAGTGCCCATCGCGTCCTTGAGCCGCTGTACCGTTGTCGGTTGGTGGCGCAGGCTCTGCCGATTCACCCGATCGACATACTCCCACAGCGGGACCGGTGCTGGGCCGACATACTGGCACCGCTCGAAGGCCAGCGCGCCCTGGTTGCGACCGCCTTCAGTCAGGGCATAGCTGACATCGCCCTCGGTTTCGCCGCGGCGCGGCACCTCGATCAACTGCAGGGCACGCATGTGCACGAGCAAAGGAAGAACCTGCACCGGACTCATGCCCATGCGCTTGGCTATCTGGAACAAAGGCAACTCGCCCATGCGCGAGAGGTGGCGCAGCAGCATCTCCGTCAGAAAGGCATTCGGTACGCCAGCGGTTTCAGCCTCGACGCTGTGCAGGGGGATTGTTTGTTCGACGTACATGATGGCGCCTGTGAGGTTTTTGCCGTGTTCTCAAATGCCGATCAATGGCATACCGCCAACCGAGCGCCAGCCGCCATAGAGCAGCAGACCTGCGGCAAAAGCCAGCGCATAGGGCATGCGTTCAACCGACTGCGTGGCAGGATCGAAACGGTGCACGCCACCCTGCACCATGCCGCCGAGCACGAGCCAGACGTTGCCGAGCACTTGGCGCGACTGGTGCGTCCACAGCATGCGCGCCAGCGCGAGCAGACCGCCTGCGAGCAGAATGCACAGAGCCACGCCGAGAACCTCAACCGGGCCGACAAAGGAACCGAGCGCGGCCAGCAGTTTGACATCGCCGGCCCCCATCGCCCGCATCAGATAGAGCGGAAGAAAGACCAACAGCCCGACCAGCGCGCCCAGAATCGCCTGGGCCGCGCCCAACGCCCCGGGAAAGTCGCCGAACAAGCCGGCTTGGCCGTTGGCCGGTCCGAAGCTGTTGAGCAGGACACCAGCGCACAAACCGAGCAGCACCACGGCATTGGGAATGCGCCGCTCGCGCAGATCGGAGTCCAGCACCATCATCATGGTCAGTGTGAGCAGTGCAAAACACCACAGTTGCCAGGTTGCCGGGGTGAGATCGGTTTGCATGAAAGGATTCCCTTGGGTTGCGGCATTTGGCTCGGATTCAGCAGGTCGACGGTGCCAGCATGCAGGCCTTGAGACGAAGGAAGAAGCTGTGCACCTGCTGCCCGAGAAGAAGAACGGTTACCGTCACGGCGATCGCGATGATGGAAGCGATCAGTGCGTATTCGATGGCACTGACACCGTCTTCCTCACACAGCAGTCTGGCACTGACAGAAACGAGATCGTTCACTTGGATCTTTCGGTTGCACAGCAAACTTCAGGTCAGGAACATCCACAGCGCCTGCCAAGGCTGGCAGGCGCACCGCCCTCTGACGCTCAAGCGCTTGTGTGGATCAGGTGCCGCAAGCCGACGCGTTGGTCAGGCAGGTCTTGATCTTGACGAAGACAGAATTGAGTTCGGTTCCGACGAGATAGACGGTGGCAATGACGGCGACCGCAATCAGGGCTGCGATCAGTCCATATTCGATGGCGGTCACGCCCTCTTCATCACGCAGGAAGCTGCGCGTTGCGAGAATTACTTTTTCCATAATGGATCCCCAGTTCGACTAAAACACCAGCCACCTTCCAAAGGCAACTGACCGATTAGCAGAACAATCAACAGCACCCTTTGATCAGCGTGTTATCGATTCAGTTTCTGCATGGGGAGTAGCGTGCGCCACGAGCGGCGCCCCGCAATTGATAACTATCAACTTCGACAGAGGCCAGCGCAGAACCGTTGATAAGGATCAACTTCGACACGGGTTATCGGCGCGGGCACAGCCGCAGCGCGCGCCAATAGCAGCTAGGCGCTGCTATGTGCTTAGCAAATCGGCAATCGCCTGCGGGTAGATGTGGTGCTCTTGCGTGAGCACGCGCGCGGCGAGTGTTTCCGCGCTGTCGCCCGGCAACACCGGCACCACGGCTTGGGCCAGGATAGGGCCGTGGTCCAGTTCGGCCGTCACCTGGTGCACCGTGACGCCGGCCACCTTGCAGCCGGCATCAATCGCCCGCTGGTGCGTGTGCAAGCCGGGAAAGGCCGGCAGCAGCGAGGGATGGATGTTGAGCAGGCGGCCTTCATAGCGGCTGACAAAACCGGGCGTCAGGATGCGCATGAAACCGGCCAGCACCACCAGCGCGGGTTGCCCGGGCTGGTCATAGCGATCAATTGCCTGGGCCAGGGCCGCATCGAAGGCTTCGCGCGACTCGAAGGCCTTGTGGTCCAGCACCAGGGTCGCCAGGCCGTGCTCGGCCGCAAAAACCAAGCCAGCGGCACTGGCCTTGTTGCTGATGACAGCGACCACGCGGGCACCAAATTTTTCCGCCCAGGCATCGCGCCGTGCGGTCTTTACGATGGCCGCCATGTTGGAGCCGCCGCCAGAGATCAAAATAACGATGTTCTTCATACCTGAGCCAATTATGACCGCGACCCCTGATACCCCAGCCGCCACCACACCGACCCTGAGCGCCATCGAAGCCCGCGTGCTGGGCACCCTGATGGAAAAAGCCCGCACCGTGCCCGACAGCTACCCGCTGACGCTCAACTCGCTGCTGCTGGGCTGCAACCAGAAATCCAGCCGCGAGCCCTCCATGGAAGTGGACGAGGTCGAAGTGGCCAGCGCGCTCGACAATCTCAAGAACCTCAACCTGGTGCGTGAATCCAGCGGCGGGCGCAGCACGCGCTTTGAGCACAACTTCCAGCGCGGTATCGGCGTCTACGAGCAGGCGGCCGTGCTGCTGGGCCTCTTGATGCTGCGCGGCGCGCAAACCGCCGGCGAGTTGCGCCTGAATGCCGAGCGCTGGTACAAGTTTGCCGACATCTCATCGGTGGAGGGCTTTCTGGAAGAGTTGCAGGACCGCTCTGCAGAGAAAGGCGGTCCGCTGGTGGTCAAACTGGCCCGTGCCCATGGGGCACGCGAGCAGCGCTGGGCCCATCTGCTGTGCGGCGCGGTCGACCCCAACCAGGGCGCCGAGCCCGGCGCGCCCGTCAGCGGCAGCCAGGCCGAGCGCATCGCAAGGCTTGAGGCCGAAGTCGCGCTGCTGCGCGAAACCGTGCAAAAGCTGTGTGCCGAACTCGGTGTGTCACAACCTGGACAGCCTTAATCGAACGACCGTGCTAAAACATCACCCATCGGAAATTTGGAGATCTTTTTATGGATTTGGCATTCACCCCTGAAGAGCAGCAGTTTCGCAAGGAGATCCGCACCTGGGTCAGCGAAAACCTGCCCGCAGACATCTCGCACAAGGTGCACAACGCCCTGCGCCTGAGCCGTGACGACATGCAGCGCTGGGGCAAGATCCTGGGTAAGAAGGGCTGGCTGGGACACGCCTGGCCAAAGGCCTTTGGCGGCCCGGGCTGGAACTCGATCCAGAAGCATTTGTTCGAGGAAGAATGCGCGCTGGCCGGTGCGCCACGCGTGATCCCCTTCGGCCCGGTGATGGTGGCGCCGGTCATCATGGCATTTGGTAATGCCGAGCAGCAGCAGCGCTTTCTGCCCGGCATCGCCAGCGGTGATGTCTGGTGGAGCCAGGGCTACAGCGAACCAGGCTCCGGCTCCGACCTGGCCTCGGTGCGGACCAAGGCCGAACGCCAGGGCAACAAGTACATCGTCAACGGCCAGAAGGCCTGGACCACGCTGGGCCAGTACGGCGAATGGATTTTCTGCCTGGTGCGCACCAGCAACGAGGGCAAGCCCCAAACCGGCATCAGTTTTCTGCTGATCGACATGAAGTCGCCCGGCGTCACGGTACGCCCGACCGTGCTGCTCGACGGCGAACCCGAAGTCAATGAGGTCTTCTTCGACAACGTTGAAGTGCCGGTGGAAAACCTGATTGGCGAAGAGAACAAGGGCTGGACTTACGCCAAGCACCTGCTCAGCCATGAGCGCACCAACATCGCCGACGTGAACCGCGCCAAGCGCGAACTCGAACGCCTCAAACGCATCGCCAAGGCCGAAAACGTCTACGACGAGCCGCGCTTCCGCGACGAGATTGCCAAGCTGGAAGTGGATGTGGTGGCACTGGAAATGCTGGTGCTGCGCGTGCTGGCGGCAGAAAAATCGGGCAAAAATTCGCTCGACATCGCCGGCCTGCTCAAGATTCGCGGCAGCGAGATCCAGCAACGCTACAGCGAACTGATGATGCTGGCAGCCGGCCCCTTTGCACTGCCACTGATCCAGGAAGCCATGGAAGCCGGCTGGCAGGGCGACTTCCCCGGCGGCGGCACCTGGTGCGCCCCGTTGACCTCGACCTACTTCAACATGCGCAAGACCACCATTTACGGCGGTAGCAACGAGGTGCAGCGCACCATCGTCGCGCAGACTGTTCTGGGCTGACGCACCAGAACCGTCCGCGCGATGCGCGACAAGACCACTCCCCCGTGCCCCCTCCAGGAGGGGGTTCTATTCAGATAAATGCAGGTGACCAATATGGACTTTGACTTCACAGATGATCAAGAGCAACTGCGCGACGCGGTTCGCAAATGGGTTGACAAGGGCTACAGCTTCGAGCGCCGCCATGCGGCCGTGAAGGCCGGCGGCTATTCGCAGGAATCGTTCACCGAACTGGCCGAACTCGGCCTCGCCGGCCTCTACGTTCCTGAAGCCAACGACGGCATGGGCATGGGCCCGGTCGAGGGCATGGTGGTGATGGAGGAGCTGGGCCGCGGTCTGGTGCTCGAACCGCTGGTGCAAAGCCTGATTGCTGGCGCTGTGCTCAGCGGCTACGCCCCCGACGGCCTCAAGTCAGCCTGGCTGCCCAAGGTTGCCAGCGGCGAAGCGCTGCTGGTGCTGGCGTATCAGGAACGCGCCGCGCGCTACACGCTTGACGCCTGCCAGGCCAAGGCGACGCAGGCCGCAGCCGGCTGGACCCTGGTGGCGAGCAAGAGCGTGGTACCTGCGGGCGACAAGGCCACGGCCTTCATCGTCCCGGCCACGGTCAACGGCAAGCTCGCGCTGTTCCTGGTGGAGCAGACTGCCGCCGGCGTCAAGACCCGCGGCTACGGCACGCAGGACGGCAGCCGCGCCGCCGAACTGACGCTGCAAAACACCCCGGCAGCCCTGATCACCCTGGATGGCCTGACTGCGCTGGAACACGCCGTTGACATCGGCATCGCCGCCACCTGCGCCGAAGCGGTGGGCGTGATGGACAAGACGGTTGCCCTCACGGCCGAGTACATGAACACGCGCAAGCAGTTCGGCGTCACGATTGCCAGCTTCCAGGCTCTGCGCCACCGCATGGCCGACGTGAAGATGCAACTGGAACTGGCACGCTCCATGAGCTACTACGCCGCGCTCAAGCTCAACGCGCCAGCGCCGGAGCGCCGCGCCGCCATGGCAAGGGCCAAATACCAGCTCGGCAATTCGATGCGCTTTGTCGGCCAGCAGTCGGTACAACTGCACGGCGGCATTGGCGTGACCGACGAGTACATCGGAAGCCACTATTTCAAGAAGCTCACGCAACTCGAAATGACCTTCGGCGATTCGATGCACCACCTCGGCGAAGTGGCCAACCGCATGCAGGACACAGCAGGCGTTTTCGCCTGAGGCGCTCAGGAAGGCGGTTGCCGGATGTGGACAACCGCCGTTTCGTCCTCATAGACCTTGCGCCACTCGGGGCGCGTGTTGAGGTACAGCAGCGTCGCTGAACCTGGCGGCAGCAGGGTCCACGTGATCTTGAAGTCAGCCAGCACCTTCTGGATTTTTTCTGCCTTGTTGGACGCGATAACGTCGAGGTAAGCATCCAGGTGCCGGTCACCGTAAAGGTCGGCGCGCCCGTCGACAAATACCGGAATTCCGCGATAGACAAGGTAACCGCCGAAATCATAAGAATTCAGCACAGGCCCGCTCACGCCCGAACGCAGCGCTGCATCCAAAGCTGCGCTCGGGCTTATTGACGCTGCTGGTCTGTGGCGACCCGTCTGAGCCGTAACAACACCGGTCAGCAGGACCAGCGCGGCGATGACAGTAATCGTTGAGCGCCCGGCCGGCGCAGCCAGCGTGTCAAAGAATTGGTCCAGCGTCGACGCCTGTGGCGCGCCATGCGACAGTGTCGGGTAGAGCTTGCCAAACGGTGCGGCAATCAGCATCGGAACGATCAGTCCAAAAAGTGATACATAACGCCCGTGCAGCAGTGCCTGATGCAGCAGACCCAGCACCAGCAACAGGCGAAAAACCGGCAAGCGCAGATAGCCGGTGAGCGCCAGACCAAGCAGTGCCACCAGCCACAATTCAATCGGATTAAAGGTCGTAAAACTGGCCGGCATCCACTCACCGATCATGTCCAGATGTTTCAGGTTAACCAGATGAAACGTGAACCACAGACCGCGCCACCCCGCTGGCGTCAGCATGGCAGCCAGCAATGCAAGACCGAGGAAGGCGCACCAGGGCTTGACGGTCTGCCACCGGCGCTCCGGCGTGCTGCTGATAACGGCCTCGAACGCGAAAACCAGGCCCAGCACCAGCCCGAGCGTGAAGCTGCCATGGAGATTGGCCCACACCAGCATCAGGCCCGCCAGCCAGTGCGGCGGTGCGCGCCCCTGTTCGCTGGCAGCAGCCAGAGTCCCCGCCCACAGTGCCAGTATCGGCCAGGCCAGCACGTGCGGCCGTGCCAGCAAATGCGGCGCCAGCGCGCAGCAGGCCAGCGCTGCAAAAAGCAGTGCATAGATCGGCGGCATGGTGCGCAGCAAAAAACGCAACAGATAGGCCAGGGTCAGCGCCAGCGAACTGACAGCCAGCAGCACCAGGCCGGTCCAGCCGCACAGATCGTAGACCAAGGCCATCAAAGATTGCGCCAGCCACTCATGCGCTATCCAGGGCTGACCAGCCATCGTTTGGGAAAAAACATCAACGCCCGGCACGCGCTGGTGCTGCAGCATCCAGCGCCCACTGGCCACGTGCAGATAAGTGTCCGGATCACCAAGGATTTGTGTGGTCGGGCCCGCCAGGAAACCAACACAAACCGCCAGCGCCACCAACAGCGGCCAGGACAGGCCAAGCGAACGCAGATTGATTTGTGGCAGGCGAATGCTGGCTTGCATGTTGTGTAGTCCCCGTATCTGAGATGGCAATGCGAACCGGCCTGGCACAGCGCCTCGGCTGATGGGTTCAGATGGACCTGATTCTCGGTACGGAAACTGCTGGCCTTATTGCCAACTATCAACTGAGCCGCTGTTTTGGGCGCGGCAGAACGACCTCAGGCGACCAGCCGTGACGACTTTGGCACGTGCGCCATCAAAAACTCCATCTGGTCGGCCAGAATGCGCCGGTTGCGCAGGATGAAGTCTTCCCACAGGCTGGGCACGTAGGGCGTGTAGAGCAGCGGCATCTTGGCCTGCTCGGGCGTGCGATGGCTTTTGCGGTGGTTGCAGGCGCGGCACGCCGTGACCACATTCATCCAGGTGTCGATGCCGTCCTGCGCGAACGGAACAATGTGTTCGCGCGTCAGTTCTTCCTCGAAGAAATGCTCGCCGCAATAAGCGCAGATGTTGCGGTCGCGCGCAAACAGCTTGCGATTGGTCAGACCGGGCTTGAGGTGAAACGGATTGATGCTGGGCACGCCCTTGGTGCCGATGATGCTGTTGATGGTGATGATGGACTGCACGCCAGTGACCGCGTTATGACCGCCGTGGAACACAGCGACCTCGCAGCCCATCTCCCAACGCACTTCCTGCGCGGCGTAGTGGATCACCGCCTGTTCCAGCGATATCCACGACTGGGGCAACCCCTGGGCTGATAGCTTCAAGACTTTCAAAAAACGCCTCCTGAAAAAGACATTCCGTTCGTCACTGCGCGGCTAAGAGACAATATACCCTGTATTTGTGACAACCCGGTTTGCGGCGGATCAACGGAATGCGCTGCAAGCCATCAAGAAAATAACAATCCCATGAAGGTTTTTCGTGGCTTCCACCACCCCGGTCTGAACGCGGCTTGCGCGCTGACGATCGGCAACTTCGACGGCGTGCACCGTGGCCACCAGGCCATGCTGGCGCTGCTCAAGAGCGAGGCGCAGCAGCGCGGCCTGCCAAGCTGCGCGCTGACCTTCGAGCCGCATCCGCGCGACTACTTTGCCGCCGTGACAAACAAGCCGGAGCTGGCGCCGGCGCGTATCGGAACGCTGCGCGACAAACTGATTGATCTGGCCCAGTGCGGACTGGACCAGGCCGTGGTCCTGCCTTTCGACGCGCAACTGGCCGCGCTCTCGCCTCAGGCCTTCATCGACGAAGTGCTGCGCACGGGACTGGGCGCGCAATACGTTCTGGTCGGTGACGACTTCCGCTTCGGCGCCAAACGCGCGGGCGACTACGCGCTGCTCGACCGTGTCGGCTCGGAACAGGGTTTCGATGTGGCGCGCATGAACAGCTACGAGGTGCACGGCCTGCGCGTCTCGAGCTCGGCCGTGCGCGAGGCCTTGTCGCAGGGCCGCATGGTCGACACGGCGCGCCTGCTCGGACGCCCGTACCGCATCTCGGGTCACGTGGTGCACGGGCGCAAGCTCGGGCGCGAACTCGGTTTTCGAACCCTGAACCTGCGCTTTGCGCACTGGAAGCCCGCCGCCAGCGGCATCTTCGTTGTGCGCGTCCATGGTCTGACTGAAAAGCCCCTGGCCGGCGTTGCCAACATGGGGATCCGGCCCTCGCTCGACCCGCGCGACGTCAACGGCGGGCGCGTGCTGCTGGAGACGCATTGCCTGGACTGGCCCGACAGCCTGGGCGCCGAGGGAGCGTACGGTAAAATCATCCGCGTGGAACTGCTGCACAAATTGCACGACGAGCTGAAATACGACGGTCTTGATGCCCTCACCCGCGGCATACGGAAAGACTGCGACGATGCACGTGCCTGGCTCGCGGCACGAATTTGACGGGGCCACACCGACGCACCTTGCCCCGCGTCCTGTTTGCCCCGCGCCTCGCTGTCAGGCGCGCTGCGTGCCCCCTTTGCCGAATTGAGATTTGTCATGACCGAAAAAGTTGATTACCGAAGTACCCTGAACCTGCCCGACACCCCGTTTCCCATGCGCGGCGACCTGCCCAAGCGCGAGCCGAACTGGGTGCGCGAATGGGAAGAGCAAGGCCTGTACCCGAAGCTGCGCGCCGCGCGCGCGGGCGCGCCGAAGTTCGTGCTGCACGACGGCCCGCCTTATGCCAACGGCCAGATCCACATGGGCCACGCCGTCAACAAGATCCTCAAAGACATGATCGTCAAGGCGCGCCAGCTCAAGGGGCTGGACGCGATCTACATCCCGGGCTGGGATTGCCACGGCCTGCCGATCGAGAACGCGATCGAAAAGAAGTTCGGCCGCAATCTGCCGCGCGACGAGATGCAGGCCAAGAGCCGCGCCTTTGCCACCGAGCAGATCGACATCCAGCGCGCCGACTTCAAGCGCCTGGGCGTGCTGGGCGACTGGGACCATCCCTACCGCACCATGGACTTCAGCAATGAAGCCGACGAGATCCGCGCCTTCAAGCGCGTGGTGGAACGCGGCTTCGTCTACCGCGGCTTGAAGCCCGTGTACTGGTGTTTCGACTGCGGCTCGAGCCTGGCCGAGTTCGAGATCGAATACGCCGACAAGAAGTCGCAGACGCTTGACGTCGGCTTTCTCTGCGCTGAGCCGGACAAGCTGGCCGCCGCCTTCGGTCTGGCGAGCCTGGACCGCCCGGCCTTCGCCGTGATCTGGACCACCACGGCCTGGACCATCCCCGCGAACCAGGCGCTCAACCTGAACCCGGCGCTTGAGTATTCGCTGGTGCAAACGCCGCGCGGCCTGCTGGTTCTGGCCTCGGTGCTGGTGGACAAATGCCTGGAGCGCTATGGCCTGGCCGGCACGGTGGTCGCCACCACACTGGGCGAGCGCCTGGGTGGCATCCACTTCAAACACCCGCTGGCGCACATCGACGCTGGCTTTGATCGCCTGAGCCCGATCTACCTGGCCGAGTACGCCACGGCCGACGACGGCACCGGCGTCGTGCACTCGGCGCCGGCCTACGGCGTGGAGGATTTCAACAGCTGTGTTGCGCACGGCATGAAGTACGACGACATCCTGAACCCGGTGCAGGGCAACGGCAGCTATGAAGCCGAACTGCCACTGTTTGGCGGCCTCAATATCTGGAAAGCCTGCCCGCGCATCATCGAGGTGCTGGGCGAGTCGGACCGTTTGTTTGCCACGTCCACCATCACCCACAGCTACCCGCACTGCTGGCGCCACAAGACGCCGGTGATTTACCGCGCCGCCGCCCAGTGGTTCATCCGCATGGACGAGGGCGAGGGTGTGTTCACCAAAGACAAGGCGCCGAAGTCGCTGCGCAAAATTGCGCTGGACGCGATCGAGCAGACTTCCTTCTACCCGGAAAACGGCAAGGTGCGTTTGCGCGACATGATCGCGGGCCGGCCCGACTGGTGCATCAGCCGCCAGCGCAGCTGGGGCGTGCCGCTGCCCTTCTTCCTGCACAAGGACAGCGGCGAGCTGCATCCGCGCACGATGGAGATTCTCGACATCGCCGCCGACATGGTGCAGCAAGGCGGCATCGAGGCCTGGAGCAAGGCCAGCACCGAATCCATCCTGGGAGCCGCAGACGCGCCGCACTACACCAAGAGCAGCGACATCCTGGAAGTCTGGTTCGACTCCGGCACCACGCACACCACCGTGCTCAAGGGCTCGCATGCGGGCTGCGGCCACGACGAAGGCTGCGAGGCCGACCTTTACCTGGAGGGCCATGACCAGCACCGCGGCTGGTTCCACTCGTCCCTTCTGACAGCCTGCGCCATGTACGGCCGCGCGCCCTACAAGGGCATCCTGACGCACGGCTTCACGGTCGATAGCAAGGGCCACAAGATGAGCAAGAGCGCCGGCAACGGCGTTGATCCGCAGGAGACCTCGAAGAAGCTCGGCGCCGAAATCATCCGCCTGTGGGTTGCAGCCAGCGACTACTCGGGCGACATCGCCGGCGACGACAAGATCCTGGCGCGCGTGGTCGACACCTACCGGCGCGTTCGCAACACGCTCAAGTTTTTGCTCGCCAACGTCAGCGATTTCGACCCAACGCTGGATTCCGTCGCGCCGGAGCAGTTGCTCGAGATCGACCGCTACGCGCTGAGCCGCGCGGCGCAGTTGCAGGCCGACATCCTGGCGCATTACGAGGTCTATGAATTCCACCCGGTCGTCGCCAAACTGCAGATCTACTGCTCGGAAGACCTGGGCTCCTTCTACCTCGACATCCTGAAAGACCGGCTCTACACGACAGCACCCGATTCACTGGCACGGCGCAGCGCGCAGACTGCGCTGTGGCAGATCACGCAAGCGATGCTGCGCTGGATGGCGCCGTTCCTGAGCTTCACCGCCGAAGAGGCCTGGGCTGTGCTCGGCGCGGCCGGCAAGACGCCAAGCGCCACGCGCCAGTCGATCTTCATGGACGTCTACGCGTCGCTGCCGGCCGCCGACGAAGCGCTGCTGGCCAAATGGAATCGCATCCGCGAAATCCGCGACGCCGTCAACAAAGAGATCGAGACGCTGCGCGCGCAAGGCCAGGTCGGCTCCTCGCTGCAAGCGAGCGTGACACTGACGGTCAATGCCGATGACCACGCACTGCTCGCCAGTCTGGGCGCGGACCTGAAGTTTGTCTTCATCACCTCGGCCATCGATCTGGTCGCGGGCGAAGCCCTGGCGATCACCGCAACGCCATCCGGCGCCGTCAAGTGCGAGCGCTGCTGGCATTACCGAGACGACGTTGGCAGCGACGCTGCGCACCCGGGTCTGTGTGGCCGCTGCACCAGCAACCTGTTCGGCGCCGGAGAAACCCGGGAGCACGCCTGATGGCACGCAAGTCAGGTGCTGGCGGCATGCTGCAATGGCTGGGCCTGGCCTTTGTCATCCTGCTCATCGACCAGTTCAGCAAAGTGCTGATCGTGGGCTTCTACCAGCTCGGCGACAGCACGCTGGTGACCAGTTTTTTCAACGTCGTGCGTGTGCACAACAGCGGCGCGGCGTTCTCGTTTCTGGCCGGCTCCTCGGGCTGGCAGCGCTGGTTTTTCACCGCGGTTGGCGTGGTGGCGGCCGGTCTGATCGTGTGGCTTTTGAAGTCACACAGCGGGCAAAAGCTGTTTTCGTTCGCGCTGGCCTGCATCCTGGGCGGCGCCATCGGCAACGTGATCGACCGCCTGCTCTACGGCCACGTGGTCGACTTTCTGGATTTCCACTGGCGCAGCTGGCACTTTCCCGCTTTCAATGTGGCCGACAGCGCGATTACCATCGGTGCCGCCTGCCTGATACTCGATGAACTGCTGCGCGTGCGCCGCGCACGCTAAACTGAAGACAAACAAGGAACAACGTTGACGCACCTGCTCAACCTTCTCGCCGCCATTGCCCTGCTGGTCTGGGGCACGCAACTGGTCCGCACCGGCATCCTGCGCGTGTTTGGCGCCAGCCTGCGCAATATCCTGGCTACCAGCGTATCCAACCGCCTCACCGCCATGATGTCGGGCGTCGGCGTCACGGCGCTGGTGCAGTCGAGCACCGCCACGGCGCTGATCGTCTCGTCCTTTGTCGGCCAGGGCCTGATGACACTGCCGGCGGCGCTGGCGGTCATGCTGGGCGCCGACATTGGCACCAGCCTGATGGCCGTGGTGTTCTCTCGCGACCTGTCCTGGCTCTCGCCGCTGTTCATCTTTGTCGGCGTTGTGCTGTTCATCGCGCGCCAGTCGACCACGGTTGGCCGCATCGGACGCATCCTGATCGGTCTGGGCCTGATGCTGCTGGCGCTGCAACTGGTGCGGGAATCGACCAGCGTGCTGACGCAGGCGCCCGCCATCAAGGCCTTGCTGGGCTCGCTCAGCAGCGACCTGATGCTGGAGATCACGGTGGGCTGCATCCTGTCGGTGCTCTCGTATTCCAGTCTGGCCATGGTGCTGCTGACCGCCACGCTGGCCAGCACCGGCGTCGTGTCGATTGATGTGGCCCTCGGTCTGGTACTCGGCGCCAATCTGGGCAGCGGTCTGCTGGCGGTGCTGACCACGCTCAATTCCAACGTGGAGACACGCCAGGTGCCGCTGGGCAATCTGGTGTTCAAGATCATCGGGGTTGCCCTCTGCGCGCCTTTTGTTGGTCTGTGGCTGCGTGAAATGCGGCCCTGGGTGGGCGACACGGCGACGATGGTCGTGCTCTACCACCTGACTTTCAACCTGGTGGTCGGCATCGTCTTCATTGCCCTGACGCAGACCGTGGCGCGCTGGGTCGAGCAAATGCTGCCGAAGCTGGAAAAGAGCACGGTGGCGGGGCGTCAGCGCCACCTCGACCCCTCGGCGCTGGAAACCCCGTCACTGGCAATCTCCTGCGCCGTGCGCGAATCCATGCACCAGGCCGATGTGGTCGAGAGCATGCTGCTGGGCGTGATCGAAGTCATCCGCAACAACGACTTCGTGCTGGCGCAGACGCTGCAAAAGATGGACGACACGGTCGATGAACTCTATTCCGACATCAAGTACTACCTGACCAAAATTTCGCGCGAGGCCCTGAGCGAGAAAGAAGGCCAGCGCTGGACCGATATCATCAGCTTCACCATCAACATGGAGCAGATCGGCGACATCATCGAGCGGGTGCTCGAAGACATCGAGAACAAGAAGATCAAACCGGGACGCGAATTCTCCGAAGCCGGCATGCTGGAGATCACCGACCTGCACGGGCGCCTGGTGGACAACCTGCGCCTGGGGATGAGCGTGTTCCTGGACGGCAATGTGCGCGATGCGCGCAAACTGCTCGAAGAAAAAACGCGCTTTCGGGATCTGGAACGCGCCTACGCCGCCACCCATCTGGAGCGTCTGTCGGTCAACACCCTGCAAAGCATGGAAACCAGTTCGCTGCACCTGGACCTGATCAGCGACCTCAAACGCATCAACTCGCACATCTGCTCGATCGCCTACCCGATTCTCGATTCAGCCGGTGTGCTGGCGCCGAACCGCTTGCGCGAACCGGTCTCGCACAACCACCATCAGGTCAAGGGCCATCACGCCGCAGGGCGGCCAACAGAATCAAAGCCGCCTCGGTCGTGAATTCATCGCGCTGTAGACGCTGCGCCAGCTCAATCAGATCCAGCAGTTCAAACTGCGCCACTTCGCCGTCCTGGTTGAGTGGCTGCACGCCCTCGGGCACGGTGCAGCGGTACCAGTCAACGCGCTCCACCACATAACCGGCGTCGGCGCCGTCCGAACTCGGCTTACGCAGCATGACATCGCCACCGCGGCGCAGATCAGTCAACTGCGCCAGATGCAAACCGGCCTCTTCCCAGGTCTCGCGCGCCAGTGCCGATTCAATACTGTCCTGCGCCGACACCATGCCGCCCATCAGCGTGTCCCACAGGCCCGGCTCATTGGCCTTGCTGAGCGAACGCTGCTGAACCCAGACACGGCCATTGGGTGCCGAGCCGACCAGGTGCACCGCCTGCGTCGCAATACCGAGCGGGCGCACGATGCCGCGCTCCACGGTAGCAATTTGTTCGCCCTGCGCGCTGCAGACTGCAAGTTGCTCGTCACGCCAGTGCTGCACCACGCGGCCGACACCGGCCGCGCGCAAAACCCGGGCAATCCGGTTCAGCGAGGCGCTGGCCTCTCCCCGCACGCGCCAGACCGGCACCCCGGCCAAGGTTTCCTGCTGCAACGGCACTGGTCCGTCGTCTGTTCTCTGCCAATCAATCTGTCGCAGAAAATCCGGTTCGACCGAACCGATCTGGTGCTCGCGCCAGAACAGCGGCACGCGCTCGCACAACGGTTCCTGCGCGGCACGCTTGGCCAGCGCCGCGCACCAGCGTGCATCGGGCGCGAAGGCGCTCACAGCGTGAGGATGGTGCAACCGGTGGTCTTGCGCGCTTCCAGGTCGCGGTGCGCCTGCTGCACGTCTTCCAGGGCATAGCGCTGATCGATGCGAATCGTCACCTTGCCGCTGGTCACCGCTTCGAACAGGTCATCGGCCATGGCCTGCGTGCTCTCTCGCGTGCTGATGTGCGTGAACAGGGTCTGGCGCGTCACGTAAAGCGAGCCCTTGGGGCCCAGAATGCCGGGCGCAAACGGCGCCACCGGACCTGAGGCGTTGCCGAAGCTGGCCATCAGGCCAAAGGGTGAGAGGCAGTCGAGCGACTTGTCCCAGGTGTCCTTGCCAACCGAGTCGTACACCACCTTGACACCCTTGCCACCGGTGATCTCCTTGACGCGTGAAAGAAAATCTTCGCTTGAATAGTTGATGACGTGGGCTGCGCCATGCTCCTTGGCAAGCGCGCACTTGGCATCCGACCCGGCCGTGCCTATCAGTTGCAGGCCGAGCGCGCGCGCCCACTGGCAGGCGATCAGGCCGACGCCACCGGCGGCGGCGTGGAACAGAACGAAGTCACCGGCTTGCAGTCCACCTTGCGGCAGCGTGCGCTTGAGCAGGTACTGCGCGGTCAGGCCCTTGAGCATCATGGCCGCACCGGTCTCGAACGAAATCGCGTCGGGCAGCTTGCAGACACTCTTGGCCGGCATGACACGGCGCTCGCAGTAGCTGCCCGGGGGCTGGCTGGCGTAGGCGGCGCGATCACCAACTGCCAGATGGCTGACACCGGCGCCGACCGCCTCGACGACACCGGCAGCCTCCATGCCGAGTTGCAACGGCATCGGCAACTGGTACAAACCGCTGCGCTGGTAGACGTCGATGAAGTTGAGTCCGACCGCGTGGTGGCGAATGCGGATCTCGCCGGGGCCGGGCTCGCCGACCGTGACGTTGACAAGCTTCATCTGCTCGACGCCACCGTGTTGATCGATGCAAATGGCACGGGAAGGAAATGAACTCATAGCGGTATCCTTGTAATTGAAATCGGGAGCAATGGTGCCATGAAATGGTATCCACCGCTGTCGCCGGGCCATCAGGGCAAACCACCAGAGCTTGCTACAGTCTGGGACCCTAGCGTTCTGCCATGCACCCCAAACTCAATCCGACCACTGTCCTGCTGCTGACCCTGCCGCCCCTGCTCTGGGCCGGCAATGCCGTGGTCGGGCGCCTCGTGGGCACACTGGTGTCGCCGATGACGCTGAACTTCCTGCGCTGGCTGATCGCCTTTGCCCTGCTGGCGCCGCTGGCCGGGTCGGTGCTGCGTCCGGGCAGCGGCCTGTGGCCGAACTGGCGGCGCTTTTCCTTGCTCGGACTGCTCAGCGTGGGCAGCTACAACGCGCTGCTCTACCTGGCGCTCAATACCTCGACACCGCTGAACGTCACCCTGGTGGGCTCGAGCACGCCGGTCTGGATGCTGCTGGTCGGGCGCGTGTTTTTCCGGGTGCCGGTCTCGCGACGCCAGTTGCTCGGCGCCCTGCTCTCGATCAGCGGCGTGTTGCTGGTGCTGGGCCAGGGCGAGTTGCAGGCGCTGCTGCAGGTGCATCTGGTGCCGGGCGACCTCTACGTGCTGCTGGCATCGGTGGGCTGGGCCTGGTACAGCTGGATGCTGGCGCACCCCACCAGCGAGCCACGCGCCATCCGCGCCGACTGGTCGGCCTTTCTGCTGGCGCAAGTCGTGTTCGGCTTGTTCTGGTCGGGCCTGCTTGCCGCCGGCGAATGGGCGCTGGGCAAGGGCCATCTCACTTGGAACTGGCCGGTGGCGGCGGCGCTGCTCTTTATCGCGCTTGGCCCGGCCGTGCTCGCCTTTCGCGCCTGGGGTGCCGGCGTGGCGCGCGCCGGCCCGACTGTGGCCGGCTTCTTTGCCAACCTGACGCCGCTCTTCACCGCCCTGCTCTCCAGCGCCTTACTGAATGAGACGCCGCACCTCTACCACGTGCTGGCCTTCGCCCTGATCATGGGCGGCATCGTGGTGTCGTCGCGACGCTGAAAATATAGCCCCCACGCTTGTCGCTGCGCGTACTGCGCCGCCCCCCAAAGGGGGCTGTTTCGCCTTGGGGCGGCCCGGCGGCGAAACGGCTTGACTTCGACGTTTGCTACCTCATTGGGCTTGAAAACCACTCGCCTTGAACCTGAAATTGTCATCCCGGACTTGATCCGGGATCCAGTGCCACGCGTGCCATGGATTGCGGGTCGAGGCCCGCAATGACACGCAGGGGAAATATCGCACCCCGAAACAGACTCTACTGCGCCTGGAAACCGCTGGCCTTGATGATGCGAGCCCAGGTTTGGGAGTAGGCGTGCTCACGCGCCGTCAGTTGTTGCGGTGTCATGTAGGCCACGGTCAGACCCATGGCTGTCAGGCGCTCCCGCACCTCGGGCTGCGCGATGACCTTGGCCACGGCTTCCGAGAAACGGTCGATCACGGCCTTCGGCGTCCCGGCGGGCGCAAAAATGCCGTAGTAAGGAACGTCCTCGAAACCGGCCAAACCGAGTTCGGCGAAGGTCGGCACATCGGGCAGTGAGGCCTGGCGCGCACCGCCCAGCACGGCAACGACACGAACCTTGCCGGCCTTGTGGTTCTCGATGAAATCGGGAATGGACGCGACACCAGCATTGATCTGGTTGCCCAGCATGTCGGCCATCATCGGTGCGCTACCGCGATACGGTGCGGCCTGCAGGTCCAGTGCGTACTTCTGGCCGATAACCTTGACCAGGAATTCGGGCACTGAAGCCGGCGCCGGCACGCCCACCGTGCCCTTGCCCGCGCCCTGGCTGCGAATCCAGGCCACATACTCGTTCATGCTTTTGGCCGGCGTGCCACCTGAGACCGCCAGCGCGTTGACAAAGGTCGCAAAGCCCGCGACCGCGACAAAATCGCGCGCCGGATCAAAGCCGGGGTTCTTCATGATCAAGGGCAGGATCGACACGCTATGGTCATGCGACAGGAAGAACGTGGTTCCATCGGGTGCTGCCGCCTTCAGGGCCTGCGCCGCAATCTGGCCGCCGGCGCCGGCCTTGTTCTCGACGATCACGGTCGCGCCAAGCTGGTCCTTGAGCTTGTCAGCCAGGGTACGGGCAATCGCATCGGTGCCGCCGCCAGGTGGAAAACCCACCATCAGTTTGATCACAGCAGGCTGCTGCGCCTGTGCCAGCCCTGTGAGCAGAAAGGCGCCGAGCGCGAGGGTGTTGCGAATCGCGCGTGACAAGCGCTGCAAGGGGGAACTGACCATGAGGGACTCCGTTGGATTGGTTTTGAAAATTCGGACTCAGAAGGACCCGGGGAAATTGCCGCCATCGGCCAGCACATTCTGGCCATTCACAAAGCCGGCATGCGCACTGCACAGAAAGGCGCAGATGGCACCAAACTCAGCCGGTTGGCCAAAGCGCTGCGCCGGTATCGTCTTCTTGCGCGTCTCCATCACCGCTTCAACCGTCTGACCGCTCTTTTGCGCTGCGCCCTGCAGCGTAGCCTTGAGCCGGTCGGTATCAAACGCACCGGGCAGCAGGTTGTTGATGGTCACGCCTTGAGACGCCACCTTGCTGCGCGCCACGCCGGCGACAAAGCCGGTCAGGCCGCTGCGCGCGCCATTGGACAGGCCCAGGATGTCGATCGGTGCCTTGACCGCACCGGACGTGATGTTGATGATGCGCCCAAAGCCGCGCGCCGCCATGCCGTCAACCGTGGCCTTGATCAGTTCGATCGGCGTCAGCATGTTGGCGTCCAGTGCCTTGATCCAGGCCGTGCGGTCCCAGTCACGGAAATCACCGGGGGGCGGGCCGCCGGCGTTGGTCACGACGATGTCGAAATCGCGCCGCTGTGCAAACACCGCTGCGCGCCCCTCGACCGTGGTGATATCGGCCGCCACGGCCAGCACTTCGGTTGCCGTTGGGCGTGCCGCATCGGCCAGCAGCGCTGCCACCGCTGCCTGCAAAGCCTCTGCACCCCGCGCCACGATCAGCACGTTGACGCCTTCACGCACCAGCGCCTGGGCGCAACCAAAACCCAGACCTTTGCTCGCGCCACATACCAAAGCCCATTTGCCTGCAATGCCCAGATCCATAAATCACCTTCGTTCGTTGAAAAGAATCCCGTGATGATAGTGGCGAAACGCTAGCCCCCACGCTCCGCACTATCGTGTCGTCGCTGCCCCCCGAGGGGGCTGTTTCGCCTTGGGGCGGCCCGGCGGCGAAACGCTAGCGCCCGCTGCGACTGAAGACGAAGATGCCGGAAATCACCAGCACCGTGCCACCGGCAATCCAGACCGTGAACGGTTCGCCCAGAATCACAACGCCCATCAGAATGGTCGACATCGGGCCGATCATGCCGACCTGCGACACCACGCTGGCGCCCAGGCGCTCGATCGCCATCATCACCAGCAACACCGGCAGCGCCGTGCACAGCGTGGCGTTGAGCAGCGAGAGCCAGAGCACCGGCGGCGCCACCAGGGCCGCGCTCCAGGGACGCAGCACGACGAACTGCGTGATGCACAGGACGCAGGCCACGCTGGTGGCCAGACCAACCAGGCGCAAGGAGCCGATGCGCTGCACCATCTCGCCACTGTAGATCAGGTACAGCGCATAGCAGACCGCACTCAAAAAAACCAGTACAGCCCCTAGCGCCACGTTGGCGCCGGCCAGCGTGACCTCATGGCCAAACACCAGCAGCACACCGGCATAGCTGATCAGCATGCCCAGCGCCTGCAGGCGCTGGACCGAACGCTGGTACAGGAACAATCCGAGCAGCAGCACCAGCGTCGGGTTCACATACAGGATCAGGCGTTCGAGCGAGGCGCTGATGTAGGACAGGCCGGCAAAATCGAGGTAACTGGCCAGGTAATAGCCGGTCACGCCCAGACCCAGAATGCCGAACCAGTCCTTGCCCGAGAGCGCCGGCTTGCCGCGACTGGACCACCAGGCCATCGCCGCGAAAATGGGAAAGGCGAACAGCATGCGGTACATGATGAGCGTGACCGCGTCGACCCCATGGCGATACGCGAGTTTGACGATGATGGCCTTGCCGCTGAAGGCAATCGCGCCGACGGTCGCCAGCAGCATGCCGGTGGCAATGCGCTTGCGTGCCTGGGGTGATGATTGCATGGGGTCTGGGTCGGTGTGCCGTTTAGCCGATTTACGGGTCATTGCGGGCTTGACCCGCAATCCATGGCACGCGCCGCACTGTAAGAAGACATGGATCCCGGATCAAGTCCGGGATGACAACAAAAGCCCGCCTTGACCAGCAAGCTCAAAACCCCACCGCCTGGCCGTCACGGCGCGCGTCACTGGCCGCTATATAACCCTGCGTTGACGGGTCGCCAGCGCGCCAGATGAACTGGCCAGCGCCAAAATCCTGGTAAACATCCGTGCTGGTCACGGTCTTGTGCCCCAGATCGGCCAGCCCCTGAACCGTCTGCGCTGCCATGGTCGGCTCGACATTGATCTCAAGCCCGGCGTTGAAGCGCCAGCGCGGCGCGTCGCACGCGGCCTGCGGATTCTGGTGGTGGTCAAGCATGCGCACCAATGTCTGCACATGGCCCTGCGGTTGCATGTTGGCGCCCATCACGCCAAAGCTCATGACGGGTTGCCCATCCTTGGTGAGAAAGGCCGGGATGATGGTGTGAAACGGCCGCTTGCCTGGCGCCACCAGATTCGGACTGCCCGGCTGCAGGCTGAAGCCGAAGCCGCGGTTTTGCAGGCTGATGCCAAATGATGGCTCGACGCAGCCCGAGCCGAAACCCTGGTAATTGCTCTGGATGAAGCTGACCATCATGCCCGAGGCATCGGCCGCCGTCAGGTAAACCGTTCCGCCACGCCGGTGCGCATCGGCCGGGCTACCGGCCTTGAATTCCTGCGCCCGGCGCGGGTCGATCAGGCGCGCGCGTGCCGCCAGGTAATCGACTGAGAGCATCTGCTCGACTGTGACTTCCATGCTGCCCGGATCAGCGACAAAACGGTAGATATCAGCAAACGCCAGCTTCATGGCTTCGATCTGCAGATGCTGTGCGTCCACGCCATCAACCGCCATCGCGCCCAGGTCAAAGTGTTCGAGCATGCCCAGCGCCATCAGCGCGGCAATGCCCTGGCCGCTGGGTGGAATTTCGTGCAGCGTGTAGCCACGGTAGTTTTTGGCGATCGGCGTGACCCAGTCGCAGCGGTGCGCGCTCAGGTCTGCCAGGCTCAGGGCACCGCCGTGCTCAGCTGAAAACCTGGCGATCGCCTGCGCGATGTCACCGCTGTAAAAGGATTCACCGCCACTCGCCGCAATCGAGCGCAGGGCACGCGCCGCTGCCGGAAACTGAAACAACTCGCCGACCGCCGGCGCGCGTCCGCGCGGCAGAAAGGTCTGCGTAAAACCGGGCTGGCTGGCCAACACCTGCGCTGCCACCCACTTGCGCTGCACCACCAGCGGCACGCAGTAGCCACGCTCGGCGAGTTCGATCGCAGGCGCCATCAGTTCGGCAAACGGCAGTTTGCCAAAACGCTGGCTCAAAGCGGTCCAGGCGCTGACCGCGCCCGGCACCGTGACCGAATCAATACCGCGCTGCGGTGGTGTTGCCGCGTCCTGGCCGTATCGGGAACGGAAGTAGTCTGGCGTCCAGGCTTGCGGCGCGCGCCCGGAGGCATTCAGGCCGTGCAGCGCCGATCCATCCCACAGGATGCAGAAGGCGTCGCTGCCCAGACCGTTGCTGACCGGCTCGACCACTGTCAGCGCAGCGGCCGCAGCGATGGCCGCATCGACTGCGCTGCCGCCTTGCAGCAGCATGCGCAGACCGGCCTGTGCCGCCAGCGGATGCGACGTGGAAACCACATTGCGCGCGAACAGCGGCAGGCGGACTGAAGGGTAAGTGTTTTGGTAGTTGAAATCCATGTGGGAATCCGTGCGGGATGACTGCTGCGTTCAGTTCTTGAAGACCTTGTGGTGCAGTCGGCGCAACGACCACCAAACACCGAACGCGACAAAGGGAATGGCCGCCGCCGCCGTGCTTTCGGCACTCCAGGGCCAACCCAGTTTGGAAGAACCTTTGGCCAGGTAGCTGACCAGACCGACGATGTAATAGGTGATGGCCGCGACCGACAGGCCTTCGACCGTTGACTGCAGCTTGATCTGGATGTCCTGGCGCTGGTTCATGGTGGCCAGCAAGGCCTGGCTGCTTTGCTGCTGCTCGATCTCGACGCGCGTGCGCAGCAGGTTGCTGATGCGCGATACGCGTTGCGACAAGGCGTCCTGCCGGCGCGCCGCCCACTCGCAGGTTCCGCGCGCCGGGCTCAGGCGGCGCTCCATGAATTCGCCGATGGTCTGCATGCCCGGCAGCGCCGATTCATCGATGTCACTGATGCGCTTGTCGACCAATTCGAAGTAAGCCGTGCTGGCGGAAAAGCGCGCGTGCGTTGCCGCGTGCTGGCTCTCGACCTGGCCCGCCAGCTTGGTCAGGCGGTCCAGCAGCATGGGCTCGTCTGTTGTCACCGCGCTGCGGATGGCGCTGGCGAGTTCGGCCAGTTCGCGCTCGGCGCTGGCCAGCACGCTGCCGACCTCGCGCGCCGCCGGCAGGCCAAGCAGGGCCGTCATGCGGTAGGTCTCGATCTCGAGCAGTCGCTGCACCAGACGCCCGAGGCGGCGTGGTGACAGCTTGCCCACCAGCAGCAGCATGCGCGAAAAACCATCGGCATGAATCGCAAAATCAGTATAGGCCTCGGCGCCGCCTCCCGCCACGCTGGAGGCCACCAGCGTGTCCTCCAGCAGCATTTGCTTGACCAGGCTTGCGCTACCAAAGGCGTGATTTGGCAGCGCCCACAGGTGCAGGCTGGAGAGGCACTGGCCTGGCAATGCGGCAAACCAGTCCTGCGGCACGGCCTGCAGTGCACGTGAGAGCTCGCCCTCGCCCAGTCGCTCGTTGGCCAGGGGAACGAGAAAGGTCCAGGTCACAAATTCAGTATGCAACTCCCAGCGCAGGTGAAAGGCCGCCAGGTCCATGCGCAAGTGGCTGGACTGCGGATCCGGTTGCGGCAGATGGTGGTCGCGCAGCAGCGCCGCGATGTGGGCGCGGCTGGCCTCGCGCTGCGCCGCGTCGCAGGCCATGACCACATGCGAGATCGCCAGTGGTGCATTGAGCGCCTGCGGTGGCCGGGCATGGATTTCATTGTGCAGAACCGCTCGTTGCGGATGTTGCTGAAGTTGGTTTTTACTTTGCATAGCAGATGTCTGTTGCCATTGTGACGCAAGACAGATGCCATGCGCGGCTCAACTTGAAACGAATTCAACCAGCACCAACAGGCCGTGCCCGCCCTGGGGTGGTGTCCCGACCCGGATCACACCGCCGCACTGTTCGACCAGTTCCCTGACAATCGCCAGTCCAAGGCCGCTACCGCCGGCTTCGCTACCGTCAACGCGAAAGAAGCGCTCAAAGATCTTGTCCCGGTTCTCCTGCACCACGCCCGGGCCATTGTCTTCCACCGCCAGTACCAACTTGCCAGCACCCGACTCGACTCGCACTGTCACAGTGCCGTTTTCCGGCGTATAGCGGATGGCGTTGTCAAGCAGGTTCATCGTGATTTCGCGCAGCGCCACCGCATCGGCCAGAATCACGGCCTCGCCGCCGAGCCGCTCGAAACCGAGATCGATGCCCTTGCCGTGCGCCTGCAGCGCCAGGTCTTCCAGCACCGTCTGGACAAGCTCGCAGCAGTCCTGCGTGCGCATGGGCTTTCGGGTGGCGACGAAGGCCTGCGCCGAGGACAGAGTCAGGAACTGGTTCACCAGTCGGGCGGTCTGCTGCAGCGTGCGGCGCGCGGCCAGCAGCGACCCATCAGCGGATGGCTTGTCCGGCGCGCGCAGGGCATCGCTGATCTGGGTCGTCAGCACGGTCAGCGGCGTGCGCAACTGGTGCGCGACGTTCTGGATGAAGATGCCACGCCGATTGGTGTAATTTTCCAGACGGGCGATGTAGTCGTTAAAGGCTTCAACCAGCGGCAGCAACTCCGCTGGCACACCGTTGTTCTGCAGGGGCTGCAACGAACCTTCCTGACGCGAACGGACATCGTTGCGCAGGCGGATCAGGGGCTGTAGGCCGCGGTGCAGCCCAAACAGGATGAAGACTGCGACCAGCGCCAGTATCAGCACCTGCTGTTCCACCGCGTGGAGCCAGAGTTTGCCGGTCAGTTGCTCACGCCCGCGCATGGTTTGCGCCACTTCCACAACCACGGGCAAGGCGGACGGGTTGCCGATCACCGGCTGGAAGAAGGCCACCACGCGCACCGCTTCGCCGCGCATCGTGGCGCCAAAGTAGTAAGGGGATTCGGATGAAGCAGCGGCTTTTGGCACGGGCAGGTCGGTGTATCCCGCCAGCAAATGGCCGCCACCAGTGGTCACCCGGTAATAAATCCGGTCCGCGTTCTGGGACTCGAAAAGCTCCAGCGCAGCGGGCGGGATCAGGTGCTCAAACGCACCATTCTCAAAGCTGATCTGCTCGGCGATCATTCGCGCCGAGCCGAGCAGCATGTTGTCCTGGATCACAGAAGCGGTATCGACCGAGCTTCGGTACTCAAGCCAGGCATCAATCGCGACCGCGCTGGCCAATGGCAGCAGGACCCATGCCAGCAACTGATTTCTGAGGCTTCTACTCATGGCCGGTCTGGCGCAGAAGGTAACCCAGCCCACGCAAAGTCATGATCCGGGCCGAACTGGTTTCGAGTTTCTTGCGCAAGCGATAAACATAGATTTCGATCGCCTCGGTCGATACGTCTTCATCGAGCGAAAACAGGCTTTGCGCCAGTGCCTGCTTGGTCACCGTGGCGCCGACCTTGCGTATCAGGACCTCCAGCACTGCGCGCTCGCGCGGTGTTAGTGCCAGGGCTTGCTGCCCAATCCTGAATTCACGTGTGTTCGTGTTGTAGCTCAGGTCGCCGGAACTGATCACCGGACTCGGCTGGCCTGCGGCACGGCGCAGCAGCATGCGGATGCGCGCCTCAAGTTCCTCGACTTCAAAGGGCTTGGCCATGTAGTCGTCCGCGCCTTCATCGAGTTCGCTAACCCGGCTCTGCACGCTGTTGTTGGCGGTCAGCACCAGTACCGGCGTTGCATCCTGTCGCGCCCGCAGGCGCTGCAGCACCTCGCGTCCGTTCATCCGGGGCAGTGCCAGGTCCAGAATCACCAGATCGTAGTGTTCACAGCGCAGCGCGAAGTCGGCATCAACCCCGTTGTCGATCCAGTCAACGGCATATTGCTGCTGGCGCAGGTTGCGCTGCAACCATTGCGCCAACTCGACGTTGTCTTCGACGACCAGGATTCGCATGGCTTGCAGCTAAAGTAGGCTCTGAAAAATGATGGCCGATCATAGACGCCGACGCAATCTAGGTACTTACCCTAGGATAAGCAGACTGAAAGCCGATTGAAAGCCTCATGCCACTATCGTTCGCCATCCGATCAACCCAGGAGATCCCATGAAATTCAAACTTAGCCCAAGCCGCTTGTTCCAGGCCTTGACACTGGCCGCTGTTGTAGTAGCTTCCTCCGCCGCTCTGGCCGCCGACAAGGTCACCATCATCATTGGCGGCTATGAAAAGCAGATTTATCTGCCGGCCAAGCTGACCGAAAGCCTGGGCTACTTCAAGGCCGAGGGACTCGATGTCGAGTTGCTCAACGAAGCCTCGGGCGTCGACGCCGAGAATGAAATGCTGGCCGGTGCTGTGCAGGGCGTGGTCGGTTTCTACGACCACTGCGTCGATCTGCAGGCCAAGGGCAAATACGTGCAGTCGGTGGTGCAATTCAGCCAGGCCCCGGGCGAGGTCGAACTGGTCTCGACCAAGCACCCGGAAATCAAATCCATGGCCGACCTGCGCGGCAAGAGCCTGGGCGTGACAGGGCTGGGTTCGTCGACCAACTTCCTGTCGCAGTACCTGATGGTGAAGTCCGGCGTGCCACTGGGCGAATTCAGCACCATACCGGTCGGCGCCGGCACCACCTTCATCATGGCCATGCAGCAGGACAAAATCCAGGCGGGCATGACAACCGAACCCACCATTTCGCGCATGCTCAAGACCGGCGAAGCGCGGATCCTGGTGGACATGCGAACCGTTGAAAAGACCAAGGCAGCCCTGGGTGGCACCTACCCGGCCGCCTCGCTTTACATGTCGAGCGACTGGGTGGCCAAAAACAAACCCCTGGTCCAGAAGCTTGCCAACGCCTTCGTCAAGACGCTCAAGTTCATCAATACACACAGCGCGGCCGAGATCGCCGACAAGATGCCCAAAGACTTTTACGCCGGTGACAAGGACGGCTACATCAAGGCACTGGCCGACGGCAAGGCCATGTTCACGCCCGACGGCGTGATGCCGACCGGCGGACCAGAAACGGTGCTGGCCGTGTTGTCGGCCTTCTCCAAGAACGTCAAAGGCAAATCCATCGACCTGTCCAAGACTTTCACCACCGAGTTCGTCAAGAACGCCAAGTAAAGCCATCACACCCATGACCCCTGACAACAACAGCCCGGCGATCGAACTGATCAACGTCAGCCGGCGTTTCCTGACGCCGGACGGCAAGTCCATGACCGCCTTGCGCGAGTTCAACATGAGCGTCGCGCGTGGCGAATTCGTGGCGGTGGTCGGCCCGACTGGTTGCGGCAAATCCACCACGCTGAACCTGGTCACCGGCCTGGCCAAACCCTCGGCCGGCGAAGTTCGCGTCATGGGTGCGCCGGTGAACGGCATCGACCCACGTATTGGTTTTGTCTTTCAGACCGATGCCCTGTTTCCATGGCGCAGCGTGATCGACAACGTCGTGACCGGTCCGCTGTTTCGGGGCATGCCCAAAGAGCAGGCCTATGCCAAGGCGCGCGACTGGCTGGCCCGGGTCAACCTGTCCCAGCATGAGACCAAGTATCCGCACCAGTTGTCAGGCGGCATGCGCAAGCGCGTCTCACTGGCCCAGACCTTTATCAACGAGCCACAAATCCTGTTGATGGACGAGCCGTTTTCTGCACTCGATGTGCAGACCCGCGTCCTGATGCACGAAGAACTGCTCAAACTCTGGTCGCAGTCCAAGGCCTCCGTGGTGTTCGTCACCCACGACCTGGAAGAAGCAATTGCGCTGGCCGACAAGGTCTTTGTGCTGACCTCAGGGCCAGCCACCGTCAAATCGGTCTACACCATCGACATCCCGCGCCCGCGCATCGTGAGCGAAATCCGCTATGACAAAGCCTTCATCGACATCGCACGCACGATCTGGGAAGACCTGCGTGACGAAGTGCTGCGTGGCGCTGCGCGTGACGAATCCCGGGTTGCCTGAATGACCACCATGACCACCATGACCAACACAACAAAACCCAACGCACCTGTCTTTCAGCCCGGCACTTCAGATGCCGAGATCGAGGCCGCAGCCGCACTGGCCGCGCGCCGGCGCCACTTTGCTGTCTACTTCTGGCGCTACTTCATTCTGGTCGTCTTTCTCGGCGGCTGGCAACTGGCGGTTGGCTTCAAGCTGATCGACCCCTTCTTCTTCTCCAGCCCGTGGGCCATCGTGCTGCGTTTGCAGGAGTGGATCCTGGAAGGCACTTCCGAAGGTCCGCTCTGGTTCCACCTCTGGGTGACGATGGAAGAATCATTGCTGGGCTTTTTCTCGGGCTCCATCGCCGGCATCATTGCCGGCATCGCGCTCGGACGCAACCGGATGCTGGCCGATGTGTTCTCGATCTACATCAAGGTCATCAACTCGGTACCGCGCGTGGTGCTGGCCCCGATCTTCATCATGATCTTTGGCCTGGGTCTAACCTCCAAGGTGGCGCTGTCCTTTGTCATGGTGTTCTTCGTTGTGTTCTCGAACGCCTTTCAGGGCGTGGTGGAGGCTGACCGCAACCTGCTCGCTAACGCGCAGATCCTGGGCGCCAAAGGCTGGCAACTGACGCGCTCGGTGGTGATCCCCTCGGCCATGAGTTGGATCTTTGCCTCGCTGCATGTAAGCTTCGGCTTTGCCATCGTCGGCGCCATCGTCGGTGAGTTCGTCGGCGCCCGTTACGGCATCGGTCTGCTCATCAATGTGGCCAAGGGCTCTTTCGACGCCGCCGGCATGTATGCGGCCATTGTCATCATCATGGTCGTGGCGCTGGCCGCGGAATACGCGATGACCCACGTCGAAAACAAGCTCGCCAAGTGGCGCCCGGCGCCGCTGCAGGAACTGCACTGATCGTTGGCGTCATTGCGGCCGCTCTTTCGATCTGTAGCCCGTATCATGCCGAAGGCGCCATACGGGAACCCTTTTGCGGTTCCGCATATGCCAGAAATCAGGCTCGCAATCGCGCCATAAGCGCCTCGAACTCCTTTGCCGGCAGCGCCTCGCTGAACAGATAGCCCTGGTAGTTGTGACAACCCAGGCCGGCGAGAAAGTCGCGCTGTGCTTCGGACTCAACCCCCTCGGCGATCACTGCCAAGCCCATGCTTTCAGTCAAGGCGACCACCATTCTGGCGATGGCAGCGTCATCCGGGTCAACCAGAATGTCGCGCACAAAATTCTGACCGATCTTGAGCTGGTCCAACGGCAGGCGTTTCAGTGCGGACAGCGATGAATAACCGGTGCCAAAGTCGTCCAGGGAAAAGCTGACGCCTTTGTTCTTGAGCGTGTTCATCTTGGTGATGACACTTTCGACATCGGCGATCAGCACGCTTTCTGTGAGTTCCAATTTGAGTCGATTGAGATTGGCGCCGGTGCGCTCTGCCACCGCCATCACTTGGTCCAAAAAATCTGCCTGATGGAACTGACGCGCGGTGACATTGACCGCAATCGTCAGGTGTGCAGTTCCGGGGCGCAAGGCCCACAGCGCCAGCTGGGTGCAGGCCGTCTCCAGAACCCACAAGCCCAGAGGAAGGATCAGCCCCGTCGTTTCCGCCTTCGGAATGAACTCGTACGGGGTCACCCAGCCACGTACCGGATGCTGCCAGCGCAGCAGTGCTTCAACGCCCGTTATTTCGCTCTTGCCACTAACCTGGGCCTGATAATAGACGGTGAACTGCTTTTTCAGGAGCGCTTCGCGCAGGTCTTCTTCCAGAACTACACGCGCCGTGTTCTCGATCTGCATCAGGGAGTCAAAGAAGCACAAGGTGTTGCGCCCTTCGTCCTTGGCCTTGTACATCGCCAAATCGGCCCACTTGATGATTTCTTCCTCCGAATACTCCCGACCCAGGAACAGCACCACGCCGAGGCTGGCGGTGCAGTTGTGTATCAGGGGCTGCGGCAAACTGCCCTCGGTGCTGGCCACCTGCAAGGCATAGGGGATGGCCAGAACACTGCGGATTTTCTCGGCCACCAATCCAGCCTGACTGCGGGCCTGCGCCCGGTCGGCGGGCAAGTCGTTGAGGAGCACAACAAACTCATCACCACCAAAACGGGCCACGGAGTCGATCTGGCGAACACAATTGCGCAACCGTTCGGCCACTTCCATCAGCAGCAAGTCGCCGGCGGCATGCCCTTGCGTGTCATTGAGCGACTTGAAGTTGTCGATGTCCAGGAATACCAGGGCGCCATAACGCCCGCTTCGCTGACCGGCCTTCATCGACTGCAGCAGTCGGTCCTTGAGCAGTTCCCGGTTCGCCAACCTGGTCAGTGCGTCGTAGTAGGCCAGATGATGGCGCACCAGCCCTTCCGCCATTTGACGCTCGGTGATGTCCTCCATGACGAGCAGGATGAATTTCTGGCCCCTGCTCTGCTGAATAATCTCTCTGGCATTGAGGATCATGGTCTTGCGCCCGACTCCGGGAAAATCATGCTCCACCAGATAGCCATCGAACACCGATGAATTGGGAATGATTTCCTCGAACAGCACGCGCAGCTTCGGAATGTTCCATTGCCCGTCGCCGAGGTCATAGATGGCCTTGCCGATGGTTTGCGCCGGCGATGCCTTGAAGGTCTTGTAGAAGCCGGGGTTCGCCGAGACGACTTCCAGTCTGGCGTTGAGCACCAGCAGCGGTTCGCGCATGGTTTCAACGATGTTTTCCGAAAACTCCCTTATGTTCTGGAGTTCAGACTGGATTCGTTTGCGCTCGCTGATGTCGCTCAGCACAATGCGCATCACGGGTTTGCCTGCATCATCATGCGCAGCACTGGCAGTCAGATGGACCCAGGTATGCGCTGTGTCATTCTCGACTAGCTGCACTTCGCAAGTTTGCGGCTCACCACCAGCCAGGAGTCGCTGGCACATCTGATGAAAAATAGGCCGACCTTCGTGCCGCAGGAGGCGAAAGATGGGTTGCTTGATGAGCGCATTGCGGGCGACGCCGAGCAGGGTCGCCGCTGTGAGGTTGGCCTCGACAATCAATTCCCGGTCGTTAACGATGCAATAGCCAACCGGCGCGTTGTCATAGATGTCAAAGTAGCGTTCGCGCTGAATGTCAAGCTCGGCCTGTGCGCGGCGCAGTTCTTCATTTTGCATTTCCAGTTCAATCTGGTGCACGCGCAGTTCGTGCAGCGTTTGCTGTGCCGGCCCAGGCCACGCGAGTTCCGTCTGATCGTTCAACCCTGCATGCTCATGTTGCGCGATGGCTTCAGCACGTCTACGCAATGCGTCGTCGCTGGCTGCGGAGGTGACGCTCACGCCCTCCCCCTCCCCCGACGGGTGTGATTTCGCCTCTTTGATCTTCATGGCGGGTTCTGGCAGCATGTTGAATTATGGACAGGTTATGCCCAATTTGCCCTAATTGCAAAATACCCTGCGCTTACTCCCTAAAAGCCAATCTGCAACTTGTTTCAGTTGCGACTGAGACGAGGGACTGGTTTAGCTGCTTGCAGGTCACCATCCCGCTGCATTGCTGACGATGAACCGTTAAAAGCCGTTCATCAAGTGGAGCCAAAATGGGGCTCATAAAGTTGGGTAACAGCATAGTAAAACCCGAGCCCACAAAAAAAGGCTCCCGCAGGACAAGCCCCTCTCTTCCCGTGTTGCTTTTTTCAAAGCCTCCCTCGAAGAATGGGGTCTAAACCAGCCTACAAATAAGTAGGCAAAAAACAAGGGAGCCAACTGGCTCCCTTTGTCATGGTGGCTACGCCCCCTTATTCGTAATACAGCACGTCCTTATAGGACAGGGGTGCATTAGCCAGTCCGAGACGCATAGCCGCCGTTGTGGTTATGCCGTCTTTCTTACGAACGTCAATGTAGTTATGGACCACTCGGAAGATGTCCAACAACTTGCCCACCATGGCGGGGTTATAGGCACTGTAACCATTCCATGTACGTCCGTCATTCGCAGACGAACGCACGGCACGTTCAAACAGCGATATACGCCGTCTAACCTTCTCAAAGAAGCTATCCACTCCGTGGAGCGTGGCTTTGTTATACAACCATGCCACATGGTCTTCATCAAAGGCCTTATGTTCTGTAATCCAGCACATGGCCTTTTCGGGCTCCGACATATCGGGTAAAGGATGCTTTACCCACCTATCCTTCCATAATCCAATGTGACTAACATTGGATATGGCTTCCTTTAACAATTCCAACTTGATTTCATTGTCCGTCTTATTGGGGAAGTCGGCTTTACGCTCCCTCAATAGTGCTTTTGAAGCACCTGTGATTTGGCGTTTTTCATCCACCGTCATCCGTTTATTGATGGATACATAAAACGCTTCGGCTTTATGTGCTTGGACTTCATCCTTGAATACGGCCAAGCAAGCAGCCCGAATGCCTGATTCTTGGTCCAGAAAGAAACGCCACTTCTTCACATTGGGCATTAAAGCCTTTAAAAAGTAGAAGTGGGCAATCATCGTGTACTCGCTATGGATTTGTAATCCATAGCTGGGCAATTGTTCGTCTTCTGTTTTGTCGTCGAAGTTTTCAACGTCTTCACGACTCTCCAATGCCACGTATTTCTTCTTGACGTTGGACATTAAGTTGCCCGTTTTAAAGGGGCGACTTACGCTATTGTTTACCGAATCGGTGTAATCCGCTTGGGTCCAATACCGTGCGGTTTCCCGCAGCGGAGCCGCCAATGCGGAATCGCCATTGGAAACGGCCAAGGCCTCAATAACACTCCTATCCGCATTACCGTCAAAGTTCGGATGTACGCCGAATACATAATGGGTTGTGTTATCAACGCTTGTAATAGCGGATAACACCACATTACGCTTGTCTTTACGCTCGGACCAGTTAATAACGTGTTCTTGGCGGTCAATCGCAATGTTAAGGCGTTCAATGTTCATTGTGGAAAGCTTGCTTTCCCGATTGCCAGCGAATTGCATGCATTGAGCATGGATGTAATCAATACGGTTATACAACAGAGACCACGAAATACCCAACATATCAACAATACGGCTTAATGGCACTTTGTTGACCAACATTTTAAAAATGTCGAGGTTGTGATAGGTATCCCGTTGTCCACTGGAAGCTTTGGGCTTGGATACCGTCTTTAAACACGCATTACAGCGATACCGTTGTGTACCGCTGGCGGTTTTGCCAAAGGCTCTATAAGCCTTCTTGGTGCCCACGGGCACCCCATGGTTAAGACATTCTTCATTAAGGCAGGAAAGGGGCTTGTCGCCCATCGTATGGGCAATAAGACGCTTCACTTCTTCATCAATGCCTTGATTGCTTTTAATGGGTGGCACTTCGCCACATTTAACGCATTGGAGTAAAGGCAACGCTTTACCGCCGTAGGTAATGCGATACGCCTTGGGGTGAAGCTCGGGGTCCAATCCGTAGTTCTCACACTTCGGATTCTTACAGGTATTGTATTGAATACCATTAAAGGCACTTGGAATCCATGCCTTGCTCACTTTAACCATTCGTTTCGCCGTGTCATTAAAACACCGCAATCATAAAGCGAATTGGGATTTAATGCAATAAGAATTCATTGTTTTTATTTGGAGCTACGCTCCATTTCTATTGACAATTTCCTACTGAATTCAATGGGTATTAGAGCCTCTTACGAGGTGACTTCCTTGGATGCTTTCAATAGTTCCTGATGATATTCAGCAAGCAATTCAGGAGCAATGGCTTTAAGCCGATTTAACTCTTCAATCTTCCAATTCACCAATAGCTCCTTGGTTTTATTGGTGAAGTTCGTGTGTAGCACGGTGCATAACGCTTCCACCTGCGTTAACAGGTCTTCGTCCATGCTGATGTTCTTTTGTCTTTGTTTTTTGCTCATTTCTATACCTCTTATAGATTGTTATAGCAGAACCATAGACTTCTGCAATAAATAGTTAGGTTTTATAGTGAAATAGACCCCGAATTTATTGCATTTAATTTTTATTCCTGTAATTTGGTATTAAACCAAAAGAACAGGGATGACATATGGCAAAGGCAAAATCTAGCGAGACAATAACATCAAACATATTTAGAACATTTCACAAAGACGATTCATTTATTGAAGCCTCTGCCATTCCTGACATCTATGGTTTTATGTCAAAAAGAGGAACGGCCTCAAAGGGCTATCCAGACTTTTTTAAAGACTCAGGTGATTTCTCGATTGTTGTGGAAGCAAAGGCTACAAATCATAAAGCTGCCGAAAAAGAAGTGAAATTCTATATGGCAACAAATAATATACAAAAGGATATTATTGGAATTGCGATATCTGGTCAAAAGGACGATGACTTAAAGATTACGTACTACTATAAACGCTATTTACAAAGTGAGATAAATACATTTCCGAATATTGCAGACGTGCTATTGAAAATTGTTGACCTTGAGAAGTCTTATAAAAAAATAATATGCGGAGAACTCATAACAACAGAGGCATTAATTACAGTTTTAAAATCACTGAATAAGCAGTTTCACGACGGAAACAAGGTCCGAGATAGCGACAGAAGTCTATTCTTTTCTGGAATTATGATTGCATTGAATAGCAACAATTTCCGCAGCACATATAAGGGCATACAAAAGCCATCTGATGAAGAATTGGCTACGACAAAAGCAATTGTGTTAGAAGCATTCAATTTAAATGCTGCAATCATTCAAGCCATTGCAGGTCAGCTTAAAAGCAAAATAAATAATTTGTCAAAGGCATTTAATTGGCATGATAAATTCTCATTCATAAAGAACATTGATTTTTCACTTGATGAATACAAAAAGATTATTAATACGATAGAGACCAAAATATTCTTGCCTTTCAAAAACGACGAAAAACAAGACATTTTGGGTCGTGCTTATAAGATATTTTTGGAAAGGGCGGGGAAAGCTGAAAATAAAAACATCATACTGACGCCAGATCACATCAAAGGCTTAATGGTCAAACTTGCGAGATTAACTAAGGACGATGTTGTATTGGATACGTGTACGGGTTCAGGTGGCTTCCTTATGGAGTCTATGGAAGTCATGACTAAATTGGCCTTGGGTAATGCTGTGAAAATTGATCATATTAAGGAGAAGCAACTCATAGGATTCGAAATTGACTCCGTTCTCTTTTCTTTGGCATGCTCAAATCTGTTTCTGCATGGTGATGGTAGAACTAATCTATTATATCGAAGCAGCCTACTAAATGAGGCACAAGACGGCACTGTCAACGGGAGTGACGGTGACCTCTTAAAATATATTAAGAACATGAAACCTACCAAGGTTATCATTAATCCACCATACGAAAATAATAATTCCATTAAATTTACCAAGCAAGCATTGGACTATTTGGAGCCAAATGGAAAACTTATAATCATAATGCCAACTCCAACTTTGACGAAGAATCACGGCAATTACACTGATAAAATCTTGAAAATAGCAAAACTGGATTTCATAATCAAAATGCCATATAAATTGTTTTCCGAGCAAAATCGGTCGGTCAATACAGCTATTTTTGGCTTTACCAAAACACCACACAATCCAAATGATGATGTTCTGTTTTATAACTTAGAAGACGATGGCTTTGTAAGCATTCAACACAAAGGAAAGATTGATAAGCACAATGGATGGGGTTCTCTTGAACAGAAAATATTTGATGCAATTACGAATGGTAACGAGATTGCAAACACATGCGTGAAAAGAAAAATATACAAAGATAGTATTCTTAATTGTGCTGGCATTCAATCTCAGGCTAATAGTACATCAGGTTATGCTATGGTAAAAGTCAATGATTTATTCAAAAGTCAAGATGGCATTCTGCCCAGCAATGAGTGTGATGATTGTGGAGACTATCCTTTTATAACTGCTTCTGAAGAATGGAAAACTCACTCTTCATATTCGCATGAGGCTGAGGCCATTGTGTATGCAGCTAGTGCAGCAGGTTCTTTGGGGAGAACTCATTACGTTAATGGAAAATTCAATGCAAGCAATTTGTGTTTTGTGTTGGAGTCATTAAACACAACGTACCCTATAAATATGCAATTCTATAATTTCTATTTCTCCGTGATAAGAAAACAAATAGTATCCGATTTGGCGGATGGGGCATCAAAATTGACCATAGCAAAGAAGGATTTTGGCGAATATTACATTGAATACATACCAAAAAATGTGCAAGATGCATTTGTAAAAAAGAATTTGGATAAACTTGAAAAGGCTAGAAAGCAACTCAAAATCGCCGAAGATTCTGTTCAAAAGAGTTTATCTAAATTACTTTGACGATAAAGCTATTAAGCTGCCTTCTATACCGTGTATCATCCCCTCCATTGCCCTTTAACCAATGGAGTCATAGATGACCGATGCCAAAGTAGCGGAGTTAGATAAGAAAATTGCCAGCCTGGAAGCCGAGCGACAGGCTCTATTGGCAGAGAGCAGGCAAGCGGCTCTCACCGCCACAAAGGCCACGGTGGCTAAATACGGCTTTACAGCCTCCGAATTGGGTTTGGGTATAGCGACCCCCAAGACAAAGCCCATAAAGGCCAAATTGCCCCCTAAATATGCCAACCCCGCTAATCCCGAGAAGACTTGGGCGGGTGGTAAGGGTGCAACGCCTCTATGGGTGAAAGAACACATCGCCAAAGGCGGGAAGCTGGAAGACCTCTTAATCAAATAGATAGGGGTCTTTCATGACCATGCCAACATTTCAAGAAATGTTTCTTCCATTTCTTGCTTACATTGCCGATGGCAATATACATACAAAGAATGATGTATCTGACCATTTGGCAGTTAAATTCAATTTGACACCTGATGAATTAGCGGAAATCCTTCCAAGTGGCAAACAAACCAAGTTCATGAATCGCATTGCATGGACTCGAACTTATTTTGGCAAAGCTTTATTGGTTGAATCCACTGGCCGAGGAATTTTTAAGATTACACAACGGGGTTTAGATTTATTGGCAAGTAAGCCCGTAAAGCTGGATGTTAAATCGCTTAAACAGTATCCAGAGTTTCAAACCTTTCACCAAGCCAGTCCTAATGATTCGACGCAAGATGTAACCACTAATAGCGAAGTATTGATAGTAAATGATGAAACGCCCGAAGAGCGTTTGGAATCCAGCTATCAATCATTACGCAAAGATTTGGCATTGTCGTTATTACAGCAAGTTTTACTTGCTACACCTGCATTCTTTGAACAACTGGTGGTTGATGTATTGGTAGCCATGGGCTACGGCGGTTCAAGAATAGACGCAGGTAAAGCAATTGGTCAAAGTGGTGATGAAGGCATTGATGGGGTCATTAAAGAAGACCGATTGGGTTTAGATTTAATCTATCTTCAAGCCAAACGCTGGACTAATCCCGTTGGTCGTCCACATGTACAGAATTTTGTCGGTAGTCTGGTGGGTAAAAGTGCTTCAAAAGGCGTAATGCTTACCACTTCACGATTTACAGATGAAGCAAAGCAATACGTGAAACATTTACCTCAAAAGGTTGTATTGATTGACGGCGAAGAACTGGCGAATTTAATGCTTGAATTCAATGTGGGCGTATCACCAACGACCACGTATATCGTCAAGAAACTGGATATGGACTACTTTGAAGAGTCCTAATTAGCTTGGTATAAAGCAAGACACCCTCGGGCGAGGGTGTCTTGGGGTGCCTACTTGGGGGCAAAGTCCCTAAATTTCAGGTTGCAAAAAACAACACGGGAAGAGAGGGGCTTGCCCGCAGGAGCCTTTTTCTTGTGGGCTGATACCGAATCAGTCCTCGACAAACGCCTCTTCACGTTTCTGCTTGATCGACGGCAGCAGCACGATGACGAGCAGGAAGGCCGCCACCGCCAGCAGGCTGGCCGACAGGCCGCGCGTTACAAACACGCTCCAGTCGCCACGTGAGAGCAGCAGGGCGCGACGCAGATTTTCTTCCATCATCGGCCCCAGGATGAAGCCCAAGAGCAGCGGTGCCGGCTCGGCCCCGAGTTTGATGAACAGATAGCCGATGAAGCCGAACACACCCACCAACCAGATGTCAAAGGTGTTGTTGTTGGTCGAATAAACACCGATGGCGCAGAACAGAACAATCGCCGGAAACAGCCAGCGGTAGGGAACGCTCAGCAGTTTGATCCAGATCCCGATCAGTGGCAGGTTCAAAATGATCAGCATCGCGTTTCCGATCCACATCGAGGCGATCAGACCCCAGAACAGTTCGGGGTTGCTGGTCATGACCTGCGGGCCGGGTTGGATGTTGTGGATCGTCATCGCGCCCACCATCAGGGCCATCACCGCATTGGGCGGAATGCCCAGTGTCAGCAGCGGGATAAAGGAGGTTTGCGAAGCGGCATTGTTGGCCGATTCAGGCGAAGCCACGCCTCGAATGTTGCCCTTGCCAAACGGCACTTCACCGGGTTGCAGCTTGGTCTTCTTTTCAATGGTGTAGGCACCAAACGCCGCCATCACCGCACCGCCACCGGGCAAAATACCGAGCACGCATCCCAGCGCCGTGCCACGCAGCACGGCCGGTATCATGCGCTTGAAGTCTTCCTTGGTTGGCCACAAGCCTGTGACGTTGGCCGTGAACACTTCGCGCTCGCTCTCGTGCTTGCCCAGGTTCATGATGATCTCGCCGTAGCCAAAAACACCCATCGCGATGACGATGAAGCCGATGCCGTCGGTCAACTCCGGCACATCAAAACTGAAGCGTGCCACACCCGAGTTCACATCGGTGCCGACCAGGCCCATCAGCAGGCCCAGCAAAATCATGCCGACGGCCTTGATCAGGGAACCTGAGGCCAGCACAACCGCGCCGACCAGGCCCAGCACCATGAGCGAAAAGTATTCGGCCGGGCCGAACTTGAAGGCGACTTCGGTCAGAGGCACGGCGAACGCCGCCAGCACCAGGGTGCCGACGCAACCGGCGAAGAAGGAACCCAGACCGGCAGCCGCCAGCGCCGGACCGGCTCTGCCCTGGCGTGCCATCTGGTAGCCGTCAATCACCGTCACCACGGACGAGGTCTCACCCGGCAGGTTGACCAGAATGGCAGTGGTGGAGCCGCCATATTGCGCGCCGTAGTAAATGCCGGCCAGCATGATCAGGGCCGACACCGGTGGCAGCGCATAGGTGGCGGGCAGCAGCATGGCAATGGTGGCCACCGGACCGATACCAGGCAGCACGCCAATGACGGTGCCCAGAAAGCAGCCGATGAAGGCGTACATCAGGTTGATCGGCGTGAAGGCCACGCCAAAACCGAGCGAGAGATTTGCGATCAGATCCATTGTTGTTCTCTTTCTAACCCGTGATAAAGGTCGGCCAGACCGGGAACTGCAGTTTGAGCACCAGGACGAAAGCCAGGTAGCTCATGACGGCAAGTACTGTGGACAACACCAGGACTTCCTTGAACTTGAATTCATCGCCGGCCATGCTTGATATGAAGGTCAAAGCGTAAATGGCCGCAATCAGGCCCATTGCCGGCACCTTGATGCTGGGCAGTCCGCCCAGCAGTACGCCAAAGACCAAGTTTGCAGCGATGATGTAGAACAAGGGCTTCCAGGCCCATTTGCCAATTTTTTCGCCATCCTCGGTCTCAACCACCAGGGACTTGAAGGTGACGATGGCACCCAATATCGCCATCAGGATACCTAGCATAAGAGGGAAGTAACCCGGACCCATGCGGGCACCCGTGCCCACGGTGTAGGTGGTGGCACCCCAGGCAAAGGCGATACCCACTGCCATGAACATGAGACCCGAGAAAAAGTCTTTTTGACTTTTTATATTCATTCATTTGCTCCTCGAAAAATTTCGGATAGATGATTTTGCATGTGAAACACAGGCAACTGTAATGTGGGTTCCACCTATGTCGCGCAAGTGACCCGGGTCAGCGCACAGGCGGCGTGGTCGACAAGACCTCGTCCATCACCGTCAGGCCTTGCGCGACCCGCAGCGCACCGGCCAGTCGCAGCGGGCGCATGCCGTCGCTGACCGCCTGGCGCCTGAGCGCGTCGGTGTTGGGCTCACGGTTGACCTGTTCCTTGAGGGCTTCGCTGACCTCCAGCAATTCATAAAGCCCCATGCGTCCCCGAAAACCGGTCATGCGGCAGTCAACGCAGCCAACCGGTTTGAAGGGCTGGTAAGGGCCGTCGACTGGCCACGGCTTGACCAGTTGCGCCAACGCCTCGCGTGTGCTGTGGCTGTCGGGCTGCTTGCACTTCGGGCACAGCGTGCGCACCAGACGCTGTGCCAGCACGCCCAGCAGCGTGGCGTTGATCAGGTAGGCCGGCACGCCGAGTTCAAGCAGGCGTGTCACGGCCGAGGGCGCGTCGTTGGTGTGCAGCGTGGAGAACACCAGATGCCCGGTCAGCGCGGCCTGCACCGCCATCTCGGCCGTCTGCTGGTCACGGATTTCGCCGACCATGATGATGTCGGGGTCCTGGCGCATCAGCGCGCGCACGCCCTGCGGGAAACCGAAGTCAAGCTGCACCTGGACCTGGGTCTGGTTAAAGGCGGGCTCGATCATCTCGATCGGGTCCTCGATCGTGCTGACATTGACCTCTTCCGTCGCCAGCCGCTTCAAGGTGGCGTACAGCGTGGTGGTCTTGCCGGACCCGGTCGGGCCCGTAACCAGAATGATGCCATTGGGGCGCTTGACCAGCGCCTCCCAGCGCTGCGCGTCATGATCGGAAAAACCCAGGGCGTCGAGGTCCTTGACCGTGGTGTCGGGATCGAAGATGCGCATCACCATCTTCTCGCCAAAAGCGGTCGGCAGCGTCGACAGGCGCATCTCGACCTCGTCGCCCCCCGGATTTCGGGTTTTGATGCGGCCGTCCTGCGGTCGGCGCTTCTCAACCACATCCATGCGGCCCAGCAGTTTGATGCGCGCGATCATCGCATTGAGCACGCCCATGGGCATCTGGTAGACCGGATGCAACACGCCGTCAATGCGAAAACGGATCACGCCCTGCTCGCGCCGGGGCTCAAGGTGAATATCGCTGGCGCGCTGGTCAAAGGCGTACTGCCAGAGCCAGTCCACCACCTGCACCACGCTTTGGTCATTGGCATCGATCTGCTTGCTGGTCTTGCCCAGTTCCACCAACTGCTCAAAACTGGCGCCGCCACTGTTGCCGCCGGCCTTGTTGGCCGCCTTCACCGATTTGGCCAGGGCAAAAAACTCGGCCGTGTAGCGCTGGATTTCCAGCGGACTGGCCAGCACGCGGCGCACACTGCGCCGCGCCTGACGCTCGACCTCGGCCACCCATTCGGTGAGAAAAGGTTCAGCGGTGGCGATCACGACTTCGCTGGCGTTGACCTGGACCGGCAGGATCTTGTGACGCTCGGCATAGGCGGCGCTCAGCGTGTCGGCTACTTTGCCGACATCGACCTTGAGCGGATCGATGCGCAAATAGTCCAGGCCGGTGCGCGCCGCCAGCCACTGCGTCAGCAACTCAACGTCAATCGCCTTGCCATCGCTGGCGCGACGCACCGAGACGCTGGCCAGGCGCAGCAAGGGATGCTGGGCGCTTTCAGCCTGGGCGCAGCGCGCCGTGATGCGCTGCGCCTCCTCGGCGCTGATCACCGCATCGGCTTGCAACCACTGCACCAGGTGGCGCCACGTCAACGGACCGCTGAACGCGCTCGCAGCCGCTGCTTTGGGGCGGGTGCTGCTGTTCATCCCTGCAGGGGCCGGAAGACCCGCACCCACTTGGTCGCTGGCAAACCCCAGCGGGTCTGAATGTCGCCGGCGCGCGGCGTCAGCGCATCGCGCCTGGGTCGCAGCGGGGTGCGCTGCGCCAGCACCACGGTATTGCCCTCACGCGTTGGCTTGAAGGCCCAGACGGCGTCCGCGCCAAATGCGGCTGAAATCTTCTCGACCGTGCGCGCAAAACTTGACGCGCGGCCAAACAGGTTGACCGTCATGCAGCCGTCGGCGGTCAGCAGACGCCGGCAATGGGAATAGAACGGCAGGCTGTCGAGCACCGGAGTCGCGGCCTCATGGTCGTACAGGTCAACCTGCAGCGCGTCCACCGTGCCCCACCATTTGGCGTCCTGAATCTCCTGCGCGGCGTCGGCCAGCACGATCTGCAGGCGGCTGTTTTCAGCCGGCAGCTTGAACCAGCCACGACACGCCACCAGCACCTGCGGATTGAGCTCGATGGCGGTGGTCTTCATGCGCAGCACCTTGTGGCTGAACTTGGTCAGCGAGGCGGCACCCAGGCCCAACTGCATGGCATGGCGCTGTGGCACCGAATCGGGCTCGACGAACAGCAACCAGGCCATCATGCGCTGGATGTACTCGTGGTAGAGCGCCGTCGGCTCGTCCATCACCATCGTGCCCTGAATCCATTCGGTCCCCAGGTGCAGGTGGCGCAGCGGGCCGTCGTCAGAGAAATTGACTTCGGGCAGGGTAGGTGTGCGTTTTTTCAAGATGCAGGCATTATCTCCAAACGCCGGCCACGCGCACTCACAGCAGTCCGGCGCTCTCCACCACCTCATGCCAGGCGGCCAGCTTGCGCTCGAAACGCCAGCTCGCATTGGCCGCGCTGGTGGACGGCAACTTGCAAACCGGCAACCCCAGCGCAGCGATGCCGTGCGACTGACGAAAACTCTCGCCGCCGTTGTGGGCGATGAGGCACAGCTGCGGGCAGCGGCGCAGCAGCGCGGCGAAATCATTGATCTCGGCCTTGCGGATGGCGCTGTCCAGACTGCCGGCGCGCTCACAGGAGGCGTAGACATCCCACAGACCCAGGCCACGCGCGAGCAGCCAGCGGCAGCGTCCGGCATAGTCCGCCACCTCCGGCAGCGGCTGCGCGGGCCACAGAGCTTGCAGAATTTTCCAGAAGTGATTTTGCGCATGGGCGTAATACTGCTGGCGCGCCAGCGAGGCCGCTCCGGGAAAGCTGCCCAGCACCAGCAAACGGGTGCTGGGGCCGGCAACCGGCGCCAGACCGAACAGGCGTTGCGGCTGGCCCACGAGCAGGTCCTGCGACGGCATCATGCGTCGATCTCAGGCAGCAGGCCACGCAAGCGCGGCAGCGCCGCCAGCGTGTTGCGCTTTACCGCATCGGCCAAGGCATCGACCGCGATGCTGCGCAGCGCCGCCAGTTCGGCACCGATGCGTGGCAGTTCGCCGGGTTCATTGCGGCCTTGTCGGGCGCCGCCGGCGCGCTGAGCAGCGCTCTGGTACAGCCAGTGCGGCGGCATGTCGGGCGCGTCGGTTTCCAGCACCAGTGCCGAAAGCGGCAGACTGCTGGCGAGCCGGCGCAGTTGCAGGGCGCGCTCAAAGGTCAGCGCACCGCCAAATCCGAGCTTGAAGCCCAGCGCCAGGAAGGCCTGCGCCTGCTGCTCGCTGCCGTTGAAGGCATGGGCAATGCCCTGCCAGTTCTGGCCTGGCGCCGTCGCGCGCAAGCCCTTGAGCAGTTGATCGGCCGAGCGCCGCACATGCAGCAGCACCGGCAAACCATGCTTGCGCGCGAGCTTCAACTGTTCGAGATAAAAGTATTCCTGGCGCTGGCGCAACGGTGGCTGACACAAGTCGGGCACGAAATAGTCAAGCCCGATCTCGCCCACCGCAACCAGGCGCGGGTCGTCGCGGTGGCGCAGCAGTTGCGCGTCAAGTTCTGCCAGATCGCCATCGTCGGCCTGCGCCACATAAAGCGGGTGGATGCCCAGCGCGTAACTGTCGCCACCGACGTGCGCCAACACTCGCACGGCCTCAAAGTTGCCAACCTCGACCGCTGGCAGCACGCAATGCACGACCTGCAAACTGGCCGCGCGCGCACGAACGGCGGTCGCGTCGGCCGCGAACTCGGTGGCATCAAGGTGGCAATGGCTGTCGATCCAGTCGGTCATACAGGGAAAATACCATAGCTTGCCCCACAAATTGACATCAGAATGTCACGCACCGGTATTAGCCTTGACACATGACACATTGAGGCTACAGCAAATCATCACTTGGGAGGATCGCCGTTGCAAACTTGGCGCGGCGATCAATTGGCACTGTCACATTCAAGGAGCATCGCATGAAAGCACACTACACCCTCATTGCCGCCAGCGTTCTTGCGCTCGGCCTGACCGGCTCGGCGCTGGCGCAGGAAAAGACGTTTCGCCTGCTGACCTGGGCCGACTACGCGCCGGCCGACATCGTCGCGCAGTTCGAGAAGGAAAGCGGCTACAAGGTTGAGCTCACGCTTTCCAACAATGAAGAAATGATCTCCAAGCTGCGCGCCACCGCCGGCGCCGGCTTCGATCTGGCGCAACCGTCGCAGGACCGCATCACCGGACCGCAGCAGGAATTCGGCATCTACAAGCCGATGGACCTGAGCAAACTCAAGGCCGAGTTGTTCATCCCCTCCATGCTTGACGCCACCAAGAAGAACACGACACTGGCCGGCAAGGTGTATGGCCTGCCCCACATCTGGGGCACGGATGGCCTGGTCGTCAACACCAAACTCACCAAGATGGGTGACTACCCGGACCTGTGCCGTGCCGACGTCAAAGGCAAGACCGCCGTGCGCCTGAAACGCCCGACCCTGCTGGCCTTCGCCTTCGCCGCTGGCAAAGACCCGTTTGCGCTCTACAACGACCCCAAGGCCTACGGCGCGCTGATGGACGAGGTCGGCAAGACCCTGATCGCCTGCAAGGGCAACCTCAAGTTCTTCTGGGACAACAAGGACCAGTTGCTCAACGGCATGCGCACCGGCGAGATCGTCGGCGCCATGATGTGGGACACCGGCGGCTGGAAGCTTAACGGCGAGAAGGCCGAGATCCAGTTCATCGCACCGAAGTCCGGCGCACTGGGCTGGATTGACACCTTCGCCATTCCGGCCAAGGGCAAGAACGACGCTGCCGCCTACGCCTGGATCAACTTCAACATGCGCCCCGAAATTGCGGCCAAGGTCGGCGCGTCGGCTGGCAACTTCACCGCCTCCAAGGGCGCGGATCAGCTGGCTGACGCCAAACTCAAAGCCCAGTTCGCCGCCAGCTTCCCCGAAGCCGCACTGAAAAACGTGAAGTGGTACCCGGCCGTTCCCGCTGGCATTGAAGACATCGAAGGCCGCGTGCTGGACCGCGTCAAAGCGGCGAATTGAGACTTTCAGTTATCACGACGCGCACACAGGATGTTGTATTGTCATTGCGGGCCTGACCCGCAATCCATGGATGCCGGATCAGGTCCGGCATGACAAGCTCAGTGGTGTCATGAATTCCGGAAACATCAATCGATGACCGCCCCGTCTGGCACTGCTACGAGCGCAGCGCTGCCTGACCTGCAAACCGAGCGCTTGAGCAAGCGCTTCGGCGATTTTCGCGCGGTGGACGATCTGTCTTTCAGCGTGGAGCGCGGCAGTTTCTTTTCCATACTCGGGCCCTCGGGCTGCGGCAAGACCACGCTGCTGCGCATCATCGCGGGCTTTCTGAGCCCGGACACGGGCGAGGTCCGCATCGGCGGCAAGACCATGCACGGTGTGCCACCGAACAAGCGCCCGGTCAACATGGTGTTCCAGCACCTGGCGCTGTTTCCGATGATGTCGGTCGGCGACAACGTCGCCTACGGACTGACGCGCCGCGGCGTTGCCAAGGACGAGATCAAACGCCGGGTTGGCGACATGCTCGAGCGCGTCAGCCTGCCCGGCTCGCAGGACAAGCGCATCGAGCAGTTGTCGGGCGGGCAGAAGCAGCGCGTTGCCATCGCGCGCAGCCTGGTGCTCGAGCCCACGCTGCTGCTGCTCGACGAGCCGCTCGGCGCCCTCGACCTGAAGCTGCGCGATCACATGAAGATCGAGCTCAAGCAGTTGCAGGCCGCCATCGGCACCACCTTTGTCTACATCACGCACGACCAGTCCGAAGCGCTGGTGCTGTCGGACCATGTGGCGGTGATGAACGAGGGCCGCTTCGAGCAGATCGGCACGCCGCAGGATCTCTACTACGCGCCGCAGACGCCGTTCGTGGCCGGCTTTGTCGGCGCCAACAACGCCGTCTCGGGGCGGGCCTCGCAGGTCAATGGCACTATGGTGACGCTGGCCAGCGCGAAGGGGCTGGTGATCACGGCGCGCGCGATGGGCACCGCGCGTGTCGGCGATACCGTGCAGGCCTTTGTGCGCCCGGAAGTGGCCAGCCTGTCGCGTACACCGGCGCCCTTCACTGAGGCCGGCGTGCCGCATTACCAGGCCCGCATCGACAGCCTGCTGTTCGATGGCGCCAATTCGGCCGTGCTGCTGCACGAAGAAAATTCCGGCACCGAGTTCCGCATCGCCCTGCCGCAGACCGGCCACCTGTCGGACCTGGTGGTGGGCGAGCGTGTGCACTTCGGCTTTGACCCGCAACTGGCCGTGTGCTTTGCGACCGGCAACGACCATGCCCGTTGAAGACGCCACCGGCACGCGCGCCCAGGCGCGATTGCTGCTCATGCTGCTGCTGGCGCCGGCGCTGCTGTGGCTGCTTGGCCTCATTCTGCTGCCGCATGTAGAGCTCGGCATTCTGTCGCTGCGGGCACGCGTGGCCCCGCGCGTCTATGAGCCGAGCCTGGCGCAGTTCCGCACCTTCATCGAAGAGCCGCTTTACTGGAACACCTTTGTGCGCACCGCCACGATGTCGATCGTGTCCACCGCCATCACGCTGCTGCTGGCGTTCCCGATTGCCTGGACCATTGCCAAGATTGCGCGCGGCCGCGTCAAATCGACGCTGTTCGTGCTGTGCCTGATCCCGTTCTGGGTCAGCGAAACGGTGCGCACGCTGGGCTGGATGATTCTGCTGCGCGAGTCCGGCGTGCTGCCCGCCCTGATGGTACGCCTGGGCCTGACGCCAGCGCCGGTTGAGTTGCTCTACCACGACGCCACGATTGTGGTCGGGCTGGTTTACACCTCGATGCTGTTCATGGTCGTGCCGCTGATCAGTGCGCTCGAGAGCCTGGACGATTCGCTGATCGAAGCCGCCTACGATCTCGGCGGCAACGGCTGGTCCATCCTGCGGAGAATCGTGATCCCGCACGCCGCGCCCGGCATCGTGGCAGGCTGCATCGTGGTCTTCATGCTGACGCTGGGCAACTACCTGACACCGACACTGCTCGGCGGCAAGAACTCGCAGTGGTTCACCGAGCAGATCTACACCCAGTTCATCACGCGCTTCAACTGGGAGCAGGGTGCGGCCTTCGGTTTCCTGCTGCTGGGCTTGAGCACGGCCATCGTCTGGCTCGGCCTGAAACTCAGTGGTCAGCGCTTTGGCGAGGTCATGCAAAACACATGATTCCCTCCCTACCGCGACCGCTCTGGCTGCGCACCGGCACCGTGTGCTACGCGCTGGCCTTCTTCGCCTTTTTGTTTTTGCCGCTGCTGGTGGTGGCGGTGTTCGCCTTCAACGACGCGCCCTACCCGGCACCGCCCTGGCGCGGCTTCACGCTCGACTGGTTTCTCTCCGGCGCGCCGGGCAGCGCACGCCGTGGCCTGTTTGCCGACAAGGCCATGCTGGGTAGCCTGTGGACCAGTCTGCTGGTGGCAGGATGGGTCACGCTGCTGTCGGTGCTGGTCGGAACCGTCAACGCCTTTCTGATCGAGCGCACGCAGTTTCGCGGCAAGCAGGCGCTCTCCTTGCTGATGCTGGCACCGCTGGTGATACCGGGCGTGATCCTGGGCATCTCGATCCTGGCTTTTGCCAGCCGCATCGCCAACCTGGCCGACGACCTGTGGGGGCTTGAACTGAGTTTCCTGCGCCCGGGTCTGCCACTGGTGGTGCTGGGGCAGTTCTCCTTCATCGTCTCGATCGCCACGCTCACCATCACGGCGCGCCTGAAACGCTTTGACCGCACACTCGAAGACGCGGCCTACAACCTGGGCGCAACGCGCGCTGCCGTGTTCACCACCATCACCCTGCCCTATCTGCAGCCGGCGCTGATCGGTGCCGCCGCGATTTCGTTTTTGATGTCGTTCGAGAACTTCAACACCACGCTGATGCTGGTGGGATCGGACGCGCCGCTGACCGTCATGATGTACGGCCGCATGCGCGAAGGCGCAACGCCGGTGCTCAATGCGGTCAGTCTGTTCCTGATGCTGGCCTCAGCCGTGCTGGCGCTGACCCTGCTGCGCGGGGACAAGGCCAAGTCGGCAGCCTGAAATTCCTGTTTTGTCATTGCGTGCGCAACTACCGGGACAAGCGCCCCTGCACCAATCGCAGTTGGCGGTCGCAGCGCGCGGCCAGCGACTCGTCGTGGGTGACGACGATAAAGGCCGTGCCCTGGGTGCGTGCCAGTTCCAGCATCAACTCGAAGACGCCGTTGGCGGTGCTGCGGTCCAGGTTGCCGGTGGGCTCGTCGGCCAGCACGCAGGCTGGTTGCGTGACCAGGGCGCGTGCGATGGCAACGCGCTGGCGCTCGCCACCGGAGAGTTCGGCCGGGCGGTGCAGCAGGCGCTCCTGCAGTCCGACGCGACCCAGCATGTCGGCAGCAATCTGCCCCGCCTGCGCCGGCAGCATGCGCCGAATCCACAGCGGCATGGCGACGTTGTCAACGGCGCTGAACTCGGGCAGCAGGTGGTGGAACTGGTAGACAAAACCCAGGTGCCGGTTGCGCAAGCGACCCTGCGCCGCGGCGTCCTGCTGCGCCAGGTCCTGCCCCTGCAGCCAGACCGAGCCGCTGCTCGGCGCATCCAGGCCACCGAGCAAATGCAGCAGCGTGCTTTTGCCCGAACCGGAGGCGCCGACGATGGCCAGCGTCTCGCCCGCGCGCACATCGAGGTCAACCCCTTGCAGCACCGTCACATCGAGGCGGCCCTCGGTGAAGCGCTTGGTCAGGGCGCGTGCGCTCAAGACAATTGCTTCGCCGCCGGGCCCTAACTTATCAGCCGCAAGAGCAGGTGTGATTTCACTCATAACGCAGCGCCTCGGCCGGATTGACTTTCGAAGCATGCCAACTCGGGTACAGCGTGGCCAGGAATGCCAGCACCAGCGAGATCAGGGCAATCGGCAGGATGTCGGCCTGTTGCGGCTCGCTTGGCATGCGGCTGATCAGGTAAATGTCCTTTGGCAAAAAGCTGGCATGGAACAGTTGCTCCAGCGCTGGCACGATGACGTCAATGTTGTAGGCCACGCCCAGGCCCAGCGCCAGACCGGCCAGGGTGCCGATGACGCCGACCATGGCGCCCTGCACAACAAAGATGCCCATGATGGAGCGCGGACTCGCGCCCAGCGTGCGCAGGATGGCGATGTCGGCGCGCTTGTCGGTCACCGTCATGACCAGCGTCGAGACCAGGTTGAAGGCGGCCACCGCCACGATCAAGGTGAGGATGATGAACATCATGCGCTTCTCCACCTGCACGGCTGCGAACCAGGTTCGGTTCTGGCGCGTCCAGTCGCGCACCACCAGATCGCCGCTGAGGCTGCGTTCGAGTTCGGCGCCGACCTGGCGCGCCTGGTGCAGGTCGCGCAGTTTGACGCGCACCCCGGTCGGTCCTTCGAACCGGAAGATGCGCGCCGCATCCTCCAAATGCATCAGCGCCAATGCCGAGTCGTATTCGTAGTGGCCCGAGTCGAAGCTGCCAAGTACCGTCATCTGCTTCAGGCGCGGCACAACGCCAGCCGGCGTGACTTGGCCGCTGGGCGCCACCAGCGTCACCTTCTCGCCCTCACGCACACCCAGCGAGCGCGCCAGTTCACCACCGAGCACGACACCGAATTCACCGGGCAGCAGACGCTTGAGGGCCGCGTTCTGCAGGCCCGCTGCCAGATCAGTGACAGACGGTTCGAGCGCCGGGTCGATACCGCGCACCACAGTGCCCTTCATGTCCTCGCCGCGCGCCAGCAGTGCCTGCGTGGCAATGAAGGGGGCGGCCGCCAGCACCTGCGGATGGGCACGCACCTGTTCCAGTGTGCGCGCCAGATCGGGCAGGGCCGCGCCGTTGGCCCCGAAAATTTCGATGTGCGACACCACCCCCAGCATACGGTCGCGCACTTCCTTCTGGAAACCATTCATGACGCTGAGCACGATGATGAGCGCGGCCACGCCCAGGGCGATGCCAAGCATGGAGACGCCCGAGATGAACGAGATGAAACCGTTGCGCCGGGTGGCACGACCAGCCCGCGTGTAGCGCCAGCCCAGGATGAGTTCGTAGGGAATTTGCATGGCCCAACCGGATTGAAACAGGTGTCATTGTGGCATCCCGCACAATCACACCATGCACCTCCTGATTCCGTACGCTTTTTGCAGTTCTGAAGCCTGCGCCACGACCTTGCCCACGCTCAAGCTGGCACAACTCGAAAAACTGCTGACCCGCCTGGCGCCCGATCCGCTGAACACGGGTGACGCCTTCAGCCTGTCGCCGCCACACGAACGCGCGCTGGCACGCGCGCTGGGGCTGCCACTGGCCGATGGCCTGATTCCGTGGGCGGCACGGCAAGCGCTGCAAAACGGCTTGCCCGGCGGCGCCTGGGCTTTCATCACGCCCTGCCACTGGCGCGTTGGTTCCAAGCACGCGGCCATGGGGGGGCGGACGCTGCCGGCGTTCTCCGAACAGGATTCGCGCCGCCTGTTGGCCGCGATGCAGCCCTACTTCGCCGAAGACGGCATTGAACTCCACTACTGGCAGCCGCACTGCTGGCTGGCGCGCAGCGAACTTTTTGACGGCTTGGCCACGGCAGCGCTGGAGCGCGTGGTCGGGCGCGACGTGCAAAGCTGGTTGCCGCAAGGCGCGCAGGCCGTTACCGTACAACGGCTGCAGGCCGAGATGCAGATGCTGCTCTACCACCACCCGCTCAACGACGAGCGCGCGGCGCGCAGTCTGCCAGCGGTCAATTCCTTCTGGCTCAGTGGCACCGGCACGCTCAACGCGGCCCCAACAGCCGGCGCAGAGGATCCGGTGATTCCCACCAGCCTGCGCGACGCCGCCTTGAGCGAAGACTGGTCAGCCTGGGCGCAAGCCTGGCGCGCGCTGGACGGCCAGCAATGCGCGGCCCTGCTGGCCGTCCTGCAGCGCGGCGAGCCGGTGCAACTGACGCTCTGCGGCGAGCGCAACGCCCTGGTTTTTCGCAACACCACGCAGACTTTCTTCCAGGGCCTGCGCCAGCGCTTTGCAACGCAAAGCCCCAACACGTTTCTGGAACAGCTATGAAACTGACAGCACGCGACATTCCTCCGCGCAGCGCCTGGGCCCTGGAACAGGGTGGCGTGCATCCACTGCTGGCCCAGTTGTTCGCGGCGCGCGGCGTGCAGAGCACTGTCGAACTCGACGAGGGTCTGGCACGCCTGCTGCCGCCCGACACCCTGCTTGGGGCGGCAGCGGCGGCGCGCTTGCTGGCCGATGCCATCGAGTCCGACAAAAAACTGTGCATCGTGGCCGACTATGACTGCGACGGTGCCACCGCCTGTGCTGTCGGCATGCGTGGCCTGCGCCTGCTGGGGGCCAAACACATCAGCTACATCGTGCCGGACCGCGTGGTCGATGGCTACGGCCTGACACCGCCGATCGCCCAGCGCGTCAAGGACAGCGGCGCCGACCTGCTGGTCACGGTGGACAACGGCATTGCCAGCTTCGAAGGCGTCACAACAGCGCGTGCGCTCGGGCTGCAGGTGCTGGTAACGGACCACCACCTGCCAGCCAGCATAGACGGCCAGACGCTGCTGCCCGAGGCCGACGTCATCGTCAACCCGAACCAGCCACTGTGCCCCTTCGAGAGCAAGTCCATCGCCGGCGTCGGCGTCATGTTCTACGTGCTGCTGGCCTTGCGCGCGGAGTTGCGCCAACGCGGCTGCTTTGAGACCGCCGCGCAACCAAAATTAGATACCCTATTGCCGCTGGTCGCCTTGGGCACGGTGGCCGATGTGGTCAAGCTCGACGCCAATAACCGCCGCCTCGTCGCGCAAGGGCTCAAACGCGTGCGCGCCGGGACGATGCCACCCGGTCTGGCCGCCCTGTTCACGGCAGCCGGACGGCAAGCTGCAGCGGCGACCACCTTCGATTTCGGCTTTGCCCTGGGTCCGCGCATCAACGCCGCCGGGCGCCTGTCCGATATGACGCTGGGCATCGAATGCCTGCTGACCGACGACCCGGCACGCGCCGATGAACTGGCGAAAACGCTGGACGGCATCAACCGCGACCGGCGCGAGATCGAAGGCACGATGCGCGAGCAGGCCTTCGTCATTGCCGAGTCGCTGTTCAATGCGGAGCAGACACCGCCGCCCGCCATTTGCGTTTTCGACGCCGGTTTTCACGAAGGCGTGGTCGGGATCGTGGCCTCGCGCATCAAGGACAAACTGCACCGCCCGACCTTTGTCTTCGCCGCAAGCGCAGCACCCGGTCACGAACACGAGCTCAAGGGCTCTGGGCGCTCGATTGCCGGCTTTCACCTGCGCGATGCACTCGACCTGGTGGCCAAGCGCCATCCGGGCGTGCTGCTGCGCTTTGGCGGCCATGCGATGGCCGCCGGTTGCACCATCACTGCCGACAACCTGGCCACGTTCGAGGAAGGCTTGAACGCAGTCGCCAGCGAATGGCTCGATGCCGACACGCTCACAAGGCGCCTGGCCACCGATGGCCCCCTCAAACCCGAATACCGCCGCGTCGATCTGGTCGACACGCTGCACAAGGAGGTCTGGGGCCAGGGCTTTGCCGCGCCGACCTTCAGCGAAGAACTCGAGGTGGTGTCGCAACGTCTGGTCGGCGGCAAACACCTGGCGCTCAAACTCAAGCACCAGGGCCAGCCGGTGGACGGCATCTGGTTCGGTCACACCGATCCGCTGCCGACACGCGTCAAACTCGCCTTTCGGCTCGACGCCGATGCCTGGAACGGCGTGCGCCGCGTGCGCTTTCTGGTCGAGGCGGCAGAGTCGTAGCCAGTCCGGCGCGGCGGCTTAGAATGATCCCGTGTCCTCCGCCCTCAACGCCGACCTCCATTGCCATTCAACCGTCTCCGATGGAACACTCACGCCTGAAGCACTGGCGGCGCGGGCCAAGGCCAACGGTGTGGCGCTCTGGGCACTGACCGACCACGATGAAATCGGCGGCCAGCAGCGCGCCGCTGCCGCCGCTGCGGCACTTGAGCTGCCCTACCTGAGTGGCGTCGAGATTTCAGTCACCTTCATTCACCAGACCGTTCACATCGTTGGCCTGGGTTTTGACCCGGACAACGAAGCCTTGCAGCGCGGTCTGCTGCAGACGCGAGGCGGGCGCGGACAGCGCGCCCTGGAGATGGCAGCCAGCCTGGCCAAGGTTGGCATCCACGGCGCCTACGAAGGCGCGCTCAAATACGCTGGCAACCATGCGCTGATCTCGCGCACCCATTTCGCCCGCTTCATGGTGGAGAGCGGCGTCTGCCGCGAGACCAACGAAGTCTTTCGCAAGTACCTGACCGAAGGCAAGCCCGGCTATGTGGAACACCGCTGGGCCAGCCTGAAAGACGCCGTGACCTGGATCACCCAGGCGGGCGGCGTGGCGGTCATTGCCCACCCGGCACGCTACAAATTCAGCGCCAATGAGGAATTCGCATTGTTCAGCGAATTCAAGGCCCATGGCGGGCGCGGCGTGGAGGTGGTCACCGGCAGCCACACGCCGGCTGAATACCTGAGCTACGCCGACACGGCGCGTGAATTCGGTCTGGCGGCCTCGCGCGGCAGCGACTTTCACAGCCCGGACGAGAGCCACACCGAACTCGGCACCTTGCCGCCGCTGCCGGGCCAGTTGACACCGGTCTGGGACCTGCTGGCCGACCGGATCCAGAAACCCGGGCACCTGACCCCGGTGGCCAGCGCCGCTGGCGGTCGCTGATTCCGCCATGTCCTTCTGGCGCACCCGGCAAGATGCCGGTGTTCTGCTCATTGTGCTGGCGGCCGTGTGTTTCGCGGCCCTTGATCTTTCGATCAAACACACGGCCAAAATGGCGCCGGTGCTGATGCTGCTTTGGGGGCGCTATGTGTTTCAGGCGGTGGTGACCTTTGCCCTGCGCTTTCCGGTGCAAAGAGCGGCCTTGCTGCGCACACCCAACCCGCGCTTTCAAATGCTGCGCGGTGTGCTCTTGCTGATCACCAGCGCCTGCTCCTTCCTGGCCCTGCAGTATCTGCCATTGGGCGAATTCACGGCCATGGTGATGCTGTCGCCGCTGGTCGCCACCGCCATGGCGGCCTGGTTACTCAAGAATCAGGTCTCAACCAAGCGCTGGCTGCTCATGCTGGGCGGGCTGCTCGGCGTGCTGCTGGTGGTGCGACCTGGGGGTCAGGTGTTCACCTGGGCTCTGCTCTACCCGATTGCGGCAGTGACAGCCTATGGCCTGTTTCAAGTGCTGACGAGCCGCCTGAGCGGCCAGGAAAACCCCTACACCACGCAGTTTTACACCGGGCTGGTCGGTGCCCTGCTGATGTGCCCGATCGTGCTTCTGGACTGGAGCAATGCGGCGCTGCTGGCGCACTGGGGCTGGTTTCTGACAGTCGGATTCCTGGGCACCTTCGGCCACCTGATGCTGATCCGGGCCTACGAACGGGCCTCGGCCCCAGTGCTGATGCCCTACCTTTACACGCAGATTGCCTTTGCCACCCTGGCGGGCTGGCTGGTCTTCGACCACGTGCCCGATGGGCCCGCCTGGCTCGGCATTGCCGTGATCGCCGCCAGCGGCGTTGGCAACGCCGTGCTCTCGGCACATGAGCAGGGACGAGCGACTCGCGCCAAGGTGGCGCCAGTGGCCACGGATTGACCCACATTCGCCGACAATAGCGCCATGGCCCAATTTTTTGAAGTTCACCCCGAGAATCCGCAAATCCGCTTGCTCAAGCAGGCCGTCGCGCTGCTGGAAAAAGGTGAAATCCTGGCGGTGCCAACCGACTCCAGCTACGCGCTGGTCTGCCACCTTGACGACAAGGCGGCGGCGGACAAGCTGCGCCGCATCCGGGGTGTCGACGACAAACATCACCTGACCCTGCTGTGCCGCGACCTGCGCGAACTGGCAAATTACGCGATGGTCGACAACCAGCAATTCCGCCTGATCAAGTCGGCCACGCCCGGGCCTTACACCTTCATTCTGGAAGCAACCAAAGAGGTGCCACGCCGCCTGAGCCACCCGGCGCGGCGCACCATCGGTCTGCGTGTGCCCGAGCACAAGGTGCTGCAGGCGCTGCTGGACTTGCACAGCGGCCCGCTGCTGGCGACCACCTTGATCGCACCGGGCGAGACCGAACCGCTCAACGACGCGCAGGATATTCTGGATCGCTACAAAAACCAGATCGCTGCCGTGATCGACGCCGGTGCCTGCGCGCTGGAGCCGACCACAGTGGTCGACCTCAGCAGCGGCGAGCCGGTGGTGATCCGTGAAGGCCGTGGTGCCCTGTCGGCGCTCGGACTCTAGGACAATAGCGCCATGGACATTGCTCAACTGATTCAGACCGTCGCCCTCTACGCCCTGCCGGTGCTGTTCGCCATCACCGTACACGAGGCGGCGCACGGTTACGCGGCGCGCCATTTCGGTGACAACACAGCCTATGCGCTGGGGCGCATCACGCTCAACCCGCTCAAGCACATTGACCCCATGGGCACGATCCTGATGCCGCTGCTGCTGTACTTTGCGACATCAGGCGCCTTTCTGTTCGGCTACGCGAAACCGGTACCGGTGCGCTTTGGCAACCTGCGCAACCCCAAGCGCGACATGATCTGGGTGGCACTGGCCGGGCCGGCGGCCAACTTCGTCCAGGCCTTTCTGTGGGGTGCGCTGCTGTTTGTGCTCAAAGGCGCCGATGTGTCCGAGCCCTTCTTCCTCAAGATGGCCCAAGGCGGCGTTCTGGTCAACGTGGTGATGTTCGTTTTCAACCTGTTCCCGCTGCCACCGCTCGATGGCGGGCGCATTCTGGTCGGCCTGCTGCCCTACCGCCAGGCGGTCATGGTGTCGCGCATCGAGCCCTGGGGCTTCTTCATCGTCATGGGGCTGGTCATCGCGGGGGTGCTCAGCAGCCTGTGGATGCAACCCCTGATGGGACTGACCTATGGCCTGCTCAATCTTCTGCTCACACCCATCGCCATGCTCTTGGGCTAGTTTCCAACGCACCTATCAACAAGTTTTTTTGTCATGAGTTCCCACCGCTTTCTAACCGGCATCACGCCTTCGGGCACACCGCATCTGGGCAATTACGTTGGCTCCATCCGGCCTTCGGTGCAAGCCAGCCGCCGCACCGATGTTCAGAGTTTTTATTTTCTGGCCGACTACCACGCCCTGATCAAGATCGACGAGCCGTCGCGCATCCAGCGCTCCACGCTGGAGATCGCCGCGAGCTGGCTGGCCGCCGGTCTGGACCCCGAGCGCGTCACCTTTTACCGCCAGTCCGACGTGCCGGAGATTCCCGAGCTGACCTGGCTGCTGACCTGCGTCACGTCCAAGGGCCTGCTCAACCGTGCCCACGCCTACAAAGCTGCGGTGGACCAGAACACGGCGTCGCAGCAGGAGAGCGACGCCAACATCAACGCCGGCCTCTTCATGTACCCGGTGCTGATGGCGGCTGACATCCTGATGTTCAACGCGCACCAGGTGCCGGTCGGACGCGACCAGGTCCAGCACATTGAGATGGCGCGCGACATCGCGCAGCGTTTCAACCACCTGTATGGCGAGCACTTCACGCTGCCGGAAGCGGCCATTGAAGACAACGTCGCCACCCTGCCGGGGCTCGACGGACGCAAGATGAGCAAGAGCTACGACAACCACATCGCCCTGTTTGCACCGCGCGCGCAACTGAAGAAGCAGGTGGCCGGCATCCTGACCGACTCACGCGCACCCGGCGAAGCCAAGGAAACCGAGGGCTCGGCCCTGTTCCAGATCTACCAGGCCTTTGCCAACGCAGAGGAGACCGCTGCCATGCGCCGCGCCTACGCCGAGGGCATCGCCTGGGCCGACGCCAAGCACATGCTGTTCGAGCGCATTGACCGCGAAATCGCGCCGATGCGCGAGCACTACACGGAGCTGATGGCCGCCCCCGGCAGAATCGAGGAAATCCTGCTGGCCGGCGCCGACAAGGCGCGCGCCGTCGCCACACCCTTTACTGCCGAACTGCGCCGCGCCGTCGGCCTGCGCGACCTGCGCACGGCGGCCACACCCGGCCGTGCGGCCAAGGTGGCCAAGACGGCGCTGCCACTGTTCAAGCAGTACCGCGAGGTTGACGGCAAATTCTGCTTCAAACTGACAGAACCCGGTGGCCGTGTGCTGCTGCAAAGCCTGGGCTTCGAATCACCGCGCGAGGCGGCGGCAGCGATCCGGTTGCTGCAGGCCACAGGCAGCACGGCCCTGGCCGAACTCGGCGCCCGTCTGCAGCCGATAGCGGACGTCAGCGCCGACGACATTGACGCTGCACTGCGGCAACTCGCAGCAGCAGACTAACACCGCAGCACTGGTACAATCTCGCCTGCTTGCAACAGCATTGCATCACTCGGAGAGGTGGCAGAGTGGCCGAATGTACCTGACTCGAAATACAGGCGAAAAACGCTGAAACCCGCATAAACAGTAGCTTTCAGTCGTTTTGTGTATCTACACAAAGGCTACACAATTTACACACGAGGGCGTACGATTCAGTTTGTACTAATTTTGTGTAGCCTCAATGAACGCTGAAAAGTCACACCCAACGCACACCATTCTCGAAGGTAAAGTTCACGTTTTCATGCGTGATGGATCGCCGTATTGGTGGGGTGGATTTCATTTCAAAGGCAAGTACCTTCGCACTTCGACGAAGCAAGTCAACAGCGACGCTGCCGACGCCATTGCGAGTCAGTGGTACTTCAAAAAACAGAACGAAATCGCAAGCGGTCAGATCGCATCACCGAAACACGCATTTGACAAGTTGGCCGAAGATGCGCTGACAGCCTACAAGGGACTTGTCACGCGAGGCATTCGCAGTCAAAAAACACTTGATGGCATCGACGGAATCATGAGGTCGCGCATCATGCCGTACTTCAAAAAGATGCCCGTCATCACCATCGACAACACGACTTGGCACAAGTTCAAAGAGGACATGGTGAAAGAATATCCACTGATCAAGCGAGGGACGCTGCATCAGTACAAGAACGCCATTCGTGTCGTGCTGAATCAAGCTTACAAGCTTGGCTACATCAAAGAGCTGCCCGTTTTCAAGGACGAATACACGGCGCGGCGAATCGATTCACCGCGGCCATGGTTCAATTCTGCCGAATACAACAAGCTTCATCGTGCCATCTTGGCTCACGCAAAAAAGCTGCAAAAGAGGGACAGACTGCTTTACGAGCATGCGATGGAACTCTATGACTACGTGATTTTCGCGGTCAACACAGGCATGCGTGTTGGTGAAATGAAAAATCTCAAGGTCTCCGACGTGAAGGTTGTCAAAGAGCAACTGACAGCCAAAGAAATTTTGATGATCAGCAACGTCAAGGGCAAGCGAGGAACGGGAAGTTGTCAGAGCTTCTACGGCGCTGTCGCGCCGTTTAGCCGCATCATCGAACGACGCGCCATCAAGGAGCCAAGCAAGTGCGACAAGCCACTTTTTCTGATCCATCACCGAACGATGCTTAACAAGATATTGGTGAAAGCCGATTTGAAGATATCGAAGACGAATCCGCCGTCGAGGCGTGATTCAGTCTCGCTCAGAGCGACCTATATCTGTTTTCGCTTGCTCAATGGCGTTCCGATTTATGAAATAGCCAACAACTGTCGAACGTCAGTGGCCGTGATTCAAGAATCGTATGCACGGCATTTGGGCGCACAAATGCTACGCAATATCAATCGAGTGGGGAACAAAGTCGAGGGTTGGGACTACTGAATCTGCACAATGTGTAGGAAGTGACACTATCGAATAGATAGCAATGAAGTGGCGGAGAGAGTGGGATTCGAACCCACGGTACCTTGCGGTACGCCTGATTTCGAGTCAGGTACATTCGGCCACTCTGCCATCTCTCCGTTGTGGTTGATTGTACCGTAGACGACTAACGACTCAGTGTTGACGCTCACCAAAATCACGCCCACAAGCGTCTGAAGCATGGCGAAAGCAGTGTCGCTGCTGTTTGGGCTTGCGTGACGCTGTAGGGGGCTTTGTGGGGGCTTCCGTTGGAGGTTTCAGCGAGGGCATTCGTGCGTGGCACGATTGCGGCGCGGTTTGCGGTCTTGACACAGAGGCGTGCGGAGCACGGCTCTGTGGACAATCTTGTTCAAAATGGATGCCAAGATGGTAATGGGTTTATGTCGAGACAAAAAAAGAGTGCCGAAGCACTCTGTAAGTCCGTTAAAAGGACAATCATTCAAGTGACCTCCAAATCTTGATTGATCGCCACTTCCATAGCAGCACTTATTATTTCGCGAGCAGAACCATCGCAAGCAGCAATAAGTGGCAGCAATACTGCGTCAGATGGTACCGTTGCGCCAAAACTTGAAATAACACGACGGACCAAGGGAAGCCACTCAGAGTGAGGCGCGGCATTCATATCAATGATATAGCTGCGATTTTGAATTCCCATATCAATGGCACTCAAATTATTCGTGGTCATGATGAAAATAACATGCCTACCGTTCATGATCGCCTTAAGCGAAGCTCTCGCGGCATCAGTCAAGTTGTCCAATTCATCCAAAATCACATAGTGCAAGCCACTGTGATTGAAACTTACTAAATTAGTAGAATTGGTAATCAAATTAATCAACGACACTCCGTTCTGTCCTTGAGCGCACGCATAAAAATCATAATGTGCGGTATCCCCACCACGTGCAATCTCAAATAGCTCAGGCAATAGCCTTGCTAAAGTCGTCTTTCCCGTTCCCCATACGCCATGCAAAATAATTCCGCACTTGATAGACGGAAACGAGATTTTACCACTGATAATGTTTTTTAATACATTTCTTCCATTCACATCGGCAATTACACATTCTGCCAAAGTTTGAGGTGTGTAGTTTTTTTCTTCAATCATAATAAATCCTTAGTATTTAAAAAGTTGTATCACACTAAATGTGCCTTAAGTATTAATCAAGCAGCTTTGTCAAAAAGTTTGCTATCATTAGCAGCAGCAACGGCGTTGTTAATCAATTCAGTCTTTGCTTTGCTTTTCTCAACAACCTTGACAGCTTCAGCTTTCTTGCTCAGCTTTTCCTTATTCGCAGAGAAGTAAGCAGCCAACGCCGCGTTTTGCGCTGTGGTACTTTGCATTACAAAGTGCACGCTATAAGTTCCATTAGCCTCTTGCGTCATAAATGCAATTGCATTTTCTCCAACATGCTCAGCATTCATTTGTAGATTCTTACATTGCAGCGTAGCGACAGTCAGACTCATAACAGCATCCTTCGTTTGCGCAGCACGATCAGCAGCACTCAGACCACCTTTTTTACGCATAGAGATTTCTTGAATGCCCCCATAGACAGAGATCTTCTTGGCCACATCAGCCACATCCCACTTGTCAGCGATTGCCACTCGAAGTGCAATATGATAAGTAGACAGACGACGACGATCACGATCACCAAACACGCAACGAATGATCTTTCCACTCAGTGCAGTTGAGTCTTTGAACTTATAACCTTTTATATTAATATAATCCTCAAGTCCTTTCTTTTTTGCCTTGATATCAGTGCCATTGACCAACTCATAATAAAGACTCAAGCAATCGCCAATGATAGAATACAACTTCTCATTAGAGGCAACATAAACTGAATTCTCCCAAGTTTCACGATTAATGCTGATTTGCTCAATACGAGTACGCAAAGACGAGGTGATAGTTGCGTTGTTTTTTGCTTTAGAAGCCATGATTTACCTTTAAGTTAATTTAACATTTTTGAATCACCGTTGATTCAGACTCTACTTTACTCCTAAACCGATTTAATTGATAATGAGCGAGTCAGTTATCAACCTCTTCTTATTATTCGTATTTGTAATCCATGTCAACTAATGAACTATCAGTATACGACTTATAGCATTTAAATAATAATGAGTGAGTTGGTTATCAACTTCTAATTACTATTTTCACGCGCAAAACTATATTAACTGAAGATATCATTTTATCCTACATTGAATTTTCATACTAATGAATGAGTTTATTATTGACATTTCGATATAAATGCCATGATAATCGTGTCATATTCATTTGTTCCATATTGAACATGACAACCACACCACCAAGAATCAAGCGTTCAGAGACGAAAGAGGCATACAGACTTTGGTTTGAGTTTCTGAAGCGAGCCCTCGCTGACGAGTCAGTGACAGTCAATCGCAAGCTGTATGTGAGTTGGGGCGATGTGGGTAGCTATGCCTTTGACCGTTGGTGGCGCGAGATTGGCAGCGACGCCATACAGCTCGGTGATGGCGATGTCGCCATAGTTTGCGCTGCCACTCGCAGCGACAAGAATGCCTACCTCGTTTCCGTACCCAAGTCGCTTACGAGTACGGACGCTGCGAACAAGCTCAGACGATTGCTGATCGATCTCAAGCACACACCCGTACGCACGGCCAAGGGTTTGCGCGTAAATGACAGCGTGGAGCTTCGGTTTTCGACCTACCGTGGATGGCTCCACACCTACGACATCAATCGCAAACTGATTGATGAAATTGAAAAGGCAAGTGGCAAGCGAAGTCCTTTAAAAGGACGTCAGTTGTTGGCTGCAGTTCGAAAGTTCTATTTAGATCGCACAGAGCGACTGAAGAATGCCAACAGAAAGATCGATCCGTTACCCTTCCCATTTTTCACAGGTGGCGCTGAAGTTGATGCTGACAAAATTAATGTTCTTGCAAGCGCCACAGCCATTTCTGCCGTACTTCGTTATTTGAAAGAAGCGCAGCAATTGATCGCTAATGTGGCCATGGGCAAATTTCCAAGCTGATCTATTTCGGCACCATATAATCTAAAACTTCTAATAAAAGGAAAACAAATGGCAACCCTCAAAGAACTGATGGCACAGCAAGTGGCACTTGCAAAGCAAATTGATGAAGTGCGTCAAGTTGAACATGCCGATGCCATCGCCAAAGTGATTGCACTGATCGCGGAAAACGGTCTGACTAAGAGCGACATCTTCGGCACGACTCGCGGCACAAAGAAAATTCGCGCAAAAATTGGCAAAGTCGCAGCTAAATACCGAGATCCCGTGAGTGGCAAGACTTGGACTGGTCGTGGAAAAGTACCGTTATGGATTGTTAACCAAGACAGAACAAAATTCTTGATCGCATAGACGGACAAAGCTGATCAAGCAATAGAGCCCACACAATGTGGGCTCTGCCATGTGTGGAATGGCACGATAAATCCTAAAACTTTCATGTGGAGACAAATCAATGGCAATAACTCAATCCAAGGACGGATCAACTTTCCCAAGAGAAGCACCGCACACCGATAAGCTTGCCAAGGCAATCGCATGGAAGGAAGTGACTAAAGGTCGCAATGTGATTGATGTTGTAAATGCCTCAATCAGAAATGCAGTCGTGACGGGAAAATTCGCGGTGGTTGATTCAAAAACACAAGGTATCATCGTCAAAGGCAAGCGCACCGTTGAGGTCGAATGTTTGTGGTATGAATGGAAGCCGAAAAATAGGTGGATTCGATTGTTTGTCCATAATGAGCAAATATACTCCACGGAAGAGATAGTCGAAGTAATAGCCAACATAGGCCGCTGATCAACTCGAAAGCACACGCAATGTGGGCTTTTTTAATTGCACTGATCATTTTCTGATCATGTCATCGTTTCAACTGCCGTTCGCATCTTATTCAATGTCCACTGAAACATTACGAGGTGCGCTTCTTATTGTTTACTTTTTGAGACGGATTTAAAAACGCGATTATTCTCGGTTGACAGTGTCTCATTTTATGCTTCATAATTCAGTCTCATATAGTCAAGAAGCATTTGAGACGGAGTAAATTGAAATGGCACAGATTGGTTATGCGCGAGTTAGCTCTTATGGTCAGTCGCTTGATGTTCAATTAGACAAGCTGAAAGACTGCAATCGAGTATTTCAAGAAAAGCAATCAGCGCGAACCACTGAGAAACGCGAACAGCTTGCGCTCTGTCTTGACTATGTTCGTGATGGTGATGTTCTTGTCATCACGAAGTTGGATCGCTTGGCTCGCTCGACTCGTGATCTGTTGAATATTTTGAATTCGCTTGAAAAGAAACAAGTCAAGCTGCATGTCATTGATCAAAAGATTGATACAGCAACGGCTTCAGGAATGCTGCTTGTTACGATGCTCGGTGCCATCGCAGCATTTGAGAATGATCTACGCAAAGAGCGTCAGACTGATGGGATCGTCATAGCTAAGCGCAAGGGCGTTCAATTCGGCAGAAAAAAAGCGCTCACTGAAAATCAAGTCAAAGACATTTGCCAAAGTCGCACCGATGGCAAAAAGATCGTTGAAATCATGGCTGAGTATCAACTGAGCAAGGCGACAATTTATCGCGCTCTTGACAGCGGCGTTGTCAGTCTTCACTGAGAACTCCGAAATCGGCCTCGTGCCGATTTCATGAACGACGCTGCGCCAACGCAAAAAGCGAGAGAGACACCTAGGTCGATTCATTCAATTGAATCGCTTCTGCGCTGTCCTACGCTGACTAAGACTGATTCGACGCATGTTGTCCTTTTAACGGACATCACTTATCAGCGACGCCACGTCGATTTCAAGCGATTTTTCGTTTTGGGTAAATTGGTCTATAAAAACCGCTGATTTTGAGTGGATTTTATTATTTTCTCGGTTTTCAGGTGATAAATGCGTATTCTGGTGACCGTGACCGATCGTTCTGGCGATCGTGACCGGTTTGCAGCGGTTTGGCGTTGCGCGGCTAAATTGTAGATGTGTCGGTCACGATGGGTCTGGTTTGGGCTCCTTTTTGCTTGCTTTTGGTCTCTGG
>CAIRAW010000053.1 GCA_903876735.1 uncultured beta proteobacterium | reverse complement strand
CGGCGGACAACTGTTGGTGACGCAAGGCATTGTGGTGAACATCGACCGCCTGCCGATTGCCAATCCCGACACGGCCTCAGTGAACGAAGGCGTGGCAACATCGAGTATCACCAGTGTGTCTGGTGATGTGACGCCGGCGAGTACGTCTGGCGGCAACGTTCTCGATACCGATCAGGACGGCAATACCCTGACGGTGCAAGGTGTGGCAGCAGGTAGCGTGGGTGGCGTGCAAGCCGCCCATGTTGCCAGCGACGTTATCGGAAGCTACGGCAAGGTCAACATTGCCAGCACCGGTATCTACACCTACACGGTGGACAACACCAATGCGGTAGTGCAGGCGCTGGCAGTGGGAGAGAGTCTGACCGACACTTTCACCTACACCATCAACGACGGCTATGGCGGCACCTCCACCAGCACGCTGACGGTGACCATCAATGGCACGAACGATGCGCCGGTGATCACCGACGGACCGGACACGGCGGGCTTGAGTGAAACCAATGCCGCGCTCAGCACCAGCGGCACGCTGACCGTAACCGACGTGGACACCAGCAACCTGGTGACGGCCTCGGTTGACTCACTGGCAGTTACCGGTAGCTCGAACCGCAGCGATGTCGCTGCGCCAGATGATGCGGCATTGCTGGCCATGTTGAGCGTGACGCCGACTGACATCATCGACGCCACCCACACCACCAATACGTTGACCTGGAACTTCAATTCTGGCGCCCAGACCTTCAACTACCTGGCCGCTGGCGAGACCTTGATCCTGACTTACACCGTCAAGGCGACGGACAACAGTGCGGGTCTGGCCAGCGCAAGCACGACGGTGACCATCACCATCACCGGCACCAACGACGCGCCGATACTTGACAACGCGCCGGCTCTGGCGATTACGCAGACCGAAGATGCGGCGACACCTAGTGGCGCAGTGGGCACGGCGGTATCGAGCCTGGTGAGCCGGGTCAGTGGCAGCATCAGCGATCTCGACACCAGCAATCCGATTGGCATTGCCATCACGGCGACTGACAGCAACCGGGGCACGTGGTACTACAGCACAGCGGTAACGCCGAGTTGGACCATCTTTACTGCCAGTGAAGCCAATGCTTTGCTGCTGCTGGCCGATGCCAACACGCGGATCTACTTCAAACCCACGGCCAACTGGCAAGGTGGCGTGAGTTCGGCGCTGACCTTCCGGGCCTGGGACGGCAGCACCGGAGCGAACGGGGGCACAGCCAGCGTCACGGCCATTGGCACAGGTGACGCCACCGCGTTCTCTACCGCAACCGACGTGGTGAACCTGACGGTGAGTTCGGGCAACGACCAGCCCACCAGCAGCAGCAACGTCACGCTGTCGGCGTTCACCGAAGACGTGAGCACGCCAGCGGGTGCGACGCTGTCGGGCCTGAGCTTTGGCTACAGCGATGCCACGGACGACCAGACCACGGGCAACGGCGGAAACATCACGGGTGGCAATACGGCCAGCCTCTTTAGCTACCTGGCGGTGGTTGGTTCGACCAACTACGTGACCGGGCAGGGCGTCTGGCAGATCTCCAAGACCAACACTCCGAATGCCAGCACGCCTGGCGACTGGATCGACATCCCGGTTAGCGGCCTGAGCACCAGCTCGGCGCTGGTCTTCAGTTCGAGCAGCCAGGTTCGCTTTGTGGCGGCGGCCAACTACTTTGGCACACCCGGCACGCTGACGGTGCGCCTGGCCGATGCCAGCGTGG
>CAIRAW010000052.1 GCA_903876735.1 uncultured beta proteobacterium | reverse complement strand
GGCGGCCACCTGCTCGGCCAGTTCCGCCACCCGCGAGGTGCTGCGCGCGCGCTGCAGGCCATTGGCGACGACCGCCACGCCACAGGAGTCGTAGCCGCGGTATTCCAGCCGCTGCAAGCCCTGAACCAGGATGGGAACGATATTGCGGACCGATACTGCACCAACAATGCCACACATGCCTGACTCCAGAAGTTAGAAAGCCGATGGTAAAAGGCTTCAAAAGAAATATGCACCTTAAATTCAGCTAATTTTTTATTTTTATTTCACAAATGCCAGTTTTTGAATTAATACGCCAAATTTTCATTTATTTAGAAATAAAAAAATATATCAAATCAATACCGGCGTCTAGGTGCTAACCCGCTGGTGCCCGGTTGCGCTTGTTGGTAGCATTTAATTTCTTGTTTCGGGCCTATACGCCCTTCCATTCAACCAGGACAGCCGGAGGGCGATTTGTCAGCGGAGTACATACTTGAAACGCAAGGTTTGACCAAGGAATTCAGGGGGTTCGTGGCAGTCAACCAAGTCAACCTGAAGGTCAGGCGCGGCCACATCCACGCCCTGATCGGCCCCAACGGCGCCGGCAAAACCACATTTTTCAACCTGCTGACCAAATTCCTGCACCCGACCAGCGGCAGCATCAGCTTCAACGGCATCGACATCACGACCGAGCAACCGGCGCAGACGGCGCGGCGCGGCATCGTCCGCTCGTTCCAGATCTCGGCTGTCTTCCCGCACATGACGGTGCTGGAAAACGTCCGCGCCGCCTTGCAGCGCAACCTGGGCACCTCGTTTCACTTCTGGAAGTCTGAAAGCACGCTGACCCACCTGCATGCGCGCGCCCGCGAGTTGCTGGCCGCAGTCGACCTTCAGGACTTCGCCGAAGAACTCACCGTCAACCTGCCCTACGGCCGCAAACGCGCCCTGGAACTCGCCACCACGCTGGCGCTCGAACCGGAATTGATGTTGCTCGACGAACCAACGCAAGGCATGGGCCACGAAGATGTGGACCGCGTGACGCAACTGATCAAGAAGGTATCCAGCGGACGCACCATCCTGATGGTAGAACACAACATGAACGTGGTGGCGTCCATTGCCGACCGCATCACGGTCCTGCAGCGCGGCAGCATCATCGCCGACGGCCCCTATGCCGAGGTCTCACGCGACCCGCTGGTCATCGAGGCCTACATGGGCAGCGCCAACACAGAACTGGCAGGTGCGCACTGATGGCCAAAGAATTACTGCGCATCGAGGGGCTGCACGCCTGGTATGGCGAATCGCACATCCTGCACGGCGTCGATCTGTCGGTGCACGAGGGCGAAGTGGTGACCCTGCTCGGGCGCAACGGCGCCGGGCGCACCACCACGCTGCGCGCCATCGTCGGCCTGACCGGCGCGCGCAAAGGCTCTATCAAGATCAACGGCGTCGAGACCATCAAAATGGCGCCGCACAAGGTGGCGCATCTGGGGCTGGGCTACTGCCCGGAAGAGCGCGGTATTTTTGCCAGCCTGTCGGCAGAAGAAAACCTGATGCTGCCGCCAACCCTGGCGCCGGGTGGCATGAGCGTGGCAGAAATCTATGCCATGTTTCCCAATTTGCAGGAACGCGCCGCCAGCCCGGGAACACGCCTGTCAGGGGGAGAGCAGCAGATGCTGGCCGTGGCGCGCATCCTGCGCACCGGCGCGCGCTTGCTGCTGCTGGACGAAATCTCGGAAGGCCTGGCGCCGGTCATCGTGCAAAAGCTTGCCGAGATGATTCTCACGCTCAAGGCCAAGGGCTACACCATCGTGCTGGTGGAGCAGAACTTCCGCTTTGCCGCGCCGCTGGCAGACCGTTTTTACGTCATGGAGCACGGCACCATCGTAAAACAGTTTGCGCAGAATGAACTCAGCCAGAACATGGGCCTGTTGCAGGAATACCTCGGTGTTTGAAACACCTGTGGCGCCAAACCGATCATTTGATTTCGACACTGTTTTTTTGACCCAAGTAACAAGGAGATAACATGAAACTTAACGCTCTCGTCGCCGCCCTGGCCGTTGGCTTTGGTGCCGGCGCCTTTGCCCAAAATACCGGCCCGGTCAAGATCGGATTCATCACCGACATGTCCAGCCTGTATGCCGACATCGACGGCCCGGCTGGCGGTGAAATGATCAAGTGGGCGGCGCAGGACTTTGGCGGCAAGGTGCTCAACCGTCCGATCGAGGTGCTGACCGCCGACCACCAGAACAAGGCCGACGTCGCCAGTTCCAAGGCGCGCGAATGGATGGACAAGGAAGGCCTGTCCTTGTTGATCGGTGGCACCAATTCCGGGACCTCACTGGCCATGAGCAAAGTGGCAGTCGAGAAGAAGCGGCCCTTCATCGCCATCGGCGCCGGCTCGGCGCGCCTGACCAATGAAGACTGCACGCCCTATACCGTGCACTATGCCTACGACACCGTGTCCCTGGCCAAGGTCGCCGGCACGGCACTGGTGAAGGCCGGCAACAAGAGCTGGTACTTCCTGACGGCCGACTACGCCTTTGGCTACTCGCTCGAAGGCGACGCCGCCAACGTCGTCAAAGCCAATGGCGGCACCGTCGCCGGCGCCGCGCGCCATCCGCTTAATGCATCGGACTTCTCGGCCTTCCTGCTGCAGGCCCAGGCTTCCAAGGCACAGATTTTGGGCCTGGCCAATGCCGGCGGCGACTTTACCAACGCCATGAAGGCGGCCAAGGAATTCGGCATCACCAAGACCATGAAAGTGGCCGGCCTGCTTGTCTTCATCAATGACGTGCACAGCCTGGGTCTGACCAATACCGAAGGCCTGCAACTGGCCGACAGCTGGTACTGGAACCAGGACGACGCCTCGCGCAAGTTTGCCAAGCGCTTCTTCGAGAAATACAAGCGCATGCCGTCGAGCCTGCAGGCCGCGGACTACTCCGCCGCTGCCAATTACCTCAAGGCCGTGCAGACCGCCGGCACAACCGATGCCGACAAGGTCATGAGCACCCTCAAGACGATGAAGTTCGACGACTTCTACAGCAAGGGCCAGATCCGCGCCGATGGTCGCATGATCCACGACATGTACCTGTTCCAGGTCAAGTCAAGCAAAGACTCCAGCACACCGTGGGACTATTACAAGACCGTCGCCAAGATCCCGGGCGAGCAGGCCTTCACCACGGTGGCCGAGTCCAAGTGCGCGCTGCTCAAGAAGTAATTTGACCTGCAACTTTGTCGACACCTCATTCGTCATTGCGAGCGAAGCGTGGCAATCCATGAACCGGACTTCCTGGATTGCCGCGTCGCTTCGCTCCTCGCAATGACGAGAACAGGCATGGCATTTCAGGGTAGGAACTAACGGGTCTTCATGGAAATTTTCGGCATCCCTCTTCAAGCTTTCCTGGGCCAGCTGCTGCTAGGCCTGGTCAATGGCGCGTTTTACGCCATGCTCAGCCTCGGCTTGGCGGTCATCTTCGGCCTGCTCGGCGTGGTGAATTTTGCGCACGGCGCACTCTACATGCTGGGCGCGTTCGCAGCCTGGATCATGCTCGACAAGTTCGGCATCAACTACTGGTTTGCACTGCTGCTGGCGCCGCTGACAGTAGGCCTGCTTGGCGTCCTGATTGAACGGCTGTTCCTCAAGCACCTGTACAAGCTTGACCCCTTGTACGGCCTGTTGCTGACCTTTGGCCTGGCGCTGATTTTCGAAGGCATTTTCCGTGAGCTGTACGGCGCGTCCGGCCAGAATTACGATGTGCCCGAGCTGTTGTCGGGTGCCACCAACCTGGGTTTCATGGTGCTGCCAAACTACCGCGCCTGGGTCGTGCTGGTTTCGCTGCTGGTTTGCCTGGGCACCTGGTATCTGATCGAGCGCACGCGGCTTGGCGCCTACCTGCGCGCCGGCACTGAAAATGCCGCGCTGGTGCAGGCCTTTGGTATCAACGTTCCCTTGATGGTAATGCTGACCTACGGCGCGGGTGCCGCGCTGGCGGCACTGGCCGGCGTGCTGGCCGCCCCCATCATCCAGGTCAATCCGCTGATGGGCTCGAACCTGATCATCGTCGTATTCGCCGTGGTCGTGATCGGCGGCATGGGATCCATCATGGGCTCGATCCTGACAGGTCTGGGCCTGGGCATCGTCGAGGGTCTGACCCGCGTGTTCTACCCGGAGGCCTCAAGCATCGTGGTATTCGTCATCATGGTCATCGTCCTGATGTTCCGGCCTGCCGGCCTTTTTGGGAAAGAAGCCTGAATGACAAGCGCCCAAAAACTCATACGCGTGACCTACATCGGCTTGCTGTTGCTGGCGCTGCTGGCGCCCATGCTCGGTCTCTATCCGGTGTTTGTCATGAAGCTTTTATGCTTCGCCATTTTTGCCAGCGCCTTCAACCTGCTGCTGGGCTTCACCGGTCTGCTGTCCTTCGGCCACGCGGCCTTCTTCGGCTCTGCCGCCTACATCACGGGCTGGCTCATCAAGGCGCACAACCTCTCGCCCGAACTGGCCATCCTGGCCGGTGTCATTGGCTCCGGCCTGATCGGTGCCGTCGTCGGGCTGGTGGCCATTCGGCGCCAGGGCATTTACTTCGCCATGATCACAATGGCGCTGGCGCAAATGGTGTATTTTGGCTGCCTGCAAGCGTCCTTTACCGGCGGTGAAGACGGCCTGCAAGGTGTACCGCGCGGCGCCCTGTTTGGCCTGTTCCCGCTGGCAACCGACACCGCCATGTACTACCTGGTGGTTGCGGTCTTCGTGGCCTGCTTTCTGTTCATCTCGCGCATCGTGCATTCGCCATTCGGCCAGGTGCTCAAGATGATTCGCGAGAACGAGCCGCGCGCTGTTTCTCTGGGCTACCAGGTCGACCGCTACAAGCTGCTGGCCTTTGTGCTGTCTGCCGCGCTGGCCGGGCTGGCCGGCTCGCTCAAGACCCTGGTGATGGGCTTTGCCACGCTGTCGGACGTGCACTGGACGATGTCGGGCGAGGTCATCCTGATGACGCTGCTGGGCGGTGTCGGCACCTTCTTCGGCCCGGTGTTTGGCGCCGGCATCGTGATCTCGCTGCAGGACATGCTGGCCGACAAGGTGGGCTCCTGGGTGAACGTCATCATCGGCGTGATCTTTGTGCTGTGCGTGCTGGCCTTTCGCAAGGGGGTGGTCGGCGAACTGCAGGCCTGGCTGGAACGCCGCCGGCGCGCCGCAAACGCGCCTGAGGCCTGAGCGGCATTCGGAAACCCTGGAGAATTGCCGCAACCATGGACGCCATTGCCCTCGATGCAACCGATCGGCTGCTGCTGGACCAGTTGCAGACCGACGCATCGCGCAGCAACCAGGACCTGGCCGCGCTGGTTCACATATCGCCTCCAACCTGTCTGCGCCGCGTCAAACGGCTGCGCGACGCCGGTCTGATCGAACGCGAAATTGCCGTCCTCAGCATCGACCGACTGGCTACGCTGATCGGTCATGGCCTGTGCGCCATCGTCGAGATCACGCTGGACCGGCAGGATAACGAGGCGCTGCAAGCCTTCGAGAAGCGTGTGCTGACCGAGGATGCGGTGCAGCAGTGCTACCGCGTCTCACCAGGCCCTGACTTTTGTCTGGTGGTGCACGCCGCCCACATGCCGGACTACCTGGCGCTGGCGCAGCGGCTGTTCACGTCGGATGCCAACGTGCGCAACGTAAAGGCCTTCTTCAGCGTCAAGCGCAGCAAGTTCGGCGCCCGTGTCGTGCTGCCAGGTTCTTGAGACTTCCAGAAGTCAGGCTAATCCCGAGCGTCATTGCGATTGCCGCGCTTCGCTATACCCGGCTGTCATTGCGAGCGCAGCGCGGCAATCCATGAATTCAAACTGCATGGACTGCCGCGTCGCTTCGCTCCTCGCAGTGACGAGGCAAATTTGACTATCTTGGTTTAGATGGGCGTTTCCAGTTCGCAATGCTGACCTGTTTGCCGCGTGCCACGCTCAGAGCGCCGGCGGGCGTATCCTTGGTGATGGTGGAGCCGCCACCCACCGTGCCGCCGGCGCCAATCGTGACCGGCGCCACCAGCACGCAGTTGCTGCCAATGTGCGCGTCGGCTTCGATCACGGTGCGGTGCTTGAAGGCGCCGTCGTAATTGGCCGTGATGCTGCCGGCACCAAAATTGACGCGCTCGCCCACCGTGGCGTCGCCCAGATAAGCCAGGTGGTTGGCCTTGGCGCCCTTGGCCAGCGTCGAATTCTTGACCTCGACAAAATTGCCGATGTGCACCTCGGCGCCCAACCGCGCACCCGGGCGCAGGCGGGCAAACGGTCCGACCAGGGCGCCGGCGCCAACCTCGATGAAATCCTTGGAGCCCGGCTTGCCGCCTTCAATGTGGGTAAACGGATGGATCACGGCCGCCGCACCAATCGTGGCGTTGGCGATCACGCAATTGGCGCCAACCTTCACGCCTTCGCCCAGCGTGACCTCGCCCTCGAAGACGCAGTTGACGTCGATTGAAACGTCCTGCGCGCAGCGCAGGATGCCCCGCACATCGAGCCGCGCCGGATCGGCCAGGCGCACCCCCTGCTCCATCAACTCACGCGCCGTACGCAGTTGCCACGCGCGCTCAAGTTCAGCCAGTTGCAGCGGGCTGTTGATGCCGGCCACCTGCAAGGGGTCGCTGATCCGGTGGCCCAGCACCGGCATGCCATCGGCAACGGCGGACTTGACGATGTCGGTCAGGTAGTACTCGCCCTGGGCGTTGTTCTTGTCGAGCCGCGCCAGCCAGCGCTTGAGCTGGCGCGCCGGCAGCGCCATGATGCCGCTGTAGACCTCGGTGATGGCGCGCTGTTCAGCGCTGGCGTCTTTCTGCTCAACGATGGCCTGCACCGCATCGCCCTGGCGCACGATGCGGCCATAGCCGGTGGGGTCGGCAAAATCGATCGTCAGCAGCGCCAGTTTGTCGCCGCCGCAGGTCGCGATCAACTCACGCAGCGTCTCGGCACGGATCAGCGGCACATCGCCCGAGAGCACGACCACGACACCGTCATCGGCCAGCACGGGCACGGCCTGCTGCACGGCGTGTCCGGTTCCGAGTTGCGGCTCCTGGCGCACGAAGCGCAGATCAAAAGCAGCGCCAGCCCCGCTCAAAGGCGCCAGCGCAGACTCCACTTCGGCGGCACCGTGACCGCTGATCACGACCACCTGGCGCGCCGATAACTGCGCTGCCGTGTCCACTACATGCGCCAGCAGTGCGCGACCGGCCAAAAGATGCAACACTTTGGGCAATCGGCTCTTCATGCGCGTGCCCTTGCCGGCCGCCATGATCACCACATCCACGGCGCCTGGCCTGGAACTGTTTTTGGAAATATCCGTCATGCCTGTGTTCAATCGCTTCCCCTGTCTGGTCCTGCCACTGCGCCACATTATCGGCGCCCTGTTGAGCGCGCTGCTGCTGCTGGGTTTACCGGGCTGCAGCACGGTCAAGCTGGGCTACCAGAACGCACCCGAGCTGAGCTACTGGTGGCTCGACAGCTACCTCGACTTCAACGACGCGCAGTCGCTGCAAGTGCGCGCCGAACTGGCGGCGCTGCAGGCCTGGCACCGCCAGGCCGAACTGCCGCTTTACGCCAGGGCGCTGGACAAACTGCAGCGTCTGGCGCCCGCCAATGTGAACGCGGCGCAGGTCTGCGCCCGGATCGACGAACTGCGACCGCGCTTGCAGGTCCTGCTCGACCGGCTTGAGCCCGGCATCGCCGCAGTGGCGCCAACACTGACGCCGCCCCAACTCGAACACCTGGCACGCCAGTTCGACAAGCGCCAGCAGAAGTGGCTTGACGAGTGGCTGGCCGGCACCACCCTGGAACGCCAGGCGCGCCGCCTGACGCAATGGACAGCGCGCGCCGAGAGCTTTTATGGCCGGCTTGAAGAAGCGCAACTGGCGGTTCTGCAAACCAGCGTGGCCAACTCGGTGTTCGACGCCAGCCTGAGCCACCGCGAATTGCAGCGCCGCTACCGTGACACGCTGCAGACGCTGCGCCAGTTGCAGGGCGGCGGCGTCACCGGCCCGCAGCTCCAGGCCCAGGTACACGCGCTGCTGGCGCGCAGCCTGCGTTCGCCCGAAATCGATTACCAGCTTTACGCAGACCGTTTGAACCTGGAAAACTGCGCCACCCTGGCCGCACTGCACAACAGCACCAGCACGGCACAGCGGCGCCAATTGACCGACAGCTTCAAGGATTACGCCAGCGATGTGCGCGCACTGATGGCCAACGGGCGCTGAAAACCCCTAAGATGGCAGCATGGCCATCAGCGTATTTGATCTCTTCAAAATTGGTATCGGACCCAGCAGTTCGCACACCGTCGGTCCCATGCGTGCAGCGCGTCTGTTCGCGCAGGGACTTGAGCGCGATGGCTTGCTGACCACAACGGCGGCACTGAAATGCGAGCTCTATGGCTCGCTGGGCGCCACCGGCAAGGGACACGGATCCGATCAGGCCATCATGCTCGGCTTGCTGGGCCATGCGCCCGACACGGTGGACGTTGACGCCGTTCCCGCCATGATCGCCGCAGTGCGCGCCAGCAGCAGCCTGGCATTGCTGGGAACCCATGCCATCAGCTTTCGAGAAAAGGAACACCTGCTGCTGTACCGGCGCGAAGCCATGGCCGAGCACCCCAACGGCATGAAGTTCAGCGCCCTGGACGCACAAGGCCTTTTGCTGCGCCAAACGCGCTACCTCAGCGTCGGCGGCGGCTTTGTCGTGACGGCCGGTGCTGCCAACGAGGCCGTGCTGAGCGCCTACCACCAAGTGCCTTATCCGTTCACCTCGGGCGACACCCTGCTCGCGCTGTGCCGCCAGCATGGCTTGACCATCGGCGAGTTGATGTGGGCCAATGAGCGCACCTGGCGCAGCGATGACGAGATCCGCGCCGGCCTGCTGGCGATCTGGCGCGTGATGCGTGAATGCGTGCAGCGCGGCCTGAGCCGCTCCGGCACGCTGCCCGGCCCGTTCAAGGTACAGCGGCGCGCCCCCCTGCTGGCGGCCCAGTTGCACGAGCGTGCCGAGCGCGCCCTGGCCGACCCGCTTTCGGCGCTCGACTGGATCAATGTCTACGCCTTCGCCGTCAACGAGGAGAACGCCGCCGGCGGGCGCGTCGTGACGGCCCCCACCAACGGCGCAGCCGGCGTGATACCGGCCGTGCTGCACTACTGCGACCGCTTTATCCCGGGCAATGGCCGCGCTGCCACGCAGACCAACCGGGACGACGCGGTGATCGACTTCCTGATGAACGCCGCCGCCATCGGCATGCTGTACAAACGCAATGCCTCCATCAGCGGCGCCGAAGTCGGCTGCCAGGGCGAGGTCGGCGTGGCCTGCTCGATGGCCGCCGCCGGTCTGGCCGCCGTGCTGGGCGGCAGCCCGGAGCAGATCGAGAACGCAGCCGAAATCGGCATGGAACACAACCTGGGCCTGACCTGCGACCCGATCGGCGGCCTGGTGCAGGTGCCCTGCATCGAGCGCAACGCCATGGGTGCCGTCAAAGCCGTCAACGCCGCGCGCATGGCGCTGGCGGGCAACGGCCAGCACGTGGTGTCGCTGGACAACGTGATCAAGACCATGCGCGAGACCGGCGCCGACATGAAGACCAAGTACAAGGAAACCTCGCGCGGCGGTCTGGCCGTCAACATCGTGGAGTGCTAGGAGGAGCAGATGCCATCAGCCCGAAATGAATTTGTCGAATACTGCTGCGACTTGCTCGGCAGCGTTGGGCCGTGCGTAGCGCGACGCATGTTTGGCGCCTGGGGCATCAGCACCGAGGGTCTCACGCTGGCCATCCTGGCCGATCTGGGCAGCGGGGAAAAACTCTGGCTCAAGGCCGACGCCACATCACAGGTCAGGTTTGAGGCGGCAGGTTGCGAACGCTTTGTCTACCAGGCAAAAGGCAAGCCCATGAGCATGAACTACTACAGCGCACCTGAAGAGGCCATGGAATCGCCGCAACTGATGGCGCCCTGGGCTCGCTTGGCGCTAGAAGCCGCACTCAAGACGCAACAGGCCAAACCAGCCAAGAAACTGGCGACCAAACCGAAAGCCCGCAAGACCTGATCAGAAGCAGGTGACGATGGCGTCGACCAGGTTGTAGTCGGCGTCCACCAAGGGCATCCAGCGCCATTTGTCGAAGGTGGTGCAAGGGTGCGAAATACCCAGGCAAACGAGGTCACCGACCTGCAGTGCCTGATGCTGTGCGTCCGCACCGCGCAAATAGGCATGCTGGTCGTTGAGCTTGCTGATCTTCCAGTCTGCCGGCGCTGCGCGCAAGTCCCGTGTCCCGCGCGCGCATACCGCCAACGGGATCGGCATCTCCATGTCATACGAGAGGTCACGCTTGCCCGCTGCCAGAATCGCCAGCCCTGGCTCCGGACACGACTGCACGCGGGCCCAGACCTCCATCGCCGCCTCAAGCCCCGCGCCACAACCGGTGCGCTGTGCCACGGCGCTCATCATGCGCTTGTAGTTGCCCTGGTCATGCGTGACGTAGCAGCCCGAGCGCAGCAGGCCCTGCACGCGCCGGCGCAGCCTGGTCTGGAGCCCCGGGACAACCAGATCGAAAATGGCCGAGCCGCCAGCACTGATCAGCACTTCATCGCTGTCAAACAAATTCTGCGCGTCACAGGCCTGCACGACCGTCTGCATCCGCTCCATCAGAGGCCGCACGTAGGCCTGGTCCAGCGCTGTGTCGCCGCTGGCGGCCAGCGCCTCGTAGCACTCGACGCCCACCAGTTGCACCGCAGCGCTGGCGTGCAAGCGCTGCGCCAGCAGCAATGCACTGTCCAGATCACGGCAACCGGTGCGCCCGCCCGGCACGCCGATCTCAAGCAGCACCTCGAACGCAGCAGGCTGCGCCTGTCTTGCATGCCAGGCTTCGATCAGTCCCAGTTGCGCCAGCGAATCGACCAGGAAAATCAGCCGCAAGTCCGGTTGGCTGCGCAGCAAGGCGGCAATGCAATCGAGATCAATGTCCGCAAGCACCTGGTTCGCAATCAGGCAGCGCCGGGCACCGGCGGCCAAACCAACGCGCATCTGCGTCACCGTGGCAAAGGTCATGCCCCAGGCGCCGGCGTCGAGTTGCAGGCGAAACAACTGCGGCGACATGCTGGTCTTGCCATGCGGCGCCAGGCCCAGGCCCTGCCCTTTTGCAAAGTCCTGCATCCATGCCAGGTTGTGCTGCAGCACAGCGCGCTTGATGACGGCCAGCGGCAGCGGCAGGTCGCCGGCCAGCACGTTCCAGCCCTGCGCGCCAATCTGCGAGCGGCGCAGGGGCGCACTGTGGTGCGGGAAACCCTTTTGGGAAGCGTCGATCCAGGGGTCGAGAAAATCGTCTGCGGCCATGGCTAGACCGGCCAGACCACGCCGTTGTCGTTCAGGATGGCGTCGAGCGGCATGTCATGCGCCTCGGGCTCAAAATCGGGCAGGAATGCCGGCGCAAAGCCAAGCCCGACCGTGACCGGGCGCGGCTGCAGCGTGGCCAGCATGCGGTCATAAAAACCGCCGCCGTAACCCAGACGGTAGCCACCCGGCGCGTAGCCGACACAGGCCACAAACAGCAGCGTGGGGACAATCACCTCGGTGTCTTTCGGCTTGGGGATGCCGTAAGCGTCTTCTTCCATCGGACAGCCAGGGTACCAGGCGTGGAAGGTCATGGTCTTGTGCACCTTGTCGACCACCGGCAGGCCAATCTTGCGCAAACGCGACTGTTCGACCAGCTCGCCGTCTTCCTTCCAGCGGTGCAGCGCCGGCAGCGGATCAAACTCGCCCTTGATCGGCCAGTAGGCGCCAATCACGGTATCGGGCCGATTGACCAGCCAGATGCGCATGACGCGCTGCAAAAGATCGGCACGCTGTAGGCGATCGGGCAGGTTCAGGCGTTGATCAATCAGTTGCTCGCGCAACGCCTTCTTTTCCAGTTTCTTGTTGTTCGCCGATGTATCCATAATCCCACCATGCAGTTTCACACTATTTTGACATCGATTGCCGTCTCGGCCTGCCTGGCACTGACAGCGGTCTCGCCGGTGCGGGCGCAAAGCACGGCCACAACCCCACCCCAATCGGACGACGTGATTCTGGAAATGAGCCAGGCCTTCAAGAAAGGCAACAGCAAACGCCTGAGCGCCCTGCTGCCGCAAACGCACGGCCATACGCTGGAGCCGTGGGCTGCCTACTGGGAACTGCGCGCAAGGCTCGACACGGCGGCGCCGGCCGAGGTGCAGGATTTTTTCACGCGCTTTGCCGGCAGCTACCAGGAAGACCGCCTGCGCAACGACTGGCTGCTGCTGCTCGGTCAGCGCCGCTACTGGAGCGACTTTGCTGACGCTCTGGTGCCGTTTCGCATGAACGATGACCGCGAAGTACGCTGCTACAGCCTGGCGCTGGAGCCTCTGCCGGGTGGCAACGAGTTGAGCACCGAGTTCAAACGCCAGTGGTATGGACAGAAAGACACCGACGATGCCTGCCACTACGCCGCCAAGCGCCTGTTTGCGGCCAAGCGCCTGAGCGAAGCCGACATCTGGCGCAAGGCGCGGCTGGCGATGGAGGGCAACCGGCCCCGACTGGCCCGCCAGGCGGCCGAAATCATCGCCCCGGCGGCGGGCGCATCGGTTGACGAGATCAGCAACAACCCGGCCCGTTTCCTCAAAAAACGCGCCGTCGCCCTGGCGCGTACCACCAAGGAAACCGTGGTGCTGGCGTTGATTCGCATGGCCACCAATGACCCCGAAGCCGCCGCCAGCGTCATGGAAAATCACTGGACCGTGCACCTGAGCCCGGAGCAGCGCTCCTGGGTCTGGGGCGTGATCGGCAAGCACGTGGCGCAGCGCCTGTCCGGCGATGCATTGCCGTATTTCGCCAAGGCCATCGAGAGCGAACTCAGCGACAGCCAGCTTGGCTGGAAAGTTCGCGCCGCCCTGCGCCAAGCGCAGTGGAAGGAGGTGCTGTCGGCCACCCAGGCCATGAGCCCTGAGGTGCGCCAGGAGTCAGTCTGGGTTTACTGGCGCGCGCGCGCCATGGCCAAACTGGCCAAAACCGACGCTGACCGCGCCGCAGCCAGAAGCTTGTTCGAGGGCATCGCCAGCGTGCGCGGCTTCTACGAACAACTGGCACTTGAAGAACTCGGTCAGAGCATCACGACGCCGGCGCCACCCGCCGCCCTGAGCGCCGAAGAGCAGGAAGGCGCACGCCGCAATGCCGGCCTGCAACGCAGCCTGTACGCGATCCGGATCGGCTTGCGCAGCGACGGCGTGCGTGAGTGGAACTACAGCACCAACCTGCACGCGCCGGGCGGCATGAACGACCGCGAACTCCTGGCCGCGGCCGATCTGGCCTGCCAGAACGAGGTCTGGGATCGCTGCATCAACACCAGTGATAGAACCAAGGGCGTGATCGACTTCGAGCAGCGTTTTCCGATGCCGCACAAGACCGCCGTGCTGCAACGCGCGGCGCAGATCGGCCTCGATCCGGCCTACGTCTACGGCCTGATCCGCCAGGAAAGCCGTTTCATCATGGACGCGCAATCGGGCGTCGGCGCGGCCGGGCTGATGCAAGTGATGCCGCCCACCGCACGCTGGACCGCCAAGAAGATCGGCCTGACCAGTTTCAAGCCGAACCAGATCAACGACCGCGACACCAATATCGTGATCGGCACGGCCTACCTCAAGCTGGTGCTGGACAATTTTGACGGCTCCATGCCGATGGCGGCAGCGGCCTATAACGCGGGACCGAGCCGTCCCCGCAGTTGGCGCGGCCAGAGCGGCGCGCCGATGCTGGAGGCGGCGATCTGGGCCGAGAACGTGCCGTTTGCCGAGACCCGCGACTATGTGAAAAAAGTCTTGTCCAACACCACCAACTACGCTGCGCTGATCAGCGGCCAGCCGCAGTCACTCAAACAACGCCTGGGCCTGGTCGGTCCGCGTGACGCCAGCGCACCGGAGCCCGCGCTCGACCTGCCATGACAAGGAAAACTAGTCGGGAATCACGGCGCCAATCACGGCGCCGGTGGCCTTGACCCCGGTCTTGACGACCACGGCGGCCGTGGTCACGACCGCGTCTGCCACGGCCACGACGGCGCAGCCGCTGATCGGCAGCAAGCCGATCGCGAGCAGCAAAAGGGCTGCGCTTTTTCCAGTTCCTGACATGAGAGCACTCCGCTTGATATGCCTAGAATTATCGACTTAGAACGTGTCCATCAGGAGATCCCCATGCTCAAGCTCTACATCGGCAACAAAAACTACTCGTCCTGGTCGATGCGACCCTGGGTGCTGCTGCGCCAGGCCGGCATCGAGTTTGATGAAATCATGGTCCGGTTTGACTCCTTCGCCGACGATGGCCACTCCACTTTCAAGAACACCGTCAAGCCCCTGTCGCCAACCGGCAAGGTGCCCGTGCTGGTGGACGGTGATCTGGTGGTGTGGGACACGCTGGCGATTGCCGAATACCTGGCCGAGCAGTTCCCGGACCAAGCGCTGTGGCCACGCGCGAAAGCAGCACGGGCCCGGGCGCGCAGCATCTGCGCCGAGATGCACGCAGGATTTACCGCGCTGCGCGGCAATTGTCCGATGAACATCGAAGCGTCGTTGCCTCAAGTCGGCGCCCTGATCTGGCGCGACAAACCGGCCGTGCGCGCCGATGTCGCGCGCCTGGTCACCATGTGGCAGGCTTTACTGGACGAGCACGGCGGACCGCTGCTGTTTGGCGAGTTCAGCATTGCGGACGCCTACTACGCCCCGGTCTGCATGCGACTGAAGTGCTATGCGTTGCCGCTGCCCGCGCCCATTGCCGCTTATGTGGATCGCGTCTGCGCCCTGAGTGGCGTGAAGCAGTGGATGAACGAGGCGCGGGCCGAAAAAGACTTTCTGGATTTCGAAGAGCCCTACCGCCTGAGCGCCGCTGCGCCGGCACGCTGAGATGCAGATCTACCTGGTCGGTGGCGCGGTGCGCGATGCGCTGCTGGGCCTACCCGTGACCGACCGCGACTGGGTCGTGGTGGGCGCTACGCCGCAGGCGCTGATCGCGCAGGGCTTCCTGCCGGTGGGCAAAGACTTTCCCGTGTTTCTTCACCCGCAGACCAGGGACGAATACGCGCTGGCGCGCACCGAGCGCAAGACCGGTCCCGGCTACCACGGCTTTGCGGTGCATGCGGCGCCCGATGTGACGCTCGAAGAAGATCTGGCGCGACGCGACCTGACGGTTAATGCGATGGCGGTCGGCGCCGATGCGAGCGACCCGGCGCTGTGGGGCGAGCCAGGGGTACTGGTTGATCCCTACGGCGGTCGCAAGGACCTGGCTGCCAGGGTGCTGCGCCATGTCACCGCCGCTTTCCGTGAAGACCCGGTTCGCATCCTGCGTGTGGCGCGCCTGGCGGCGCGCTTTGCCGATTTCACGGTGGCGAATGAAACCATGGGGCTGATGCGCGAGATGGTGGCCTGCGGCGAAGCCGACCATCTGGTGGCCGAGCGTGTCTGGCAGGAACTGGCCAAGGGCCTGATGGAGAACACGCCTTCACGCATGCTCGAGGTGCTGCGCGACTGCGGCGCGCTGGCGCGACTGTTGCCCGAAGTGGACCGGCTCTGGGGCGTGCCGCAACGCGCCGACTACCACCCCGAGATCGACTGCGGCGTGCACCTGATGCTGGTGCTCGACATGAGCGCGCGCCTGCAAGCGCCGTTGCCGGTGCGCCTGGCCTGTTTGTTCCACGACCTGGGCAAGGCCACGACACCAACCGCCTTGCTGCCCAAACACCACGGCCATGAGGAGCGCAGCGCCCGACTGCTCTCGGGCATCTGCGAGCGACTGCGCGTTCCAACCGAATGCCGCGAACTGGCCGATGTGGTGGCGCGCGAACACGGCAACATCCACCGCAGTGGCGACCTGAATGCGGCGGCTTTGGTGCGCCTGCTGCAGCGTTGCGATGCTTTTCGCAAACCCGAGCGCTTTGCCCAAATACTGCTGGCCTGCGAATGCGATTCGCGTGGACGACTCGGATCGAGTGAAGCCGTTTACGCGCCGACGCAGCGCCTGCTGGCGGCATTGGCGGCAACGCAGGCGGTGGCCACGAATGCCATCTCAGCCAGCGCGCTGGCCGATGGTGTCAGCGGTAAAGAGATTGGTGAACTGATAGAACAGGCGCGCGTCGAAGCCGTACGCGCCGCGTTGTAATTCGATTCCGTCTCCAAATCATTTCTGTCTAGGCGCGAAGCCGCAGACAGTGCTCCAGCACGGCAAGGCGAAGCAACAACGACAGGGATGGTTTGGAGACGGAATTAAAGGCGGTCGGTGCGGTCGCCGTGGGCAAAACCGATGGCATCCCAGGGCTCACCCTTGAACAGGCCGATGACCTTGAACAGTTCGCCCATTTCGTGCTCCATGATGAGCTTTTGCGCCTGCACCCGCTGCACCGTGGAAGCATCCTCGAGCCGCTCGAACAGGCCGCAGTTCATCAGAAAGCGCGCTTGCGTGCAGTAGCCCAGCACGCCCATATCAGCCTCCTGCGCCGCCAGCGCGATGCCGGTGAAGTTGACGTGGGCCGTGATGTCCTTCAAGCCGACATCGGTCAGCGGGTCGGTATCGGAGCGGTGCGCGCGGTGGCACATCACCGTGCCCATGTGGCGCTGCGCGTGGTAGTACTCCGCTTCAGGGAAACCATAGTCGATGAAGAACAGCGCGCCGGCGCTGAGCTTGTCGCCCAGTGTGCGGACAAAGGACTCGGCCTGCGCATGGATCTCGGTCAGGTAATCGTGCTCACCCTGCGGCTCCAGTGGCGGGCGCAAGTCGGTCGGCACATCACGCCAGGCAAAGGCAGCAGCCGCTGCGTCCAGCGGCGCTTCTCCTGGGGCGGGCAGGGCCACGCCGCGCTCGTGCCAGACACCCCGGGTTCGCGCCAGCAGTTTGACCGGCATGGCGTCGAGCACCTCGTTGCCGATAACCACGCCCTGCAGCGTGTCAGGCAATTCGCTGACCCAGCGCACGGCATCTGAATACTTTTCCAGCGTCTTCTGCTGGCGCGCGCGCAGGCTGCCCGACAGATCGACGATGGAGTAGCGCACCAGTGGCTGACCCAGCGCCGCCAACCGGTCCAGCACCTGCAAGGCCAGGGCGCCGGAGCCCGCGCCAAACTCCCAAACCTCCGTGGTCTGCGTGACCTGCAGCGCCTGTGCCACCTGGGCCGCCAGGGTCTGGCCAAACAGCGGCGTCATCTCCGGCGCGGTGACGAAGTCGCTGCCCGGTGTGGGGTTGTCGCCCTGGGTGGCATAAGGCAGGCTGCCGAATTTGGCACTGTCGTTGGCGTAGTAGCCCAGGCCCGGCGTGTACAGAGCGAGCGCCATGAAGGCGTCAAAACCGATCCAGCCACCGCTGTCGCTGATGGTCTGGGAAATATGGCGCGTCAGAGCGCTCGTTAAACTGTAGGCTGTTGTCATAACGCCCGGATTGTCCACCAATGTCGAGTCCGCCTCCCGCACGAACCGTTCTTGTCACCGGCGCTGCCAAGCGCCTGGGCCGCGAAATTGCGCTTGCGCTGGCCAAGGACGGCTGGCAGGTGGCCGTGCATTACCGCGATTCGCTCGAAGAGGCGACCCGGACGGTCGCCGACTGCAGCCGGCTGGCCGGCGCCAGCGCCGCCTTTCGCGCGAACCTGACCAATGAAACGGCGGTGCGCAATCTGCTGCCCAAGGTGATCGCGCAGTTCGGCCGCGTCGACGCCATCGTCAACAGCGCCTCCACCTTCGAGCACGATACCGCCAGCAACTTCAGCTTTGGCGCCATGGACAAGCACATGCGCAGCAACGCCGGTGCTGCCATCATCCTGGCGCAGGCGCTGCACAGCCACGTGCTGGGGCGCGACGGCTCGGCCAGTGCGCACGCGCGCCGACCGCTTGGCGTCGTGGTGAATCTGCTGGACCAGAAACTCTGGAATCAGAACCCCGATTTTTTCAGCTACACCCTGTCCAAGGCGGCACTGGAAGCGGCCACCACCATGCTGGCCATGGCGCTGAGCCCGCAACTGCGCGTCGTCGGTGTGGCGCCAGGCCTGACCCTGACCAGCCATCTGCTGAGCAAGGAAAAGTTCGAGGCCTTGCACCAGTTGTCACCCCTGGGCCGTTCCTCGACCGCGGCGGATGTTGCCGCCACGGTGAAATTCGCGATCGACAACCAGTCCATCACCGGTACCACGCTGCTGGTCGACGGCGGTCAGCACCTGATGAAGTTCGAGCGTGATTTCTCCATGCTGTGACGCGCGGCAGCACTTTCCCCATTCAACCGGTCCCCACCATGGCACAAACTCTCGGTCGACAGACCCTCACGCTCACTGGTCTGCGTTTCGACGCCAGCCTGGGGATTCTGGAGTTTGAGAAAACCGCGCCGCAGCCGATTCAGGTCGACGCGGAACTCAACCTCGGTGAGCAGGCGCTGCTGCCGCACGACGATGACATCCACCGCGTGCTCGACTACCGCAAGGTGCGCCAGATGATCATCAGCGAATGCACGGCCGAACACGTGAACCTGCTCGAAACGCTGATCGGCAAGCTCGCCAACCGCCTGCTGCAACTGCCCGGGGTCCAGGGCGTGCGCGTCAAAATTGCCAAACTGGAGATCTTCGACGACTGCGAAGTGGCGATTCGGGTTGAGACCGGGGACTGGTGAGCTTTGAGGGAAAATCGACGCCCATGGAACACAAGGAATACGCATGAGTGCCGTCTGGATTGACAAGCAAGAGCCCCTGACTGAGGCCGAAACCCGGCCGCAGCCCAAGATCGAGCGCGAGACGCACAAGTTGGAGAAGCGTCTGTGCCGCCAGGTCGGACAGGCGATCATGGACTTCAACATGATCGAGGAGGGCGACCGCGTGATGGTCTGCGTCTCGGGCGGCAAGGATAGCTATGGCCTGCTCGATATACTGCTCAAACTGCAGGCCCGGGCGCCCATCCATTTCGAACTGATCGCCGTCAACCTGGACCAGAAGCAGCCCGGTTTTCCAGCGCACATCCTGCCTGCCTATCTCAAGCAACTCGGCGTGCCGTTTCACATTGAAACGCAGGACACCTACAACATCGTCAAAAAGGTGATCCCCGAAGGCAAGACCATGTGCAGCCTGTGCAGCCGCTTGCGCCGCGGCATCCTGTACCGGGTGGCCGACGAGTTGAAAATCACCAAAATCGCGCTGGGACACCACCGCGACGACATGCTGCAGACTTTTTTCCTCAACATGTTCTTCGCCGGCAAGCTCAAGGGCATGCCGCCCAAACTGGTCAGCGACGACGGCGGCCACATCGTGATCCGGCCGCTGGCCAACGTGGCCGAGAAAGATCTGACGCGCTGGGCTGCGCACCGCCAGTTCCCCATCATTCCGTGCTCGCTGTGCGGCAGCCAGGAAAACCTGCAGCGCCAGCAGATCGGCAACATGCTGCGCGAATGGGAAAAGAAATACCCGGGACGCATCGAGAGCATGTTCACGGCCCTGCACAACGTTGTGCCCTCGCACCTGATGGACGCCAAGCGCCACAACTTCAAGGACATCCAGACCACGGGTGTGCCCAGCGCCGACGGCGACAAGGTGTTTGACGAAGAGGAATTTCCCAGCGCTGCCCTGCCCGGCTCGCAGGTGATCAGCCTTTCGCTTTGATAGCTACGGCGCCAGCACCCGCACGCGCTGCTCGGTGCTCTGGCGCACGTTGCCCAGCGCCTTCAGGTGCGTGCGCAGGGCGTCGCTGTCGACAATGCCACTGTCCGAACGAAAACCCCTGGCATTTCGGATGGGGGTGAAACCATCACCGCCGCTGGCGACGAAGTTGCTGACGACGCAGCGGTAGGTCGCATCGCCCCGCACGGCCTGGTAAACACCAGCAGCGTCCCTGACTTCCAGCGCTGTCACACGCCGACCACGGACAGCCTGCGGCGCCACTGTGAAACGGATGCCGGCGACATAGGGGTAGGGCGCCGGGTATTTCTTGCCGATCAGGAAATCAATGTCCTGCTCCAGCGCGTCTTTCAACTCAGCGCCACTCAGGTCCAGCAGTACCAGCGTGTTGGCAAACGGCAGCAGTTCCAGCACGTCGCCAACCGAAATGCTGCCGGCCAGCAGGTCCTTGCGCACGCCACCGTTGTTGAGAATGGCGACCTGCGCCCGGGGCATGGCCGCCAGCATCGAGTCGGCCACCAGCGGTCCCGGGCCGCTGTTGAGTCCGCGCAGCAGATCCTGCGCTGCGTTGGCCACGCTGGTCTTGCGAAAAGTTTCCAGTTGCGCCGTGTACGGTGCCAGCGCCGCAGCGGCCGGCGCATCCTCCTCGATCTGTTGCACCAGGCCGCCCTGTTTAAAAGTCTGCACGATCTGCGCGTAGGCCGGGCTTTCAAGTGGCACCTCGACTGCGTCGCGCACAAAGCGCTTGGCCACCGGAATCACGGGGTTGGCGGCATAGCCGGTAATGCGGCCGTCGGCGTCGAAACTGGCGTTGAGCCGGCCCAGCATCTGGCCCCACTTCCAGGCCTGCAGCACCAGCACGCGCCCGCCATCTGGCGCCAACACCTCGGTCGGATAAGGCCCGTCGGGCACCAGGCCAATCGCTGCCAGACCGGCCTTTGAGCCAAGCTGGGTGTGACTGTGACCGCCCACGATGATGTCGATGCCGCTGACCGCCGCGGCCAGCTTCAGGTCTTCGCGATAGCCCAGGTGCGACAGCAGCACGATCTTGTTGACGCCCTGCGCCGTCAGCGCCGCCAGCTCGCGCTCGACGCTGGTCCTGGCATCGAGGAATCTGACCTGGCCAACATCAAGCGTGGTCTGCGGCGTCGATTCGGTGGTCAACCCGATGATGCCAACGCGCTCGCCCTTGATCTCCTTGACGATGCTGCTTGGCACGCGACGCGCTGCCATGACGGGTTCACCGGAGAAATCGATGTTTGCTGAAATGAGCGGAAAATTCGACCACTGCAGATAGGGCGGAATCGCCGCCGTGCCGCGATCGAACTCGTGGTTACCCAACGCCATGGCCGTGACGCCCAGGCGGTTCAGAAACTCGAATTCGGGTTGGCCGTTGAACAGCGTGAAGTAAAGCGTGCCCTGCAAGGCGTCCCCGGCGTGCAGCAGCACGCAGATCGGGGTCGGCGGCACGCATCTCGTCAAGCAGCGTCTGCAAGCGGGCAAAGCCGCCGGCCTGGACGGTGGTCTTCTGGCCATCGAGCGTGAGCGTCAAGGGCGTCGCCTCCAGGTGCGAGTGGCTGTCGTTGAGGTGCGCGACAGCCAGTTGGTAACCGCCCGCCGTGCTGCAAGCCTGCAGGACGGCACAAGCGCCGAGCAGCGCCAGTGCAAGAAAGCGGCGAACAGACGCCAGGCGAAGAACAGTGGTCACGGTGTCACCTTGAAACACAGGCCACAGCGGCCCGCCTTGAGGGCCATAGTTTGAAGCATTTTCGGATCACGCCAGCGCCCTGCTGGAAATACAATCGAAGCTCATGCAAGCCACCCGCATCATTGCCATCCGCCACGGCGAGACCGCCTGGAACGTGGACGCGCGTATCCAGGGCGAACTCGATATTGAACTCAACGCAACCGGCCGCTGGCAGGCCAGCCGCGTGGCGCAGGCCCTGGCCGATGAGCCGATCAGCGCCATTTACTCCAGCCATTTGCTGCGCGCCTGGGAAACGGCACGCGTTATTGGCAGCAGCACCGGACTCGAACCGCAAGCCTGTGCAGACTTGCGCGAGCGCAGCTTTGGGGTTTTCCAGGGCAGCACCTTTGTGGAAATTGAAGCCGCCTGGCCGGAGCAGGCGCTGCGCTGGCGCCGACGCGAGCCGGATTGGGCGCCCGCAGGCGGCGAATCGCTGGCGCAGTTGCGTCAGCGCATTGTGCAAACCACCTCCGAATTGGCTCAGCGCCACGCGGGCGAGCAAATTGTGCTGGTGGCACATGGCGGCGTCATGGACATGCTGTACCGCAGCGCCACCGGACAGGATCTGGAGACCGCACGCAGCTGGAATCTGGGCAACGCCACCATCAACCGCCTTCTCTGGACGCCGCAGGGCCTGACCCTGATTGGCTGGGCCGATACCCGGCACCTGGAAAATGACGAGGCGCTGGATGAAAGCTTCACCTGAGCCCGCGCGCCACGCGCCCGCTGCAGGCACGCGGGTGCTGGAATGGCTGCTGATCGCCAGCGCCGTGCTGGCCACCCTCAGCAGCACGCTGGGCCTGCTGACCCTGCATTACGTCTTTAAACCCCTGACCATGCTGCTGGCCGTTGGCCTGGTTCTGCTGCGCGCACAAAGCCGGGGGACGCTGGCACGGTTTGACATCCTGCTGCTACTGGCGCTACTGGCCTCCCTCGCCGGCGATGTGTTCCTGATGCTGCCGGGCAACTACTTTCTGCCGGGACTGGCCTCGTTTCTGGTGGCGCATCTTTTCTACATCGCCCTGTTCCGCCAGAACGTGCCCTGGTTTGCCAACCGCCGCGCGCTGCTCGGGACGCTGGCCGCTGGCGCTGCCATGTACGCCTGGGTCTGGGGCGGTCTCGGCGACCCGGTGTTGAAAGTGGCGGTGGCCGCCTACGTCACGGTCATTGCGCTGATGGTCGGCCAAGCGATTGGCCGCGCCAGCGTGCAGCAAAACCGGGCCGCACGGGCCGTGGCGCTGGGCGCCTGCTGCTTCATGCTGAGCGACTCGCTGATTGCCATCAACCGCTTTGTGCAGCCGCTGCCGCTGGTGCCGCTGTGGGTGCTGAGCAGCTACTACCTGGCGCAGATTCTGATGGTGCGCAACGCGAAATCCGTAGCCGACTGAACCCGCCGCAGGACTAGCTGCCGAACATATCGGTATCACGGTTCGGCGGCGTGACGCCGAGATGCCGGTAGGCGGCCAGCGTGGCGATGCGCCCGCGCGGCGTGCGTTGCAGATAGCCTTGCTGGATCAGATAGGGCTCGATCACGTCTTCAATGGTTTCGCGCTCTTCGCCAATACTGGCGGCGATGTTGTCGAGGCCGACCGGACCACCGTCAAAGCGGTGGATCACGGCTTCGAGCAGTTTGCGGTCCATCAGGTCAAAGCCCTGCGGATCGACGTCGAGCATGGCCAGCGCCCGGTTGGCAATATCGAGCGTGATCTTGCCAATGCCCTTGACGTCCGCGTAGTCGCGCACCCGGCGCAGCAAGCGGTTGGCAATTCGCGGCGTGCCGCGTGCCCGGCGCGCAATTTCGAAACCGCCTTCTTCGTCGGCCGGCACATTGAGCAAGCCGGCACTGCGCTTGACGATGCGCGCCAGTTCTTCCGACGTGTAGAACTCGAGCCGAGAGACGATGCCGAAACGGTCGCGCAGCGGGTTGGTCAGCATGCCGGCGCGCGTCGTGGCGCCCACCAGGGTAAAAGGTTGCAGATCGAGCTTGATGGAGCGCGCCGCCGGCCCTTCTCCGATCATGATGTCGATCTTGTAGTCTTCCAGCGCCGGGTAGAGGATTTCCTCCACCACCGGGCTCAGGCGGTGAATTTCGTCGATGAAGAGAACGTCGTTCTTCTCCAGATTGGTCAGCAGCGCCGCCAGGTCTTTCGGCTTTTCCAGCACCGGGCCACTGGTCTGGCGCAAATTGACGCCGAGTTCGTGCGCGATGATGTGCGACAGCGTGGTCTTGCCCAGCCCCGGCGGGCCGAACAGCAGCACATGGTCGAGCGCCTCGCCGCGCATCTTGGCGGCGCTGATGAAGATCTCAAGCTGCTCGCGCACCTTGATCTGACCGACGTACTCATCGAGCAGTTTGGGCCGCAGCGCGCGCTCCACCGCCTCCTCGTTGGGCGAGGCCGGTCCCGCCGACACCATGCGGCGCGCGGGCGAGGGGGCGAAATCGTCGGTCTGGATACTCACGGGGCTTCAGTCGGAAAAGATGTCTGACTATAGGCCATGCCTGAGGGCTACTTCGCCAAGGCCCTGAGCGCGAGCTTGATGCCCTCGCTGACACCGACGTCGGCCGGCAGGGCTTTGAGCGCCACGGCCGCCTCCTTGTCACTGTAGCCCAGCGCCACCAATGCCTGAAGGATGTCGGCCTGGGCCGCGCTGGAGAGGTTGGCGCTGGCACCGATGTCGGCGCCGAGCTTGCCTTTGAGTTCGAGCAGCAGGCGTTCCGCCGTTTTCTTGCCAATGCCGGGCACCTTGATCAGTCGCCCCGCCTCCTGCAGCGTCACGGCTTGCGCCAGTTCGGTCACGCTCATGCCCGACAGCACCGACAGGGCGGTACGCGGCCCGACGCCGGAAATCTTGATCAGTTGGCGAAAAGCCTCGCGCTCGGGCGCGCTGGCAAAGCCATACAAAATCTGCGCGTCTTCCCGCACCACAAAATGGGTTAGCAGGCTGACTTTGCTGCCCAGCTCGGGCAGGTTGTAGAAGGTGCTCATGGGCACGTGGACCTCGTAGCCCACGCCATGGCAATCGAGCAGAACCTGGGGTGGATTCTTGTCTTCGAGCGTGCCTGTCAGTTTGCCGATCATTTCTTGCCTATCATTGGTGACCCATTTGAGGAATTATCAACTTGATTCTCCGACACCTCTTTTCCCCGCCCAACAACACCCGGCTGTCACACCTGTGCGGGCCGATGGACGCGCATCTGCGCAGCATCGAAGTCGCCTTGCAGGTCAAGATCGCCCACCGGCACGAGCAGTTCAAGGTCGACGGCACCAAGGCCAACGCCAAGCGCGGCATGGAAATGCTGCAGGCTTTGTACGAGATGGCGGCGCGCCCGATCGAGCCGGCCACGGTGCAGCTGATGCTCGCGGGGGACGCCGACATGGACGATACGGACAGCCCGGCGCTCAAGACCAAGCGCAGCGACCTGAAACCGCGCACCATGAACCAGGCCAGCTACCTGGACAATATTGCCAGTCACGACATCACCTTTGGCATCGGCCCGGCCGGCACCGGCAAGACCTACCTCGCCGTCGCCTGTGCCGTCGACGCCTTGCAACGTGGCGCAGTGCAGCGCATCGTGCTGACACGCCCGGCGGTCGAAGCGGGTGAGCGACTCGGCTATCTGCCCGGCGACCTGGCGCAGAAGATCGATCCCTATCTGCGCCCGCTGTACGACGCGCTGTACGACCTGATGGGCTTCGAGCAGGTGCAAAAGGCACTGGAACGCCAGACGATCGAGATTGCGCCGCTGGCTTTCATGCGCGGGCGCACGATCAACACCGCGTTTGTGATTCTGGACGAGGCGCAAAACACCACGCCGGAGCAGATGAAGATGTTCCTGACGCGCATCGGCTTTGGCTCCAAGGCCGTGGTGACGGGCGATGTGAGCCAGATCGATCTGCCCAAGACCCAGCTCAGCGGCCTGATCGACGCGGAGCGCATCCTCAAGCGTGTCGAGGGCATCTCGATCTGCCGCTTCACCAGTGCCGACGTGGTGCGCCACCCGCTGGTGGCGCGCATCGTGGACGCCTACGACGCACCGCGCAAACGAAGCAGCGCAGCATGAGCCATCAACTGACACTGTCGCTGCAATTCGGCAAGATTGATGATGCTGCCAACCACCGCGCTGCCCTGCCGCGCCACAAGGTGGCCCGCTGGATTCGCCATGCGCTGCAATGTGACGCAGAAATCACGGTGCGCATTGTGGACGCCGAGGAAGGCCGCACGCTCAATCGCGACTACCGGCATAAAGACTACGCCACCAACGTGCTGACATTCGACTACGCGCAAACGCCACTGGTCGTCGCCGACCTGGTACTGTGCGCACCCGTCGTGTCAAAGGAAGCGCGCGAGAATGAAAAGACACTGCAGGCACACTACGCGCACCTGCTGGTGCACGGGCTTCTTCACGCGCAGGGCTGGGACCACGAAACCAGTGAAGACGAGGCCCTGGCCATGGAAGCGCACGAGACGCAAATCATGACCGGCCTGGGGTTTGTTGATCCCTACCGAAGCTGAACTGCCGTCACCCGATGCCTGTGCATCAAGCGGCGGCATTGATGGGCTTTACTGAGCCAGAATCCAGCCAATCAGGTTCTTGATCTCGGCAGCATCCTTGGTCGCAATGACCTTGTGCTCTTCTTCCGTACCGTCTGCCATTTTGACCTTGGGCGCCTTGGTCAGGGCGTCGGTCAGTTTTGCTTCGGCATCGGCCTTGCCGTGCCACTTGGCGGCGATCTTCTTGTACGAAGAGGCCTTCTTGTCCTTGTCGATGGCATGGCATTTCAGGCAGTCACTCTTCTTCGCCAGGGCTTGAGCCGCATCGGCATTGACGGCAGCGCTGGCCGCGCCAGAAAACGCGAGGGCAGCAGCACCCAGGACCGACATCGTGAACAGTTTTTGAGGAGTCGAAAGTTTCATTGGAAATATTCCCTTCTTGGTTCCAATTGTTTCCAGTTGCCGGATAGGTACACCGACAAGAGCCTGTGGATCCGCATGCGGCTCACAAACACATCGGCATTTTGGCGCTGATTGCGCGACGATCCCAGACCGCAGATGCGGTGTCTCTGATCTGTATCAAAACTCAAGCTGTAAGGCATTGGACAGGCTCGGCGGCAAGGCCCGACTCTGGATTTCTTCTCCTGACGAGCAAGAACGAACCAAACTGCACATAAAAAATATTCGCCGCCTGTTGCGTGCTGCCACCCTGATTGCCCTGGCAATTCCGGTTTTGCCTCCAAAAAATGTATAAAAAAAATGTACCTTGAGAGTCCATCAAACCCGAAAAAGACGCTCGCCACAGCACCTCGAACTCATGTAAACCATTGAAAACAAACATGAAAGTTCATTATCTAAGGACCTGGCACAGGGCTTGCATAGAACAAACCAGCAAGCACATGAAAGTAGAGGGTATCCAAATGAATCAAGCAACCAAAATTCTGGTGATAGACGATGAAGAAGTTGTTCGCCTGAGCTATCTGCGAGCCCTGTCGGGTGTAAGTCGCAAGGTGGAACTGGTGAGGAATGGCAAGGATGCCCTGCAGTTGATGGGCGAGCATTCCTTTGATGTCGTGTTGCTGGACCAGCGCATGCCGGGCATGGATGGCATGGAGGTGCTCAAGGCCATCAAGGAAAAATGGCCCGAAAGCGAAGTGATCATGATTACCGGCTACCCCGCGATCGAATCGGCCAAAGAGGCTGTGACCTTGGGCGCCTATGACTACCTCGCCAAACCGATCGGACCGGACGATGTTGTTCATGCCGCTGACGGCGCCATGATGCATAAGAAATGGATGCTGCGCTGCGACCAACAAGCGCAACACGCTGCGGTTCATTAAGGCCTGAACGGCCGAAGAAATGTGTTGGAAATTTCAGCAATATTGCTGGTTGATTGTTAAGGAGAAATACCATGAGTGCACTGCGTAAAGTTTTGGTGGTCGATGACGATGCCGTGGTTGGCAAGAGTTTCAACCGCGTCCTGTCGGAAAAAAAGGGTTACATCGTCACCACCGTCGAGAACGCCCATGAGGCGCTGAAACAAATCCGGGAGCAGTCCTTCGATGTCGTTTTCACCGACATCAAAATGCCCGGCATGGACGGTGTTGAACTCGCTGAAAAGGTCAAGGCCAGCCAGCCCTGGACGCCAGTGGTCATCATCACCGGCTATGGCACGACAGAGAATGAAGTCAGGGCCAAGGCCGCTGGCGTGACGGAGTTCATGCGCAAGCCGCTGTCACCCGAGATGATCGAAGAAAGCGCAGCGCACGCGCTGGCACCGGCTGCAGCCCCCGAAGTGCTTGCAGCGCCGGTCGAACAGGTGCAGGCCAAGGAAAGCCGCGTCAAGAACATTGCCCTGTTCCTGGCCGCTCCCTTCATCGGTCTGGTCTATGCGGTGATGCTGCCCGTGGTTGGCATGGTCATGCTGGCCAAAATTGGCAGTCAGGCCTGGAAGACAAAAAGCGCAAAGAAATAAAGCCTTGAGCTACATCACGAATTTCGCAATCAATTGACCCAAAGACAATACGCAAACTCCATCAGGGACGACAATTCGTCCCTGATGGTTTTTGCCGTTAAGAACCCATATAGGGGATACTGAATGAATAGCTCCTGCGCTGCGGGCACCACGATCCTGTCATCACGCCCAAAGAACTTGATATGGGCAGGCATGCTTGCATTTGCCCTGTCCTTTGTCGGCCTGACTGCCCACGCGGCGGAAGGCGAACTGTCAAAAGAAAGCAAAGCCTGCCTGAGTTGCCATGACAAGGAAGGTGTGACCAAGACACTTGAGAGCGGCGAGGTTCTTTCATTGAACGTCTCGACCAAGGCTTATCAGGAGTCGATGCACAAGAAGACCGACTGCGAAGACTGTCATTCAAACCTTGACTCCAAAACACATGGCAAGGTCAAGACCGCCATCAAGAGCAAGCGCGAATTCACTCTGGGCATGCGCGAATCCTGCCGCGACTGCCACAAAAAGAAAGCCACCGAATACGACGACAGCGTTCATGCGGCGCTGATCAAGGCTGGCAACAAGAAAGCACCACTGTGCTCGGATTGCCACAATCCGCACACGGTTCGCTCAACCAAGATCGTCACGCCGATCACCGAGACACCTTGCGCCCAATGCCACGAAGCCATCTTCAAGGCCTACGCCAAGGATGTTCATGGCCACGAGCGCATTGCCAAGGGTATCAGTGCACCGCTGTGCGCGGGTTGCCACCAGGCCCACGCGGTCAAGGCCGCATCCTTGGGTGAAGGCGTCAAGGACGCGTGCCTGGTCTGCCACAAGGACGCCGTCAATCAGCACAAGGACTGGCTACCCAATACGGTGCGGCATTTCGAGGCCATCTCCTGCCCTGTCTGCCATGCACCGGATGCGAAGCGCCGCGTCAACCTCAGGCTCTATGACAGCACAGCGAAGCGCCAGGTGGCAGAAAAGACCGGTGTGCCAAAATTTGAGCAACGAACCGACGCTGCCGACAGCAAGGCCATGGGCCTGGACGAACGGGCGTTGTGGAGCCTGCTCAAGGAATTCAATCAGGACGGCGGCGACGGCAAGATGTTGCTGCGCGGCCGGCTTGAAGTCAGCTCGGGCGTCGAAGCCCACCAGTTGAGCGAGAAATCCAAGGCCATCAAGGACTGCAACACATGCCACAAGCAGGGAGCAGCCGCCTTTGAAAGCGTAACGCTGACGATCGCTGGTCCGGATGGCCGGCCCCTGCGCCATGGCGTCCAGAATGAAGTGCTCAATTCCCTGACCTCGATGGAATCGGTGCGCGGCTTCTATGCCATCGGCAGCACCCGCATCAAGTTGCTGGACTACCTGCTGATACTGGTCTTCTTCGGTGCTCTGAGCGTGCCGCTGGCCCACATGACGGTCAAGCGCCTGTTCAAGGGTGTGCGTGAAAAACTGGAAGCAGAACGGCTCGCCGCCGCGCAGAATGCTGACCAACAGGCTTCAACCGGCAATCGTCATGGTGACGAAGCCTCAAAATAGCAGGAAACCGCCATGGAAAAACTTTATATCCACCCCCTGCCGGTTCGACTCTGGCACTGGACCAACGCCTTCGGCTTTGTATTGCTGATTGCAACCGGCCTGCAGATCAGATACCTCGACCTTTTTCAATTGATACCGTTTCGGACAGCCGTCGTTGCCCATAACTGGATTGGCTTTGTTCTGATCGCCAACTTCTTTGTCTGGCTCGGCTATTACCTGTTCAGCGACAAGATCAAGGTCTATCACCCTGAGCTGAGTCCGAGGAAGTACTTCGAGGCGAGTTTCCGCCAAATGCAGTTCTACGGTTACGGCATCTTCCGCGGTGACCCGAACCCGCACCATCCGAGCGCTTACAAGAAGTTCAACGCCCTGCAAAGCATGCTCTACCAGATCATCATGATGCTGCTGGTGCCGATCATGTTCTTCACCGGACTGCTGCTGTGGGATGTGGGTCGCTTCTCATCCATCGTTGAGGCGCTCGGCGGCGTTCGCGTCATCGACACGATCCATGTGCTGCTGTTCATCGTGTTCTGCGGCTTCATCGTTGTGCACGTTTATCTGGCCAGCCTGGGCCATACCGCCTCCGCTCACTTCAAGGCCATGATCACAGGCTACGAAGAAGTCGAGGACGAACCCAAGCATTGAGAATAAAAAAAGAGGCGCCTGGCGCCTCTTTTTTTTGATCCCCTCTTTCAGGAGGAATCCGATTCGTCCTGGTCGTAGTCGGTATCGCGAACCCGGATGTTGTACTTCTTCATCAAGGCCTGGAAGTTGGAGCGCTGCATGCCGGTTTCCTCTGCGCTCTTGGTCACGTTGGATCCGTTGCGCTTGAGCGTCTCCTGGATAAACAGTTTCTCGACGTCTTCAACCGATTTCTCCCGCGCGATCTTTTTAAGACGCTTGAGGTCTTCGCCGGTTCGGGGCACTTCCAGGTCCGAGCGCGGCGTGTTATCGATGATGTTGACCAGATGCGCCTGGTGAATCGCCTTGTCCGAGGCCAGGATCAGGGCTCGGTGCATGGTGTTTTCAAGTTCGCGCACATTGCCGGGCCAATCGTAGTTGACCAGCGTGCTCATGGCCGCTTCGGATATCTCGGGCACCGGCTTCTCCATCTCGGCACAGAACGCCTTCAGAAAATGGAAAGCCAGCGCCGGAATGTCGTCGCGCCGCTCACGCAGGGCGGGCGCATGAATCGGAAAAACATTGATACGGTAATACAGATCCTCGCGAAACGTGCCTTCGGCAACCATCGCCTTGAGGTCCTTGTTGGTTGCTGTCACCAGCCGGACGTTGGTCTTTTGCGTCACGGTGCTGCCAACCGGCCGGAATTCGCGCTCCTGAATCACGCGCAGCAACTTGGCCTGCGTTGACAGGGGAATATTGCCGAACTCGTCCAGAAACAGCGTGCCGTTGTTGGCAATCTCGAACATGCCGCGCTTGTTCGCCACCGCGCCGGTAAACGAGCCCTTGGTGTGCCCGAACAATTCGCTCTCGAGCAGGTTCTCGCTCAATGTGTTGCAGTCAACCGTGACGAAAGGCTGATCCTTGCGCAGACTGTTGTAGTGAATGGCGCGGGCAATCACTTCCTTGCCGGTTCCGCTCTCGCCGGTGATCATGACCGTCGTGTTGGTCGGCGCGCACTTGGCGATCAGCCCAAAGACCGCCTGCATCGGGGCGCTGGAGCCAATGATGTTCTCGAACCGGTATTTGGAGCCGACCTCGCTCTTGAGGTTGCGATTCTCCTGCAGCAAACGGCGGCGCTCCAGCGCGCGGTCCACCACATGCTTGAGTTCATCGGGGTCAAAGGGTTTGGACAGGTAGTCAAAAGCGCCCAGTTTCATGGCCTTGACGGCGGTCTGGATCTGCGACAAACCGGTGACCATGATCACGTCCACGTCGGGATGACGCTCCTTGACCTGCTGCAGGACCTCCAGGCCATCCATGCCGGGCATCATGATGTCGAGCACCAGCAAGTCGTACTCGCTCTCGTCGACCTTGCGCAGGGCATCCATGCCGTCCTGCGTCGAGTCGACCGAATACAACTGCTTGTCGCTCAGGATGCGCCGGCAGCTCCGAATCACAATCTCCTCGTCGTCAACGATCAGGACTCTGGCGCTCATTGTTTGCTCTCATCTGCATTGGGTAAAGTTTCATTTGAAGGCGGCGTAACCGGCAGACAGACACGGAACGTGGTGCCGACGCCGACCACGCTCTCGACGCTGATCCTGCCGCCATGGGCCTTGACGATGCCATAACTGACTGACAAGCCCAATCCAGTCCCCTTGCCAACTTCCTTGGAGGTAAAAAACGGGTCAAAGATCCGCTGCAGATTGGCCTGCGGAATGCCACACCCGGTGTCGGTGACCACCACCTCCAGCATTGGCACGCCCGCCGCATCAGCCTTGGCGGCAAGCGGATGGGTTTGCACCGTAACACTGCCCTTGCCCTCGATCGCCTGCTGCGCATTGACCAGCAGATTCAGAATAACCTGTTTGACCAGGTCGGCATCGCCCCAGGCCTGCGGCAGTGCGGGGTCGAGTTCAGTTTTGATTTCGACCTGTTGCAGCGACGCGGGTCGCTCGACAAAACGCACCGTGTCTTCAATCACCTGGTTCAGGTTGTAGAACCCTTTGACCGGAACTTTCTCGCGCGCAAAATCAAGCAGGCGCTTGATGATGCTGGCGCAGCGCTTGGTCTCTCGGATCACCAGGTCCAGATCCTCGGCGTCCTCGCTGCCTTCAGGCGCCTTCTTGCGCATCAGGGAGGTGAAGGTCAACACACCCGTGAGCGGATTGTTCAGTTCATGCGCAATGCCGGACGCCAGCACACCGATCGAGGCCAGTTTTTCGCCTTGTGCCACTTCAGCCTTGGCCGCCAGCAGTTCCTTGGTTCGGTCCGCAACCTTGGTCTCCAGCGTCTGCACCAATTGCTCCATCTCGCCGCGTGAGGCATTGAGCGCCGAGGTCATGTGGTTGAAGGAGCCGGCAACGCGGCCAAACTCATCGTTGCTGCGCACGGGAATGTCGTGATCAAGTTCGCCGGAAGTCACCCGTTGCGCACCGGACTCAAGGTCCTTCAAGGGCAGGTAGATCAGGCGCTGCAGCAGGAATCCGATGGTGAGGGCAAAAAGAAGAATGAAGCCGATCGACATGCCGATCACATAGACGGCATGGGAGCGCAGCGACTCGTCCATCTCGTCGAGGGAATAGGCCACATCGACAATGCCCAGCACCGACTGGTTGCTCCGATGCTCGTGGCACGAGGCCGACGAGCAGGAAGTCTCGTTGCGTATCGCGTGCATGGAGCCCAGCACCCGGTGACCACCGGCCGTCTCGACAATCTTCCAGCGCTTGTCATCCGGCACACGTTGCAAGGGCTGACTGGTCTGGTGGCAGCTGATGCAGGAGTCGTCTTTCTGGTCAACCGAGTAGCCGACTTCGGACTTGTGGTTGGAGTGGATGATGGTGCCGTCTTTGCTGATGACACGGATGCGCTCAATGCCTTTTTGCTTGCCGATGTCCTCAATGATTTTTTCGACAATGTCGCGCTTGTTCACAAGCATGGTGTAGCGCGTGCTGGCAACCACCATTTCCGAAATCTGGGTCACATGGCGCGCCACCACACTTTGCATGTCTTCCTGGCGTTGCTTGAGAATCAGCAGCGTGAAGAGAACCATCGCCGTCGACAAAACGATGATCAGGGAGGCGCTGATTTTGAGCTTGAGGCTATTTTTTGGCATTTGGCGAGTCAACCCGGACTGCACTGCGCGGATTATGACATCGCCTTGGCGCTGGACTGGCCTTAAACAGCCTCGGTTTGCGCTGGATTAAGGTGCAATGCGCAGGGGAATCGTCACCGGCCCGTCGTTGACCAGATGGACCTGCATGCTGGCAGCAAACTGCCCGGTCTGCACATCGCTGTGCACGCGCCTGGACTGCGTCACAAAGTAGTCGTACAAACGCCGCCCATCCTGCGGACTGGCGGCTGCCGTGAAACTTGGCCGGTTGCCCCCCGTTGCATCCGCTGCCAGCGTGAACTGGCTGACCACCAGCAGGCCGCCGCAGGCGCCCAGACCGTCGATGTCCTGCACGCTGCGGTTCATCTTGCCTGCCTCGTCGCTAAAGATGCGCAGCTTGAGGATCTTGGCCAGCATCTTGTCGCACTGGACCTCGGTGTCACCGCGCTCGGCGCACAGCAGCACCAGCAGTCCGGCGCCGATCTCGCCCACCACCTGGGCGTCGATCAGCACCCGCGCCTGCGTGACCCGCTGCAGCAGCGCAATCATGCGCGGTCCCGGGGGTCGTCAAAATGCGCTTCGACGTCGCTGGGCAGCAGTTGAATGGTGGCACGCAGGCCCGGCACTGCGCTCATCAGCGACTGTTCGACGCTGGTGCGCACCGCCGCGGCCCGCCCCAGCGACCAGTTCGCCGGCATGTGCATGTGCAGGTCAACAAAGCGCCGCTGACCGGAGCGGCGCGTGGTGACATGGTCAAAACGGATCGTGTCATGGTCGAAATGGACGAGCGCTTTCTGGATTGCGCGCAGCACATCGGGCTCCACGGCCTCGTCCATCAGCCCTTGCGAGGCGCGCCACATCAGGTGCGCGCCTTCCCACAGAATATTCAACGCCACGCCAATCGCCACCACCGGATCGAGCCAGAGCCAGCCGGTCAGGGCCACGGCCGCGATACCCACGACGACACCCGCTGAGGTCCAGACGTCCGTCACCAAATGCCGGGCGTCAGCGTCCAGTGCGATTGAGCGATGTGTTTTGGCCGCACTGAACATGACCCAGGCCAGCAAGCCATTGAGCGCCGAACTCAGAACCGACAGTGCCAGGCCCCATCCCACCGCCTGAATCGGCTGCGGGTCCAGCAGGCGATGCCCGGCCGCCCAGACGATGCCCATGGCGGCGGCAATGATCAGAACACCTTCGAAGCCGCTGGAAAAGTATTCGGCCTTGTGGTGGCCGTAGGGATGCTCCTCGTCTGCCGGTCGCTGCGCAATCGTCACCATCATCAGGGCAAAAATGGCGCTGGCCAGATTCACCAGCGACTCCATCGCGTCCGAGAGCAAGCCGACCGAGTCCGTGATGTACCAGGCCAGGGTCTTGAGCGTGATGGTGATCAGGGCCACCACGATCGACGCCCAAAGCAGGCGCGGCGGCGTCAGAAAACGCGCTGGCAGGAGGTGCAGCATGCCGGCTCAACCGAGCGTGACGCGGGCAAACTTGCGCTTGCCGACCTGCAGCACATAGCAGCCGGCGCCAAGCTTGAGGCCCTTGTCGCTGACCACGGCGGAATCAATGCGCACGCCACCGCCATCGATCAGGCGATTGCCCTCGCCGGCCGATGCGGCCAGCCCTGCCAGCTTGAGCAGGGCGCCAATGCCCAGCGCAGCGCCGCCTTCGCCCAGCGGCACCGAGATTTCGACGATTTCATCGGGCACGCCACCGCGGCTGCGGTTGATGAAGTCCTGCTCGGCCGCATCCGCCGCCGCGCCTGAGTGAAAGCGCGTGGCGATCTCCTTGGCCAGCGCCACCTTGGCGTCTTTCGGGTTGGCGCCAGCCTCTACTGCGGCCTTCAGAGCCGAAATATGGGCTTCGCTCTTGAAGCTCAGCAGGGTGTACCAACGCCACATCAGCGTGTCGGAAATGCTCAGCACCTTGGCGAACATGGTGTTGGCGTCTTCGGAAATCCCGATGTAGTTGTTCTTGCTCTTGGACATCTTCTCGACGCCGTCGAGCCCTTCGAGCAGCGGCATGGTCAGGATGCACTGCGGCTCCTGCCCGTATTCGGCCTGCAGGTGGCGGCCCATCAGCAGGTTGAACTTCTGGTCGGTACCGCCGAGTTCCAGGTCGCTGCGCAGGGCCACGCTGTCATAGCCCTGCATCAGCGGGTACAGGAACTCATGCACGCTGATCGGCTGGCCGGCCTTGAAGCGGTCGTGAAAATCATTGCGCTCCATCATGCGCGCCACGGTGTAGCGTGCTGCGAGCTCGATCATGCCGCGCGAACCCAGGGTGTCGCCCCATTCGCTGTTGTAGCGGATCTCGGTTTTGGACGGATCAAGCACCATCGAGGCCTGGCGGTAGTAGGTCTGGGCGTTGACCTCAATCTGCTCGCGGGTCAAGGGCGGGCGCGTGCTGTTGCGCCCGGACGGGTCGCCAATCAGCGTGGTGAAGTCACCAATCAGGAAGATGACCGTGTGACCCAGATCCTGCAACTGGCGCATCTTGTTGAGCACCACGGTGTGCCCGATGTGGATGTCTGGCGCGGTCGGGTCCAGCCCCAGTTTGATGCGCAGCGGTATGCCGCTGGTTTCGGAGCGGGCGAGTTTTTTGACCCAGTCTTCCTGCGGAATCAGCTCTTCACAGCCCCGCAAAGAGACGGCCAGCGCCTCGCGGACACGGTCTGTAATCGGAAACTCGGGGGCCAGGGCTTGATTCATAAGGGTTTTTCTCTATGCGACGGGGTGCGGCGAAGTTATACTCTGCTACTGCTCAAGCGGCCGATTTTAATTCGACCGCCTGCGCTTTCTTATTGTCTGTTCGGTTGACCACCCATCAACCCTCACTTGGAAGCTTTCTTTTGACAAACAGCCTTGTTGCAGCCGGAAACGCCTTGTTGGCTTTCTCCCGCCGCACCATCACCCAATACCCCAAGCAAATCAGCGCCGTCATTGCCGCGCTGATGCTGGGAGCTGGCGGCGGCGCACTGGCCGTTGCCACGCTGGCGCCGGATGCGTCGGAGTTGCCGGTTCGCCAGGTCGTTGAGACCGTCATCGCCGCAAACGTAAGCGTACCCGCCGACCTCGATCTTCAGGCATTCAAGCTATTCCGCTCCGAAGTCACGCGCTCGAGCGACACCGCCGACACCTTGCTCAGCCGTCTGGGTGTGGACGATGCCTCTGCTGCAGCTTTCCTGCGCACCGATGCCATCGCCCGCCTGCTGCTGGGGCGCAGCGGTCGCAGCGTCACCGCCGAAACCGCTGCCAACAACAGCCTGCACAAGCTCAGCGCACGCTGGACGACCGACAACGACGGCAACTTCAAGCGCCTGGTGATCGAGAAGACCGCGCAGGGTTTTCAATCGCGCCTTGAAACCGCGCCCCTGAGCGCGTCGAACCGACTGGCCAGTGGCGTGATCGAAAGCTCCCTTTTTGCTGCCACCGACGAAGCCAGGATTCCGGACAGCGTGGCAACCCAGTTGGCCGAGATTTTCTCGAGCAACATCGACTTTCACCGTGCCTTGCGCAAAGGCGACCGCTTTTCCGTGGTCTATGAAACGCTCGAAGGCGACGGCGAACCGCTGCGTGCCGGACGCGTGCTGAGCGCCGAGTTTGTCAACGGCGGCAAGAGCTTCCAGGCCATGTGGTTCCAGGAACCCGTTACGGGCGCCGCAGCCACGGCTACCGCCCAGGCTGGCAGCAAAGGCGGCTACTACACGCTGGACGGACAAAGCCTGCGTCGCGCCTTCCTCGCCTCGCCAATGGAGTTCTCCAGAATCACCAGCGGTTTCAAGATGCGCATGCATCCGATTCTGCAGACCCTGCGCGCCCATCAAGGGGTTGACTACGGCGCGCCCAAGGGAACGCCGGTGCGCAGCGTCGGTGATGGCGTGGTTGAATTTGCCGGCGTCCAGAACGGCTATGGCAACATCATCATCCTGAAGCACCGCAACAACCACAACACGGTCTATGCCCACCTGAGCCGCATGAATGTGCGCAAAGGCCAGAGCGTAAGCCAGGGTCAGACCATCGGCGCTGTTGGCGCAACCGGCTGGGCCACGGGTCCGCATCTGCATTTCGAATTCCGCGTCAATGGCGTCTACCGTGACCCGATCATGATTGCCCGCCAGAGCGAGTCGGTGCCGGTCTCGGCCGCTGCCAAACCGATCTTCAGCAAGCTCGCTGCTGAAAACCGCGTGGCGCTGGCCGCCGCTGCCCTGGTGCAGCAAACAAGCGCCCAATAAGCCGGCTGACCAGCGGCACGACGCGCGTGTCTGAGTACTACCTCGGCCTGATGTCCGGCACCTCGCTGGACGGCGTCGACGGGGTACTGGCAGATTTTTCCACCACACCGCTGACGGTACTGGCCCATGCCAGTGCGCCTCTGTCTGCCTCTTTGAAGCAGGAACTGCTGGCGCTGAACAGCCCCGGCGCCAACGAGCTGCACCGCAGCGCACTGGCTGCCAATGCACTGATGCGCATCTATGCGCAAGTGGTTACTCACCTCCTGGAAAAGTCAGGCGTCGCGAGAGACCTTGTCAAGGCGATTGGCGCGCATGGCCAGACCGTGCGGCACCGGCCCCAATTCTTCGATGGCACGGGTTACAGCCTGCAACTCAACAACCCGGCCCTGCTGGCTGAATTGACCGGCATTGACGTTGTAGCCGACTTTCGCAGCCGCGATGTGGCCGCTGGTGGCCAGGGCGCGCCCCTGGTTCCGGCCTTTCACCAGTCGGTGTTCGGACGGGCCGGCGAGACCGTAGCTGCACTCAACATCGGCGGCATTTCAAACCTCACGGTCCTGGGTCCGGACCTGACAGACGATGTCCTGGGTTTTGACTGCGGCCCCGGTAACGCCTTGATGGACGCCTGGTGTCAGCGCCACCTCGGAGCCCCCTTTGACGCCGATGGCGCCTGGGCGGCGTCAGGGCGGGTAGTGCCTGATTTGCTGGCAAACCTTCTGGCCGACCCCTACTTTGCGCTGGCAGCACCCAAAAGCACCGGGCGCGACCTCTTCAATCCGGACTGGCTGGCCACCCGACTTGAAAACTTCCCGTCTCTGACGCCAGTGGATGTGCAGGCCACCCTGGCGGAACTGACCGCCAGCAGCTGCGCAGCCAGCCTGCAAGGCTACGGCGTGGCAAGCAAGGAATTGATCGTCTGTGGTGGCGGCGCCTTCAATGGCCATGTGATGCGCCGCTTGCAAGCCCATCTGCCTGGAGTGCTGGTCAGCTCATCGCAGGCCCATGGTTTGCCACCCTTGCAAGTGGAAGCCGCGGCCTTTGCCTGGCTGGCGCGACAAGCGGTCTTGCGCCGGACGGGTAGTCTGCAAAAAGTAACGGGCGCCAAGGGCGCCCGCATACTCGGTGCAATCTACCCGGGCTTTACCGATTAGGAGAAGCTCGAACCACAACCGCAGGTTGTGGTGGCATTGGGGTTCTTGATGACAAACTGCGCGCCCTGCAGATCTTCCTTGTAGTCGATCTCGGCACCGACCAGGTACTGGTAGCTCATGGCGTCGATCAACAGCGACACACCATTCTTGGTCATGGTGGTGTCATCCTCGTTGGTGATTTCATCGAAGGTGAAACCATACTGAAAGCCCGAACAGCCGCCGCCTTGCACGAAGACGCGCAATTTCAGGTCGGGGTTTCCCTCTTCAGCGATCAGATCGGCCACTTTTGCGGCAGCACTGTCCGTGAAAAGGATGGGGCTTGGCATTTCTTCAGTCTGGATGGATTCTGCGACAGCACTCATGGCTACTCCTGGATGGTTGGAAACAAGCGGGCTCTGCTGAGCAAACTGCGGCCTGTACCCGGCTTTTTCAATATCAATGGCTCAATACTACAGCAATTCGCTCAGGAATTCAGCAAAACAGCATTTGACGTTCGTCTCAGTGTGGCCTTTGCCGCCAACCGCAATGAAAACAGCCACCGGAATTTGCATCCCGATGGCCGTTGTCTGGCAGCAATTGCCAGCGTAATCTCTGGTGAAATTAGCGCTTGCTGAACTGCTTGCGACGACGCGCACCGTGGAAGCCGACCTTCTTGCGTTCAACTTCGCGGGCATCGCGGGTCACGAAACCTGCTTTGCTCAACTCGGATTTGAGTGTTGCATCGTAATCAATCAGGGCACGGGTAATGCCGTGGCGCACCGCGCCAGCCTGACCGGACTCACCACCACCGGCGACATTGACCATGATGTCAAAGGTCTGGGCGTGGTTCGTCAAAAACAGCGGCTGCTTGCAGATCATGATCGAGGTTTGACGACCGAAGAATTTTTCGATGTCTTTGCCGTTAACGACGATCTGGCCGGAGCCCTTTTTCAGGAAAACACGGGCGACGCTGGATTTGCGACGGCCGGTTCCATTGTTCCATTCACCAATCATTCAAGGCTCCTTAAAGTTCCAACACTTTGGGTTGCTGGGCAGTGTGCGGGTGCTCAGCACCACCGTACACCTTGAGCTTCTTGATCATGGCGTAGCCGAGCGGGCCCTTGGGCAGCATGCCCTTGACGGCTTTTTCCAAAGCGCGGCCCGGATGCTTGGCTTGCATGTCACGGAAGTTGGTGGCAGTAATTCCGCCGGGGTAACCCGAATGGCGGTAGTACACCTTGTCAATCGACTTGGCGCCGGTGACGCGCAGCTGGGCTGCATTGATGATGACGATGAAGTCACCGGTATCGACGTGAGGCGTATAAATGGCCTTGTGTTTGCCGCGCAAACGGAGAGCAACTTCGCTGGCTACTCGTCCGAGGACCTTGTCGGTCGCGTCAATCACAAACCACTCGTGCACCACGTCAGCGGGTTTGGCGCTGAAAGTTTTGGTCATGAGTTTTCTCTTTGGAGAGGGTTTGGCGGGCTCTTTTCCACGGTCGGCGTTCCTCTAACGGGAATCTCTTAGGTGGGGGACAGGCTTCGCCGCGGAGCCACAAAAGCGCTGCGAAGCCGGGCATTATACGAAATTTCGGCTGCAGCGCCAGATTTTGCCGGTTACCATGCTGGGATGTTCAGTTACCGCCACGCCTTTCATGCCGGCAACCACGCCGACGTGCTCAAACACACGATCCTGATTGCCGTTTTGCGGCATTTGCGCCAAAAAGACACGGCGCTCACCGTGTTCGATACCCATGCCGGGGCCGGCTTGTACCGGCTCGATGGAGACTATGCCGAGACCAGCGGCGAAGCCGCGAACGGCTTTTTGCGCCTGCTGGCCGAAAAAGACAAGCTGCTGGGCGCCGCCGCCAAGGCACAACCCGGCAGCAAGGCGGCCGCATCGACCAAGGCGTTTGCGGCCGGTCTGGCGCCACTGCTGCAGGACTACCTGGAACTGGTCGCCGGTTTCAACAAGGCCGACAGCCACCGCATCTACCCCGGCTCGCCCTTCATCATCCAGGGCCTGCTGGGCGAACGCGACAAGCTCAAACTGTTTGAATTGCACCCGACCGACGCCAAAACCCTTTCGGCCAATATTGCCCAACTTGAAGCCGGTCGCCAGGTGGCGGTGCTGCGCGAGGACGGTTTTGAAGGCGTCAAGAAATTTCTGCCACCACCGTCGCGCCGCGCCCTGCTGCTGTGCGACCCCAGCTACGAGATCAAGACCGACTACGCCCGCGTGGTGGCGATGGTCGCTGATTCGATGCTGCGCTTTGCCACCGGCACCTATGTTGTCTGGTACCCCCTGATTCCGCGCCCCGAAGCGCATGATGTGCCGCGCAAGCTCAAGACCCTGGCCACCAAGTCCGGCAAGAGCTGGCTCAACGCCACCCTGACCGTCAAATCCAGCAAGTTGACCGCCGACGAGGCCGGCGAGGTGATCCGCCCCGGCCTGCCCGCCAGCGGCATGTTCATCATCAATCCGCCCCATACACTCAAGGCCGCGCTCCAGTTGGCGCTGCCCCAACTGGTCAGCCTGCTGGGGCAGGACCAGCACGCGGCCTTCACCGTTGATTCCGGGAGTTGAGTGAACCGCTTACGCTGACGCCGTCGCGGGAGGGGGATGCAACATGAACACCACCAAGAGGGTTACACATGGCTAAGGGAATGATTCTGGCGGCCGGCCAAGGCACAAGGGTGCGGCCGCTGACGCGCGACCTGCCCAAACCGATGGTGCCGATTCTGGGCAAACCGGTAATGGAATACCTGATCGAGCACCTGGCGCGCCACGGTATCACCGAGATCATGGTCAACGTCGCCTGGCATCATCAAAAGATCGAGGAGTATTTTGGCGACGGTCGGCGCTGGGGCGTGCAGATCGGTTACGCCTACGAAGGGGTGCGTGACCACGGCGACATCCTGCCGCGCCCGATGGGCTCGGCAGGCGGCATGCGCCGCATCCAGGACTTCGGCGGCTTCTTCGATGAAACCACGCTGGTCCTGTGCGGCGACGCGCTGATCGACCTCGACATCACAGCGGCGTTGGCGGAACACAAAGCCAAAGGCGCCATCGCAAGCGTCGTGGCGCTCGACGTGCCCTTGGCCGACGTCCAGAATTACGGCATTGTGGTGGCCGCAGCCGATGGCCACATTGAGTCCTTTCAGGAAAAACCCAGTCCGGCCGAGGCCAGATCGACCCTGGCCAGCACCGGCATCTATATCTTCGAGCCTGAGGTGCTGAACCTGGTGCCCTCCGGCACGGTCTATGACATCGGCTCACAACTGTTCCCGCAACTGGTCGCGCAGAAACTGCCGTTCTTTGTGCAGAACCGCCCCTTCAACTGGATCGACATCGGCCGCGTCAGCGACTACTGGTCTGTGCTGCAACGCGTGCTGCGCGGCGAAGTGGCCGAAATGAAAATGCCTGGCAAACAGATCAAGCCCGGCGTCTGGGTTGGCCTTAACACTTCAATTCCATGGGACAAGGTCAAGATTGAAGGACCGGTCTACATCGGTTCGAGCGTGCGCATCGAACCCGGCGCCAGCATCACCGGGCCGGCCTGGATCGGCCACGGCTGCCATATCCGCACCGGCGCCAAGGTGGTGCGCAGCATCCTGTTCGAGTACACGCGCATCGCCGCCGACATGCGTTTTTCGGAAATGATTGTTTCGCCCGACTACTGTGTCGACCGCCATGGCGAAACCCTGTACCGGGGCGACGACACAGCGCAGTTGCGCTGGGGCGATGCCCGCGCCTGAGCGCGCACGGTCGCTAACCGGTTTACAGCGCGCGCTGGATGATGATCTTCTGCACGTCGCTCGTGCCCTCGTAGATCTGGCAGACGCGCACATCGCGGTAGATGCGCTCGACCGGGAAGTCGCTCACATAGCCGTAACCGCCCAGCGTCTGAATGGCCACGCTGCAAACCTGCTCGGCCATCTCGCTGGCAAACAGCTTGGCCATGGCGGCCTCCTTCAGGCAGGGCTTGCCAGCATCGCGCAATGAGGCCGCGTGCCAGATCAACTGGCGTGCTGCCTCGATTTTTGTGGCGCACTCGGCCAGACGGAAACCCACCGCCTGGTGGTTGAAGATGGCCGTGCCAAAACTCTCGCGCTCCTTGGCGTAGCCAATGGCGCAGTCGAGCGCGCTGCGCGCCATGCCCACGCTTTGCGCGGCGATGCCGATGCGCCCGCCTTCCAGACCGCCGAGCGCGATGCCGTAACCCGCGCCTTCGGCGCCGATCAGGTTTTCTTCCGGAATGCGGCAGTTGTCAAAGTTGATCTGCGCCGTGTCGCTGGAGTGCTGTCCCAGTTTGTCCTCGATGCGCGCCACCACGTAACCGGGCGCGTTGGTCGGCACCAGAAATGCGCTCATGCCGCGCTTGCCGGCGCCCTTGTCAGTCACCGCAATCACGATCGCCACATGGCCGTACTTGCCGCTGGTGATGAACTGCTTGACACCGTTGAGCACATAGCTGTCGCCGTCCTTCACCGCCGTGGTGCGCAGCGCCGACGCATCGGACCCCACATGCGGCTCGGTCAGGCAAAAGGCCCCCAGCATCTGGCCTTGCGCCAGCGGCTCGAGCCACTGGCGCTTTTGCGCCAGGTTGCCGTAGCGCATCAGAATGGCGTTGACCGGGCAATTGGTGACGCTGATCGCCGTGCTGGTGCCGCCATCGCCAGCCGCGATTTCTTCAAGCACCAGCGCCAGCGTCAGGTAGTCCAGATTGGCGCCGCCAAATTCCTCGGGCACGCAGATGCCATAGGCTCCGAGCGCCGCCAGCCCCTGGTGCGCCTCTTTGGGGAAGCAGTGCTCCTTGTCCCAGCGCGCGGCGTTGGGCCACAACTCCGCTTGGGCAAAGTCGCGCACCGCGTCGCGGATCATTTCCTGGTCTTGGCTTAGCAACATGAGTCTCTATCTCCCGTATCGAGCAAACAACTTCACTTCCTTGTCATTGCGGACCTGATCCGCAATCCATGGTGCGCGTGGCACTGTCAGATGGCATGGATCCCGGGTCAGGCCCGGGATGACAAACCGCGATGCCAGGCCGGGGCACAAACTCAAAGCATTTCAATCGCCACAGCGGTTCCTTCGCCGCCACCGATGCACAGCGTGGCAACGCCTTTTTTCAGGCCGCGCGCCTGCAATGCGTACATCAGCGTCACCATGATGCGCGCACCAGAGGCGCCAATCGGATGGCCCAGCGCGCAGGCGCCGCCATTGACGTTGACGATGTCGTGGCTCAGGCCCAGGTCGCTCATCAAGGCCATCGGCACAACGGCGAAGGCTTCGTTGACTTCCCACAGGTCAACGTCCTTGACGCTCCAGCCGGCCTTGGCCAGCGCCTTCTTCACGGCACCGACCGGCGCCGTGGCAAACCAGTTCGGCTCCTGCGCGTGCACGGCGTGGCTGACGATGCGCGCCAGCGGCTTGAGGCCGAGCTTGGCGGCGGTCGAGGCGCGCATCAGCACCATGGCAGCGGCGCCGTCATTGATGCTGGAGCTGCTGGCGGCGGTGATGGTGCCGTCTTTCTTGAAAGCCGGTTTGAGCGCCGGGATCTTGTCGAGCTTGACCTTGCCCGGACCTTCGTCCACCGAAATCACCACGTCACCGGCGCGGCCCTTGACCGTCACCGGCGTGATCTCCGCCGCAAAGGCGCCCGACTTGGTAGCGGCCTGCGCGCGCTGCACGCTGGCAATGGCAAAAGCGTCCTGCTGCTCGCGCGTGAAGCTGTACTTGGCGGCGCAGTCCTCGCCGAAAGTGCCCATCGAGCGCCCGGCCTCGTAGGCATCTTCCAGACCGTCGAGCATCATGTGGTCAAAAATGCGGTCGTGCCCGATGCGGTAACCACCGCGCGCCTTGGGCAGCAGATAAGGCGCATTGGTCATGCTCTCCATGCCACCGGCCACCACCACATCGGCGCTGCCGGCCAGCAGCATGTCGTGGCCGAACATGGCCGCGCGCATGCCGGAGCCGCACATCTTGGACAAGGTCACCGCGCCTGCGCTGATCGGCAGACCGCCCTTGAACGCGGCCTGGCGTGCCGGTGCCTGGCCTTGGCCGGCCATCAGGCAGTTGCCAAACAGCACTTCGTCAACCTGCTCGCCCTTCACGCCGGCGCGCTGCACAGCGGCCTTGATGGCGGCACCACCGAGGTCATGCGCGGCCAGCGCAGAAAAATCGCCCTGGAAGCTGCCCATCGGGGTGCGGGCGGCACCAACAATAACAATGGAATCGGTCATGGTGTGGTTCTCCTTTGAAGTGGTTTGAAAAAATAGCCGTTATCCGGCAAAACTGGTTTCATTGGTCCTGCTTGAGACATGGCGCTTGTCGCGGTCGCAGGGTGTTTCATGAATACGTTGCGGGTACACGGAAGGCCTCGTGCCGCCTCTAGTCTGTCGAAGGCAGGGCGCTCCCACGAGGGTAGCGCTTGAGCGCGTTGCGGAAAACGCCCACCACGTCCTGCGGCGACTGCATGCTGACCTGCATGTCCTGAACCAGACCGTCCTTCAGGCCATAGCACCAGCCGTGCACAGCAACCTTCTGGCCGCGCCGCCAGGCGTCCTGCAGCACGTTGGACATGGCGACGTTGCCAACCTGCTCGATCACATTCATCTCGCACAGCACGTCTTCCTGCTCGCGCGCCGTCAGGTGCTCGATGCGCCGGCGGTGGCGCAGCTTGACATCGTGCACATGGCGCAGCCAGTTGTCGGCCAGGCCGACGCGCGTGCCGCGCAAAGCCGCCAGCACGCCGCCGCAGCCGTAATGGCCCACCACCATGATGTGCTCAACCTTGAGGTGGTCCACCGCAAACTGGATCACCGACAGGGCGTTGAGGTCGGAGTGCACCACCACGTTGGCCACGTTGCGGTGCACAAAGACCTCGCCCGGATCAAGCCCGGTGATCTCGTTGGCCGGCACGCGGCTGTCGGAGCAGCCAATCCAGAGGTATTTGGGGGTCTGCTGCTGCGCCAGCAGGCTGAAGAAGCCAGGGCGCTCGCGCTCCATGCGGGCCGCCCAGACGCGGTTGTTGTCGAGCAGGTGCTGCAGGGATTGGGGCATGGGGCTATCTTAAACACTAATCCTGAAGGCTCAAGCGTGGGGTCAAGGCCGACATTGCAGAAGCTTGATCTTGGACAAAAAGTTCATATAGGAAGCTGTTACACTCGCTTCCTATATGAACTTTGTGATCAGCATTCCCCTGACCGCGACGCCAGAGCAACAGGCGCGGCTCCAGGCCCTGCAATCTGCGTTTGCGCAGGTCTGCAATGCCCTGAGCCCGATTGTTCAGCAAACGCGCTGCTGGAACCGGGTCGCCCTGCACCACATGGTTTACAAGTCCTTGCGCACCCAGTTTCCGGCGCTGGGCTCGCAGATGGTGTGCAACGCCATTTATTCCGTCTCGCGCACCAGTCGCCTGGTTTTTCAAAGCCCGGGCAGCCCTTTCAACCTGACGCGTTTGGGCGAACGGCCGCTGCCGCTGCTGCGCTTCAGCGACAACTGCCCGGTCTACTTTGACCGCCACACCCTGAGTGTGAAGGAGCGCCAGCTCTCGATGTACACGCTGGACGGCCGCATGCGCTTCGAGCTGGCCCTACAGCCCGAGCAGGAGGCCATGTTTCACGACCTCAAGCTGCAGGAGATCGTGCTCTCGCGGCGCGTGGACGGCTCCTTTGAACTGCGCTTCAGTTTTGTCGATAACGCGCCGGCAGACGCCAGCGTGTCACAGGACGATGGGCCCGAACTGGCGCTGACGCAGACCGGGCCGCAGGAACTGAGCCTGAATCAAGCTGTTGCCGGAGCGCAAGCGCCTCTGGCTTTACCCGAATATCTGATGGTCGAGGAGGCCGCATGAATCCCGCAAAAAACACCTCGGAGCTGCGCCAGGCAATGGGCGAACTCAAACCCTATTTTGTGAACGCCGCCTGGCTCAGTCTGGTGGCCAGTCTGCTGGTGCTGATGCCGTCGGCCTACATGCTTGAGGTCTATGACCGCGTCGTCAACAGCCGCAGCCACATGACGCTGGCCATGCTGACGCTGCTGGTGCTGGTGATGTTTGTCGTGATGGAGGTGCTGGACTGGGCCCGTGGCCAGTTGATGCACCAGGCCTCGCTGGCGCTTGACCAGAGTCTGAGCAAGCGCATCTTCAACGCCATCTTCGAAGCCAACCGCAAGCGTGTGGCCGGCGGCACTACGCAGCCGATGAACGATTTCCGCACCGTGCGCGAATTTCTCAACAACCCGGTGCTGATCGCCTGCATGGAAGCCCCCGTGTCGCTGGTGTTTCTGGTGCTGATTTTCGCCATGAGCCCGATGCTGGGCTGGTCGGCCGTGGTAGCTGCCATCCTGCAAACCTTCATTGCCTGGCTCAACCAGCGCAGCACGCAGCCACCGCTGTTGGCAGCCAACCGCAGCGCCATCGCCGCGCAGCAGTACGCCGACGGTTCGCTGCGCAATGCGCAGGTGATCGAATCCATGGGCATGCTGCGCGACATTCACCGCCGCTGGATGGAAAAGCAGCGCGAGTTCCTGAACCTGCAGGCCACGGCATCGGACGCCGGCGGCGCCTTTCAGGCTGCCTCCAAGTTCCTGCAGAACGTGACCAGTTCCATGCTGCTGGGCCTGGGTGCCTGGCTGCTGCTGCGCAACGAACTCAATGGCGGCTCGGCCATGATGATCATCGCCTCCGTGCTTGGCGGGCGCGTGCTGGCGCCGCTGGTTCAGATCGTGACGCAGTGGCAAGGCGTGGTGAACGTGCGCGACGCTTGGTCGCGCCTGGACCAGTTGCTAAGCGCCCTGCCGGTGCGCGCACCGACCATGGCCTTGCCAGTCCCGCACGGCAGCCTCACCGTCGAAGCCCTGGTCGCCGCTGCGCCGGGTTCGCAGTTGCCGATCCTGCGCGGCGTTGCTTTTGCCCTGAACGCCGGCGAGGTGCTGGCCGTGGTTGGCCCTTCGGCTTCGGGCAAGACCACGCTGGCGCGCCTGCTGGTGGGTTTGTGGCCGGCAGCCAGCGGCAAGGTGCGGCTCGACGGCGTCGACGTCTTCACCTGGGACAAGAGCGAACTCGGTCCGCACCTGGGCTATCTGCCGCAGGGTGTGGAGCTGTTTGACGGCACGCTGGCGGAAAACATTGCGCGCTTTGGCACGGTCGAAATGCACAAGGTCGAAGCCGCCGCCCGCGCCGTCGGCCTGCACGAAACCATACTGGCCCTGCCGCAAGGCTACGACAGCCCGGTCGGGCGCGAAGGCGCCATGCTCTCGGGCGGCCAGCGCCAGCGCGTCGGCCTGGCCCGCGCGCTCTACGGCGACCCGATGTTTGTGGTGCTCGATGAGCCCAACTCCAGCCTCGACGAAGCCGGCGACGCGGCCCTGGCCAGCGCCATCCTGCAACTCAAGGCACGCGGCACCACCCTGGTCATCATGACGCACCGCGCCAGCGTGCTGGCGGTGGCCGACAAGATGCTGGTACTGCAAGAGGGCCAGACCCGCGCCTTTGGCCCCAGAGACGAAGTGCTGGCGGCGCTCGCCAAGGCCAGCGCACAAGCGCAAAACCCCGCCGCTGCGGCAGCACACGCCTGAGCAAAGCAATCGATATGAAAACACCTGAATTTTTCAAGCGCAGCGAACTCACAGCCACGCTGTGGACCTTTCGCAACGAGTTTCTGATGGTCGGCCTGTTCAGCATGCTGGCCAATGTGCTGATGCTCACGCCCACCCTGTACATGCTGCAGGTCTATGACCGCGTCATCGCCAGCCAGAGCGAGCTCACACTGCTGGCGATGTCGCTGCTGGCGCTGGCGCTGTTCGGCGTCATGGCCTTTGCCGAGTGGCTGCGCTCGCGCGTGCTGGTGCGCGCCGGCGTGCGCCTGGACGAGCGCCTGGGCACACAGGTCTTCAATGCCAGTTTTGAGTCGCACCTGAGCCAGACCGGCAGTTCGCCGGCGCGCTCTTTTGGCGACCTGCTGCAGGTGCGCCAGTTCCTCACCGGCAACGGCATTTTTGCCTTCTTCGACGCGCCCTGGGCGCCGATCTACATGGCCGTGCTGTTCATGCTGCACCCCTGGCTTGGCGTGCTGGGGTTGTTCTTCGCGGCGATCCAGGTGCTGCTGGCCTGGGTCGGGCACCGCCACACACTGGCGCCGTCCGAGGCCGCCGTGGCCGCCAACTCGGAAGCCGGCAGTTTTCTGCAAAGCAAGCTGCGCAACTCCGAGGTGATCGAGTCCATGGGCATGCTCGACAACCTGCGCCAGCGCTGGGCCAAACGCCATGCCGACGCGCTGGTACAGGGCACGGCGGCACAGGCGCTGACGCAGCGCGTGGTGGCCTGGAGCAAGTTCATCCGCTACAGCCAGCAGTCGCTCGCGCTGGGCGCTGGCGCGCTGCTGGTGATCGACGGCCAGCTCTCGCCCGGCGGCATGATCGCCGCCAACGTGCTGATGAACCGCGCCCTGGGCCCGATCGACCAGATCGTCAGCGGCTGGCGCGGCTTCATCGGTGCGGCGGCCGCCTTTGGCCGGCTGGAAAAACTGCTGCTCGGCTTTCCGCCGCGCGACGCCGCGCTGTCACGCGTGGCGCCGCAGGGCCAGCTCGAGGTGCGTGACGTGGTGGCCAGCGCGTCGGGACGCAGCACACCCATCCTCAAGAACGTCAGCCTGACGCTGGCCAGCGGCACCGTGCTGGTGGTACTGGGGCCGTCGGGTTCCGGCAAATCGACGCTGGCACGGGTCATCATGGGCATCTGGCCTGATGTGTCGGGCAACGTCCTGCTCGACGGCCTGCCGCTGTCGAGCTGGGACCGCGGCGAACTCGGCCCGCATCTGGGCTACCTGCCGCAGGACATCGAATTGTTCGAGGGCACGCTGGCCGAGAACATCGCGCGCTTCGGCAAGGTCGACTCAGCGCAGGTAATCGAGGCGGCGCGCTGCGCCGGTCTGCACGACATGATCCTGCGTTTTCCCAAAGGTTACGACACGCCGATCGGCGAAGCCGGCGCCCTGCTCTCAGGCGGCCAACGCCAGCGCATCGGCCTGGCCCGCGCCATTTATGGCAACCCGGCGCTGATCGTGCTGGACGAACCCAACGCCAACCTGGACGAAGCCGGTGAAGCCGCGCTGGTCAAGACGGTGCAGACCATGAAAGCCAAGGGCAAGACCGTGGTGCTGATCACGCACCGCCCCGGCGTTCTGGCCGTGGCCGACCGCGTGCTGCTGCTGATCGACGGCCGCGTCCAGGCCGAAGGACCGCGCGACGCCGTGCTGGCAGCCCTGCAGGCGGCCGCCAAACCCGCCAACCCGGGCCCGGCAAGTGCCGTGGCCGTTCCCGCCTAGTTTTACCCATTTCATCGAATCGAGTCTGTCATGGCCCAACCCAAAAATTTCAACGCTCCCCAATCCGACACGACAGCGCAGACGCTGGCCAGCATCACCGACGTGATCGCCAAGCCCGAACCCAAGGTGAACCCCGGCCGCATCGGCCTGTGGGCGCTCGGCCTGGGGCTGGGCGGCTTCCTGCTGTGGGCTGCCCTGGCGCCGCTGGACGAAGGCGTGCCGGGCCAGGGCACGGTCACCATCGACACCAAGAGCAAGGCGGTGCAGCACCTGTCGGGCGGCATCGTCAAGGAGGTGCTGGTCAAGGAAGGGCAGATCGTCAAGGAAGGGCAGTTGCTGCTCAAGCTCGATGACGGCGCCACGCGCGCCAATTTTGAGGCGGCGCGGCAACGCTACCTGGGCCTGCGCGCCATGGAAGGGCGCCTGCTGGCCGAGCAACAGGGTCTGGCCAAAATCACCTGGCACCAGGACGTGCGCGAAGCGCTGGACGACCCGCAGATTGCGCGCGTGGCGCTGACGCAGGAACAACTCTACCTGTCACGCCGCAGCAGTCTGCAGGCAGACCTGCAGGCGATCGAGGAAAGCGTCCAGGGCCAGCAAGCACTGCTGCAAGCCTACAGCGCCATGCTGGGCAACCGGCGCAACCAACTTGCGCTGCTCAGCGAGGAGCACAAGAACACCAGCGAACTGGTGAAGGAAGGCTACGCGCCACGCAACCGCCAGTTGGAACTTGAGCGCATGCTGGCCGAGTCCAATGCATCCATCGCCGAACTGACGGGCAACAGCACACGCGCCCAGCGCGCCATCAGCGAGATGCGCCAGCGCGCCATCGCGCGCCAGCAGGAGTACCGCAAGGACGTCGAGTCGCAACTGGCCGAGGTCGGGCGTGAAGTCGAAGTCGATGCCCAGAAATACCAGGCCGTCTGGGACGACCTGGCCCGTATCGACATCAAGTCGCCGGCCGACGGACAGGTGGTGGGTCTGGCGTTCCAGACCGTGGGCGGCGTGATCGGCCCCGGACAAAAACTGATGGACATCGTGCCGGCCGGCCAGGCCCTGATGCTTGAAGCACGCATCAGCCCGCACCTGATCGACCGCGTGCATGCCAATCTGCCGGTGGACGTGCGCTTTTCCTCGTTTGCCAACTCACCGCAATTGGTGGTCGAAGGCAAGGTGGCATCGGTCTCCGGCGACCTGCTGGTCGACAACCGCAACGGCGCCGGCTACTACCTTGCGCGCGTGGCCGTAACGCCCGAAGGCCTGAAGAAACTGGGCAAACGCCAGATGCAGCCGGGCATGCCGGTGGAGGTGATCTTCCTGACCGGCGAGCGCTCGATGCTGACCTATCTGCTGCACCCGCTGACCCGGCGCCTGGCCGCGTCCATGAAAGAGGAGTGAGCACATGATGCGCAGTCTCTTCAAACCTACCCTGCTCACGCTCGCCCTGCTGTCGGGCTCCACGGCCGGCTGGTCAATGGACCTGCTGCAGGCCTACGAGGCGGCGAAAATCAACGACGCCACCATTCGGGCCTCACGCGCCGCCGCCGACGCCGGGCGCGAACGCCTGCCGCAGGCACGCTCGCAGCTATTGCCGAGTCTGAGTGCCAGCATGGGGCAAAACCGCAACCAGTTGGCCAGCGGCGTGCCCAACTCGCTCGGACAGATCCAAAGCAGCGACACCAGTTACCCCAGCAGCAACCGAACGCTATCCCTACGCCAGCCCCTGTTTCGCACCTACCAGATGGCACAGTTCCGGCAAGCCCAAGCCCAGGTTGATGACGCCGAAGCCGCGCTCGCGCAGGACGAGCAGGACCTGGCGGTGCGCGTCTGCGGCGCCTACTTCGAGGCCATGCTGACACATGAGCAACTGGCTTTGGTGCTGGCGCAGCGTGCGGCTTACAGCACCCAACTGGCTGCCGCAAGCAAGGCACTGGCCGGCGGCTCTGGCACCCGTACCGATGTTGACGAGGCCCAGGCACGGCTCGACATGAACGTGGCCAGCGAGATCGAGGCGCGCCAGAGCATCGACTACACCCTGCGCCAATTGCAGACGCTGATCAACCAGCCCATCAACGGCCTGGCCAAAATCGACCTTGCCAAATTCACGCTTTCAGAGCTGCAACCCAATCAAGTCGAGGACTGGATCGAGCGCGTCGAACTAAACAACCGTCATCTGCAGTCGACAAAAGCACAAGTGCAGGCTGCCCGCCTCGAAGTGGACAAGGCACAATCCGGCCACGCACCCACGCTCGATGCGGTGGTGCAGTGGTCGCGCAGCCAAAGCGAAAACGTGCTCAACGTGCAATCAAGCTATACCAACAAGGCCGTTGGTCTGCAACTCAATGTTCCAATCTACTCTGGCGGCTATGTCAACTCCACGGTGCGCCAGGCGCTGGCCGGGCTCGAACGCGCCGAGCAATTGCTGGAAGGCGCCCGGCGCGACCTGGCCGTCAATGTGCACAAGGAGTTTCGCGGCGTAACCGAGAACATGGCAAAAATCCGCGCACTGGAGCAGGCACTGCGATCAGCCGACCAACTGGTACTGTCCAACCGGAAATCGCTGCAGGCCGGCAGCCGCACCCTGGTTGACGTCATGAACGCCGAGCAGCAACGCATGGTGACGCTGCGTGACCTGGCGCAGGCCCGCTTCATGTACCTGATCTCCAGAATCCGCTTGCTGGCGCTGGTCGGCGGCGCCGACACCGACGCAGTTGCCAGCATCAACCAGGTGCTGATGCCATGAACACTTACGACCTCTACGCCATCGGCAACGCCCTGGTCGACTCCGAATACGAAGTCTCTGACGACCACCTCGCCACCATGGGTGTGGACAAGCGCCACATGACCCTGATCGATGCCGCGCGGCGTACCGAACTGCTCGGCCATCTGGACGCGGTCCATGTGCGGCGCACCGGTGGCGGCTCGGCCGGCAACACCGTGGTGGCACTGGCCCAACTCGGCGGCAAGGCGTTTTACTCCTGCCGCGTGGCCGATGACGAACTGGGCGCCTTTTACACGCAAGACCTGATCGCCAATGGCGTGGCCACCAACCTCACCCACACCAAACCCGCGCCAGGCCAGACCGGCAGTTGCATGGTGATGGTGACGCCCGACGCCGAGCGCAGCATGAGCACCTTTCTGGGTGCCACAGCCGAACTGGATCACAGCGCACTGCACGAGAAAGACATCGTCAAGTCCAGAATCTATTACATGGAGGGCTATCTGGCGGCCTCGCCCACGGGTTTGCAGGCCGCGCTGCAGGGGCGCCAGATCGCGCGCGACGCGGGTGTGCAACTGGCCACCACCCTGAGCGATGTCAGCATGATCAATTTTTGCCGCCCGGGTCTGGATGCCATCGTCGGCCAGGGCCTGGACTACCTTTTCTGCAACGAGGAGGAGGCCCAGGTCTGGTGCGGCTCAAAGGACTGGCAGACGATCTGCCGCCGGATGAGCGAGTTGGCGCGCACGGTCTGCCTGACGCGCGGGCCGCAGGGCTGTGTGGTGCTCGAAGGCGCACAGCAAACCACAGTGCCCGCTGCCAGCGTCAAGGCGCTTGACACCAACGGCGCAGGCGACATGTTTGCCGGAGTCTTCATGTACGCGGCCACGCACGGCCACAGCCACGCGCAAGCGGCCTGGCTGGCCAATCAGGCTGCGGCGCAGGTGGTGAGCCAGTACGGCAACCGGCTCAGCCTGGACGCCATGGGCGCGATCAAGGGACTGCTCCCGCCCAATTAAGGTCAATAGCCGGCCGCATCCATATGCGACGCGTTTCACCTTGATTTGCAATATACTACTGCTATATACAGCCGCGGAAGGCTTCAATGGCAATCAGTTCCGTTTTTACCAACAACCGCACTCAGGCCGTCAGACTGCCGGTTGAATTGCGCCTGCCGGAAGGCACGCGCAAAGTTGATGTTCGGGCAAAAGGCAATGAGCGAATCATTGCCCCGCTTGGCCAGACATGGGACAGTTTCTTTCTGGATGGTCCCGTTGTGAGCGACGACTTTATGCCGGAGCGTGCATCCCAGAGCCAAGCAGAGAGAGAAGCACTCTAATGCTGAAATACCTGCTCGACACCAACATTGTCATTTACGTGATGAAGAGGCGTCCGCTGGAAGTGTTGGACGTTTTCAACCAGAACGCCAGTCGCATGGCTGTTTCTGCCATCACACTGTCGGAACTGTTCCACGGCGCAGAAAAAAGTACAAAGATCAGTCAAAACCTGCTGGCAATTGAGGATTTTTGCAGTCGGCTCGAAGTACTGCCGTACGGCGCAAAGGTTTCTCAGCACTATGGTGCAATTCGCGCCGCGCTCGAAAGAAGCGGCCAACCCATTGGCGTTAACGACCTGCATATTGCCGCCCATGCGCGCAGCGAAGGTCTCATCGTGGTGACCAATAACACCGCTGAATTCGCCAGGGTGCCGGGCCTGCAAGTTGAAAACTGGACGCTCCCGCAGAACTGAGTCGACTATTCCCCTGCAAACCACTGCCCTCAGGCACGTACGCCGGCATGGTTATGAATTGGCAGAGACGCCCCAAGAACCTGCGCCAGCGCCGTTCTGCTGGCCGCTCGGTACGATGCCGCCACGCGCGGGTGGTAAACCAGTACGGCAACCGGCTCAGCCTGGATGCCATGGGCGCGATCAAGGGGCTGCTCCCGCCGCAACACGCTTGATCAGTTGCGAGGCGTACTGAGCAACCAGCTCCGGTGGATTTTGCGGGATGCTGATATCGGCGCCTTGAGGCGGGTGATGCCACCAGAGTTTTTCCGTGGCACGCAGGTCAATCCGGGCGATAACCTGCGTGGGCAGGTCAAACATCGGGCCATAGGCTACCGGCGCAACATCAAGCTTGAACTCAATATTGAAGTGATGCAGGGCGGCGTCGATGAACCAGTTTCCGGCCGTGCAGACCACATGGCCATCCCACTTACCCTCTTTTTGTGCGCGACCCACAAAACCAATGACGTAGTTGTGATCAGGCACTGAGCACCACACCTGACACGGCATGCGCGCGCATTCCATCCCGAAATGCTCCAGCACGTTTTTCGATATTTCCGAGGTCAGCGAACAAAAGGTCCGCAGATTCAGTGGCACGACTTCGTAGTACAGATTGCCCAAGGTCCCCAGAATTTTCTGCTCCGCAGCAGTCAATTCTTTCATGTCATATCCCCAAGACTTGCCCGGCAGCGGGCAAGAAACCACGATCCGGCGCCTCTTACCGAGACACCACTCAAGCCGTTGCGACCGGGGCAAAGTCTCTCGGGGGTTTAAAAATAGTGGTGGAAAAGACCCACAGCGGCAGTGTCTTTTCATAGGCATGCAGGGTCTGCGCGTCGGCCGCGCGATTGAACAGTTCGGCTTCAAATGCAAGCAGACTGCCCATCAAATGGAAAGACAGGTTTAGTTCACTGCTGGGCATGTCGCCCAACTGGACTTCATGTTGTTCAGTGACAGTGCATTGGGGGTCAATGGACCAGCACACACCGCCATAAACCTCGGTCTGCTCGATCGCGCTGAAAACGAGCGTCGCCCCGGCCAGCAGCCTGATTGCCAGGATGCAGCCGATCAGGATGATCAGGATTGACCGGTGCGCTGACGCCCTGAAATGATCCACTTCTGCCGTACCCTCCAATTGCCGAACAATTTTAGTTCTGACAATTGTATGGCTTTCCGAAAAAACAGGATCGGCTTGACCCCAAGCCGTCCGGCTTGCGGCAATCTAGCGCGTCTGCGTGGCGGACAGAATCACCACATCGGTCAACGGCACATCGTTCATCGTGCCTACGATGCCGGTGGGCACAGCGCCTATCGCATCCACCACGCTCAGACCAGTGGCCACCTTGCCGAACACCGCGTAGCCGGGTTGCGTGGCGCTGACATAGTCAAAACCCGGGTTGTCCGCCACGTTGATGTAGAACTGCGAGGTACCTGAAGCGTCTGCGGCGCTACGCGCCATGGCCAAGGTGCCGCGCAGATTGGTCAGCCCGTTGTTCGACTCCAGCGCGATCGCGGCGTAGGTCGGTGCCTTTGCTGCCGGTCCCGTCGTGAATCCGCCGGCCTGAATGATGACGTTGGGCAAGACGCGGTGAAAGATGATGTCGGTGTAAAAGCCGCTGTTCACATAGCGGATGAAATTGAAGGCCGATATGGGCGCTTTGCCGGGGTCAAGCTCCAGCACGATGTCGCCCATGCTGGTCTTGAGGCTGACCTGCGGCACCGGGATATCAACCGTCATGGAACGCAAGGTCACGCCGCCACCGCTGGCGGTGACCACCATGGCGCCCGTCGCGGTCGGGGTGCAGGTGTAGACCTTGGTGCTTGCTGTGGCACTGGCCGTGACTTCGGCAATGCCAATACACCCCGCTGCTGTGAGTGTCATCCCCTTGTCCAGGTTGGGACCCTCAACCGTGAACTGGGCCAACTGACCGTACATCAGCGGCCCTGCGCTCAGGGTGGTCTGCTCAATTCCTCCGCAGGCCGTCAGCAAGAGGCTGAGGGCTAAGACGCTGCTAAACGTGGCAATGGATTTCATGTTTTCTTTGGATTCAGAATAGGTAACAGGGTTCACATGTTACCCAAGATATTCAGCGTCAAGGCGGCTGATTACCCGCCAGGTCCTGCACCCAGCGCAACTGGCGGGGCAGGCAAACCGTTTTCAGGTCGTAGTTGGCACGTGCAAATTCACGCGCATCCGCGCCCAGGCGCGCACGCGCAGCCGGGTCATCGAGCAGGGCGCAGACTTCGTTCGTCAGGGCTGCCCCATCGAAGAAGTTGAACAGGCGCCCGGTCTCGTCGTGCCGGATCACCTCGTGCAGTGGCTGCGTGTCGCTGGCCACTATGGCGCAGCCCGCGCTCATGGCTTCGAGCAGGCTCCAGCTCAGCACGAACGGGTAGGTGAGGTAAACGTGCACCGTGCTGAGTTGCAGCAAGGCGATGAATTGCGGATACGGCACATGACCCAGAAAATGCACCCGGCTCCAGTCGGCATCGCTGATCTGCGGACGCACCTCGTCGGCAAAAATATTGCGCCACTTGCGAGCGCCTTCCGGCCGCGCACCATAACTCACATCGTCGGCCCCCACGATCAACACCCGCGCTGTGGGCCGGCGCCGCAGAATCTCGGGCAAGGCCCGCATGAAGACGTGGTAACCCCGGTACGGCTCCAGGTTGCGGTTGACGAAGGTGATGAGCTCATCGTTTCGGGTCAACGGCAACTGGCCGCCGGCGCGTGTCTGCACCGTCATGCTGACCGCCGGGTTCGATCTGATGGCATCCGTGTCAATGCCGTCATGCACCACGGTAATCCGCGAGCGAAACGGCTCAGGGAAGGTGCTGGCCTGCCAGTGCGTGGGCGCCATGCCGGCATCAGCCACCTCAAAGTGCAGCAGGTTATTGAGGTTCTTCAGGCGCAGGCGGCAGGCATCGCCGGCTGCGTCCTTGGGCGGAAATTCGGGGTCAAAACCGACATCGCTGCCGTCGGGTCGGTAATAGAACTCGCAGTAGATACCCAGCTTCGCATCGGGCCAGACTTCTTTCAAGAACAGGCTCTCGCCCCAGCCATGGTGCGCCACGATGACATCGGGCGTAAAGCCCTGCGCCTTCAGCTTCAGCGCGGCGCGAAAGCAGGCCTCGGCGCGGATGGTCTTGGTCTCAAAATCGCCAACCCAGGGGTGCACATTGGGCGTAGTGCCACGCGTAACCGCGTAGGGCAACAGCTGCACCCCCTGCCACTCGCTGGCAGCAGTCTTTTGCAGCGTCATGGCCACGACGCGGTGCCCCTGGCGTACCAGCGCTGGCGCCAGAAACTTGAACTGGCCGGGAAAGTTTTGGTGGATGAAGAGGATGTTCATGGCAATGGGCGGACGCTGCCCCGCATCATGCCATTGCAAGGAAGCGGCGCTACCAGTTCAGGTCTTGTCGACCGGCGCGGGGGATGAAACCAGTTTGGCCAGTTCGTCCTGCAAGAGCTTGACGTAAGAGGCACGGGCAGTTTGGTGAATGGCCATCTGGCCCTGCAGGCGCCCGATTTCCACCTCCACCATCCGCACATGCGCCAGCTGGGCCTTAATGGCTTCGGGCAGGGTGTCGAAGTCGTATTCGACGTTGTCGATTTTTATCAGGTTTGCCACTAATCTCCCCTGTTAACCAACGGTGTAGTTTGGTGTGGATGCCAACCCAACCAAAGCGACACCAGCAAGATCCTCGATATTATTCGACCCGCTCACCGTAATGTTGTTAGAGGCATCGCTCAAACCGGAAGGCGTTGTGAATGTGCCGGTCCAAGTCACGTTGTCAGAAGTGCTCATCGCCCCGAGCGAGCCGTTTGGCGTCACAAAGTCAGACGCGTCAAGGTAGTAGACCGGTTCGCTGAAGGTAGCCGTCAATGTCGCAGATCCGGCACTCGTCATTCCAGACACGGACAAAGCGCAGTTTCCTGTTGCTGAAGTACTCCAATGAGTGGTCACAATGTAATAAGTGGCTGACGTGACCGGTGTAAAGATAATCTGGGCAGCCAAAGCACCGCCCGAATCGTCGTCGTGGATCGGAGTAATGCCCCCGCCCGTCAGGTCAAGCATCGGATCAACCATTGTTCCAACTCCGGCGAAAATCGTGTAAGTCACACCAGCGGTGAGATAAATCGACGTGGTCGCGCCGTCGCCACTCGTGGTGGAGTAAATAACTCCATTGCTTCCAAAAGTGTAATTACTCAGCGCCAAGCTGGCCGTTGGCGCAGTGTTATCCGTAACAATGGTCGAGCCGTTCAGCGTTGCAAGGTTTGTGTTGTTGCTTGCACTGTAGTTTCCATTGGCATCATATTGACGCACCTGAATCTGGCCGGCTGCATAAGTGCCATTCGAGGCGAGGTTGAAGTAACTATTCGACGTCGTTGTCCAACTCGATCCGCTATTAAGCGAATAGCTGATGCCGCCGCCGCCCACCATGCCACCAACATTGATCTGCGTATCTTTTGTCACCAGGTCACCACTGCTGTAACCGGTATCAGAATTCAGCGCAATTGAAACCGCCTGCGGCGCCTGTGTTGCTGACAACCAGAAACTGTTGGCATCCAGTGTTGAGTTGACATGGGCCAGAACGGTAATCTCGCTGGCGAGAGCGACGTCATCTGCTGCGACATCGGTGTAAGTGCCAAACCAGTAGCCGCTCACGCTGTCATGAACGGCAAACAAGACTGAGCCATCAGCCAGGTTAGTCAGGTTGTAGGCACTGCCAATCGCGTTCGCAATATCAGTTGTCAGACTGCCACCTGCAGCAACGGACGAGTTGCTGACAAAAAGGAGTTCAGTTCCGGACGAAAGCGCCTTGTTCGCGCCCGATGTCGCTGTTTCATACATCAGGCGACTGCTGTTGCTGTCGCGATTGGCAAACTCGTTGACAGTCTGGGTGTAAGTCGGATTGGGGCTAGGGACAGTGACACTGGCGTCGTAGTCGATGTGATCAGAGCCGCTGACAAAGCTATCGACCGTGTCATAGCCGGTCGATGCACCCGTGGTGTTTTCCGTACCCAGCAGGTAAATGGTGTCCGCGCCAGAGCCTGCAGTGATCGTATCCGCACCGGCGCCGCCAGAGAAAGTATCAGCGCCGCTAGTGCCAGACAAGACGTCGTTGCCAGCACCACCCATGATGTTGTCAGCGCCTAGCCCACCAATGATGGTGTCATTGCCGGTGTTGCCGATTACCTTAAACCCCCCGGTCTCGGTTTGCTGGTGCAGATCGATGAGAACGCCCACTGCACTCCAGCTTGCGGTGGCGTAGGCGTCGGATGTATACCCGCTGCCCCCAGCAGATACCGTAGCCGAGACCGCCTTGCCACCGGATATAACCACTTGACCCGCTGCACCGGTTTCATTCGTACTGACTTCGTCGGCGAAAGTCAGGGTGTAAGTGCCATCAGCAACATTGGCTCCTGCATCCAGAATACTGATTCCAGTTACAGCGCCAGAAGCAACAGTTAATGACAAACCCGGCCCCATGGGCGGCTTGACGTTGATGACTTCGATGCTGACGATTTGCGCATCGGATGCATGGTTCAGGTGCGCAGACGTGGATTCCAGTTGCAGCGTGTCGGTACCGGCCCCCCCATCAATAGTGGCATTACTGGGCCCGTTGTCGACCACGGCCCAGGTGCCTGATCGGGTGTCAAGCGTCATGCCGCTGTCAACCACGTTCGACAGGGTTGCGTAGTAGATCACCTTTGTGTCCTGGTATTCAAAGGTGTTGTCCCACTTGAGATCGCTCGGCAATCCTTTGTACGGGTTCGCGTAGGTGGTCCCGGTCGCCACATTGGTTCGGGTGGTGCCAGCGTTATCCAGGTAGAGAAAACTATCGATGTCCGTCTGGACAATGGTCTGCCCCAGGGTGCGGGTATCGGTGAGACTGAACGCATTGCTCAACACGGTGCCGGTGGCGACCAGTTTGGGAACAACCGTGTCGCCTACGGTTTCCGTGTCGTTGCCATCGTAAAGCTTGATGACCGTGCCATTGGGAGCGCCGGTCGCGGTGCCCGATACCGTCAGCGTTGCCGCGCTGGTAACGCCGCCTTTGGGCACGGTTCCAGGATTGACGGCGGTAATGGTCGGCGTAATGAGCGTAACAGCGACATCGGCGGTCTGGTTATACGGGTCGGTATTGGAATCGTAGATCACAAAATCAGAGGCCGTCAGATGACCGTTGACCTCGGCCACTTTGGTAGCCTCGTTGTTTTCAATCAGGTTGTCGCTTGAGTTAATCAGAAAGACAAAAGTCTCCGAACTTGACCACACCGCAAAGTAGGCATGGATAGCTTTGGTAGCCGTAATGGCACTACCGTCGCTGGGAGTACCGTACGCGTTCAACTCCAGAACCGGCGTGAAGCCATCGCCCTGGTTTGTACCCGTAAAGAAGTCAAGAAAGTTGACGCTATTGGCATAGTCCGACGCGCCGCTCGCCGGGGTCGTGCTTGGCAGCACATTGTTATGCAGCACATACACGTAATTGGACGCGAAACTGGCGCCATCAGGCAAATCATAGACCGGGTTGAAATGCGGATTGGAACCCTGCCAATTCTCCACGGCTGAGTAGATTTTCCCCGCTTCAAGCAGCGCACCGGCTGCAATGAGCGGGGCGCCCAGGGCCGGGCCGACGATCGGGATGTAGCACAAGCCAATACCCACCCCGATCATGACAATGCCTGATACATAGGTGGTCACGTCGGCGGCAAAACTCATCGTTTCGCTTTGCCAGTTGTGATACGGCTGCGCGCCATAGGCATTGGAGAGGTAGGCTCTGTAGGTCACGCCATACAAATAATCCAGGCCCTGCTGGTATTTTTGTCCCGTTGTGAGGGAATACGACGCCGTGGCGTCATAGATAGCAGTTGACTTGGACTCCCCACCACTGAATGCGTCGACCACGTTCTTGGCCAGATAGACCTTGTCACGATTGGTAGCGGAGGCATCTGACGAAAGGGCGAAACCTGCTACGTACTGCCGGCCTGACCGGCTGTCAAAGAAGACACGGTCGTTGCCGCCCTGGTCCATATTGGTGACATTGGTACCGGCATTGCCGTACAGGTAATCGTTGCCGGGGCTGTCATAGATCACATCGTTTCCGCCCTGACCACGGGCCACGATCAGGCCTTCGTTAACAACGCTGACGTCTGCCTCGTTCCTGATGCTCTGCGCATCGCGGCTGTTTTGATTGTCGTAAACATCTTGCAGGGTGTTGGTAGCGATGACGTCCGACACGGCATTGCCACGCGCACCAGAGAGGTTCTGGTCCGACACAGCAGTCGCCGTCTTGTCACGCAAGTCGATGGTGTCTCCACCAGTCATGTCAGCTGACCCGTACAAACCCGCGATCACCGCCACGCCGTTGCTGAGGACGCGCAGGGTGTCTACGCCGGTAGTGACTGTCCCGGCATCCCAGTCATAGATCACATCGGTGGCATAGCCCAGCGTACCCGTGCCCAAGGCAGTGCTACCGTAGTCGAATGAGGTGCTGGCGTGAATAATCGCGCCAGCAGAATTGGTATCCCCCACGCCAAAGTAGTCGGCCCCCGCAGCGCCAGTTACCTGATTACCAATCGCGCCAACCACTAACTGGTTATAGCTGCTTTGACCACCAAAAATATAGTCACTGCTTTGACCGCCATCCAAGACGTCATTGCCATCAAACCCATAAAGTGCCACACGCAACTCGGCCAGCGTATAGGTCGGTCTGAGCGCCAGGGTATTGCCAGAGTAATCTGCCACATTGTTCAGAGCCGAACCCAAGTACACATCGTTGAACGTGTTGTACTCGCCCGATGCCACATTGAACGCATAAAGCCGGAACTGGCCAACGATGGGGGTTACCTGCTGCGCCACGATCAAATCATGCGTGCCGTTGCGGTTCGTCCCCACCACATCAAGTGAGGTAGCGCCAGCCACCTTGGTGTCGCCGGGCGTGCTGTAGCTGCCAGCAACCAATTTGGAGTAAACGGTCGCCTCGCCGGTCCAGACGTTGTCCGAGGTGTAGCGGATGAAGTTGAAGTAAGCCAGGTTGAACGAATCACTGAAAGGCGTGTTGACGGCGCCTTCCCAAGTGCGCAGATCGATATTGGTGTTGAGGTACTTGTCGCCGTCCAGCGGAATATAGTTTCCAGGGCTCGGATGCTCGATCGTGCCAGTGCGCGCATTGCGCAGCGAAATGATGTCAACCTCACCATAGTTAATGGTGCCGTTGTTGTTGTTCCAGGTGGTGCCGCCACCCTCCATGCGAATCCGGTAGCCAGAAAACAGGCTGTAAGCGTCCATCTGCCCGTCTGCCCGTCGGATCAGGGACCAGTACTGCTCGCCCGGGATGTCAGGGTGGTCTTTTAGCAATACCTCATCCCAGCCAGACCCCATGAACAGAGTGGAATCCCGGGTAGCGCCGGTGTAATAGATGTTGTGATTGCCGACGTTGACCTTGATCGAATTGAACGAGCCATCGGTCGTGAAACCTTGTTTTCCCACTACCTCAAGGTCCACCGTCTTTGTGAGCGGCGCATCAAGGAACTCAACGCCGCTAATGTTGAGCACAAAGGTACCGTTCTCCGCCAGCGTCAGGTGATCCAGTTCGCGTGCGAGGTTGCTGACCACGGGCGTGTCCAGTCCCATATCGACATAAGCGATCTGGTTGACCTGGTAGTTCGGCAGCGCGGTGATTGTCCAGTGATTGTTCAAACGAACACCGCTGTCCCCATAAACTTCCCGCCAGGGAAATATCAGTGTGTCGTCGCCGTAAATGTTGAAGACATAGGGGGAGTAGTTATAAACGGCCATGGTTTTCTCGATCTGAGCCGCACCGTGTCTGTTGAGACCGGCGCGGCAAGTTCAGCTTGACATATCCAATCGGTCAATCAGATGAAGTTCAATGAAGTCATGGTATCCCCACCTACACCCATGATTTTTGCCAACAGCTCAACAGTATCAGTGTTGTAGCCATTGGTAGCACCGTTTGCGTCGGCAAATGAGAATCCGTTACCTTCAGTGGCAGTGGCCACGTACAAATAGGCGTTCGAATTGGCTGATGTGCCGTCATAGATGATGACGTAGTAGGTACCGTTCTGGACATTGTTCAATCGATCGAGCATGGTGGCAACCGCCCCCAGGTTCGACGGATTCGAGATCTGGAAGGTACTTGCAATCTCAATCACCGAGTTCACTGCCAGTCCGGCCAGATCGTTGGTCACCAGGCTGACGTTATCCGCATAGCCACCAATCATGGTTGGTGTATCACCAAGCAAATACCTTATCTGGTCGCCACCGTTGCCTGCGGTGAACCCATTGATAGTGACCGCCGACGTGCCAGTGTTACTGCCTGCAGCAGTCCACAAGGCAATCGTACCGTTGATGGTCGTCGCATTGCTGAGGTTCCCGACAATTGCACCGCCCAAACCGCCGGCACTTGTATTTGAGCCATTGTTGCCTATGGTGTCATTTTGAATATACAAAGTATCGGTGCCGCCACTGGCCAGATTTATTGTCACCGCGCCACGTTCGGCATCCACCCCGCTGGTTGTGATTGTGTCATCGCCAGATCCACCAATCACAGTTGTAATGCCATGCGTGTAGGCCCAGTTACCCAGCGTAATTGTGTTGGTACCCGACATGAACTGCAGGACTTCAACGCTGCTCACATGCGTAAAGTCCGCGTCCACCACAGCCGCGTTGCCCGTTGCAACATTACCAATAACCTGGATCGTGTCAACGCCTGCGCCTCCGGCAACCGTGTCGTTTAAGTCGAAGTTATCGGAAATAAACTTGACGAAGTTGACTCCATTACCGGTGTTGATGTTGTCATTGCCAGCGCCCGCCGTGATTGTGTCAGCGCCGCTGCCGCTGCTGACGACCAGCCCAGCATTCGTTCCACTGATATCAATTGTTGAACCCAATGTACTGGCAGTTGCCGTGATCGTGTGAATCCCTGCTGTTTGTGCCGTTGTACCATCAAAGGTCACGCTTTGTGCACCCGTGCCCGAGAGTAGCAGCGTCTCAACCAAGGTCACGTGCGTAAAGTTTGAATCTATCACCGTGGCGTTGTCCGTCACCTGGATCGTATCGCTGCCAGTGCTGCCCGCAACTGTGTCGTTCAGGTCGAAGTTGGCGGATAGGAACTTGATGAGGTCATCGTTCGCGCCGGTGCTGATGTTGTCTGCGCCAGAGCCCGCTGTGATTGTGTCATTACCTACGTCCGTGCTGACTGCCACGTTCGTTGTTGTGCCGCTGATGTTGATCGTCGAGGCGTTGCCCGCCGTCGCCGTCACCGTGCGGATGCCCGCTGCATCCGACAGGGTTGACAGCGTCACGCTCTGTGCACCCGTGCCCGAGAGTAGCAGCGTCTCAACCGAGGTCACGCTCGTGAAGTCCGCATCCACCACTGTGGCGTTGTCTGTCACCTGGATCGTGTCAGTTGCCGTTTGTGTACCACCCGCAACTGTGTCGTTCAGGTCAAAGTTGGCGGACAGGAACTTGATCAGATCATCACCCGTGCCGGTGCTGATGTTGTCGTTGCCAGAGCCCGCTGTGATCGTGTCGGCTCCAGCGTTCGTGCTTACCACCACGTTCGTCGTCGTGCCGCTGATGTTGATCGTCGATGCGTTGCCCGCCGTCGCCGTCACAGTGCGGATGCCCGCAGCATCCGACAACGTGGCCAGTGTCACGTTCTGTGCACCTGTGCCCGAGAGCAGCAGCGTCTCGACAAACGTCACGTTCGTGAAGTCGGCATCC
>CAIRAW010000051.1 GCA_903876735.1 uncultured beta proteobacterium | reverse complement strand
TGCCACCAAGAGCACACCGGGCAGCGGCTTCCTGAGCCCGGCGCCCACCGCGTCCATGATCCACACGGGGATTTCCAGCGGCTGCTCGAACTGCCACGAGAGCAACTACGTCTGGATGAGCATGAACCAGTACCCGATCACGCCGACCACCAAGATCGCTGGCGCCTCCTACACCGGCTTCCAGACGCGACCTTATGCAACAGCGACCACTTTCAGCGTTGCGGATGCGGGCCATTCGGCAACAGGGGATTGTTCACTCTGCCATAGCAGCACGACGGCGTTTACCGCGGCAGACAAGCCGACCAACCACATTCCGACCGCGGCCAGCGCCAGTTGCACGGCTTGCCACACCAATCCGGATTACGCGGTGATGCCGACCATCGCCAATATCCACGCTTACGCACCGACACCATCGAGCAATTGTGCGCAGTGCCACAGTGCCATCAATGCAGCAACTTACGCCATACCTTCCATCGGGTTCTCCATTGTTGCGCCGCCGGCCAAGCATGTGCCATTTGGTACGGTTGCCTGCGAAGTTTGCCACGTGGGCTCGAACAGCAGCCTGACGCTGCCGGTGGTAAACGGCGCCAAGTTCAGCAACTCGGCCTTCAGCCACAGCGGCATCACGACGGGCTGCGCTACCTGTCACGGCGCCAGCATCACGGGTGCGAGCTTTACCGGCATCAGCTCCATTGTGGTGATACCGTCCTCAGCCACGCCGGGTGCGACTTCGCACATTCCAACGACTGCAGCCTGCGAGTCCTGCCACCTGGGTTCGACCCCGAGCGCGCTGGTTCCGGGCTCGGCAAGCAAGGCAACCGGGCCCGGTACGGCGTTCAAGTTGCCGGCGCCCACCGGTGCGATGATCCATGCCGGCATCAGCAGCGGCTGCTCGAGCTGCCACGAAAAGGGCTATCTGTGGATGAGCATGGACCCGTATCCGATCACACCGACGACCAAGATCGCCGGAGCGTCGTACAAGGGCTTCCAGACCCGGCCTGTTGCGACTGCGAGCACCTACAGCGTAGCTGACGCCGGCCACCCGGCGACGGGGGACTGCTCGCTGTGCCACAGCGGCACGACCGCGTTCACGGCGACGGACAAGCCGGCCAACCACATTCCGACCGCGAGCGCTTCCACCTGTACCTCTTGCCACACCAACACGGATTTCTCGGTGATGCCGACCCTCACCAACATCCACGCCAACGCACCGACGCCATTGAGCAATTGTGCGCAGTGCCACAGCGCTGCCAATGCGCTGACCTACGCCATGGCCAGCATGAGCCCGGCACTGGTCGGTCCGCCGGCCAAGCATGTGCCGTTTGGAACCACCGCGTGCGAGACCTGCCACGTGGGCGCCAACAGCAGCCTGACACTGCCGGTGGTAAACGGTGCCAAATTCAGCAACTCGGCCTTCAGCCACAGCGGCATCACAACGGGCTGCGATAGCTGCCACGGTGCCGCCATCACCGGCTCGAGCTTCTACGGCATCAGCTCCATTGTGGTGATGCCGCCGTCCTCGGCACCGGGTTTGACTTCACACATTCCAACGACTGCAGCCTGCGAGTCCTGCCACCTGGGTTCGACCCCGAGCGGGCTGGTTCCGGGCTTGGCAAGCAAGGCCACCGGGCCCGGTACGGCCTTCAAGTTGCCGGCGCCGACCGGCACCATGATCCATGCCGGCATCAGCAGCGGCTGCTCGAACTGCCACGAAAAGGGTTATCTGTGGATGAGCATGGACCCGTATCCGATTGCGCCTAGCAGTCTGATTGCTGGTGCTTCCTACAAAGGCTTCCAGACCCGGCCCTATGCAATTGCCACCACCTACAGCGTGGCCGATGCGGCGCATCCGACAACTGATGACTGCTCCAAGTGCCACACCGGCACCACGGTCTTCACATCGGTTGGCAAACCGACCGGGCATATGCCTACCACTATTGCCACGTGCTCGACCTGTCATGCGGTCAGTGGCAACTATTCGGTGACCGGCCTTGCCAGCAACACCGTGTTGCATACCGGCATCACGACGGGTTGCATAAGCTGCCATACCGCTGGCACCGGGGCTGGCCCATTTGCCGGGTGTAGCACGCCGACCAATTGTCCGATTCCGCAACCGATTACCTACCAGCCCAAGATGATGCCGCTGGATCCTGCTAATCCGTCGCCGACGGTGTCCTCAGTCAACACGCATGTGCCGGTGGCCGGCGTTGCCTGCGAAGCCTGTCATTCCAAGACAATTTTCACGACGTTCTCCGGGACTTCGATGGGCGCGGCCGCGCACACTGCTGTGACCAGCAAGACCTGTATGAGTTGTCATGAACGCAGATATACCTGGTTCGGCGTCACGATGAAGACACGGCCATCGGGTCACACCGGTACGATGGCAACGCCGAATGACTGTGATAACAGCGGCTGCCACACGACCAAGACCTTCAGCAAAATGGCCATTATTCGACCGGTGATGCGGGAAGCACTGGTCAACCCGGGACTGGGTCGCCAACTGCCCAATTTGCAAGTCTTGCAGCCGGGTCGTGGAACTTTGGGTAACAGCTTTGACCACGCTGGCGTGCAAGCGGGCCAATGCAAGACCTGCCATGATGGCTTGCGGGCTGCAGGCATGCCGGCGCGCCACCTGATGGTGACGAGTTCCTGCGACAGTTGCCATCGCACCAGTGCGTGGACTCCGGCCCAGTTCAGTCACAACGGAATTTCTCCCAACACCTGTCTGGTTTGCCACAACGGCATGAGCGCCTCTGCCAAACCGTCGGGTCACTTTCTGAGTACTCGCTCATGCGACAGTTGCCACAAGACCGAGACCTGGAAGCCGGTCAACTACTCCCATCTGTCGCCGGGCTATATTCCCGCGCCAGACAAGATTTCTTGTGTCAGTTGTCACCTTTCCAATGGTGAAATGATTCCGCGCCAGATGCGGTCGCGCACCCCAGGAAAACCTGTTCCGGTGGGGCCTTGAATTGCAGCCGCTTAAGATTTCGATGACAAAACCAAGACTGTCAGGCGTGAATTCCTCAGGGGTGCGCAAGCTGTTGGCCCGACTTCAAAGCGCTGGCGCCAACTGCTGCCTGGCTATCGGCCTGCTGCTGGCCTGTGCCGGTGTTTCAGCGCAATCAATTGAAAGTCTGCAGTGGCTCGACGGCACGTCGTCGCCGATTGCGCGCATCACTTTCAACGCCAACGTGCGATTCCTGCAACAGTCACCGATGGGGCCGGGTGACCTGGTGCAACTGAGCTTCCAGATCGTTGCGGCAGATGACGCTGTTTTGATGCAGTCGATCGAGGAGGGCAAACGTCTGGCGCGGTCTGACGATCGGGTCGGCATTGCCTTGACTTACGCGCCGACGCCGAGTTTACCGGTCAAATCCTTGACGCTGCGCTTTACCGACAAGGTCCGGGTGCTGGCACGCCAGGGGCCCGGTGCGCGCGCCATCGATCTTTCGTTTGTCGGCGCCGATGGCGCCAGGGCAGCATCGGCATCGGACAAGCCGCTACCGGCCATGGCGATGCGGCCCAATGAACGACGCTATGTGGTGGTGCTGCAGACTTTCGCGCTCGATGAGGTCGCCGAGATGCCGCGCGTGGCAGCGCAATTTCAGGACTACGCAGTTTTTACGCGCAAGCTCGAGTTGGACGGGCAACTGCGTTTTGCGCTGGCCATGGGCTACTTTCGGACGCAGGATGAAGCGCAGACGGTGCGGGACCGCGCGGCAGAGCGCTTCCCCTCGGCCAGTGTTCTTCAGACCGAGCAGTTGGCGTCCGCACCAGCCGGGGCGCAGGCGGTAGTTGTCGCGCCGAGGGCAGCATCCGCTCCGACCCGGGCAACGCAGGCTGCGCCCCTTGCACCGACTGACAAGGGTCCCGTCACGCCACCCGTCAAGGCCGTGGCGCAAAGGGTGGCCTTGCCCGATGAGCGACGTTATGTGGTGCTGTTGCAGACTTTCGCGCGTGACGAAGTCGCCACCATGCCGCATGTGGCGGCGCAGTTTCAGGACTATGCGGTCTTTACGCGCGCGATGGAACAGGACGGTAGCCAGCGCTTTGTGCTCGCAATGGGCTACTTCAACACGCGGGAGCAGGCACAGGCCGTGCGCGACCAGGCTGCTGGTAGTTTCCCGACTGCCAGCGTCCTGCCGCTGGAATCGCTGGCGGTGGCACCAATTGCCGCTGCCGCGCCAGTGCCTGCGGTCGTGGCCAGCGTGGCAGCCGTGCCCGACGCCGAATCGGTGGTCAAGCTCAACAGCCAGGCGGTGCAGTTGCTGCTCAGGGGTGAATTGGCCTTGTCCCAACAGCGCTGGCAAGAGGCGGTGGCCGCGCTTAACCAGGCTTTGTTGTTGCCTCCCAACCCTTCGTCCCAAAAAGCGCAGGAGTTGATTGGCGCGGCCTGGGAGGGAATGAAGCAAACCGACAAGGCGCGGCTTGAGTACCAGTTGTACCTTCGGCTTTATCCACAGGGCGAGGCCACGCAGCGGGTGACGCAGCGCTTCGAGGCACTGGGTGGCGCCGTCACCAGCAGTGCCAAGCCGCCTGAGCCAACGGATGGCAAGAGCAGTTCCACGCCTTTCAATGCCACGGGCAGCATCTCGCAGTACTACTACGGTGGCCGATCGAAGACGGATTCGCTCGTCAATATTTCAGCCACCATCGACCAGAGCACCTTGAGTCGGGCCAATCAATCGACGTTGGTGACCAGTCTTGACCTGGCTGGCCGCTATAAATCGGACAATTCAGAAACAAAAATTGTCCTGCGCGACACCTATTCCAAAAATTTCATCACCTCGACGAACACACAAAGTGGCTTGAGTGCAGTTTATGTGGACTATCGTTTCGTCGACCCGCAACTCAGTGTGCGGCTTGGCAGGCAGTCCGCAATTGGCGGGTCACTTTTTGGGCTGTTTGACGGGGTCTCCTTGACCATGCCGGTTTCGGGCAAGTTCAAGCTCAATGCCATGGGCGGTGTGCCTGCCAATACCCTGGTCACGGCGCCGTCGCAGCGCCTGGCAGGTCTCATGCTGGAGGCTGACAATCTGTTTGACCATTGGGGCGGCAATTTTTCGCTGGTGGACCAGACGACGCAAGGTATTTCAGATCGTCGCGCAGCGGGTTTTGAGCTGCGCTATTTCGGTGACGCGGTGTCGATGTACTCGCAGCTCGATTACGACCTCAATTTCCGCGTGCTCAACGCTGCGACGTTGCAGGGTTCGATGCAGGGGCCGCTTGGCACCACGATGACGATTCTGCTCGACAGCCGCAAGGCGCCTTCGCTGCAATTGAGCGATGCACTGATCAGCTCTGGCACAACTTCACTCATGACCCTGCTGCAGCTCAAGAGTCTGGCTGAGGTCAAGGATATGGCGCTGGGTACGGCGGCGCAGGCCAGGCAGGCCATGTTCAGTGTCTCGCGAGCCCTGTCGCCGAAGTGGCAGGGCTCGCTTGATCTGCGCTACAGCGATGTGGGCGCACTGCCTGCTGTCGGTGATTTTCAGGCGATGCCGGCTACCGGGGCCCAGTACAACGTTTCCGTGCAGCTGACCGGCTCCAACCTGTATTCAAGCCGCGACATCAATGGCTTGAACCTGAGCGTTATCCGCAGCGACACGCTTCGTGGCATGCAACTGGCCTACAACAATCTGACCGGCTTTCTCGACAACAAGGCCAGCTTCGAGCCCTCTATCCGGGTCTATACACAAACTGACAGCGATGCGACCAAGGTGCTGCGGATTTCGCCTGGCGTCAGGTTCTCCTACAAGCTTTCTGATCGCGCGAGCCTGCTGGGCGAGACCATTTACGAACGTTCAACGACCGAAGGGCCGATCAACCATGAAGAGTCGTCGGCGGTCTTCTTCTATGTCGGCTACCGATATGATTTTTATTGACCCGTTCTCATTGGCAGCTTGCCAGCACGATGCACAGGTTGTACCAGGCATGCGCCGAAACCGGCATGATGAGGCGTCGTGCGCTGGCTTCCCACAGCCAGCCAAAGACAAGTGCGGGTACGGCGCTCAGCAGCATCAGGCCGGAGCCGTGGTTGAGTGCATGCACTGTGCCGAAAATCAGGGCGACCAGGACGTTGGCCAGGCTGACAGGGCCGATCTGAGCCTGAAACTTCGACAGCAGCCAGTCGTGCAAACCCAATCGGAACACGGTTTCCTCGGCAACCGGGGCCAGTACCAGCAGAGTCAACAGGGCCGACGGGGTGCAGGCGGTGGCACGCAATCCCAGACCAATCTGGAGCGTGAGCCAGGCGCCGACCGGACCGCAGACAAGGGCCAGGGCGTAGCCGCCATGTTTGGCGGGGGTGGCGGAAGGAATCAGTGGGGTCATGCTTGGCGCATCATAGTAGCGCTGGTGTTATCGGCGCCACCTGCGCTGTCTTTTGCCGGTCTCGGGCAGGACCAGAGCTCGGTCAACCTGGACCGCAGGCGCATGGATGCGCGCCATCAGGTCAAGCCTGGCGCGCAGTATTCCTTGCATGAACTTCAGACGACCGACGGTTCGCGTGTGCGGCAGTACGTCGCCGCCAATGGCATGGTGTTTGCTGTGAGTTGGCACACCTTGTACAAGCCGGATCTGTCGACGCTGTTGGGGCCTTCCTACCCCGCTTATGCCGTGTCGGCTCAGGCGGCGGCGCGCCGACCGGGGATGCAGCGGCAGTTCCGGCATGAGGACCTTGATCTGGTGTTGCATTCGAGCGCCCATTTGAATGTGTTTTCCGGATTTGCGTTTCGCCGCGCCATGCTGCCCCGCGGTCTGGACCCACACAGCATCGGCCTGGAGTGAAGTCCATGCTGTACAAGTTGAGGCACCTTCTGGCCCTGACCGCTTGCCTTGTTCTGCTCGGCGCCTGCGGTGGTGGCGCAGACTCCAGCGTGACGACGCTGCGGTGTAGTAATTCGGCCGATTGTTCGACGACGGGGGTAACGGTTGGTGAGCCCTTCGTCCAGAAGGTCAACAATCTCGAAGTGACGGTAGACCGCGGGCCTGCCGGACTGTTCTCGCTATCGACCAATATCCTTTACGCCAGCGTGACGGTCTGTGCGCCCGGTGCGCGACCGGGCGATTCTGCGGCTGGCAAATGTGTGTTGATTGACCATCTTCAGGTCGATACCGGCTCGGTTGGTCTGCGCATTCTGGCGAGCAAGGTCGCTGCACTTGGGCTGCTTCCGGTTGAGCTGGCGGCGAGCGCCAATGCGGCCGGCGTTGCGGGTCGGGCGCATGAGTGTTATCCCTTCGTCGTCGGCGGCCTGTGGGGGCCGACCGCGGTGGCGGATGTGGGTCTTGGCGAGCAGTGGGCGACAGCGCTTCCCGTGCAACTGATTCAGGATGATCCCGGCGCAGCGGTGCAGGCGCCGATGGACTGTTTCAACGCGGTCAACGGTCAGATTCTGAGTTCAGCGAGTTCGCTGGGGTCAAACGGTATTCTGGGCATCGGCAGCGTGACGCTGGACTGCGGTGTGTTGTGTCTGGACAGCCACTATGCAAATTCCTATGTCCAGTACTACAGCTGTCCGCCGGGCGCCAGTAGCGCCTTGGCCTGCTACCCGGCCGCAGTTGGCGCCAATCAGCAAGTCTTCAACCCGGTCGCCAAACTGGGCAAGGACCTGTCCAACAATGGCCTGGCCGATAACAATGGCGTGGTATTGGTGCTGCCGGCCGTACCGGGCACGGGTGCTGCCAAAGTGATTGGCGAACTTTTTTTTGGCATCAACACGCGAAATAACAATCAATTGCCCTTGAATGCCCGACAGATTCACCTTGGCGTGGATTGGCAAAACAGTTTGTCGCCACATGGGTTTGACTCTTACCTGAGCGTCACAACCCAATTCAATGGGCAGACGATTTACAACAGCTACCTCGACACCGGCACCAACGGCTTGTTCTTCACCGACAGTTCCATCACGCCCTGCAATGCGGCCGTGACCGGTCAGGCGACCTGGTACTGCCCGGCCAACCCGTTGACCAAAAAAGCACTCATGTCCGATGGCGACCGACCGGGGCAAAATCCGGTCGAGATTTCCTTTGTTGTGGGCGACGCGGGCACGATTGCCGCATTCGATACTGCCATTGCGGGTTTGGCCGGCGCGCCGGCCAGTTCACTGGGGACCACAAGTTCATTTTCCTGGGGTTTGCCGTTCTTCTATGGCAAAAGGGTGAGCTTGTCGATATGGGATCCGGCGTCCAAAGATGCACAGTATTCAACCGGTCCCTGGTATTCGTTTTGATATGAGGTGTGTGCTGATGTTGTTTGTTCAGGCGGTGTTATGAGATTCAGATTCGATATCCTTGCCAATGTTGTTCCGCAGACGAGCCCGTGGTTGCGCCTGGTGGCGTTCCTGATGTGCGCCTTGGCAGGTCTTGGCGCCCGGGCCCAGACGGCACCTGCCTGGACTTCTATTGGTCCGGCCGGCGGCAGCATTACCGCTTTGCTGGCCGACCCCATGGCTGCTGGCCGCATCCTCTACGCCGGTAGCGATCTGAATGGCGTATTTGTCAGCAAGGATGCTGGCGCGACCTGGAAAGCGGCCAACAGTGGCATGCAAGCCGGCCGCCACATCTACGCCATGGCAGCCTTGGGAAACTTTGTTTACGCTGCAACCGATGGCGGTGTTTATCTGTCACCGGCAGGTGGTACGACAACATGGAGCCGGATGCAATCGCCGCAGGCAGCTGATCCGGCGCCGGCTTGCGACATCACCTTGATGGTCAGCGCAAAATCCCGGCTTTACCTGGCCGCCGATTGTGATTCAAAAATCTATGCCAGCAGTGAGGCTGGCCAGAGCGCGCCAGTCTGGAGCGCAACGAGCCTGCCCTTGAGTTCGTCTGGCACTGTGCAAAATGTCAGCGCACTGGGTGTTCTGGATGACGTGGTCGCTGCCGGCTCGGTGAGCGCAATTTACCGACTGGATGCGAATCAGAACTGGATCAACAGCGAAACCAGCACCGACGGCGACGGCTTTGCCTTGCCGTCCGGACTGCAAGGCGAGCAGGTCGCGGCGCTGGTCTCGTCGTCGTCCAAATGGGCGTTTGCCTGCACGCTGGCGGGACTGGTCTTTCAGGCCGATCTTGCGCCGGGCTGGCCGTTGACATGGAACCGACTCCAGTTTTCCAGCGAAGAACCGAGTTCGTGTAATGGTTTGGCAGTGGCCAAGGTGGGCCTCGCCGCTGAATCGGTTTTGGCCATGGCGACGAGCACGGGTGCATTCGCATCCACCGTATTCGACGACAAAGCCGTTTCGGCACCTGGTTTTGTGCCGGGACCGGCCTTTGCCATGAGCAATCATGTTCGTGCCGTCCTGCAAGCAGATCCGGCGGGCCGTTCAGGTTTGCTGTGGGCGACCGAGTTCGGACTCTACAGCAGCAGCGTGGCTGACCTGGTCCAAAGTACGATCCTGAGTACCTCACGCCCCGCAACTCTCAATGGTCCGCTCAAACTGGAGACGCCCAGCCAGCGTCTGGACAATGCCCAGTTGCAGGACGTGGCCATGCTGGGAACTTCCCTGTTTGCTATCGCACAGTCGGACATCGGGAGCTACGCTGACGTGATGGTGAGCGCAGATCAAGGCGCCAGTTGGGCCCGGACCAAGCTCACCGGGCCGAACTCACCCGTCGGTGCCATTCGTGCACTGGTTGCAGACGCCAGTCACAATGTGTTGTACGCCGGTACGGATCAAGGGGTTTACTACCTGTGGCAGGGTAACGGTTCGTGGTTGCCGCTTGGCAATTCGTACGACATCAAGGCGTTGGCGATTGGCTCGCGGGCACTTTATGTGGGTCGCAACGCGGATGACGCTGGCAGCCTGGAACTGCGGCCTCTGGTTGGTGGTGTTTTGTTTGACCCTTTGCAAACCACGCCGGCAGCCAATTTCAACGTCAGAGCCATTGTGGTGTCCGGAGGGTCGGTTTATGTGGCGGGTTGGGTCAGCTCGGGAACAGCCTATGACAACGCTGTCTATATGGCACAGGATTTTGTGCCTGCGAATCCTGCAGTCCGTCCATCCTGGCGTGCCTTTGGCAACGGTGCGTTTTCGGACAGTTCGCGCGTGACCAGTCTGGCCGTGGCGCCGGGGGTGGTGTTTGTGGGTGGTAGCGGTTTTCTGATGCAGAACGAAAATGGCGCCTGGGGTGCCGTCAACGGATTTGCCTCGCTACCGTATGACCAACTGGGGGTCAACGCGCTTGCCACTGACGCTGTCAACCTGTATGTAGGGACAGCGCAAGGCCTGTGGGCAATCGGGCTGGCGGATCGATCGGTTAAAGGTCTGGTCGCCATGAACGGGAGCGGCGACTCGGTGCTGCCGTCCCTTGTCATCAACGGATTGCGGGTTCTTGACGGTCGCATTTTTGTGGCAACCAGTGCTGGATTGGCCGCGCCAGCGATGGTGGTGGCACCTGCTGCCGTTCCCGGCACGGGTGGCGGCTGTTCGATGTCGATTGCGGGCGAGCCCGACCCGGTGCTCTGGCTTATGCTGTTCGTTGCCGCCTTGCAGATCGTTTATGCGCGCAGGCGTCGCGCCAGGGTGGATCGGTCTGCGCTGGCTGGCCGTGGCTTGCCATGGGAGAAGCGCCGGTGAGCATCACAGCCTCGACCACCAAGGCGGGCGCACGCAAGACCGCGCATCCCTTGCCGGAACTCTCCAAAGACATCTTTGTTTACGCGGCCCTGTCGCTGCTGGTCTGGAGCGCGCGCCAGATCAGCTTGCTCAAACTTTTCAAGCCCGGGGATGACATTGGCTACTGGATGGGCGTGGCGGGCGCTGTGATGATGCTGTTGCTGTTCAGTTACCCGCTGCGCAAGCACTTCCGCTTCGCACGTAACTGGGGCGCAGTCAAAGGCTGGCTGGTCTTGCACATGGTGTTGGGGGTTTTTGGACCCTTGCTGATTCTGGTGCATTCCGGTTTTCGGTTTGGCTCGATCAATGCGGGCGTGGCACTTTCCAGCATGATCATCGTCGCGCTCAGCGGTGTCGTGGGGCGCTTCCTGTACATCCGCGTCAACCGTGGGCTGCATGGAGAAATCGTTGGATTGCAGGAGCTCAAAACCCGAGCCGGTCTGGAGCAGGAGGGCGCGCGCTCACGCCTGGATTTTGCAAGAGAGGTCGAGAAAACCCTGCTTGATTTTGCGCAACGCGAGCGCTCTGCCGTGCCCGGCTGGCCGACCCATCTGCGTCGGGTTTTTATATTGCCTCTGGTCCAGTGGCTTGTTTACTGGCGCTGTGCACGCCTGTTGCGAGAGCCCTCAAAACTGTTGGCGCTGAAGTTGCGCTGGAGTGAAGACAAGGTGCGACAGCACCGAAGGTTGGCGCGCAAACTGGTCATGCGTTACCTCAGCGCCGAAGTCCGGGTGGCTCAGTTCAGTGCCTACGCATGGATGCTCTCGGCCTGGCATGTGGCCCACATTCCCTTCGTTTTCATGTTGGTGATCAGCACCTTCATTCACATTTTTGCGGTGCACGCATACTGAGGTCAGATCAAAACCATGCTCAACATTGGCAGGCTTTGGCCTTTTTTTGCCCTTTTATGGCTTGCTTTGGGTTCTCCCGTGGCCATGGCTCAGGGTTTCGAGGCCGTCATGACACCCGGCGCGCTTTCCAAAGCGCATGCGAAATACGAGAACGATTGCGCACAGTGCCATGTCAAGTTCAACCGGCAGGCGCAGGACAAGCGTTGCCTGGATTGCCACAAGGAAACCCGCGCCGATGTTGACGCCCATACCGGTTATCACGGCAAGATGAAACCGCAGGACTGTCACGAATGCCACTCGGAACACAAAGGGCCGGACGTGCGTCTGTACACACTGGACAAGAAATTGTTCGACCACAGCATCACCGATTTCCCGCTGAAGGCGAAACATCAAAAGGTCGAGTGCGAGAAGTGCCACCTGGTTGGCAAACTGTACCGTCAGGCGCCCACCACCTGCGTTGCCTGCCATCAAAAGGACGACAAGCACAAGGGCAGTCTGGGCACGACCTGTGCTGACTGTCATGAAGAGGGATCCTGGAAGACCGTCAGGTTTGACCACGCCAAAACCAAGTTCGCGCTAAGCGGAAAGCACGCGGATACCAAGTGTGAAGCCTGCCACCTCAAGGGGGTCTACAGGGACACACCAAAGAATTGCTTTGCCTGCCATCAGAAAGACGACTCGAACAAGGGCCACAAGGGGCAATTCGGCGAGAAGTGTGAAAGCTGTCATGGCGTTAAAGCCTGGAAGCCTTCCGTCTTCAACCACGACCTGGACACCAAGTATGTCTTGAACGGCAAGCACCGCCTCACCAAATGCACGGCATGCCATCTTGCCCCGCTCTACAAGGAAAAAACCAGCCGGGAATGCTACGCCTGCCACAGCAAGGACGACAAGCACAAGGACAGTCTGGGGCGCGACTGCGCCAAGTGTCATGCCGAGAAATCATGGAAAGAGTCACCCGGATTCGACCACGGTAAATCGGCGTTTCCGTTGTTCGGCAAACACAGCAAGGTGGAGTGCAAGGCCTGTCATGAAGGGACGCTGTTCAAGCAGGCGAGCAAGGAGTGTGTGGCCTGTCACAAGAAGGATGACAAGCACGCAGCCAATCTGGGCGACAAATGTGCCGACTGCCACACGGACAGCGATTGGAAAGCTTCGCGCTTCGATCACGACAAAACACGATTCCGCCTGCAAAACGCCCACAAGGCGGCCAAAGTCAAATGCGATTCCTGTCACAAGGACCTCAAGAGCTTTCGCAACACCTCGATGGACTGCGTGGCCTGTCACAAGAAGGACGACAAGCATGAAGCCCAGGTCGGCCCCCAGTGCGGCAGTTGCCACAGCGATCTGAACTGGAAGATTGCGCGCTTTGATCACAACCGGGCCCGCTTTGCCCTCAACGGTGTTCACGTGCTGGCAGACTGCAAGAAATGCCATGAAACGCCGCGCTTTCGGGATGTGCGACGCGACTGCGTCGACTGCCACCTGAAGGAAGACCGGCACAAGCAGACTCTGGGCACGCGTTGCGAGAGCTGCCATAACGCGCGGGCCTGGAAGCTGTGGGACTTTGACCATGACCTGGGCACCCGTTATCGTCTGGAGGGGGCGCACCGACCCGTGGCCTGTGCCAACTGCCATCGCGAGCCGGCGCCGGCCGGAAAAGCTGCCGCGCCCTTGGCGCCCAACTGTTACGCTTGTCACCGCAATAAAGACCTGCACGAAGGTCGCTTCGGAACCCGCTGCCAGCAGTGTCACGAGACGCAGAGCTGGAAAAAAATCAAGCGTTAGACGGGCGTTCACGCCAGCCGTTGCAGGCTTTGCGGCCCGATTTTGAAACTTCAATACTTATCAGAGCACCCATGGACCACGATATTGCAGGCTTGAAAGAGGAACTTCAGCAACTTGACGCTCAGCGCGAGGCCGGCGCATTGACACCCGAACAGTACGAGCAGGGCAAGAATGAGATCGAGCGCAGGATCCTGGACACCGTCATGCGCGCGCAGGAGCAGCAGTTGCCGCTGCCCTCAGCGGGTGAGAGGCCGGCGTCGTTGCGTCAATCCCGGTCGTGGCTTTTGCTGGCGGGCCTGGCGAGTCTGCTGGTGGCAGTGGCCGCCGTTATGTATGTGGCCAAACGTCCTTCTGTGCAGCCGCCGGCTTCGGGAGTAAAAACGGGCAGTCTCAATGCTGCAGGACCGGTTGACCCGCATCTGGTCAACAACGATCAGATGGGCGCGATGATCGACAAACTCGCCGCGCGCCTGAAAGACAAACCGGGTGACGCTGCGGGCTGGGCCATGCTGGCGCGGTCCTATGGCGCGCTGGGCCGCAGTGCCGATGCGGTCGATGCTTACGTCAAGGCCGAGGCCTTGAACAAGGACGACGCTGGCCTGTTGGCGGACTATGCGGATGCCTTGGCAGTGCGCAACAACCGCACACTGGCGGGCGAGCCGATGAAACTGATTGCCCGCTCACTCAAACTTGACCCGCGCAACGTCAAGGCGCTGGCAATGGCCGGCAGCGACGCCTTTGAGCGCAAGGACTATGCAGGCGCAGTCGGATACTGGGAGCAGGTCGTCGCGATCGGAGGGGCTGAGAATCTGTTTGCACAGCAAATTCAAAACTCCCTGGCGCAGGCGCGTCAATTGGCGGGTCTGACCGGCGCCGCGACGGTGGCTGGTTCAAGCTTTCTTGCAGTCAACCGGATTGCATCGCCCGCCAGTGTCGCGCCAGCCAGCGCGTCTGCGTCCGCATCCGCCATACAAGGAACGGTGATACTGGCACCGGCCTTGAGTCGCTCGGTCACGCCGGAGGACACGGTCTTTATCTTTGCCCGCGCTGCCGAAGGCTCGCGCATGCCACTGGCCCTGTTGCGCAGGCAGGTGAAGGACTTGCCGGTCGCCTTCACGCTTGACGACAGCACGGCCATGTCGGCACAGGCGGCCCTGTCGAAGGCGGGGCGTGTGACGGTTCTCGCGCGGATCAGCAAAAGCGGAAAAGCGGTCCCTGAAAAAGGCGATCTGCTTGGAGAGTCAGCCCCTGTGACAGCAGGTGTCAAAGGCCTGGTCGTTGAAATCAGGGACACCGTCAAGCAGTAGGGCGCTTGACCGATTTGCTGCTCAGGCCAGCGCCTTGTACAGCATGTAGGCGGCCAACAGATACAGGATGCTGGCAAACACGCGCTTGAGTTGCTTCACTGGCAACTTATGCGCAGCCTTTGCGCCCAGTGGTGCGGTCAGTACGCTGCAGCACGCTATCACCAGCAGTGCCGGCAACCAGATGTAGCCGAACGAATGGGGCGGCAGGTTTTGCACGCTCTGACCCGCAATCACATAGCCGACCACGTTGGCCAGCGCGATTGGCAGGCCCAGTGCTGCCGAGGTTGCCACCGCGTTATGGATCGCAACGTTGCACCAGGTCATGAAGGGCACGCTGATGAAACCGCCACCGGCACCAACCAGGCCCGACAGAAAACCGATCACACCACCGGCACCCATCAGACCGGCAGTTCCGGGCACCTGTCGTGTCGGCGCTGGCTTCTTGTCCAGAAACATCTGGGTTGCGGAGAAACTCACAAAGACGGCGAAAAAAAGTGCCAGCGATGAGCCCTTGAGCATGGCAAAGACACCCAGGCTGGCGATGGCGCCGCCCAGGATGATGCCCGGCGCCAGGCCCTTGACCAGTTCCCAGCGCACCGCGCCGCGCTTGTGGTGTGCGCGCACGCTGGAGATCGACGTGAAGATGATGGTCGCCATCGATGTTGCAATGGCCATCTTGACCGCCAGGTCAGGACCGACCGAACGCGCCGACAGGATGATGGTGATGAAGGGCACCATCAGCATGCCACCCCCAATGCCAAGCAGGCCCGCCAGAAAGCCGGTGCAGAGACCGAGCATGGCGAGTTCGACAATCAACAGGGGTTCGAGGGTCATGGCTGGTGTGTGAGGAGGGATGAAAGAAAGGTGTCTGCAAGTGCCGCCGGACCGGCATCCTGAACCGGGGTTCAGGTGGGCGAGGTCAACGGGACATTGGGTTCATCTGACGCGAGATGATCACGCCTGACCCGCGATGTTCCAAGCCCGGGCTCTAAGAGCATTGGTTCAAGGAAATATAAAGCCCGGCGAGCACTGCAGACGGTGTTCATTGTAGAGCGAGAAGCGCCGTGGGGACGGGTAGATTCAGAACTGAAACGGCACAAATCTCATCAGGGCGCAGCACAGGCAGCGCCACGGCAGATCAGAAGCAGCGTGTCGTTATCGACCTGAAGTTTCTTCAGCAGGATGCCCGCCACATCGCTTTCCGCATGGGCAATGACAATGCCATGCTGGAAGTCGCTGGGTGGCCAAACCAGGGCGGGCTGCGCCAGGCGCTTGCTGTTGATATGGGCTGCTACCGACAGCCCGACCGAGGTCACATTGGTGGCGTAGAGCGGGAAGCGCCCATACTGGCTGACAATGTGCTCCGCCATCCTGGCGTAGTTCTGTCCGCGCACTTTGTTCTGGTAAGCGGGGTAAATGATCAGGTTGGCGGCGAAGGCAAGCGTGATCAGCCCGACCACCCACTTTCGCACCGCCAGGCGTGCAAATTGATGCGCCGCAAAATACGCGGCGGGCAAGACCAGCAAAGCGTAAATTGGCAAGATGTAGCGTGTGCCGCCAGACGGCGCAAGCCAGTAAGGCAGGAAATTCAACAAGGCCATCCAGAGGGCCATCCGCACGGCTGGTGGCGGTGTATCGTCAGTGCCGCGCTTGCGCCAGAGAACATAGCCGATGAAGACCGATGCTGGCATCAGACGCAAGAACATCTCCAGCGGGAAGGTCAGCAAGCGCAGCAGGTAATCGCGCCACTGTGGCACAACCAGTTTTTCCGCTATGTCGCGCAAAAGACTGGAATGCTGGTCTATCTCGGCACTGCCCAATTTGAACCAGAGCAGTGGCAATATCAGGGCTACGGCGTAGAGGCACCAGGCCGGCCATCGCAGCAGGAAGCGCCGGTAGTCAGCCTGGGTCAGCAGCACCAGCCAGCAGATACCCAGAAAGACATAGACGGTCAAGGCCTTGGTCAGCAGGGCGGCAAAGGCCGCCAGCACGGCGCCTGCGAGCAACCAGTAACTGGTGCGCAGACAAGCGACCCAGGTCAGCGCTATGGCCAGCACGACCAGCATGGCATACAGCGGGTCGGCGTAGGCCAGCCAGCCACGGTACAAGAGCACATCGGCGGTGAGCAGATACAAGAGGGCGGCCAACCAGGCAACACTTTTATCGCGCCAAAGCTGATAGGCCAGCCAGGCCACCGTCAAACTGGTCCCCAGCGTCGCGCAGACTGTGATGATGCGTGACGCCACCAGAACATGGAGCCATCCGATCAGCTGTGCCAGCGGCATCATCAGCCAGTTGAACAGGGGCGGGCGTCCGTTACCGCCACCGCCAAGCATGCCAAACATGACGGTATTTCTGAATTCCTGGCGCTGCCACATCTCGATCGAGTTGAGCGTAAATACCGCTTCTTCTCCGACGTAGTAAAAGAACAGCGTTGGCACGAAGCACAGAACGGCCACGGCGTAGTAGCGGCGAATCTGAGTTGGACTGGGTGCTGGTTTCATCGGGCGTTGGACAGGGGATGCGCCATCCGGATTGACCCAATCAGGATCCGATCGCTTAAAGACTTAAATCAGACGTCCGTCGTCGGTCAGCGCTTGGTCCAGGCGCTGCAGCAGGGAGCTCAGCAGTTGTTCGTTGGCTGGCGATGACTCGGTCGCGCTTGCGCTTGGCTGCGGTGCTGCGGCAGATGCCGGTTTGGCGTTGTTGCCCTGGTCTGCCAGGTCAAAGGCGAGGTTGAGCGCAGCCAGCACAGCGATGCGGTCGCGCGCCTTGACTTTGCCGGCATCCCGGATCTTGCACATGGCGGTGTCCACCCGCTCGACGGCATCAAGCAGTTTGGCATCGCCACCCTCGGGGCAACCGAGCAGATAACTTTGCCCCATGATTTGGACTTCGAGTTGTTTCATACGCTGCCTTTTTGGCGGCTGCTCGCGGGGGCCTGCGGCAGTCGGTCCAGCAGTGCATCGACGCGCGCTCTGGCGGCGCCGAGCCTGGATTTGAGGGAGTCGCGTTCCTGCGTGATGGCATCGACCTGCGCGCTGAGCAGTGTGTTGGTACGCTGCAGTTCGGCATAGCGCACCAGCAGACGTTCGACACGTTCCGAAATTTGGTCGATTTGACTTTGGTTCGACATAGGACCTGCATTGTAGGGTTTGCCAAACCGAACGGCTGTAAAATCCGCTCGTTGGTGCTCGCGGTGTGGTTCACACGCCGCAGTTCAACGGGAAGCAGGAGGGCTCGCCATCAACGGCAAACCTAACCTGCGCTGCCCCCGCAACGGTAAGTGGACGATTCGCCCCGCGATTCGCCGCCATCACAGCCACTGAGCGTCTTGAACACGCGCTTGGGAAGGCGATGGCGGTTGTGCCACCAGCCCGGATACCGGCCAACAAGGTGGCTGCACGCCTTGGCGCGCAGTCGTGATGCCCATAGGCTGTCGGGGACGACGGCACGGGCTTATGTTGATGGTTTCCCTTTCATGAAAAACTTTTTTTCGCATAAACGCAGCCTTGTGCTGGCGCTCGCGCTTTCTGTCGCCTCCGCGGTATCCGCACAAACCACGTCCAAGCCCATTCAACTCGGGGAGACGGTGGTGACCGCCAGCCGCTCCGAACAGTTGCTGACCGAGGCCTTGCCCCATACCACGGTGCTGGGGCGTGATCTCATCGAACGCTCGCAGGCGCTGGATCTGCCGACGCTCCTGTCGAGTGAAGCGGGTTTCCAGTTCACCCAGAATGGCGGGCGCGGCACAGCAACCAGCCTGTTTCTGCGCGGCAGCGCCTCGCTGCAGGTGCTGGTGCTGGTTGACGGCGTGCCGCTGACCAAGCAGGACAGCACGGGCAGCGTCAGCCTGGAACACATCATGCTCGATCAGGTCGATCATGTGGAGATCGTGCGGGGCAATGTCTCGGCCATTTACGGCAGCGGTGCTGTTGGCGGTGTGATCCAGATTTTCATGCGCAAAGGGCAGGGCGCACCAAAGGCTTTTGCCCAGCTTGAGGCCGGCTCCTATGGCAGCACACGCGCCTCGGCGGGTGTCAGCGGGCAACTTGGCGAGACCAGTTTTTTTGTTGGCGTCGGACGCCATAAGACGAGCGGCTTTTCCGCGATGAACACAAGCCAGTACCCGAACGAAAACCCGGATGCCGATGGCTATAGCAACACCAATTACAACCTCGGCCTGTCTCAGACCGTGGCACCGGGTCACACACTGGGCCTGCGCGCAGAAGGTAGCGACGGTGAGTTCGATACTGATGGCGGCGGCTTCGGAACGCCAACCGACATTCACAAAGGGTCCAGCAAACTCAGTACCTGGTCGCTTTACAGCCACAACCAGCTGACGCGCGACTGGCGCAGTCAACTGACATTCAGTCAGGGGCATGAGCAATCGATTTACGACGCCCGGCTCACAGCGTTTCCGTATTACAGCGAGGCCGTGTCGCGCAGTCGCACCTTGAACTGGACCAACCGGGTGCAGTTGGGCGCGTGGTTGCTCACGGCCGGTGCCGAGTCGCAGCGCCAGTCCATTGATACCAACGACAGCTACGCCACTCAACTTAATCGTGAGCGCGGTGTATCTTCTGTCTTCGCTGGCTTGTCCGGCACGCTGGGCGCACATTCCTTGCAGTTGAACCTGCGGCGCGATGGTGCGGATGATCTGGCGGGACAAACCACGGGCTACGCCGGCTACGGATTTCAGTTCCTGCCGGCCTGGAAACTGATTGCCAGCGCGTCGTCTGCATTCAATCTGCCGCCGCTGGCCTACCTGTACGACCCGTTCTCGGGCAACCCGGCGCTCAAGCCAGAGACGGCACGCTCGACCGAACTGGGTCTGCAGTGGGCGCAGGACAAACAGGTGCTACGCGCCACGCTGTTCAAGACCCGCACCGAGAACCTGATGCTCTACGATTTCGCCACCTGGGCCTTCAACAATGTCAGCAACGCCAGCAACCAGGGGCTGGAGTTGAGCTACAGCGGAAAAATCGCCAGTGCTGATCTGCGCGCCAGTCTGACCCTGCAGGACCCGCTTGACGAGAGCAGCAACACGCGCCTGATCCGGCGCGCCCGCAGCATGGCCTCATTTGGTGCTTCGCTGCCGTTGGGGCAGTGGACCTTTGGTGGTGACCTGCGCTTCACCGGGGAGCGGCCCGACATCGTGTCGGTTCCGGCCTTGCCCGCCTACAGCCTGCTGAACCTGACAACGCGTTACGCCTTGACGCCGGAACTGGCGCTGACGGCGCGCATCGACAACCTGTTGGACCGGCAGTACCAGACTGCCTACGGCTACAACCAGTCGGGGCGCGCTGCCTATGTCGGCATTGTCTGGTCGCAGAAGTAACGGATCGGCCATGCGCTCTCGCGCCTTCGCTTTGATTCTGGCCGGCTTGCTGCTCGCCGGTGTGGTGGCGCAGGCGTCTCCGGTGCGTGACGATCGCGGTGTGCTGGTCACTTTGGCGCGCCCGCCGCAGCGCATCGTCAGCCTCTTGCCGTCGCTGACAGAGACGGTTTGCGCGCTCGGGCAATGCCAGCGACTGGTTGGCGTGGACCGCTATTCCAACTACCCCGACGCAGTGCGCAGCCTGGCGCAGGTTGGCGGTGGACTGGATCCGAATATCGAAGCGATCGTGGCGCTCAAGCCCGATCTGGTGCTGATGGCAACATCGACGCCGGTAACCGATCGCCTGCAGTCGCTGGGCATCAAGGTGCTGGCGCTGGAACCCAAAAGCCATGCCGATGTGAAGCGCGCGCTGCAGATTCTGGGGCAGTTGCTTGAAGTGCCTGACGCGGAGCGTGTCTGGCGTGAAATCGACGCAGAGCTATCGTCTGCGGCACAAGCGGTGCCGGCTAGCGCCCGCAGCATGCGGGTCTATTTTGAAGTCAACAGCGCGCCGTATGCCGCCGGCGAAACTTCGTTCATTGGCGAGACGCTGAAGCGCCTGCGCATCGGCAACATGGTGCCGGCCGCTTTGGGTGCGTTTCCCAAACTCAACCCGGAATACGTGGTGCGCGCCAATCCGGACCTGATCATGGTCGGTGACCGCAATTTCGCCGGTCTGAAGGGGCGCCCCGGTTGGTCCCGTATTCGCGCCATTCGTGAGGGCCGGGTCTGCATCTTCACGGCTGATCAAACCGATGTGCTGGTGCGCGCGGGGCCGCGCATGGCCGAGGGCGCACGCCTGATGTTGGAATGCCTGCAGGAAAAAACACGATGACCGCCATCGACCGTCAGCAGCGAACCGCAAGCTGGCTCGGGCTCGGCCTGATGCTGCTCGGCGTCCTGCTGGTATTGGTCGGTGCCTGCGTCGGCAGTACCGGTCTGGACAGTCTTTTGAAGGTCTGGTCGGATCCGGTGGCCATGCAAATCGTCTGGGACATCCGGCTGCCGCGAACCGTCGGCGCCTGGACCGCTGGTGCCTTGCTCGGTCTGGCCGGCGCCGTGGCGCAAGGGCTGTTTCGCAACCCGCTGGCCGATCCCTATCTTCTGGGCAGCGCGTCTGGAGCCTCCCTGGGCGTGGCGCTGGCCCTGGTGTTCTTCGGCGTTTCGCCGCTGGCCGCGCACGGCCTGTTGCGGCTGGGTTTGACCGGTGCCGCTTTTGTCGGCGCGGTGGCGGCCGTGCTGCTCACGCTGCTGCTGGCGCAGGGTGTGCAGCACACCTTGCGGCTGTTGCTGGCCGGCGTCATTGTCGGCGTCGTGCTCGGCGCCATGAGTTCGCTCACCATGCTGATGGTGCCCGATGTGATGCAGGCGATGCAGGCTTTTCTACTGGGCAGCACCGGCTTTGTTGACTGGAGCGCCTGCGCCCTGATGACCGGCGTCTGGTTGCTGTGCATGGCCGTGGCCTGGTTGCTCAGTCAGGGGCTGGACGGTTTGTCGCTGGGCGAGGCCACGGCAGCGAGCCTTGGGTTGCCCTTGCCCGAGATGCGCGCCGCCCTGATCGCGGTGCTGGCGCTGGCCACCGGCACGGCGGTTGCGCAGACCGGGCTGATCGCCTTTGTCGGCCTGGCCGCACCGCATCTGGTACGGCCGCTGGCGCGCACGCGCCATGGTGGCCTGGTGCTGTTGTCAAGTCTGATGGGTGGCGTTCTGCTGACCGCAGCCGATCTGATGGCGCGGGCCTTGATTGCGCCGCAGGAGTTGCCGGTCGGTGTGCTGACCGCCGTGCTCGGTGGTGGCTACCTGCTGTGGCTGATGCACCGCAGTACGCGCACCACGGCGGGGGATGTCGCATGAACGCCGCCACGGGTTCGGTGGCCATCTGCGCGCGCGGCATCCGCGCCAGCCTGGGGCAGACCGAAGTGCTGCGTGGCATGGACATGGCGCTGCCGGCGGCGCGTTGGACCAGCATCGTCGGACCCAATGGAGCGGGCAAGTCGACTTTGCTCAAGGTGCTGGCCGGCCTGCTGCCCTACCAAGGCGAAGTCAGGCTGCTGGACCAATCACTGGCAACAATGCCGCGGCGTTTGCGTGCGCGGCAACTGGCCTGGCTTGGCCAAAGTGAAGTCAGCGGCGATGATTTGACGGTGTGGGATGTGGCCATGCTGGGCCGCCTGCCGCATCAGGCCTGGCTCGGCGCGCCCAGCGCAGCCGATCACGCTGCGGTGGAGCAGGCCCTCAAAGCAACGCAGGCCTGGGACTGGCGCGCGCGAACGCTGGGGCAGTTATCGGGCGGCGAACGTCAGCGCGTCTTGCTGGCGCGGGCGCTGGCGGTGCAGGCACAGGTGCTGTTGATGGACGAGCCGCTGGCCAATCTGGACCCGCCGCACCAAGCCGACTGGCTGGGCCTGGTGCGTTCACTGGTCAGGCAGGGCTGCACCGTGGTCAGTGTTCTGCACGAAATATCGATGGCCTTGCAGGCTGATGAAATGCTGGTCGTGGCCGCCGGTCGCGTCACGCACCAGGGCGCTTGCGCCGATGCCACCACACACCGTGCCGTCGAGGCGGTCTTTGAAGGTCGTATTGCGATTCATGCGCTGGGCGCGCAATGGGTTGCGTTGCCGATCGCGCCTGCGCTGGTTGGCGGCTGATGGTCGTTTTTTGCTGCCTCAGGGACGTGGCGTCTTGTCCTGGAAATCGCAGCAGGCACTGACGCCGCATTGCCAGCACAAGGGCTTGCGCGCCTGGCAGATGTAGCGGCCGTGCAGGATCAGCCAGTGGTGCGCGTCGGTCAGGTATGCTTTTGGCACACGCTGCAGCAGACCCATCTCCACTTCATACGGTGTTTTCCCCACCGCCAGTCCGGTGCGGTTGGCGACGCGAAACAGATGCGTGTCCACCGCCATCGTGGCTTCGCCGAAGGCGACATTGAGCACCACATTGGCGGTCTTGCGTCCTACGCCGGGCAGGGTTTCCAGTGCTTCGCGGCTGCGCGGCACCTCGCCGCCGTGCTGCTCGATCAGCATCTGGCAGGTCTGGATCAGATGTTTTGCTTTGGAGCGGAACAGGCCGATTGTCTTGATGTAACCCTCCAGCCGATTCTGACCCAATGCCAGAATTGATTGCGGCGTGTTGGCGATCGGGAAGAGTCGACGCGTCGCCTTGTTGACGCTGACGTCCGTGGCCTGCGCGGACAGCAGCACTGCCACCAGTAACTCGAAGACCGAACTGTATTCGAGCTCGCTTACCGGCGTTGGATTGGCCGCCTTCAGGGTGGCGAAAAAACTTTCAATCGCTCTGGGTGTCATGGTGGGGTCGGGGCGCTGGCGGTCATGAATAATAATCGCAGCATAAAGCAATGCCACCGCAACCAGGAATACCGCCATGCAATTTGCCGAACGCCTCAACGCCATCGAAACTTCAGCCATTCGTGAACTGTTCAAACTGCTGGGCAAACCCGGCATCATCAGCTTTGCCGGCGGTTTCCCGGACCCCGCCTTGTTCGATGTGGAAGGCATTGCGGAATCGAGTCGCGCCGTGCTGGCCAGCAACCCCGGACCGGTGCTGCAATACGGCGCCACCGAGGGCTACCAGCCGCTGCGCGAAGGCATCAGCCGTTTCATGGCGGCCAAGGGTTCGACCGCTGCGCCTGAAGGCCTGATCGTCACCACCGGCAGCCAGCAGGCGCTGGACCTGATCGGCAAGACCATGATCTCGCCCGGCGACAAGGTGATCGTTGAAGCGCCAACCTTTCTTGCCACCATCCAGTGCTTCCGCCTCTACGGCGCTGACATCATCGGCGCACCTATCGATGCCGACGGCGTTGATGTTGACAAACTGGAGAAACTGATCGAGCAGCACAAACCCAAGCTGGTTTACCTGATTCCAACTTTCGGCAATCCGAGCGGCGCCACGCTCAGCCTGACCCGGCGCAAGCGCATTCTGGAGATTGCAGCGCGCACCAAAACGTTGGTTGTGGAGGATGACCCCTATGGCGAACTCTATTTCGACCAGCCACCACCGCCGAGCCTGCTATCACTGAGCGACGGTGTTCCGGGCAGCCGTGACTGGCTGGTGCACTGCGGCTCGTTCAGCAAGATTCTGTCGCCGGGTTTGCGTGTTGGCTGGATGATCGCACCGGCTGACTTGCTGGCCAAGGCGACCATGTGCAAGCAGTTCAGCGATGCCCACACCAGCAACCTGACACAGGCCATTGCCGCGCATTACCTGACGCTCAACCGTCTTGACAGCGCATTGGCGCGGGTGCGCAAAACCTACGCCGAGCGAGCCGGCGTGATGGCCGCTTCCCTGCGCCGCGAACTGGGCGACGCCATTGCATTCAACCAACCGCAGGGCGGCATGTTCTTCTGGGCCCGCCTTACGGGCGCCAATGGCCAGATCAGCAGCGCCCCCGATTTCGCCAAACGTGCCATTGACAAGGGCGTGGCCTTTGTGCCCGGCGCGCCGTTCTACGCGCACGACCCCGATCTCTCGACCCTGCGCCTTAGCTTCGCCACGGTCGGGCTGGAGAAGATCGAAGAGGGAATAGGGCGCTTGCGCCAGGCGCTTCAGGCGCGCCTGAGCTGAATCGCGGCCAGAGCTTAGAAGCGCCAGCCGAGACCCACACCAACCAGCAGTGGATCAACCTTGAAGGTGCCCATTTTGCTGCCGTCAATCGAGACGTCGGTACCGATGAAAACCTTCTTGACGTCCAGATTCAGGTACATGCCTGCGGACAACGGGATGTCCACGCCGACCTGCAATGCACCGCCAAAACTATTGCGGGCAATGTCCACGCCAGCTGGCAAACTGGTCGAGGTGAACCGTGTGTAGTTCACGCCGGCGCCGATATAGGGTTTGAGGCCAGCTGCGTCAAAATGGTACTGCGCCAGCAGAGTGGGTGGCAGGTGGGTCACGGTGCCGAGCTTGTCCGCGCCGGCCTTGAGGTCATGCGTTTGGGGGACGGTCAGAATCAGTTCCACGGAAAAATTCTTGCTATAGAAATAGCTGATATCGACTTCAGGAATGAGCTTGTTGTTGACGTTCAGTGACAGACCGGTGGAGTCGGAGTTGGCGCTTTGCAAACTGACAGCGCGTACACGAACCATCCAGGGGCCTTCCTTGACTTGTGCGAACGCATTTGCGCTGACCAGGGTGGCGGCAGCGAGAGCGACCGCGGTGATGATGTTTTTCGTCATGGTTTTGCCTTGTTGATGCATAGGAATATTCCCGGAATCCATTCCACAGCAGATGTTGCCGGACCGGTTTGCGCCCGGTCAATTGTCCAGGACAACTATTGCAAAATGACTAAAGTTTTTGATCGGGCTCAAACTGTGCCGTAATTATTGATGTCTCAATCAAGGAAGCTCCCAAGCCTGAATGCATGCCCTGTGTCCAGGACGCCCTACTAAAATGCAGGAAACTTGCAGTTAAGCGAAGATTCCGAAAACCCCTTTAATCCAAATCAATGAACCAAGCAGAGATAGAGCAGGCGACCGGACTCTCGCGTGAAGTGCTGCGCAAGTGGGAGTTGCGCTACCAGTTTCCGCTTCCTGAGCGCGGTGCGCGCGGGCAGCGCTTGTACCGGGCCAGTGATCTGCCAAAGCTGCAACTGGTCAAGCAGTTGATCGGCCAGGGCATGCGACCCGGTCGGTTGATTCCCCTGTCGCTGCAGAAATTGCAGAAATTGCGCGCCGACAGCGCCGAGTCTTCGGGTTCGGACGATTTGGATGACGCAGTCCAAGTGCTGCTGAGCTGTCTTGCGCCCGGCGCGCTTCCGGGTGCGGTGCGGGCATACATCGACGGTCTCATTCAGACGCAAGGCCTGGCTCACTTCGTCGAAGAACAACTGCCGGCGTTCAACCAGGCTGTGGGAGATGCCTGGGCTGACGGGCGCATCGGCATACATGCCGAGCACCACTACACGGATGCGGTACTGACGGGCGTGCAGAGCTGCTTGCCGGGATGTCAGGCTACCAGTACGCAGCAGAGGGTCTTGTTGACCACGCCACCGGGCGAACACCATGGGCTGGGCCTGCTGGGCGTGCAGGCCGCGCTGACCCTGCAAGGCGCGCAGTGCTACAACCTGGGCACCCAGACGCCGGTTCCCGATGTGGTGCGAGCGGTGAACGATTGGGGCATCACCGTGCTCGCTATTTCTGCCAGCGTTCTGTTGCGTCCGGAGCTGGCACGGTCCTATGCGCTGGCGCTGCGCCGCGCCTTGCCCAAAGGCTGCAAGATCTGGGTGGGCGGTCAGGGCTTTGCGTCGCTGAACGATGCGCCTGTGGCCGGGGTCAAGGTATTTCAGAGCACTGCGCTGGCCGTTCAAGCCTGGAACAAACTGACAAAGCTTGCAGTCCAGTAAGCCGGCGCCAAGCAAGCTGCCGGCTTGACCGCTCGCCCGTCAACTGACATTTTCCTGAACAACATCCGTGTCAAAGTCGGCTTTTTTCAAGTCGCTTTGCCCGTGGACCATGCCTTTGTAAACCCGATCAAAATCAGCGACCATCCGTGGCAGGGGTACATCGTCAAAACTGCCGTGGTACGCCAGGTACTCCATGTGGCGCTGGCCGACCCGGTCAAAAGCATGGTAGATCGAGTCCATGACGCCATCGAATTCCAGAGGCAAAAAACCAAACTTGTCGCACAGACCCAGGTTGAACGCCGGGGTTGCCTTGCGCCAGGCGCCGTCCAACCAGATTTCCGAATAGCCGTGCCATATGAAAACATCGGTCTGCATCATCTCTCGCATGCGCTGCGTCGACAGGTGATTGCGGACGTCGGCAAAACCCAAACGTGACGGGATACCGGCTGCACGGCAGGCGGCCGTCAGCAGGGCCGCCTTGGTGACGCACCAGCCATAGCCCTGCTCCAGCACAGTGCTCGCGCTCATGCCATGGACGGTCAGGTCAATGCGATACGGGTCGTATTTGAAGCCATCGCGTACCGCGTAATACAGCGCCACGGCACGTGCCCTGTCGTCCTTGCCTCTTGCATGCTCGGCAACAAAGGCCTGAATCAGCGGGTGGTTTGAATCCACCATGGCAGAGGCCCGCAAGGAGCCTGCATCAGGTTCCGCATCCGGGGCAATCGACTGTGGCGGCTCGGTCTGAAGGTTCATGCATGGGTCTCCCGATGTTTTCCCGTGAATGGTAAATGCTTTCTCAAACGCCAAAGAAATATCGCCGAGAATGGGCAAATCTCAAACTCGCCGTCATCACAAGGTCGTTCAAATGACTCATACAGCTGCCGTATCCACTCCCGCCACAGGACGCAAGGTTGCCATCATCACCGGCTCGGCCACCGGCGTGGGGGCCGCGACCGCCCTGATGCTGGCGACCAGGGGCTATAACGTGTTGATCAATTACTCACGCAGCGAAGCCGAAGCCTTGGCCACCCAAGCCGCCTGTGCGCAAGCCGGAGCCGACACACTGGTGCTGCAGGGTGATGTGTCAGTGGATGCGGATTGCCGCAAACTTGTGCAGGCGACGCTGGCGCGATGGGGCCGACTGGACGCGCTGGTGAACAACGCGGGCGTTACCACGTTCACAGGCGCAGCCAATTGGGACGTGTTGGACGCACCGACCTTTGAGCACATCTTTGGCGTCAACGCGATGGGCGCGTTTTTCATGGTGCGAGCCTGCATGCCGCACCTGAAGGCGGTGCACGGCTGTGTCGTGAACGTATCCTCGATTGCGGGCGCCTTGGGTATCGGCTCCTCCGTGCCCTATATCGCGTCCAAAGGCGCGGTCAATGCCCTCACGCTCTATCTGGCGCGCGCGTTGGCGCCAGAGATACGGGTCAACGCGGTCTGCCCTGGCCTTATCACGACGCGATGGTTTGTTGATGGCATCGGGCAGGAGGGCTTCGACAAAATAAAAGCCGTGTACGAGCAAACGGCGCCATTGGCGCGTGCCAGCACTCCTGAAGACGTGGCCGAAGCCGTGGTCTGGCTGGTTGATGGTGCGCGCACCATGACCGGCGAGATCATTCTGCTGGACTCCGGCATGCACCTCGGTGGCAAGGTCACGGTGCCCGGCAAAGTCTGATCGACAGCCTTTCAGCCGGGCGTCGAAAAAATCTCCGACGTGATCTCATAGGAGCGCAAGCGCGCGCCATGGTCAAAAATCTGCGAGGTGATCATCAGTTCGTCTGCGCCTGTGCGCGCGATGAAGGCGTTCAAACTGGCACGCACGGTGTGCGGCGAGCCGATGGCGGAACACGACAGCACGCTGTCGAGCAGGGCGCGCTCCGCTGGTGCCGCATGGCTGGCGTAATCACGCAGCGGTGGCGGCAAGCGGCCGGGGCGCCCGCTGCGCAGGTTGACAAAGGCCTGCTGCATCGAGGTCGCCTGATAGGCCGCCTCTTCGTCGTTGTCGGCCGCAAAGACATTGAAGCCCAGCATGACGTAGGGCTTGGCCAGATGGCTTGAGGGGCGGAAGTTGGCGCGGTACAGCGCAACCGCCTGCATCATCTGCTGCGGCGCGAAGTGCGAGGCAAAGGCGTAGGGCAGTCCGAGCGCGGCGGCAAGCTGTGAGCCAAACAGGCTGGAGCCCAGAATCCAGATGGGAACGTCGAGCCCCTGACCTGGCACGGCGTGCACCGGGTTTCTGGAGTCGGCAGAAAAATAGTCCATCAACTCCACCACGTCGCGTGGAAACTCGTCAACATCGTTGGCCAGATTACGGCGCAGGGCACGCGCCGTGACCGGGTCGGAACCGGGTGCGCGCCCGAGTCCGAGGTCGATGCGTCCCGGGTACAGCGAGGCCAGCGTACCGAACTGTTCGGCAATCTGCAGCGGCGAATGGTTGGGCAACATGATGCCGCCAGCGCCGACGCGGATGCGCTGGGTGCCACCGGCCACGTGGCCGATCAGCACCGAGGTGGCGGCGCTCGCAATGCCAGGCATGCCATGGTGCTCTGCCAGCCAGTAGCGCTGATAGCCCCAGCGCTCGGCGTGCTGCGCCAGGTCCAGCGTGTTGTGAAAGGACTGGGCGGCATTGCCGCCCTGGATGATGGGGGAGAGGTCAAGAACTGAAAAAGGGATCATTGGGTCTGTCTGGGGTCATTGAGGGAAGCAACAAGCTGCGCGATGTCAAGGCAAAGTTGCAGAATGGGATCAAACTGAATGGTGCTGAATTGCGAACCTTGCATGAAACCAGTCTAACGGAGACTTCAAATGCCCTTGTCCACCCTGGCGCCCGGCGAACTCCGCCTCACGATTGAACCAGACGCGCTCGGCTTTGCCGATACCGGCAGCCTGCTGCAATATCCCGTACCCTGGATTGGGCAGGAGCGAGCCCACACGGCCGCCCATTTTGGCCTGGCGATGGCGCAGCCCGACTACAACCTGTTTGTGCTCGGTGACGTCGGCAGCGGGCGTTCCTCTCTTTTGAACAAGGAAATGCAGGAGATGGCGGCGCCGCGTGCCGTGCCGCCGGATCTGTGCTACCTGCACAACTTCGACGCGCCGGAGCGACCCCGTGCGCTGCGCCTGCCCAGCGGCCAGGGGCGGCTCTTTCGACAACTGATGGCGCAGTTGATCAAAACGCTGGAGCGTGAGATTCCCCAGCGTCTGGACGGCCCTGACTTTCGGGCCGAGAGCGAGCACATCGAGAAAACCTACAAGGCCGAGGAGGCCAAGGCCTTTGCCGCGCTCGACGCCTTTGCCGATGCGCGCCATTTCGCCCTGTACCGTGAAAACGGCCACCTGGTGTTCACGCTGCTCGGGGACCGGGGCAAGGCGCTGACCGAAAGCGAGGCGCGCTCCCTGCCCAAGGAGCGCCGCGCCCAGGTTGACCAGGCCGAGCAGGAGTTGCGCGAGCAAATCACACGTTTCCTGGATCAGACGCGCCCGCTGGAGCGGCTCAAGAGCGAAGGCCTGGCGGCGCTGCGGCGCCAGGTCGTGAAACCGCTGCTGACGCATGAACTGCAGGAGATCCGCGTCGCGCTGAGCAAGCAGATCAAGGATGCGGTCAAGCTCTCGAGCTACCTGGAACAGGTGCTGCAGGATGTGCTCGACAAGCTCGAACTGTTCCGTGTCTCCGAGATCGATGAGGAGCTGCGCCAGGAAGAACTGGCCGAGGTGCTCTCGCGCTACCGCGTCAATCTGGTGGTTGACAACGAGGGGCTGAGCGGTGCGCCGGTGATCATCGAGGACAACCCGAGCTTTCGCGTGCTGTTCGGCAGCATCGAGTACCAACCCGAAGACGATGCGCTGCTGACCGATTTCTCGCGCATACGCGCCGGCAGTCTGCTCAAGGCGCATGGGGGGTTCCTGATGCTGCATCTGCGCGACCTGCTGAGCGACCAGCTGGTTTGGGACAAGCTGCACCGCTTTTTGCGCAGCAGCAGCCTGCAGATCGAGGAGCCGGGGCCCTTGATGACGCCGATGGCCTCGGTTTCACTGGCGCCAGAAGCCGTGGCGCTGGACGTCAAGATTGTGCTGATTGGCTCCACCGCGGAATACTACGAGTTGCAGGAGGCGGATCCCGAGTTTGCGCGCCACTTTCGCTGCAAGGTCGACTTTGCCGAGAGCTTTCCGTCGACCCCTTCAACTTACCAGGCGTCGGCGATTCTGGTTGCCCACACTTGCCAGAAACTTGGCTTGCCACATTTGTCGGCGGCAGCGGTTGCGCGTTTGCTGGAAGCATCCCACCGCGAGGTTGACGACCAGTCGCGCCAGAGCGCCATCTTCGCGCGCACCGAAGCGCTCGTGATGGAAAGCGCTGCCGTCTGCCGGTCCCGCGCTGGCACCCTGGTCGCTTCGGCTGACATCGAGACGGCGCTCGCGGCGCGCAAGCTGCGCCACGACTACCCGGACCAGCGCTTGCAGGAGTCGATCACGCAAGGCGACCACCTGATCAGTCTGCACGGCGACCGGGTTGGGCAGCTCAACGGCCTGACGCAGATCGACTTGGGTGACTACCGATTCGGTTTTCCGGTGCGGGTGACGGCGCGGACCTATGCCGGCAATGATGGGCTGCTCAACATCGAGCGCGAGGTCGAGCTATCAGGTCCGATCCACGACAAGGGCGTGCTGATCCTGCACAGCTACCTGTCGGCGCTGTTCGCCCACATCGCGCCCTTGGCGCTCAATGCGGCCATCGTGTTTGAGCAGGAATACCTCGGCGTCGAGGGCGATTCCGCGTCCTGTGCCGAACTCTATGTGCTGCTGTCCTCGCTATCGGGTCTGCCGCTGCGCCAAGGCATCGCGGTGACCGGCGCCGTCAACCAGCACGGCGAGGTGCTTCCGGTAGGCGGCATCAACGAGAAGATCGAGGGCTTCTTCCGCATCTGCCAGAGCGCTGGCCTGGACGGCACCCAGGGGGTCCTGATTCCCGAGCGCAACCGGCGCCACCTGATGCTTGACCACAACCTGGTCGACGCCGTGCGCGAAGGGCGCTTCCACATCCATACCGCGTCCCATGTCAGCGAGGGCATCGCGCTGCTGACCGGCGTTGCCTGCGGCATGCTTGGCGCAGCTGTCGAACCTGCCGACGAGTCGGTGCTCGGGCGTGCCCAGAAAACGCTGCAGGCTTATCGCCGCGCCTGCCAGTTGGCACAGCAGACCAGGCGGGGGCGCGGGCAGGCGCGCTGAGGCACAATGGCCCGGTATCCAATCACCGGGCCCACAGCATGAGTCTTCCAGGCGAAGCGGGAAAGAGCGTCTTCATCACGGGCGCTTCGTCCGGTCTCGGGCGCCAGATGGCGATCGAATTTGCCCGCCGCGGCTACCGTCTGGCGCTGACCGCTCGGCGCCTGGATTTGCTCCAGGATTTGCAAGGGGAACTTGGTCTGCCAGAGTCGGCGCTGTTGATCGCCGCGCTGGATGTGACGGACGAGGCCGCTGTGACGCGGGTCTTGTCCGAGGCGCAGGCTTTTTTCGGTGTGCTTGACATTGTCGTCGCCAATGCCGGCATCGGTCACCATGCGCGTATCGGCAAGCTCGCCTTTGCCAAGGTGCGCGACACCATCAACACCAATGTCATTGGCTTCATGGCCACGGTCGATGCCGCCGTGCATTGCTTCGAGGCCCAGGGCCACGGGCATCTGGTTGGCATCAGTTCGGTGGCGGCATTTCGCGGCTTGCCCGCAGGCGGTGCCTATGGCGCGTCCAAATCGGCCGTCACGGCCTACCTGCAGGCGCTGCGCGCCGAGAGCCACGGCAGCAAGATTCTGGTGACCACGCTCTCGCCAGGCTTCATCGACACGCCGATCAATCGCGGCGCCAAGAGTCGCCCCTTCGTGATCCCGGTGGAGCAGGGCGGCAAGCTGCTGGTCGATCTGATCGAGAAACGGGTTGAATGCGCCAGCGTGCCACGCTGGCCCTGGGCGCTGGTGTCCCGGCTGATCGCCATCCTGCCGACCGCCGTGATCGCGAGGTTTCGATGAACCTGCGGCCATTGCAATGCCTTTTTCTGCTGGCAAGTATGCTGGTGCTGCCGCTGGCGCTGCTGCTGTTCGGCCAGTGGCCACTGCGCGAATGGGTGCAGGCCGGGTCACTGCGGGCCAATGACGCGGCGCAGATTCTGTTTGCCTTCTACGTTGCGGTCGGCATCACGGCGGCGTCGCGTGCCAATACCCATCTGGCAGCACCGAGCAGCCGGCGCGCTGACACGCCGCGTGCAAAGGTCTGGCGCGCCAGCCTGCTGCTGCTGTGCCTGGGGCCTTGGTTGCTCTTCATGCTGTGGTCCGCCGCGCCGCTGATTGCAGCCTCGGTGATTCGGCTGGACCGCTTCGGCGAGACGCTGACGCCCGGCTATTTCCTGATCAAAGTGGCGCTGGGCGTGTTGTTGCTGCTGGTCCTGATCGACGCGGTGCAGGCCTGGCGCGCGGCGCGGCGGGAGTCCTGATGGCCATGCTGGGTGCCACGGCCGGCCTGTGGATGCTGCTGGTGCTCGGGGTCTTGATTGCTGTAACCGGGCTACCGGTCTGGGCCTTGCTGATCGGTGTTGCCAGCGCGTTTGCCGCCCTCGGGCTGGCTGCCGGCAGCCTTGACCTGTCGATTCTGGCGGCACTACCGATGCGCATGGTGGGCCTGCTTGAGCATGACCTGCTGCAGGCGCTGCCGCTTTATGTTTTCGTCGGTGTCCTGCTACAGCACCTGACGGTGGCGGATCGCCTGTTTTCGAGCTGCGAGCGCTTGCTGCATCGCAGCGGCGCTGCCGCCAGTCTGGCCGCGCTCGGCGTTGGCGCCCTGATTGCACCGATGAACGGATCGGTGGCTTCCAGCTCTGCGCTGCTGGCGCGTCTGGTAGCGCCGCGCCTGGGCCGGCTCCAGGCCGCGCAGGCCACGGCGCTGATCAGCGTGGCAGCCACCATCGGGGTTGTGGTGCCGCCATCGCTGGTGCTTATCCTGCTGGGCGACGCCATGCTGCGGGCCCACACCGAAGCCAGCAACCTGCCGGGCTTTGTGCTGGGCAGCCAGCGCATCGTCAACACGCAGGATGTTTTCAATGCAGCCTTGCTGCCGGCACTGGTCGTGCTGCTGCTGTGGGCCGCGGTGGCTTGGTGGCGCGCCCGCGCAGCGCGTGACGAGCAGGGGGCGCCCGTGATGGCCCCGGCGAGCGCGCGGCAGTCCTTGTTGTCCCTGCTGGTGGTGTCGACCATCGTCGCGTTATTGGGTTCGGTGTTTGCCGGCAAGCTGTACGCAGTGGAGGCTGCGGCCACTGGTTGCGTGCTGCTGGTGAGCGGCGCGCTGGTCTCGCGTTCCCTGCAATGGGCGCAGTGGCGATTGGTGTTGAGCGACACACTGGCCTTGAGCGGTGCCCTGTTTGCGCTGCTGGTGGGCGCCACCACCTTCAGCCTTATCTTCCGCTTGCTGGGCTCGGATCGCTGGATTGCCGAACTGCTCTTGAATTCCGCCTGGTCGCCGCGCACCACGGCGGCGCTGGTGCTGCTGGCAGTGGCCTTGTGTGCCTGGGTGCTGGACGCCTTCGAGATGATTTTTGTCGTGATCCCGATCGTGGCGCCGCCGCTGATTGCAATGCTGGGAGACGCCCAGCAGACCGCCGTCCTGCTGCTGCTGGTACTGCAGCTGAGCTTCCTCATTCCGCCCATGGGTTACGCCGTGCTGATTGCGCGTGCGCGTGCCGGCCTGGGCGCGGTGGCGATGGCCGCGCTGTTGCGCGCGCTGCTGCCGTTCGTCGTCGTGCAATGTGCCGTCACAGCCCTGGTCTTTGCGGCACCATGGACCGTGCACCGGCTTGACGCTGCAGCGCCGGTGGTATCGGGCACAGCACCGGAGTCGGAGCAGGACATCGAACAGCAGATGCGCGACATGGCACAACAGGCTGATCCGGCTGAACCGGCCGCAAGTGCCACCAAGCTGGCAGAATAGGCCGCCATGGACAAACGAATGTTGGTGATCGGGGGCGGTATTGGCGGTCTGGCGGCCGCGCTGGCCTGCGCGCGCGCTGGTGTTGCAGTCGAATTGCTGGAGCGCGCCAGCGAATTCACCGAGGTCGGGGCTGGCGTTCAGCTCGGGCCCAATGTGGTCAAACTGCTCGACGCCTGGGGCTTGCGCGATGCCTTGAGCGCGGTTGCGGCCTTTCCGGAGCGCCTGCAGGTGCGCAGCGCGAGCACGGGCGCAGAACTTGGCATGCTGCGGCTCGGTGGCCGCATGGTGCAGACTTACGGCGCCCGCTATGCCACGGTGCACCGGGCTGATCTGCAGACGCTGCTGCTGACGGCCGTGCAGCGCGAAGCAGGGGTGCAACTGCACCTGAACAGCGAGTTCGACCGTTTCGAGCAAAACGACGCGGGCGTTCGGGTTCACACCACGGCTGGCCATGAACTGCAGGCCGATCTCCTGCTGGGTGCGGATGGCTTATGGAGCCGGGTGCGCCAACGGCTGCTCAACGATGGCGCCCCGGTCGCGACGGGCAAGCTCGCCTACCGGGCCATGGTGGTGCAACGCATGCTGCCGCAACATCTGCGATCGAATCAGGTCACAGTCTGGTTGGGGCCGCAACTGCACGTCGTGCAGTACCCGGTGCGCGGTGGTGAATGGCTCAATGTGGTGGTGATCGTGCATGGTCAGGTGCAGCGCGACATCGCTTCCTGGGACCATCGCGCCAACGCCGGGGCCGTACGTCACAGCCTGAAACAGTCCTGTGTCCCCTTGCAGGATCTGGTGCAACTGATTGGGCACTGGCGTTTATGGGGCTTGAGCATTCGCCCGCCCATGCGCGGTCCGCTGGAACAGGCGCAGGGCAGGGTGGCGCTGCTGGGCGATGCGGCGCACCCGATGGTGCCTTTTCTGGCGCAGGGCGCCGGCATGGCGATCGAGGATGCGCAGGCCCTGGCCCAGGCGCTGGCCGGTGCCGGGTCGGATGTGCCGACTGCGCTGCAGAACTATGCCAGCGTGCGTTGGCAACGCAATGCGCGGGTGCAAGCCGGGGCGCTGCGTAACGGCGAGATCTTCCACGCCACCGGCCTGGTGCGCTGGGGCCGCGATACTGCCATGAAGATGTTGGGCGAGCGCTTGCTGGACCTGCCCTGGCTTTACAACGGTCCCGCGTGACATGAACCGTCTGGTGTCAGTGACTTGGCAGCGCTTGGGCGTTTGTCTGGCGCTGTTCGCGGCCTTGGTTTCGACCGCCACCGCGACCCGCGCCGGGACCGACGCGCCGGTGGCGCTGCAAGGCATAGCGCATGTGGTGGTGGTCTACGCCGAGAACCACAGCTTCGACAATCTGTACGGCCTGTTTCCCGGTGCCAATGGCATCGCCAGCGCGACGGCGCAGCAGCGCACGCAACTCGACCATGACGGCAAGCCGCTGGCCGAATTGCTGGTGTTTGGGCGCGATGGCAGACCGGACGGCGCTTACCCGCGCCTGCCCAACACGCCATTCCGGATCGATGCGGCGCCAGTCAACCGCGCTGCGACGGGCATCGTGCCAAGCCCGACGCATGACTTCTTCGTTCATCAGGAACAGATCAACGGTGGCGCCAACAACCGGTTTGCGGCGATGTCTGCGGTCGGTGGCTGGACCATGGGGCACTACGACGGCAGTTACTCCAAGCTCTGGCAGTGGGCTCGCGAGTACACGCTGGCCGACAACTTTTTCCAGGGGGCGTTTGGCGGCTCCTACCTGAACCACCAGTGGTTGATCTGCGCCTGTACACCGCGTCACGCCGAGGCGCCTGCGAGCATGCGTGTGCAACTCGATGCCGGTGGCAAACTGGCGAAGCGACCCGACTCGCCATCGGCCAGCGTCGCTGCCGTGCAGGTCGTGAGCAACAGCCTGGGTCGAAGCGTCACGCCCGATGGCTGGTCGGTCAACACGACGCAGCCACCATATCAACCCAGCGGCATTCCACCGGCCGCTGACGGCCCAGCCACACACGCCAACCCCAAGGGTTTTCGCACCGCTTTTTTCGATGCGGGTGAGCCGACCCCGCCGCAAACCGCAACAACCATTGGCGACACGCTCTCAGCCAAGGGCGTCTCCTGGGCCTGGTACGCCGGCGGTTGGAGCGCGGCGCTGTCCGATGGTATGCAGGCACCCGATGCCAAACGGAAAATCATCTACGAACGTGCCGATAACTCGCCGAATTTCCAGCCGCACCACCAGCCTTTCAATTACTTTGCTCGCTACGCACCGGGCACGCCAGAGCGCGCCTTGCACCTGAAAGATGGCGAAGACTTCGTGGCTGATATCGTCGCTGGCAAGTTGCCCGCTGTGTCGTTCTACAAACCGGCCGGGCGTGACAGCCAGCACCCTTCGTATACCGACATCGTGTCGGGCGATGCGCACATGGCGGGTCTGCTGGACAAGCTGCGCGCCGGTCCGCAATGGCAGAAAATGCTGGTGATCGTGACCTATGACGAGAATGGTGGGTATTGGGACCATGTGCCGCCACCGCAGGGCGCGGGTTGGGGGGATCGATGGGGGCCCGGTTCGCGCATCCCGGCGCTGCTGATTGGTCCGTATGTGAAGCGCGGTTTTGTCGACTCGACGCCTTATGACACCACGTCCATCCTCAAGTTCATCAGCAAACGTTTCGACCTGCCGCAATTGCCCGGTGTGCGCGCCAAGATGGGCGACTTGACGCCGGCGCTGCTGCCTTGAGTTGGTGTCCTGTCATCCCGCCCCTCGGTTGTCATCCCGGACTTGATCCGGGATCCATGCCTTCTGACCGTGCTACGCAAACTCTGAACTCCTGGATTGCGGGTCGGAGCCCGCAATGACAATGCGAATTTGTCATCCAGCGACGCCGTGCCTCAAAGCCGGCCTAACAGCAAAAACTCCATCAGCGCCTTTTGCGCGTGCAGGCGGTTTTCGGCTTCGTCCCAGACCACCGATTGCGGCCCGTCGATGACATCGGCCTGTACTTCTTCGCCGCGGTGCGCCGGCAGGCAGTGCATGAACAGGGCGTCGGGTTTGGCCGCGCTCATCATCTCGGCGTCCACACACCAGCTGTTGAACGCCAGCTTGCGCTTTTCGTTCTCTGCCTCATAGCCCATGCTGGTCCAGACATCGGTGGTCACCAGATCGGCACCGGCGCAAGCCTGCATCGGGTCGCTGAAGACCTGGTAGCTCTCGGCTGAGCGCAGGCCGGCGATGGATTGATCGACCTCATAGCCGCCCGGCGTGCTGACGTGGACCTTGAAGCCCAGGATTTCGCTGGCCTGCAGCCAGGTGTTGGCCATGTTGTTGCCATCACCAACCCAGGCCACGGTCTTGCCGGCGATCGAGCCACGGTGCTCGATGTAGGTGAAGATGTCGGCCAGGATCTGGCACGGGTGGAACTCATTGGTCAGGCCGTTGATCACCGGCACCCGCGAGTGCGCGGCAAAGGCCTCGATCTTGGTCTGCTCATAGGTGCGGATCATCACCAGGTCAACCATGCGGCTGATGACCTTGGCGCTGTCTTCGATCGGCTCGGAGCGACCGAGTTGGCTGTCGCCGGTGGTCAGGTGCACCACGCTGCCGCCCATCTGGTACATGCCGGCCTCGAAGCTGACACGGGTACGCGTTGAGGCCTTCTCGAAAATCATGGCCAGTGTGCGATCGACCAGCGGCTGGTGCCGCTCGTAGGCCTTGAATTTCTTCTTGATCAGTGCTGCGCGCTCGAACAGGTAAAAATAGTCGCTGGCACTGAGGTCGCTGAATTGCAGGTAATGCTTCATGGCTGTATCGCGTTCAGACGGGTTCGGACAAGAGTTGTTTGATCAGTGGCGCCAGGATGGCGACGACTTCGTCGGCCTCGGCACGGCTCATGATCAGTGGCGGCACCAATCGGATCACGCTGTCGGCTGTGACGCTGATCAGCAAGCCCCGGTCGGCACATTGCCCGACCAGCGCAGCGCAGGGCTTGGCCAGGTCGACGCCCAGCATCAGGCCCATGCCGCGGATTTCCTTGACGCCACCTGTGGCCAATTCGGCCTTCAATGCCTGCGCCAGGGCCCCGGCCAGATGCGCGCCGACCTGGGCCGCATTGGCCAGCAGGCCGTCTTCCTCCATGATGCGGATCGTTTCGACGCCGGCGCGCATGGCCAGCGGGTTGCCGCCGAAGGTCGTGCCGTGGTTGCCGCTCTGGAAGATGTTGGCGGCCTTCGGTCCGGCCACGATGGCGCCCACCGGCACGCCCGAACCCAGGCCCTTGGCCAGCGGCATCACATCGGGGACAATGCCAGCCCATTGATGGGCAAACCACTTGCCGGTGCGACCCATGCCGCACTGCACCTCGTCGATCATCATCAGCCAGTCGCGCTCGTCGCACAACTGGCGCACGGCGCGCAGGTAGTCGGCCTTCATCGGATTGACACCGCCTTCGCCCTGGATCGCCTCAAAAAACACCGCCACCACGTTCGGATTGCCATCGGTTGCCTGCTTCAGGCTTTCGATGTTGTTGATCGGAACCCGGATAAAGCCTTCGACCAGCGGGCCGAACCCGGCCTGGATCTTGGGGTTGCCGGTGGCGCTCAGAGTAGCGATGGAGCGGCCGTGAAAGGCTTTTTCGTAGACCACGATCTCGGGGCGTTCGATGCCCTTGTCGTGGCCGAACTTGCGCGCCAGTTTCAGTGCGCCTTCATTCGCTTCGAGGCCGGTGGAACAGAAGAAGACGTTTGTCATGCCCGAGAGCTCAACCAGCTTTTTCGCCAGCACTTCCTGGTTCGGGATGTGGTAGTAGTTGGAGGTGTGGATCAGTTTGCTGATCTGGTCCTGCAGGGCTGGCACCAGTTTCGGGTGGTTGTGGCCCAGGGTGTTGACGGCAATGCCGCCCAGGGCGTCCAGATAGGACTTGCCGTTGACATCCCAGACACGGCAGCCCTGGCCGTGCGACAAGGCGATCGGCAGGCGGCCATAGGTGTTCATAACATGGGGCGAGGCGGCTGCGATGAAAGGGGCGTTCATGGTCTTCCTACAAGGTTTCAGAAACGAAACCGGCCCGTTCAATGGCGGGCCGTTGAAGCGGGATTTTAGTACCTCACGCGCACAAAAAAGCCGTCTTGCGACGGCTCTCTTGCTTTTTTGCTGACAGCGCACCCGTTACAAACGGCGGATCAAATTCTCGAAAAAAGTTGATCCGTGCGATTTGCCTGAAATCAGGCGGCTTTGGCGGCCAGGGCTTTCACCTTGGTCGACAGGCGGCTCTTGTCACGAGCGGCCTTGTTCTTGTGGAAGATGCCCTTGTCGGCCACGGTGTCAACCACGGCTTGCATCTTGCCAAACAATTCGGTTGCTTTGGCTTTGTCGCCAGCGATAACAGCCTTTTCCACGTTCTTCACCGCAGTGCGGTATTTGGAACGCAGCGAGGTGTTGGCGGCGTTAATCTTGACGTCCTGACGGACGCGCTTACGGCCCGACGCCAGGCGCGGGTTCTTTTTCTTGGGTTTTCCAGATGCCATAAATTTAGTTCCTTGAGTCTGTGGATGTTGTCAGCAAAGCCGTAGATTCTATCAGCTATGGCCCGGCTGACCCGGCGACGGCACTGCGAAGGCGGGACGCGGCTACACTGCGGGCCGTGAGCCTCCTCAAATCCGCCTCTGTCGTTTCCCTGCTGACGCTGCTCTCGCGCATCACCGGGATGGCGCGTGAACTCCTGATCGCTTCGACTTTCGGCGCCAGTGCCCTGACCGACGCCTTTAATGTTGCGTTTCGCATTCCCAACCTGTTTCGCCGCTTTTTTGCCGAAGGCGCTTTCAGCCAGGCCTTTGTCCCGGTGCTGGCGGCCAGCAAGGCCCGGGACGGTGAAGTGGCGACCAAGACCCTGATCGACCGCGTGGCCACGGTCCTGGCCTGGGCCCTGTTGCTGGTCAGTGTCATCGGTGTGTTGGCGGCGCCGGCCCTGGTCTGGGTCATGGCCAGCGGTTTGCAGAAGAATCCGCGCAGTTTCGAGATTGCCGTTGTCATGACGCGCTGGATGTTCCCCTACATCGCGTTCATGTCGCTGGTCGCGCTGGCAGCCGGCGTGCTCAATACCTGGAAGCGCTTTGCCGTGCCGGCGGCAACGCCTGTGCTGCTCAACCTGTGCATGATCACCGCTGCCTGGCTCGGCGCGCCCTGGTTCAAGGCGCTGGGGCTGGAGCCGATTTACGCGCTGGCTGCCGGTGTCTTGCTCGGCGGCGTACTGCAACTCGGTGTTCAGGTGGTGGCCCTGAGAAAACTTGGGCTGGCCCCAGTCATGGGCTGGCGCCATGGCGCGCTGCGTGCCGCCTGGGCGGACAGTGGAACCCAGGCCATCGTCAAACTGATGGGGCCAGCCTTGCTTGGTGTCGGCGTGGCGCATTTGTCGATGCTGATCAACACCCAGATTGCCTCCTACCTGGCCGTCGGCAGCGTGAGTTGGATCACCTACGCCGATCGTTTGATGGAATTCCCGACCGCGCTGCTGGGCGTCGCCATGGGCGTGGTCCTGATGCCGCAACTGGCCACGGCGCGGGCCACTGGTGACAGCGTACGCTATTCCGCCATGCTGGACTGGGGCCTGCGTCTGGTGGTGCTGTTGGCCGTGCCCTGCGCGGTGGCCTTGATCGCCTTTGCCAAACCCCTGGTGGCGGTGCTTTACCAGTACGGCGCGATCACTCAGAACGATGTTCAGCAGATCACGCGCGCCCTGATGGGCTGGGGTGTCGGCCTCATTGGACTGGTCGCGCTCAAGGTGCTGGCGCCGGGTTACTACGCCAACCAGGACACCAAAACGCCAGTGCGGGTGGCCATTGCCGTACTGGTGATCACGCAGTTGCTCAACATCGCGCTGGTTCCCTGGTTTGCCCATGCGGCCTTGACGCTTTCCATCGGCATCGGCGCCATGATCAACGCTGTCTGGTTGCTGCGAGGGCTGCTTCAGCGCGGCAGCTACCGACCTGAACCGGGCTGGGGCGCCTTCACGTTGCAGGTACTGGCCGCCAGCGCAGTGTTGCTGGGATTTCTCCTGTGGGCCAATGGGGCTTTTGCCTGGACCCAGATGCCGGATGAAAAAATCAGGAGAATCGCGCTGCTGGGGATGATTCTCCTGGCATCGGGTGCCATTTATTTCACGGTCTTGTGGGCCACCGGCCTGAAACTGCGCCAGTTCTTGCGCCGTTGAGATGAATCTGCCGGATCAGGGTTTTTCGGTAAGAATGTTGGCATGAAGCTGTCGTTAGCGTTGCCCACTGCTCTGGAATACTTTGCCGCCCTGGTCCAGAGCGACGCCGAATTTGCGTTGCTCGAGGCGGCGGCAAGTTTGGCGCAGGATGAGTACCCGGACCTGGATGTGGGCCAGATACTGGCCGACGTTGACCAGTTGGCGGCGCGTTTGCGGCGTCGCTTGCCCGCCGACGCCGGCGCCTTGCAGAAACTGCGCATACTCAACCAGTTCTTTTTTCAGGATCTGGGTTTCGCCGGCAACATCAACGATTACCACGACCCCGATAACAGCTACCTCAATGTGGTCCTGCGCACGCGCCGCGCGATCCCGATCACACTGGCGGTGGTATGGCTGGAACTGGCACAGGGTCTTGGTCTGGCGGCGCGCGGCATTGCTTTTCCCGGGCACTTCATGCTGAAGGTGAATCTGCCCAATGGGCAGGTGGTGATCGACCCGCTGGACGGCCAGTCGCTGAGTCGAGAAGCCCTGCTGGAGCGACTGGAACCCTATCGGGACAGTGTTGCCATGGCCGATGATTCAGAACCACCGCTGAGGCTCTTCTTGCAGACCGCATCGCCGCGCGACATCATTACCCGGATGTTGCGCAACCTCAAACAGATTCATACCGAGCAGCAGGATTGGGCCCGTCTGATCGCCGTGCAGGATCGACTGATCGTGCTGCAGCCGCTGGCCTGGCCCGAGTACCGCGACCGCGGTCTGGCGCTGGCCGGGCAGGGCAACTTCCGTAAGGCGCTGGCCGATCTGGAGATGTACCTGGCCCAGGCGCAGGGCGTGGACGACCGCGGCGCCATCGCCTGGCGCGTCGCTGAAATGAAACGAAGCAGCCTTTGATGTGTCCGGGTGTAAGAAGCGTTGACGCTGGTAGGGACGCTTGCCTATAGTCAACCGTTCGTACTGCCTTGGAAATCGAGGTTGTTTCTTTTATTGCACATGAGAATACCCATGAAGAACTTCAAACAAATCATTTCCGCCTGCCTGATCGTCTGTATCACCTTCGCGGGTTTTCCCATGGCGGCGCAGGCCGGCATGGTGAGCACCGAGGAGGTCAGTGCCGCCGCCGACGCGAACCGCGACAAGCTCAGCGCTTTCCTGGCGCGTGAGGATGTTCGCCAGGCGGTGCAGGCGCAGGGCGTCAGCCCGCAAGCTGCTGCCGAGCGCATCAAGGCGATGTCGGATGTGGAAGTGGCGCAACTGGCCGATCGCATCGACCAGGCCCCAGCTGGCGGCGACGTACTGGGCATCCTGTTCACGGTGTTCATCGTCCTGCTGGTGACTGACATCATGGGCCTGACCAAGGTCTTCCCGTTCACGCGATCGGTGCGATAAATTCGGGATGATGAAACGGCTTCGCGGCCAGCAAATCCCCGCCCTGGCGGGGATTTTTCTTGTGGCCACGCTGTTGCTGAGCGGCTGTGCCACGCCCCAGATGGCCGCGCTTGATGCGCAATGGCCAAGTGGACTGGCGACGCGGGTGGAACTGACGCAGGTGCCTTTTTATCCGCAGGAAGAGCACCAGTGCGGACCGGCGGCGCTGGCCATGGTGGCGGGCGTTGCCGGCGTCTTGCTTCAACCGGACGCGCTGGTAGAGCAGGTCTACCTGCCGGGGCGCGCGGGTTCGCTCTCGATCGAACTGATGGCCGCCAGCCGGCGCAATGGCCTGCTGCCTTATCCGCTGCGGCCGCGCGTGGAGGACCTGATGCGTGAAGTGGCAGCCGGGCATCCGGTGCTGGTGCTGCAGAACCTGGCGTTTGCCTGGTACCCGCTATGGCATTACGCGGTGGTGATCGGCTTTGACCGTGAGCGCAATGTGCTGCTGCTGCGTTCCGGCCGCACCGAACGTCTGGAAATCTCGCTCTTCACCTTCGAGCGTACCTGGGCGCGCGGCGACTACTGGGCCATGCTGGCCCTGGCGCCGGGGCAACTGCCGTCCACAGTGCAGGCGGTGACCTACGTTGATGCGGCGGCGGCGCTGGAGCGGGTCAACCCGGCGGCGGCGCAGCAGGCGTATGCGGCGGCACTGCAACAGTGGCCGCAGGAGCGCATGGCACTTTTGGGAATGGGTAATACCGCCTATGCCTTGGGTCAGCGCGATACCGCCATGGCGGCCTACCGGGCAGCGCTGGCGCAGCATGCTGACTTCGCTGATGCCTGGAACAATCTGGCGCAGGTGTTGCTTGACAGCGGGCAACGCGAGCAGGCTGCGCAGGCAATCGCCAGGGCCGTTGCGCTTGGCGGTGCGCGCTTGCCGCGTTACCTGGAATTGCAGAGGGAGATTGAACGCAATTAGCCCGTGGTCGGGTCCGCAGATGTGGACGCCGGGCTGCGCAGCAGCAAAGCCAGCGCGGCGATGCTGATGACCGCACCCGCAACAAAGGTGAAGGAAGCGCCAAAGCGGTCCCAGAGCCAGCCGGCCAGACCGCTGGCCAGCAGCATGGACAGGCCGCTGACGAGGTTGAAGAAACCGTAGGCCGTGCCACGCAAATCCTCAGGCGCGGTGTCGGCCACCATGGTGGCCAGCAGGCCTTGCGTCATGGCCATGTGCAGCCCCCAAAACGAGATGCCGGCCCAGACCCAGGCCGCCTGGTTGCTCCAGGCCAGTAACACATCAGCGGCGATCAGCAGCAGCAAACCCCAGGCCAGCAGTGTGCTGTGGCGCATCTGGTCGGCCAGTTTGCCAAAGGGGTAGGCGCAGGCGGCGTAAACCAGGTTCATGCCGATCAGTACCAGCGGCGTCCAGGCCAGCGCCAGGCCGCCTTGCTGGGCACGCAGCACCAAAAAGGCCTCGCTGAAACGCGCCAGCGTGAAGACGGCGCCGATGCCGACGACCCACCAGTAGTTTGTGCTCAGGCGTTTGAGGTTGGCGCGGCAGATCGGGTTGCGGCGTGCCTGCGTCATCGTTCGTTCGGGCTCGTGCACGCCGAAAAACAGCAGGGCCACGCAAAGAAAGGCCGGTACTGTGGCAACCCAAAAAATGGCGCGGAAATCATTGGCCCAGAGCAGCATCAAACCCATCGCCAACAAGGGGCCGAGAAAGGCGCCGACGGTGTCCAGCGATTGGCGCAGTCCAAAAGCAGCGCCGCGCTGTTCCGATGGCGTGATATCGGCCACCAGCGCGTCACGCGGCGCACCCCGGATACCCTTGCCAACCCGGTCAAGCAGGCGCGCCCCGAGTACCAGGCCGGCGCTGCTGGCCAGGGCAAACAGCGGTTTGGACAGTGCGCCCAGGCCGTAACCGAGCATGGCCAGCGGCTTGCGCTTGCCCCAGTAATCGCTCAGAACGCCCGAGAAAACCTTTACGATCAGTGCCGTGGCTTCGGCCGCACCCTCAATCAGGCCGATGGCAAAAACGCTGACGCCCAGCGTGGTGAGCATGAAGACCGGCAGCAGGCTGTGGATCATCTCGCTGGAGACATCCATCAGCAGGCTGACGAAACCCAGCGCCCAGACACCGGCCGGGACTCGGCGCAGCGGCTGGGTCGGGTCAGGCATCAGCGTCCCTAGCGCACCATGACGGCAGCGTCGGCACCGCGCTCAGCGATCACACCGATGGTGTGCACCTGTTCGCCGGCGGCGCGCAGGCTCGCGGCGCAAGCCTCAGCATTGGCGGCAGCGATGACCAGGACCATGCCGATGCCGTTGTTGAAAGTGCGGTTCATCTCGATGTCGTCGATGCCGGCGGTGGCCTGCAGCCAGGCAAACAGTTCCGTGCGCGGCCAACTGCCCTTGACCAGATGGGCGGCGGTGCCTTCGGGCAGCACGCGCGGGATATTCTCCAGCAGGCCACCACCGGTGATGTGGGCCAGCGCCTTGATCGGGTGTTGCGCCAGGGCAGTGAGCACATTTTTCACGTAGAGCCGGGTCGGCGCCATGATGGCTTGGCGGAACGGCTGGCCGTCGAGCGTGGCCGGGGCCTTGTCGCCGGCGCGCTCGATGCATTTGCGCACCAGGCTAAAGCCATTCGAGTGGACGCCGCTGGAAGCCAGGCCCAACACGACATCGCCGGGTTTGACATCGGCACCGGTCAGGATCTTCGATTTCTCGACCGCACCGACACAAAAGCCGGCCAGGTCGTATTCGCCGGCCGGGTACATGCCGGGCATTTCTGCCGTTTCGCCACCGATCAGCGCGCAGCCGGACTGCTCGCAGCCGTTGGCAATGCCGCCGACCACCGCAGCGGCGGTATCGACGTCGAGCTTTCCGCAGGCGAAATAATCCAGGAAGAACAGCGGCTCGGCGCCTTGCACCAACACGTCGTTGACGCTCATGGCCACCAGGTCGATGCCGACCGTATCGTGCATATTCCACTCGAAAGCCAGCTTGAGCTTGGTGCCGACGCCATCGGTACCGCTGACCAGCACCGGCTCCTTGTAGCGCTTGGGTACCTCGAACAGGGCGCCGAAACCACCGATGCCGGCCAGCACACCTTCGCGCGCGGTCTTGCGGGCCAGCGGTTTGATGCGTTCGACCAGGGCATCACCCGCGTCGATGTCGACCCCGGCATTTTTGTAGGAGAGCGGGGGGAGGGTGTTGCTGGTTGTCATGTACAGTGCGTGGATTGATGCGCCGGGCGGTCTGGCGCGACAGAGACCGATAGAATTTGCCTGATTTTAAGGGCGACGCAAGCAGGGCACAAATTGCGCAATGCCGGGGCTGGTTTTTTCAGGTTTAAAGAATCGATTTGCATGCAATTGAACACCACACAAAGAAGAGCAGCGGCCTGGAGCCTGATTGCCATCGGCACAGGGGCGCTGCTGTGGTTGCTGGCGCCGGTGCTGACCCCTTTTGTGGTGGCAGCCACCCTGGCTTACGCGCTGACTCCGTTGGTGGACCGGCTCGACCAACTGAGTGGCAGCCGTTTGCCACGGGTACTCCTGGTGGCATTGGTGGAGTTGATTTTTGTCCTGCTGGTGCTGGGGATTGCGTTGTTGATCGTGCCTATCCTGGCCAAGGAATTGCCGCAGATGCGCGAACAGGTGCCCGTGCTGCTCGATCATGCGAACGCTTGGCTCAAGCCGTTCCTGGCGCAGTTTGGCCTGAGCGTTTCGCTCGATGTGGTCAGCCTCAAGGCATTCGCCTTGAAATACCTCACGGCCAACGCGGAAGACACGATGGCGTCGGTGATGGGTTCGCTCAAGCTCGGCGGCAGTGTCGCTTTCGCGGTATTCAGCAATGCTGTCCTGATCCCGGTTGCCCTGTTTTACCTCCTGATGGACTGGCACCGTTTTGTGGCGCGTGTGCTGGAGTTCGTGCCGCCGCGTGGTCGCGCAGCCTACGACAGCTTTACCAACGAAGCCGACACCGTGCTGGGCCAGTACCTGCGCGGGCAGTTGCTGGTGATGGCGGTTCTCTCGGTCTATTACAGCGCGGGGCTGGCCTTGTTCGGGCTTGATCTGGCCTTGCCGATTGGCGTTTTCACCGGTCTGGCGGTCTTTGTGCCCTATGTCGGCTTCGGCCTGGGTCTGATCCTGGCCTTGTTGGCGGGTCTGCTCGAATTTTCAGCCAGCGGCGGCGCCTCACGTGCGTTGCTGATGGTGGCTGTGGTGTACGGGTTTGGGCAGCTGATCGAAGGCTTTTTTCTGACGCCGCGCCTGGTCGGCAAGCGCGTCGGCCTGCATCCGCTGGCAGTTATTTTTGCTCTGCTGGCCTTTGGTCAGGTGCTGGGCTTTTTGGGCGTTCTGATCGCCTTGCCGGCCAGCGCCGTGCTGCTGGTGGCGATCCGGCGAGCCCAGGCAGGCTACCAAGCCAGCAAGCTCTATCTGGGATGAGGGCGCGGCCATGAAACAGATTGCGCTTGACATCGGTCTGGCTACCGGGCCGACGCTGCAAACTTTTTTTGCCGGGCCCAACGCGGCGGCGCTCGCGCACCTGGCGCTGTGGCTAGGCGGCAAGTCAAACGCCAGCGCGCGCTCACCGGTGCCCACCTACCTGTGGGGCAGCGAAGGCAGCGGCAAGACCCATCTGCTCAAGGCAGTCCAGGCCCATCTGCGCGAGCAGGGCGCCAGCGTTGGCTGGCTCGACGCCAGCGTGCTGGAGCCCGCACCCTTCGACGAACATTGGGCCGCCGTGTTGATGGACGACGTGCATTTGTACACGGCGGCGCAGCAGCACGCGGCTTTCAACTGGTTTGTCAACGCCCAGACCTTTCAGCGCGGCGTGCTGGCTGCGGGAAGCCTGCCGCCATCCGACCTGAAACTGCGCGACGACCTGCGCACGCGCCTGGGCTGGGGCCACGTGTTTCAGTTGCAGGTGCTCAGCGAATCCGAGCGGCGCGCCGTGCTGCGCCAGGCAGCTGACGCACGCGGCCTGTTTCTGGGCGACGAGGTGATGGACTTCATGTTGACGCGCTTCAGCCGCGATCTGGGCAGTCTGATGGAACTGCTCGACCTGATCGACGGCTACGCGCTGCAGACCAAGCGCGCCATTACCATTCCCCTGATCAAATCCATGATGGAAGAATCCTGAGCGCATGAAGCTGACCCTGTTTGACCTTGACCATACGCTGTTGCCGATCGATTCAGACTACGCCTGGGGCGTCTTCACCACCACCATTGGCTGGACCGATCCAATTGATTTCAGCCGTCGCAACGACGAATTCTTTGCCCATTACAAGGCTGGCACGCTCGACATCCACGACTATGTGCGATTCGCCACGGCTGCGGTGCGGCGCGAAGGCGCGCAGGCAGCGCGGGCGGCGCATGAGCGCTTTATGCAAACCGTTGTGCAACCGGTCATCACGGCACAGGCACTGGCCTTGGTGCGCGGGCACCAGGCGGCGGGCGATGCGGTGCTTATCGTGACGGCCACCAACGACTTTGTGACACGGCCGATTGCCCAGGCTTTTGGGGTCGCGGACTTGATTGCGGTGGAACTCGAGCGGGACGACAGCGGCTGGCTCACGGGTGAAATCCGCGGTGTGCCGTCGGCGCGCGAAGGCAAGGTGACCCGGGTCGAACAGTGGCTTGGCCAGCGTCAACTGGCTTGGGCTGACGTGGAGAGCACCTTCTATACCGATTCCATCAATGATTTGAGCCTGATGGAGAAAGTGACGCACCCGGTGGCCACCAACCCCGACCCGGCGCTGCGTGCCATAGCCCAGGCGCGCGGATGGCGCATACTTGAACTGTTTTAAAGTGTTGAGGCCAGAACCGGTCGACTTCGTGTCGCCAGGGTCTGTCCCGCAAGGAAAAGTGACTTGATTAAAAAATTTATTGAAAAACTGCTCGGCAAATCATCCTCGGCAGCAAAAGGCAAGAAGGCGCAATTTGGCAAGCGCGAGGAAGTTGGCGTCGCCGAACATGGCATTGATCCGTCCCTGGTTGACGAGCGCGCGATCAATGTCGTGCGCACGCTCAAGAATGCCGGCTATGAGGCCTATATCGTGGGCGGTGCCGTGCGCGACCTGATGGTCGGCTTGAAGCCCAAGGATTTTGACGTGGCGACCAACGCCACACCAGAGCAGGTCAAGGGCTTGTTCCGGCGCGCCTTCATCATCGGGCGGCGTTTTCGCATCGTGCACGTGGTGTACGGGCGCGGACGCGAGAACGAGGTGATCGAGGTTTCGACCTTCCGCGCTTACATGGACAACGCGGCGGCCGAGCAGGTTGCCGGCAACGAGAAGACCAGCAAGAGCGAACTCGCCGGTATGAAGCACGCCGTGGACTCGACCGGGCGCGTGCTGCGTGACAACGTCTGGGGTCCGCAGGAGGAAGACGCGGTGCGGCGTGACTTCACCATCAACGCCATGTACTACGACCCCGAGACCCAGATCGTGGTCGACTACCACAACGGTATCCGCGATTCCAAGAAGCGCGTCATCCGCATGATCGGCGACCCGGCCACGCGCTATCGCGAAGACCCGGTGCGCATCATCCGCGCCGTGCGCTTCTCGGCCAAGCTCAACGATCTGGGGTTTCAGCTTGAAGCCAAGACTGCGGCACCGCTGGTGAAATCGCAGGAACTGCTGGCTGATGTGCCGCAGAGCCGCCTTTTTGACGAAATGCTCAAGCTCCTGCAGACCGGCCACGCGCTGGCCTCGATTGCCCAATTGAAAGCGCTGGGCATGGCGCGCGGTATCTACCCCTTGCTCGACGTCGTGGTGGAGCGCGCCGAGCAGAGTTTTGTCAAAGCCGCGCTGCAGGACACGGACCGCCGGGTCGGTGAGCACAAGCCGGTGGCGCCAAGTTTTCTGCTGGCCTGCGTGCTTTGGGCTGATGTGCGCGACGGCTGGGCCCAGCGCATGGGGCGCGGACAGCATTCGCATCCGGCACTGCAGGAAGCCATTGACGACGTCTTCAACGCCCGCATCGGTGACGTATCTGGGCGCGGCAAACTGGCCGCCGACATGCGCGAGATCTGGATGCTGCAGCCGCGCTTCGAGAAGCGGGTCGGCAGTACGCCCTTTGGCCTGGTCGAGCAGGTGCGCTTTCGGGCTGCCTTCGACTTCATGCGCCTGCGCGCCGATGCCGGCGAGATCGACGAGGTGCTGGCTGACTGGTGGCAGGAGTTCAGCCTGGCCGACCACAACCTGCGCCAGGACATGGTGGACCAGGTGCGTGAGGAACAGGCGCAGCGCCCACGCACGCCACGTGTGCGCCGGGCCCCATCGCCGCATGACGCACCGCGCGCTGCCAGTGAAGCCTTGACCGAGCGCCCCGAATCATCGACTGATGCGTCATCGTTCGACGACAGCCAGGCACCGCGCAAGCGCCGCCGTCGCCGTCGTTCCAGTGGACCACGCATGGATGGCGGTGCCGCGCCCGACGCAGGCGTCTGAAGCAGGGGCAAGCCATGCGCGCGGCCGTCACGGCATTTGTTGCGCTCGGCGCCAACCTCGGTGATCCGCAGGCTGGCGTAACCGGCGCCATGGAATGCTTGGCCGCAATCGATGGCGTCAGGCTGATCCGGCGATCCGCGCTCTACCGCACGGCGCCCATCGATTCCAGTGGCCCCGATTACATCAACGCGGTGGTCGAGCTTGAAACTATCCTCACCGCATCCGACCTGCTGGCTGAGTTGCAGCGCATTGAGCAGGACGCGGGTCGCACGCGGCCCTACCGTAATGCGCCGCGCAGCCTGGATCTCGATCTATTGCTGTTTGGCGATGCCCGCATTGACAGCGCAACGCTGACCGTACCACACCCACGCATGCTGGAGCGCGCCTTTGTTCTCGTGCCATTGGCCGAGATTGCGCCGCATCGGGTCAGTTCCTCACAACTGGCGGCGGTAGGCGGCCAACCGATAACCCGAATTTGATTGTGGTGCTGGACGGTGAATGCGTAAGCTTTACGCATAGCCCGAATGCGGCGTAGCGCTGCTGCGTCTTTTGGCAGTGCTGTACTGGTCGGCGCGCGTGAGGCAGACGCCGCGCGCTCCGCGTCCTGCGGATTTTTTGATATCGCGTGCAGCATTTGTCCCATACTCGCCTGGCGTTGCAGCAGCATGCGACGCAGTCTCAATGGGTCTTGGGTAGCGTTGCCAATACTGATCAAGACACATACCGGCCACTCGACATGAGGTGGCAGACACCTGAGTGGCCTTAGAAGTCAGTGAATAAAGCCAGGACCGTCCGTTCACTGCCAAGGTCGAGGAGCCAAAGTGGCCCTTCGGATTGCGTGTTCGTCTTCCTTGGCCTGGCTGGCATTTGTGCCGCGAGCGCACCAATGATGCTCCCTTAGGGTCTAGTGGCCATCGGGTCCAAACCTGTCTCACGCACGATTTCAGCCACGGATGGTGATGCAAGGAAGCGCACAAAGTGACGGGCTGCTTCAGCCTGGGATGACCCTTGAACCAATGCGGAAGAGAAGAAAATCGTCTGTTGAACCGATTCGGGCAAGGTTCCAACAAAGTCGAGTTCCTTAAAGTAGATCAACTCACTGACTTGCTGAAAGCCCAACTCGGCATCACCGCGGGCCACGACCGCTCCAACGCGTTCGCTCATGATTTTCTTGGCAGTGACTTTCATCTGCTCCGCTATTCCCAATTTTGGAAACAGTTCCGTCGACAGGTATGTGCCACTGGCGCTTGCCGAATAGGCCACCGACTTGGCATTGAGCAGGGATTGCTTTAGCGCTTCGACACTGCTGATATCAGGCTTTGGTGTGCCCTTGCGAACGGCTACGCCAATCTGCGAGCGCGCCAAATCGACCCGGCTGCCGCTAACCAATTTACCTTCCTTCATCAAGGCTTCTAGGCCGCCTTCTGAAAGAATGATCAGATCAAACTTCTCGCCCCGTGCAAAGCGGCTGGGAATTGAATCCGGGGCGTTTCCAATCGACGCGCCGTAGGAACTGAACACGGTGTGGCCGGTTGCTTGCGCATAGATCGGGACCAGTTTCTTATAGGCCTCTGTGAAAGCGCCGGAGGTGATAACACGAATTTCTGCGGCATGGGTCAGCGAGCCGACCAGCAGCCAAAGGACCATTCCCAGAAAGACCAATCGGCGGTTAAACGGTTGAAGAACATGCATGCTTTTCTCTACTGTAATTGTGCAAGGTGTTCTCAGACCTAATCGGCTGAGATCTTGCGTTCACGGATCACACGACCCCAGGTTTCAGTTTCTTTTGCCATGTATTTTGCGAACTCTTCGCGTGTGCCGGGTTGTGGGGTCAATCCGTGACTGTTGAGTTGTTCAACCACATCCGGAGATCTGAGCACCTTGACCAACTCGAGGTTCCAGCGGTCCAGGATAACTGGGGGGACCTTGGATGATGCGACAAAGGCATACCAATTGGTCGCGCTGAAGCCAGGGTAGCCCGATTCGGCAATGGTCGGGATTTTGGGCAGCGCTGTCAGGCGCATCGTGCCCGTGCTGGCCAATGGGATCAACTTGCCGCTTTCGATGTGTGGCAAGGCGGTTGACAGCGTCGAGTAGTAGGCTGTGACACGGCCGCCAATGAGGTCTTGCATTGCAGGTGCACCACCCTTGTAGGGGATGTGCACGGTGTCGATTTTGGCAATATCGTTTAGCAATTCACCGGCAAGATGCGAGGCTGAGCCCGGACCAGTCGACGCAAAGTCAATCTTGCCCGGATTGCGCTTTGCGTATGCAATGAACTCGGCAAAAGTCTTGATGCCAACTTGATTGTTGACCACCAGAACATTCGGAAAGTTCACGCCCATGGTGATGGGTGCGAAGTCCTTGACGGGATCGTAAGGCAACTTCATCATGTGCCGCGCTATGGTCAATGGACCGACCGAACCGAACAAAATGACACTGCCATCCGATGGACCTTGGGCGGCGAACTGGTGTGCGATATTGCCACCAGCACCTGGCCTGTTGTCGATCACGACCGAAGCGCCGATGTTTTCACCCAACTTTTTCGCGATGATGCGGGCACCGGTGTCTGCCGCCCCACCAGCTGCAAACCCAACCACCATGGTGATGACTTTCTTGGGAGGAAAAGTCTGCGCCTGGGCAGTGAGGCTTGACCATGCAAGGGCCATGCAAGCCATGGTTTTAAGGGTGAAGCGTTTCTGAAGTGTGTTCATTTTGTCTCCTTTTTTTAATCGTCTCCCAAACCGATCAGGTTGGGTTGTCTTTTTTCAATGGCGTGCATGAGCAGCGCCGCCGCTCTGAAAATGCCGTGCGCGAACTTGCCGTAGGGCATGGTGAGAAACAGCGCCATCACCACACCCAGGTGCAGCGCCAGCAGCAGCGCCATGGCGCCGCTGTCGCGCCAGATCAGCAACGCCAGACCGCTCAGGCTCACCAACAGCAGCAGCGCGATGAAGCCTCGGTCCATGGTCCGCTGCGCGCTGTCGCCATGCGCCGGGTCGCGCTGCAAATTGAGCCAGAGCAAGCCGACCGGCCCGATCAGCAGGCCGATGCCGCCAGCGGTGCCCAGCAGAACCGGCAGGCTGTCGAGCGCATAGGGCGCATGGCGGTTCAGCAGGTAGTGGTAAAGCGTGGCCAAACCGGTCGCTGCGAAGCACAGGGCGAAGCCGTAGAACGTAAAGTGGTGAAAACGCCGCCGCCACAGCGTGAACGCATCGTCGGCATTGTTGCAACCCTGGCCATGGCCGCCGCCCAGGTACCTGAGACTCAGCACGTCGCTGACAGCCTCGGTGCTGGCAGCGCGGTACAGACCCGGCGTCGGCGCGTCCTGCGCTGCTGTGGCCGGCGCTACGCCACGCCAGAAACGCGTAACGCCGATGCCCAGCGCCAGCACTGCCATGCCGAACACGGCGCCAAACATCAGACCGAGCAGATTGTGGCCAAAGACCGCGTAGAAATTGCCCTGCAGTGGCCCCGGGAAAAGCGTGCCACGCGCCAGCAGCGCCAGCAGCAGAAACAGCACCAGCGCGAAAGCGGTGGCGAGGCTCAGCGTCAGGCCGTTGCGCTGGTACAGGCGGCCCAGGGCGGACGGCCAGGCGTAATCGGTATAGGTGTCCAGGCGCAGTTTGGCCATGGCCTGCGGCACGTTGACGGCGAACTCGTGCGGCGGCGCGTACTGGCAGGCGTGCAGGCAGGCGCCGCAGTTGTGGCACAGATTGGCCAGGTAATGGACGTCGGCCTTGCCGAATTCGAGCCGGCGCGTCATGGCCGGGAACACGGCGCAAAAACCCTCGCAGTAGCGACAGGCGTTGCAGATCTGCATCTGGCGGCCGACCTCGGCCTCGTTGGCGCTCAGGATCGCAATCACGGGACGGCCACCATTGGCCAGCACAGCGGCCTCGCGGCCCAGGGCTTCAAGCGCTTGCATGGTCGATCCTCCGCGCAGCAATCGCCGCCTGTGTGCCGGCGATGCGCCCGAAGGCGGTGCCGATGGACATGCCAACGCCGGCGGTGTAGCCCTTGCCCAGCACATTGCCGGCCATCATCTCGCCGGCGACAAAGAGGTTCGGACTGGGCCGGCCAGCAAAGTGCACGGCCGCCTGCGCATTGACCTTGAGCCCGAGGTAGGTGAAGGTGATGCCGGGCTTGAGCGCGTAGCCATAAAAGGGCGCGTGGTCGATGGGACGCGCCCAGTGCGTCTTGGCCGGTGTCAGGCCGGCGGTGGCGCAGTCGTCGAGCGCCGTGTGGTCGAACGTGCCGCTCTGGCAGGCGGCGTTGTAGTCCTGCACGGTCTTGACAAAAGCCGCTTCGGGCAGGCCGAGCTTGCGCGCGAGTTCATCGAGGGTGTCGGCTTTGGTACCGGGAAAGACCGGCGGCATGAAGCGTCCTATGGCTTTCTGGTCAATGATGGAGTAGCCGACCTGGCCCGACTGCTGCGCCACCAGGCGGCCCCAGATTGCGTAGCGCTTGGGCCAGAAGTCCTCGCCCTCGTCGTAGAAGCGCACGCCCTCGCGGTTGACCACGACGCCAAGCGAGACGCAGTCGATGCGGGTGCAGATGCCCCCATCAAAAAGCGGCGCGCGCGCGTCGATCGCCACCATGTGCGCCTGCGTCGGGTCGCCTATGGTGTCGGCGCCAGCAGCGATCATGTGCTTGAGCAGCACGCCCATATTGAAACGCGTGCCACGGATCAAAAAGTTGTCGGCCGGCCATTCGCCGCGTTCGTTCTGCCCCCAGGCCTGGCGCAGCCAATCCAGATTCGACTCGAAGCCGCCGGCGCCCAGCACGCAGCTTCGGGCCGCGATGCGCTCACCCGCTGCCGTGTGCACAGCGACAAAGCGCTCGCCGTCCATTTCGACCGAGTTCACCGGCGTCTCGTATCGCACTTGCACGCCAAGCTTTTCGGCGCTGCGGTAATAGGCGTTGACCAGGGCCTTGCCACCGCCCATGAAGAAGGCATTGGTGCGCGCCACGTGCAGCGCACCGGAAAGCGGTGGCTGGAAGTGCACGCCGTGGCTGCGCATCCAGTCGCGGCAGGTGGACGAGGCGCGGATCGTCAGGCGTGCCAGTTCCTCATTGGTGATGCCGCCAGTGACCTTGAGCAGGTCCTGCCAGTATTCTTCCTCGGGGTAGGCGTCGATCAGCACATCCTGCGGCGCATCGTGCATGCAGCGCAGGTTGCGGGTGTGCTGCGAGTTGCCGCCGCGCCAGGCGCGTGGCGCGGCCTCGAGCAGCAGCACCGAGGCACCGGCCTCGCGCGCCATCAGCGCCGCGCACAGCGCGGCGTTACCGCCGCCGATGACCAGCACATCGATGTTTAATGCTTCACTATTTTTCACAAATCAAAGTGTCCGTGATATGGATGGTCTTCACAAATGAAACATTCGATTCGATTGTTTCAAATTAAACAATAATTGGAGCACCCAATTTGTCGCGCTGCAGCGCGTGATGAATTATTTTTTTGATGCCTTGATAGCCGTGGTTTTCAGTATCTGCCAGAAGGCTTGCGCTGCTGGCGACAGGGTATAGCCCTTTCTCTTGATCATTACAATCTTGCGTTTGACAATGGGTGCAATAAGCGGAATACGGACCACACCGGGCCTGTCGTTGGTCGCGCAGATGGTCGAGGGCAGGATTGCGCAGCCTACGCCCGCTGAGACCAGGTTGATGGCCGTTGCATGGTGCTGAACTTCGTAAGAACCTTGCAGACTGATGCCATTTTTCGCCAGTTGGTAGTCCATGAAGATTCGTGTGGCCGTGAAATTGCTGACGACAATCAGGTCGCTTTGGTTCATGTCTGACCAGTCTACAGACTTCCGCCCGCTTAACGGGTGGGACTTGCGACAAAAGAACAACAAGGGGTCTTCAAACAGGATTGTTTCCTCCAGTTCAGAATGCTTCTCTCCTTGCACGGAGACACCGACTTCAGCTTGCCGACTCAATAGAGCCTCTCGGACTTCATAAGCGCTGGCGTCAATGAGCTTGATCCGGTTGTCTGGGTGCTTTTCTGAATACCGACTGATCAATTCCGGCAGGATATACGTCGCCATGGTCGAGACGCATGCCAACGTGAAATTTCCTTTGGCGCTTTTTGAAACCCCCTTCAGCTGATTAAATGCGCTTGCCATTTCATTAACCAGGATCTTTGCCTTCGGCAAAAACTCCTTTCCGACCATGGTCAGTTCCATGTGCCGCGTGGTGCGATCCATAAGCCGCAGGCCCAGATAGCCTTCAAGTTTCTGGATTCTTCGCGTCAGTGCAGCCTGTGTGATGTTGAGTTTGTCCGCGGCCTTATTGAACGCACCGAGTTCGGCGATATACACAAAGGCTTGAATGCCGTCGAAATCAATCTTCATGACAATGGTTGTTGCAAGCTGGCAAATAGATATTGATGGTCATTCGATTATGAGTTCCCGTTTCAACGGTCGCCGATGCCCTGTACGGATACATTGTCGAAGGCCCCGAACTGTTTCTCGGCGGCGTTGAACCGGACCGGCAGGAAGCAGGCTTTGGTGTGTACCCGCAACGTGTCCGAGTTTGGTGTCGACAGGGAACTGACGATCACTGATGTTCCCAAATAGGAAAACGATCATGCACCAGGGACCAGCGACCATGACCGGAAGTTGACTTCAGGGTCTGTTCGGCTCTCCAGCAGCGCATTCAGCCCGTAATCCGTGTTGATGTCCATAATTCCGAACTGGGCGCTCTCAAGCTGTCATTCGCTGCTGCGGGCGAAGGTCGGCTTGGTGGCAGTCCATTTCAGAGTTTCAGGACACAGTCACGCCGACCATGATGGGCAATCCGCCGTGGCGTGCTCACAGTTATCGCAAGCACTTGTCGAAAAACGCGATCGACTCTTGTGCCAAGCGGTCCAGGAACACAGCCCGGTCGAAGCCTTGCGGGTCGCCGGCCACGCTGCCGTCCGGTGAGGGCAGGTCCATCGTCGGTGTGTTCATGAATGCGTAGTGTCCTGCATTGGGCAGAAGTTGCAGCGTTGCATTGGCGCCGCGCATGTTCTGCATTACCCATTGCGCGTGGAAGCGCGGCACGAGGAAGGTGTCTTTTTCACCCGCATAAATGGCCACCGGCACGGTGACCGATGCCAGTGAGGACGCACTGAACACCACACCCATCGGCGCTAATGTCATCACTGCGCGGACACGGGTGTCGGCCTGTACCGGCTCTTCCTGCCCGTCTGGGGCTGCTCCGGCCTGCACTGAAGCGCCACCCATGGCGCGCGACAACTTGCACAGGACGGGATCGAGTTCCGCTTCGGTCTCGCAATGCGTGCGCATGCGCGACAGCACCGGCTTGCCGCCTGCCAGCGCCAGTACCGTGTAACCGCCCGCCGAATGACCCAGTGCACCGATTAGCGGGCGCCCGTCGGCACCATTGGCAAGGCCTGCGCGCCATTTCGGGTCGGCGAGCAAGGTATCGATCACGCGCGAAGCCTGGCGCGGGCGTTCGGCAAAGTAGCGCACCGGCGTGGCACGCATCGACTGGTCCTGCCAGGTATCGCCCACGTGCTCGACACTGGCAACCAGGTAGCCGTTGCGCGCCAGTGCTTGCGCCAGAGTGGCAAAGCCTGTCTCGGTGGAGGCCGTTCCATGACTGAACACAATGAGACCCTTGAATTTCGACTCCGGTGCCCCGTTAATGGCTACGGTCTGCGGGAATGGCCCCATTGGAATCACCCGGGCCGCATCAGACGTCGGGTAATAGAGCGCGAAGTGGGCCGGCTTGTCATCCGCTTTGTCTGCGGCCACCGTCATTTGGCGAAAGCCTGCCTCGGCAGCATTGGCGGCAGGCTGCAGCAGCGTGACACAGGCCGCTGCCACGACAAGCGCGAGGCTACGAAAACCAAAGATGGAACGGGTAGACATGGATCGATACCTTTCGGGTTGGATTGTGCTTCGGGGATGAACAGGCGAAGTATTCACGCGCATTCGCACTGCGTCGCGGACCATGGGACGAAATGCTGATCGCGCGGCGCCACATGCAGCAAACGCGCGCGAAGGGGCTAAGTACGGGCGCCGCAGGCGCCCGTAACTGCCTGCTTTGGCTCTATGCGGTAGGCCATGAACGGCAACTGACCGGCAACTGAAATTGTCCGAGTGGATTTCCACGTGCCGGGCATTGATCCGGGGGCATTTGCTGCACCCCCCCCAGTGACGAATCGCTGTGTTCTGCGGCTATTAGCCCAGTTCGGCGATCAGTTCGATCTCAACGCAGGCACCCAGCGGAATTTGGGCCACGCCGAAGGCGCTGCGGGCGTGCGCGCCAGCAGCGCCAAAGACTTCGCCCAACAGTTCACTGGCGCCATTGGTCACTAGGTGCTGCTCGGTGAAGTCGCCGGTTGAATTGACCAGTGACATCACTTTGACGATGCGCTTGACGCGGTTCAGGTCGCCCGTCGCCGCGTGCAGCGTGCCCATCAGGTCGATGGCGATGGCGCGTGCTGCGGCCTGGCCTTCCGCGGTGGTCAGGTTCTTGCCGAGTTGGCCGACCCAGGGCTTGCCGTCTTTTTTGGCGATGTGGCCGCTCAGAAAAACCAGATTGCCGGTCTGCACAAAGGGTACGTAGGCCGCTGCCGGTGCAGAGACCGGTGGCAGGGTGATCTGGAGTGCTGCGAGTTTGGCGTAAATGCTCATGCTGATTCTTTCTGATGGAAGCTATGAATGGGTGATGGCGGGTTAGCCGCTGCGACCCTGACTTTGGGATTGTGACTGACCGGTTGCCGGCAATTGGCCCTGGCGCTGGCTTTGCTGCTGGACGGCCGGACGGCCATCGGTCGCGCTGGCTTCCATGACGGGCTCGACCGTAACGCCAACGGTCAGAATGTGGCTGGCGCCGCCATGGATCACGCCGCGCAGCGGCGAGACGTCGGAGAAATCCCGTCCCGTGGCCAGCGTCACGTAGTCCTCGCCCGGCGAGTGCCAGCCGGCGCGGTTGTTGGTGGGGTCGAAATCGCACCAGCGCTCGCCCGGCGGCAGGTCGGGTGCATAAACCGCCACCCAGGCGTGCGAAGCGTCGCTGCCGCGCAGTTTGACCGTGCCCGGCGCTGGCTGCGTCAGCAGGTAACCGCTGACGTAACGCGCCGCGATGCCCATTGCGCGCAGACACGCGATCATGATGTGGGCAAAGTCCTGGCACACCCCTTTGCGCTGGGCCAACGCCTGCAATGCCGGCGTGTTGACCTGTGTGCTCTGGCTCTCGTAGACAAAGTCGGAATGGATGCGCTGCATCAGGTCCCTGGCCACCGCCAGCACGTTTTGACCGGCGACAAAGCTGGGCCGGGCGTAGGTCGCAAACTCGGGATGGCGCGGCACAAAGGGCGAGGCAAAGACGAATTCGGTGGCGCTGTCGAACTGCCCGTTCGACAGGTAGCGAAACTGCTCGCGCACCCGCTCCCAGGGCAGGCTGCTCGCCGGCAGGCTGCGGGTCCAGGTGGCGACCACGCTGTGCGCCACGACATCAAGTTGGGTGTGCGGAGCCTGTAGCGAGAAAAAGCAGCGCGGGTTGCCAAAGACATCGAGGTTCTGCGTCATCTGTGCCGGTGTTGGGCTGATGTGGAGCAAATGGCTCAGCAGCCGCTGATGGCGGTTGCTGACCGGCTGCAGGTAGGCCATGTGCTGGGCTGTTTCCACCGCCGGCAAATAGTCGTAGCGCGTCTGGTGCGTGATCTGCAGTCGCATCAGGTCCTCATGCTCTGATTGGTTTCACCGGAGTGGGTGAAATAGGTGGTGCTGATTTCGTTGGAAACGTTAAAAGCCGCCGCTGTGCATTGCAGCAGCAAGTCGTTGAGGGCAAAGAAATAGCCGTTGCCCGCTTCGGCCTCCTGTCCCGGCGCGCTGGCCACTGGTTGTGCCTCGCACAGGTGGGCCAGATTCCAGCCTGCCGGGTCGGGCACCCGCAGTGACAGATTGCACAGTTCACCAGGGCCGCTGCCGGCCAGTTTGGCCAGGCGCCCACGCAGGGTGTGCGCTACCCAGGCCAGCGAGCGCGGGTTGTCGCGGTCGAGCACCAGCAGGTCGAGCAGGGCGGCCAGGTCGCGGCTTTGCTGGTACTGGGCGTGGAAGGTGATGGTGCCATCAAACAGCGCCAGCATGGCTTCGAACCCGCCCGGCGTATGGACCGAGCCGGTCTCAAAGCCGCTCAGCAGCGAAGACGCGAGAAAACCCAGACGCTCGATGTGGCGGCCAACGCTGAGCAAGCGCCAGCCGTCGTCACGCGTCATGCGATCGGTCTGGGCACCGGTAACCGCCGCCATGTGGTCGCTTGTGTTCTTGAGCACCTGCAAGGCTTTCAGGGACGAGTAGTCACCGGCACGGCTGTGTTCGTTGCAGCGCGCAAACAATTCCTCCTCAGCCCGCACCATGACGCGCCAATGCTCCTGCGACAGGCGCTCGCGCACCACCGAGCCAGTCATGCGCAGCGCGCGCAGGTAGTAGCCGACGCTGGTTGCGCCATCGCTGCCGCCCAGACTTGAGATCAGTGAGCGCTCGAAAACACGCCTTGCCTGCGTTGCCGAAGGCACGCCCGGCAGCACCAGGGTGTTGGCCACGGCCATCTTGCTGAGCCATTCCAGCAGCGGCGGCGACGACTGCTCTTCGCCATTGAGGCACTCGAGCGTCAGGCGCGCCAGCCGGATCGCATTTTCGGTGCGCTCGGAGTAGCGCCCCAGCCAGTAAAGGTTTTCTGCCGCACGGCTGGTCACGAGGCGCTTGCGCTGCGTCAGGGCCGCCGGCGTCAGGGGTGCTTGCAGCAGCGTGGTTTCGTCGATGGCGCCGCGTGTCAGGGCCCAGACGTCGGCGCTGCTGCCGCCGCCCTGCATCGAGGCGGTTTCGCCGGCGGCACCCGCCAGGCGCGCCAGGCCACCAGGCAACACGCGCCAGGACTGTGGCCCGTCGGAGACGACAAAGACGCGCAGCATGACCGAACGTGCCAGCATCTGGCCGGTATCGCCCGCACCCGCCTGCCAGGTCGGCATCTGAGACAAGGGCACGCTGCCCTGCACCGTGTAGTCATCGCTCTGCTGCACCACGCGTCCGGCCCACTCGTCGAGTTCGCGCGCCGGCAGGCTTCGGCCTGGCACACCGTCCAGATCCGGCAGCATGGTCGAGCCGGGGTAAGTCGCCTTGAGCGTGCAGCCACGCAACTGTGGCAAGGCCTGCTCCATGGCCGAACGCTCGCCGCACCACCAGGTCGGCAGGGCCGGCAGTTTCAGTTCTTCGCCCAGCAGTTGGCGCGAGAGCGCCGGCAGGAAGCCCAGCAGTGCCGGAGACTCCAGAAAGGCCGAGCCCGGCGCGTTGGCCACCAGCACATTGCCGGCCCGAATTGCCTGCAACAGGCCCGGTACGCCAAGCGTGGAGTCGGCGCGCAACTCAAGTGGGTCCAGATATTCGTCATCCACCCGCTTGATCAGGCCATGCACCGGCACCAGACCTTGCAGCGTCTTGAGGTAGAGGTGCTCGTCGCGCACCAGCAGGTCGCAGCCTTCGACCAGCGTCAGGCCCAGGTAACGCGCCAGGTAAGCGTGTTCAAAGTAGGTTTCGTTGTAGGGCCCGGGCGTGAGCAGGGCCAGGTGCTGCTCGGCACCGCACGGGCTCATCTTCTTCATGCTGTCCATCAGGGCGCGGTAGGTCGCAGCCAGGCGTTGTACCGGCATGGCTGCAAAGGCCTGCGGAAACTGGCTTGAAATGGCGATCCGGTTTTCCAGCAGGTAGCCAAAGCCCGAGGGTGCCTGGCAACGCTGGCCGACCACCCACCAGTTGCCGTCCGGTCCACGCGCCAGATCGAAGGCCGCAATATGCAGATGGGTGCCGCCGACCGGTTTGACGCCATGCATCGCGCGCAGGTAGCCGGGGTGGCCCTGCACCAAGGCTGGTGGCAGCATACCGCGCTTGAGCAGTTGCTGCGGACCGTAGACATCGGCCATGACCTGCTCTAGCAGACGCACGCGCTGCAGGATGCCGGCTTCGATCTGCTGCCAGTTCTCGGGCTCGATCAGCAGCGGAAACAGATCGAGCGACCAGGGCCGTTGCGGGCCACCCTCGTCGGCGTAGACGTTGTAGGTGACGCCGTTGTCGCGGATCTGGCGCGCCAGGCTGGTGGCGCGCTGATTCAGTTCGGCAGCGCCCTTGTCAGCCAGGTTATCGAAAAATCCTTGCCAGGGTGCGCTGAGTGGGCCGGTCTGCGGGTTTTGCGCATCCGTTGTCGGCAGCGCGGCGTCGATGGTGGCAGCAGCGCGCAATTCGTCGAAATGTCCAGGCGCAGCGGCACAGGCCTGGGTCAGGCAGAGCAGGTCAGGTTGGCCTGCGGTTTCGCAGGCCTGAGGGGCAGTGTTTGCGTCTTTCACTGGCCTGAGTATGCCAGCGTGACGGCGGCGGTGCATGGCAGCGGCGGTCGGCGGGCTGCGGTAGCGGGCAGTCCACGGTAAGATGCGGGCCCTGCTGCGGCTCAATTTTGCCTGGCGCGCAGTGCATGAGAGGTGTCCCTTGAAATTCCGCCATTTGTTTTTTTCATCCCTGCTGCTGGCGCTTCTGATTGGCGGCTGTTCGCCCCAGGATTCGGCCAAGCCGGCGGCTGCGCTCAAGCAGGAAATTGCCTTGCCCACAGTGGCGGCCCAGGCCAAGGGCTTCACGGTTGGCGCTTTGATGAGCGCCAACGTTGTCTACGTGTTTTTTGACACCCAGTGCCCGCATTGCGGCCGCCTGTGGGAGGCGTCGACCGCCTTGCAGAGCAAGGTTAAGTTTGTCTGGATTCCGGTGCGCATGGGTAGCCCCATCAGCGTGGCGCAGGGCGCCGCGCTGCTGACAGCGGCCGACCCGGCGGCGCTGATGAACGAGCATGAAGCCTCACTGCTGGCTGGCAAGGGCGGCATTTCAGCTTCCAGCAGCATTGCACCCGAGATCGAGAAAAGTATCGCCGCCAACTCCCAGTTATTGGGCAGTTTTGGTGTGGAAGGCGTTCCATTCGTGGTCGCCAAGAACCTCAAGACCGGCCAGACCGTGACCCGCGACGGCGCCATGGACACGCCGACACTGGCGGCATTCATTGGTCTGGATCTGTGATGACGACCGAAATGGAACTTGACGCCCCGAGCACATCCCCTGAAGTCGTGGCCGAGACCGCACCAGCGCCGCAAGCGGGCGCTGAAGCGCCCGGCAAGCCGGGCCGGACGGTGTCGGCGCAGCCGGTGCTGGAAAAGCTGTTTGAACTCTATCCGCACTTGTTCGGCGCCGAATTCTTGCCGCTCAAACTCGGTATTTTTCAGGAACTGCTGGCGCTGCACCCCGAACACTTCGCCCGTGACGCCTTGAAGGTGGCGCTGGGCGTACACACGCGCTCAACACGCTACCTGCAATGCGTAGCAGCCGGCAAGCAGCGTCATGACCTGCAGGGTGCTGCCGTGGAAGCGGTGGCGCCGGAGCACGTTTACTGGGCGATTCTTGAATTGTTCCGCCGGCGCCAGGCGCGCTCGACGCAGGACCTGCGGCCCAAGTTGCGCTCACAGTTGCTGGCCGCGTTCGAGGCGTCCGGCCTGACGCGCCAGGATTACCTGACTCGCGTTCAGACCAAAGACGCCGATTCAACGCTGGCGCTGGAAGACGCTTTTGCCGAACTGGACCAGACGCTGGCACGCCAGGAAGCGTTGCGCACAGCCTATGAGAACAGTGGCAAGACCGTAGCGGAATTCGCCGATATGTACGGCATGGACCGGCGTGACGTTACGCGCGCGCTGGAAGGTAAGCGCCGTCCTGATACCAGCGCTTGAATCAACGCCGGTAGCCGCGGTAGTGGCCGTGGTGGCTGTTGCTGATGGCCCAGCCCAGACCCAGGAAGACGGCCAGCGGCAGATAGTTCGGCGGCGCGCCATACGTGCTGTAGCCGTAGTAGGGGCCGTAGTCGTAGTAAAGGGGCGGCGCGCTTGTCACCACATAGGCCGGCTGCTCGTAAACCGGCTGCCCGTAGGTGATCGCGGAAGGCGGGGCCATCTGGCTGACGGCGGGCGTAACCTGCAGTTGCACCGTAGGGCCGGGGTCGCTGGGCATTTGCACCGTGTACTGCTTGCCGCCAAATTCATACACCACGCTGTAGGCGACCGGACGGTTTTCGTAGAAGGTCTGCATGCTGCAGCCCTGTTCGTTATTGCAGACCTGACGCGGCACCGTGACCTGCTGCAGGATGGGGCTGGCCGAAATGACATGCCCGACTTCCTGCGCCAGGGTCAAACCGCTGGTCAGCAGGCTGGCTGACAGGAGGATTAATTCTTTCATGCTGTTCCCTTCTTGAAGTTGCACTTGTGCTTCAATCATGGCGCGCTTGGCGCGGCATTTGGGCGCAATTGAGTGAAGCATAGGTAAAGATTGTTTCGATGGCAAACTGTGGCGCGCCCCGCCTTCAATCTCCGCAGGATCAACATGACACAAATACCCGTTCATCCCCACGCATCCAAACCGCTGCTGATCCGCTTGCTTCTGGCGCGTCCGCGCCTGCTGGCTTGTTTCGTGATCGGTTTGCTGGCGGCATTTCTTCTGCCAGAGACGCTGGCGCAACGCAGCATGACCCGCATCATCATCGGCTGGAATGTGGGTGCCGGCCTGTATCTGCTGCTGGCGGCGCGTCTCATGTTCTGGTCAACGCACGAGCGCATGCGCACCCGCGCCCTGCAGCAGGATGAGGGCCGGATCGCAGTGCTGGTTCTGGTGATTGCAGCGGCCATCATGTGCATTGGCGCCATCGTGGCACAACTGGCGATCGTCAAGGACATGCACGGCACGCTGCGCTATGCGCATATCGCGCTGGCGGGACTCACCATCGCCACCTCCTGGGCCTTCACCCAGGTCATGTTTGCCCTGCATTACGCCCACGATTACTACGTCACCGAAATCCACGGCGAGCACGGCGGGCTCGATTTCCCCGGGGGCCATCCGCCGGATTACGGTGATTTCCTGTATTTCGCCAGCGTCATCGGCACTTCGGGGCAAACGGCTGATGTCAGCTTCACCAATCGAAAGATGCGCCGGACCGGCATGGTGCACTGCGTGCTGGCGTTCTTCTTCAACACGACCCTGGTCGCCCTGACGATCAATATTGCTTCGGGCTTGTTCTGAATGGGTCGTCGAGCCGCCAATGAAAACCCCGGCGGATTGGGCCGGGGTTTAGCACCGCCTTAGGAGGGATACAGTGCAGGTGTTTTGAGCACCTGAAGCCAACTTTAGGCGTCGAGTCTTAACCGCGGCTTAATGCCAGCGCGCCTTTTCCACGCTCAGATATGCAACGCCGCCAGCGCGCCGACCACGACACCAATGGCGCCGGCGCCAAACATGGCGTATTCCAACCACTTCTTCTTGGTCAGCAGCGCAATCGCGGCCAGAGCGATCGAGACTTGCAGCACAGTGGTCGACTGGGCCCAGCGGTGGTGCTGGTGCATCTGCTCATCGCTTTGCTTGTCCCACTGCGTGGCATCGGCTTCGAGTTTGTCGGCAACCGCCTTGATCTCGTTCTTTTCTTTCTCGTAGCGGTCCACCTTGTCCTGGTATTTGGCTTTCTTGTCGTCGCTGGCGAGGTCGCGTGCGAGTTCGGCCAGCGACTGCTTGGTGCTCTTGGACTGGAAGTAATTCCACTGGTTAGAGGCTTCCGTCTTCTTGATTGCGGCGTTGTTCTTGAACAGGCCGGCGTTAGCTTGCGTGGCGCCGCCCATGTAGCCAAAGATCGCACCGACGGTGGCGATGATGGCGGTGAACATGGCGATCTGGTTGATCATGCCGCCATGTTCGCCGCCGTGGCCGCCCTGCTGGGCGTGCTCGAGTTCATGGTCGTGCGGGCCGTGCACGTGAAATCCATCTCCAGACATTTCAAACTCCTGTTTTTTTGCGATAGGTGACAAAACTGAAACTCAAACCGGTGGCAGAAACCTGGCGTTCGCGCGCAATTTCAGACCACTGCGGCCCGAATTGTGGCGCAAAAGAGTCTCCCTCGTAGTTGGCGTCAATTTCCGTGACCACGGCAAGGCTGGCCAGCGGCGCGGCCTCGGCGTAAATCGCCGCGCCGCCGATGACCCAGGCCTGGCTGTCCGGCGGGCACAAGGCCATGGCCTGGGTGATTGACCCGGCGCGCTCTGCGCCCTCGGCCGACCAATCGGATTGCCGTGTCACGACGATGTTGAGCCGCCCCGGCAGCGGGCGAAAGCGCGCTGGCAGCGAATCCCAGGTCTTGCGTCCCATGATCACCGGGCAGCCCATGGTGGTGCGCCTGAAGTGCGCCATGTCCTCGGGCAAGTGCCAGGGCAGGGTGTTATCGCGACCGATCACGCCGTTGGCGGCGCGCGCCAGGATCAGATTGAGTTTCATGCGCTACTTTCAACTTTCCGGCTTGGCAGCAGCACGGCTGCCATGGCCGAAATCACGAACAGCAGGGCGGCAAAATCCTGCCAGTGCGGCCATTCACCGACGATCAGCGTCGCGCTCAGGGTGCCGACCATGGGCACGGCCATGACACCCATGGCGCTGGTGGCCGGTGGCAGACTGCGCGCCAGCACGGTCCAGATGATCTGGGCAAAACCGTAATTGATGAAGACGCCATAGGCCAGGCTGAACCACAGGGCGCCGGTGAACTGCCAGAGCGGCCAAGGCTCGCTGAGCCAGGCAAAAATCCACAGCCCGACGCTGGAGAGGATCATCATCCAGACCGTCAGGGTCTCCACAGGCAGCGTCAGGTGCGCGCGCCGCATCATCAAGGTGCCGATGGCCCAGAGCAGGGCGGCGATTTCCATCCAGAGAATGCCCATCGGGTGGCCGGACAGGGCGTTGAATTCGACGGAGCTCAAGAGCGCAATGGTGATGGCAACGCAGACGGCGGCAAAGGCAACGCGGCGCGTCAGCCTCTCGCCAAGGAACAGCACGCTGATCAGCACCGTCCAGATCGGCATTGTGAAACCCAGGATGGCAGCACGCCCTGAGGCCAGCTCCTTGACGCCCAGGATGGACACCGTGTGCCAGCCCAGCATATTGGGCAGACCCAGGCGCACGACGGAGCGCCACTCATTGCCACGCGGCAGCATGCGCAGGCCGCGCGCCCGGTAGAAGAGATAAAGCCAGAGCGCGCCGCAACTCATGGTGACGGCACGAAAGTACAGCGGCGTGAGCTCACGCAGCGAGAGTTTCATCATCGGCCAGTTGACGCCCCACATCAGCGTGAGCGCCACCAGCCCCAGAAGTTGACTGCGCTTGATCACACCGCCACCGGCGCCTTGATGGCCGGATGGCACTGGTAGCCAACGATCTCGAAGTCCTCGTATTCGTAGTCAAACAGCGTGGGCGCTCGGCGCTTGATTTGCAACGTGGGATAGGCGTAGGGCGCGCGCGCCAGTTGCAGCGCCACTTGCTCGTGGTGGTTGCTGTAGATGTGGCAGTCGCCGCCGGTCCAGATGAAATCGCCGACATCGAGGTCGCACTGCTGCGCCAGCATGTGCGTGAGCAGCGCGTAGCTCGCGATGTTGAACGGCACGCCCAGGAAAATGTCGGCGCTGCGCTGGTAGAGCTGGCAACTCAGCCGCGCCTTCAAACCCGGGGCAGTGGCCGGTGCCACATAGAACTGGAAGAAGGCGTGACACGGCATCAGCGCCATCTTGCTCAACTCGGCCACGTTCCAGGCACTGACAATGATGCGGCGCGAGTCCGGGTTGGTCTTGAGGGTCTGGATGACCTCGGCAATCTGGTCGATGTGGCCGCCGTCCGGCGTGGGCCAGCTGCGCCACTGCACGCCGTAGACCGGACCGAGGTCGCCGTCCGGCCGCGCCCACTCGTCCCAGATCGAGACACCGCGGTCCTTGAGCCAGTTGTTGTTGCTCGAGCCGGTCAGGAACCAGAGCAACTCCTGAACGATGGAGCGCAGATGCACTTTCTTGGTCGTCACCAGCGGGAAACCTTCGTTGAGGTCAAAGCGCATCTGGTAGCCGAACACGCTCTTGGTGCCGGTGCCGGTGCGATCGGGCTTGAACACGCCGTGCGTGTCCACGTGGCGCAGAAAATCTTCGTATTGGGAGCGGATCGGGTGGGTCATGGGCATCGATTATCGAAGGATTTAGCGTCGCTCGTCAGGCTCGCAGCACGCGAGCCGGGTTCATCAGGTTCTGCGGATCGAGCGCACGCTTGATGGCGCGCATCAGTTCCAGCGCCACCGGCGATTTGTAGTGCTCCAGTTGCTCCACCTTGAGGCCGCCGACACCGTGCTCGGCCGAAATCGAGCCCTGGAACCGGGCCACCGAATCAAAAACCACGCGGTTGACCTGTTTTTCATGCGCGCGCAGGAAGTGGGCCGGGTCCATGTCGGGCGGGGCCTGCACGTTGTAATGCAGGTTGCCGTCGCCAAGATGGCCGAAGTTGACCATGCGCACGCCGGGAATCGCCTGTTGCAGCAGGGCGTCGGTGCTCGCCACAAATTCCGACATGCTGGAGATGGGCACCGAGATGTCGTGCTTGATGTTCAGGCCTTCAAGCGGTTGCGCCAGCGGAATGCTTTCGCGGATATGCCAGAGCTGCTGGGCTTGCGTGAGGTTTTCCGCCACCACGGCGTCAGTGATGCAGCCCTGCTCGAAAGCCAGCTCCAGCAGCTGCTCGAATTGCGTCCGGGCGTGCGCTTCGGAGATATGGTCCGAGTTCTCCAGCAGCACGCAGAACGGTGCCTGGTCCTGCAGTGGCACACGCAGCTGTGCAAAGTGCTTGACGACCAGGCTGAGCGCGAACGCTCCCATGAGCTCGAAACCGGTCAGGTCTGCGCCCAGTTGCCGCTGCGCCAGTCCGAGCAGGGCGACGGCGTGTTCCATGGAAGGTACGGCAGCCCAGGCGGTCAGGCGCGCAGCGGGTTGCGGGTAGAGCTTGAGCGTGGCGGCGGTGATGACGCCCAGCGTGCCTTCGGAGCCGATGAAGAGGTCGCGCAGGTCGTAGCCGGTGTTGTCCTTGCGCAGGCCCGACAGACCGTTCCAGACCTCGCCCTGTGGCGTGACCACTTCGAGCCCGAGGCACAGATCACGTGTGTTGCCGTAGCGCAGCACCTGCGTGCCGCCGGCGTTGCAGCCCAGGTTGCCGCCGATGGTGCAACTGCCTTCGGATGCCATGCTCAGCGGAAACAGCAACTGCGCGGCCTCAGCGATCTGCTGCAGGGTTTGCAGGATGCAGCCAGCTTCCACCGACAGCGTCAGGTTCGCAGCGTCAAGGTGGCGCACCACGTTCATGCGCTGCAGGTTCAGCACGATCTGGCGCCCGGACGCGTCGGGTGTGCTGCCCACGGCCAGACCGGTATTGCCGCCTTGCGGCACCAGGCTCAGACCCGATTCGGGATGGCTCGCACGGTAGGCAGCGCAGGCTTTGACCACAAGGGCCACCTCGTTGGTCGAGGCCGGACGCACGACCGCCAGCGCATGGCCGTGCTCGCGTTTGCGCCAGTCCTGCTCCCAGGCACTGAGGTCGCCTTCTGTGAGCACATGGGCGCTGCCAACGATGGCGCGCAGGGAGTCCAACAGGGTTTGCATGGAGTGAATTCTTTCAGGCGGAGCCCTTGAGGCGCAGGCGCACGTGCAGGGCGCAGGCGGTGAACAGGATCAGGCACAGCAGCGTTTCGGCCAGCGCCAGCCCGGCGCTGAGCCCCCGATCGCTGGCGGCGCGCACCACGCCCTCGGTGAAATAAAGCCAGACCACCAGGCTGACCCAACGGTAGGTATACATCCGGTTTTTCAGCAAACCGGCCAGCGGAATGCACAGCGGCAGCGCCTTGAGCGCCAGCCAACTGCCACCCGGGCGCAGGGGCGCCAGCCACAACTCCCAGGCCAGGCTCAGCACAATCAGGCCCAGCAGGCTGCCAACGGCCAGGAACCGGGTTGTCGCAACCTGGGGGGAGGGGAGTTTTTGTACTTGCTGCATGAGGATGGCATCATAGCGGTCATGAGCCCGATACCCGCCCCGCGTCCGACACTCGTTCTGAGATGGATCGAACGCCTTGAAGCCCTGTTCAGCGACCTGTCGACTTTCCCCTGGAAGAGCACGGCCCTCACGCTGCGCGAGCGCTTCCGCGAAGACCGTCTGGGTCTGAGTGCGAGCAGCCTGACCTTCACCACCACCATGGCACTCGTGCCTTTCTTCACCGTGGTGCTGGCGATCTTCACGGCCTTTCCGATGTTTGCCAAATTTCAGGTTGTGCTGCAGAAATGGCTGCTCGAGAGCCTGATCCCCGACAACATCGCGCGCCAGGTGATGGGCTACCTGACCCAGTTTGCCGGCCAGGCCAGCAAGCTCGGCAGCGCCGGTGTGGCCCTGCTCATGGTCACCGCGCTGGCGCTGGTGCTCACCGTGGACCACACGCTCAACAGCATCTGGCGCGTGCGCACGCACCGACCGTTCGGCCAACGCTTGCTGGTCTACTGGGCCACCTTGACCGTGGGGCCGCTGCTGCTGGGCATGAGTTTGACCATGATGTCCTACGCCCTGTCAGCGTCCAAGGGCGTGGTTGCATGGATGCCCGGCGGGGTCGCGCTGCTGCTGGACTCGCTGCAGTTTTTCCTGATGGCCGGCGGCATGGCTGCGCTTTACCACTACGTGCCCAATGTGCAGGTGAAATGGTCGCACGCCTGGGCTGGCGGCCTCTTTGTGTCCGCCGGCCTGGAACTGGCCAAGAAAGTGTTGACCCTGTACCTGAGCCAGGTGCCGAGCTACTCGCTGATGTACGGCGCCTTCGCCACGGTTCCCATCCTGCTGATCTGGATCTACACGGCCTGGGTTATCGTGCTCTGGGGCGCTGTGATTGCGGCTTATCTGCCCAGCTTGCTGGCGACTACGGTACGCCGCAGTGACGCGCCGGGCTGGTCGTTCCAGCTTGCGCTGGAGGTCTTGCAGCAGTTGCGCCGGGCCCGCTCAACACCGGCGCACGGGTTGAGCATGCCGCAACTGGTCGTAGCGCTGCGCGTGGATGGACTGCAATTGGAACCGGTGCTGGAAGCCCTGACGACGCTGGATTGGGTTCAGCAACTCAGCGAGAACGACAGTCCCGAAGCGTCCCGCTATGTGCTGCTGGCCGACCCGGCGACCACGCCGCTGGCACCACTGCTGCAGCAACTGCTGCTGGAACGCGACCCGGCGGTTGAGAAGCTCTGGACCAAGGGCAACTGGACGTCACTCACACTCAATGACGTTCTGTGACGCAGCCGAGCTCGGCCAGCCGCCGCGTCTGGCGCGCCGTCAGCAGCGCGATGTCGGCGACATCGGCTGCCGACAGCTTGGGCCCGGGCTTGCGGATGGCGGCGCTGGCGATGACACCGCGCTCGGCCATGATGTGCTTGCGCACCGCCAGCCCGATGCCGGCCTGCTGTTCGTAACGCGCCAGCGGCAGGTAAGCGTCAAAAATGTCGTGCGCCCGTTCGCGATTGTCAGCGGCAAAAGCGCGACAGACTTCCACCATCATCTCGGGATAGGCAAAGCCGGTCATGGCGCCGTCGGCACCACGCGCGAGTTCTTCCGGCAGAAACAGGCCGCCGCCATTGCCGGTCAGGATGGAAACGCGCCGCACATCGCCACGCGCGCTCGCAGCGCGGATCGCGCTGAGCTTGGCCAGGCCGGGTGAATCCTCGTGCTTGAGCATGACGCAGTTGGCCGCGCGCTCCATGATGCGCAGGATCACGCTGGTGGGCATTTGCACGCCGGTGGAAACCGGGTGGTCCTGCAGCACCCAGGGCACGTCCGGCCCCAGCGTTTCACTGACCATGTCGAAGTAGCTGACGATCTGCTCGTCGCTGCGCACCGTCGGTGGCGGTGCCACCATGACGCCGGCGGCGCCAAGGGCCATCACGCTCTGGGTCAATTCACGCATCGGCGCAAAGCCGGCTGCCGAGGCGCCCACCACCACCGGCACGCGACCGGCCACGCGTGCGAGCACCTGCTTGACGAAGACGCGCGACTCCTCGGCGGTCAGCTTGGTGGCCTCGCCCATGATGCCCAGAATCGTCAGGCCGGTCACGCCGCAGTCGAGGTAGAAATCAACCATGCGGTCGGTGCTGGCCAGATCAAGCGCGCCGTCGTCGCTGAAGGGGGTGACGGCAATCAGGTAAACGCCAGTGGCGCTGGCATCAAGTTTGTTCATGTGAATGCTCATCGGCTGGGTCAGGTTTTCAGGAAATCACGAATGGCAAAGAGCACGCCGTCCGGGTCTTCGGTCATCAGCGCGTGGCCGACATTGACTTGCACGACCTTGGCGTTAGCGGCGATGTCGATCAGCCCTTGCGCCGCTTTCAGCGGTGTCATCTGGTCTTGTCGCCCGAGCAGGAACAGCGTGGGTGCCGTCACCAGTGCCATCGCAGCCTCGCCGTTGCGGTAATCGTTGCAGGCCTTGAAGCCGATGTGGAACACGTTGTGCTCGGGGTTGCTTGCCAGCACACGCTTCATCAGCGCGCGCGAGCCACCATAAAGCCAGGTTCCCGGCCCCAGAGTCGAGGGCGGTGGTGCCAGCGTTGAGTGCGAGAAGCTGTTGACCAGGTCGATCGCCAGCATCGGCTTGCTCACCGAGTTTTCCAGCAGCACGGGCGAGACCTTCATCGGGTAGGCGCAGCCGACCAGGATCAGGTGGCTGACGCGCTTTGGCGCGCGCGCTGCCGTCTCCAGCGCGATCAGCGAGCCGAAGCTGTGGCCGACCAGCGCTGCCTGCTGCAGTCCCGCCGCGTCCATCAGCGCGATGATGAAGGCGGCTGCGGCCTCGACGCTGGCCGGCGGCGTGCCGGCGCTGCGGCAGTGGCCCGGCAAGTCGATCGCCAGCACGTTCCAGCCGTGGTTGGCCAGGTAGCGCGTTTGCAGAATCCAGACGCTGTGGTCGTTGAGGACGCCGTGGATGAAGATGACGGTCGGCTTGGCCGCGTCGAACGGCTTGCCGCCGGTGTAGCAGTAGGTGCTGTGACCCTTGACCTGGAGTTCCATCATGCACCTGCCTTTTCTGCGAGCTTCAAGGCGCGCTTGAGGTCGTCGATCAAGTCATCCGGGTCTTCCAGGCCGATCGACAGGCGGATCGTTCCCTGCGTGATGCCGCCGGCTGAGAGCGCTTCGTCGCTCATGCGAAAGTGCGTCGTGCTGGCCGGGTGGATCACAAGGCTGCGACAGTCGCCGACATTGGCCAGGTGGCTGAAGACTTTGAGGCTCTCGACGAACTTCTTGCCCTGTTCGCGGCTACCTTTCAAGTCAAAGCTGAAGACCGAACCAGCACCGCGTGGCAGCAGCTTTGCCGCCAGGGCATGACTCGGGTGGCTCTCCAACATCGGGTGGCCGACGCGCGAGACAAAGGCGTTGGCGGCGAGGAACTCCACCACCTTGCGCGTGTTGCTCATGTGGCGTTCCATGCGCAGCGAGAGGGTCTCGACGCCTTGCAGAATCAGCCAGGCCGAGTGCGGGCTCATGCAGGCGCCAAAGTCGCGCAGACCTTCGCGCCGCGCGCGCAGCAAAAAGGCGCCGACGGTCGATTCCTCACTGAACACCATGTTGTGAAAGCCCTCGTAAGGGCTGGTGAGCTCGGGAAATTTGCCCGACTTCTCCCAGTCAAACGCGCCGCTGTCAACCACGATGCCGCCGATGACGGTTCCGTGTCCGCTCAGGAATTTGGTGGCCGAGTGGTAGACCAAATCAGCGCCATGCTCGAAGGGCTTGATCAGCCAGGGTGAGGTCAGCGTCGAGTCCACCAGCAGCGGCACGCCGGCTTCATGGGCGATGGCTGATACGGTGGCGATGTCGAGCACGTCGAGACCCGGGTTGCCCACGGTTTCGCCGAAAAACAGTTTCGTGTTGGGCCGCACCGCAGCGCGCCAACCATCGATGTCGCCGGGCTTCACAAACGTGGTCTGTATGCCAAAGCGCCGCATCGTGTAATGCAGCAGGTTCTGCGAGCCGCCGTAGAGGGCGGTGGAAGCCACGATGTGCGAACCCGCGCCCATCAGGGTGGCAATGCTCAGGTGCAGCGCCGCCTGGCCGCTGGCGGTGGTAATGGCACCGATGCCGCCTTCAAGCGCCGAGATTCTCTGCTCCAGCACTGCATTGGTCGGGTTGCTGATGCGTGAGTAGACGTGGCCGGCGCGCTCCAGGTTGAACAGCGCTGCGGCATGATCGCTGGACTCGAAAACAAAAGAGGTGGTGAGATGGATCGGCACCGCACGCGCGCCGGTTGCCGGGTCGGGTGCGCTGCCCGCGTGCAGCGAGAGTGTGTCAAAACCGGGATCTGAATAGCCAGCCATGGTGTTTCTCGTATTTTTGTGATGGCCACCATTATCCGGCCTCCAGCAAGCGACAAAAACGGGTCAGTGGCGGCCTCGCCAACAGCGCAAGAGGTGGGTTGGGCGGAGGTCGGGCGCGACATCAAAAAGTCCAAAGGACGCGGAGCGCCCGGCGTCTGCCCAGCCCGCGTCGGGTCGTCGCCAGCGAAGCGCCAACAGTCACGATCCTAAGCCTCGGCGATGAGAAGCGTGATTCCTCTGGGATAATCTCGCCCCATGAGCGGCAACACCTTTGGACATCTTTTCGCAGTCACCAATTTTGGTGAATCCCACGGCCCGGCCATTGGCTGTGTGATCGACGGCTGCCCGCCGGGCATGTTGCTCAGCGAGGCCGACATCCAGGGCGATCTGGACCGCCGGCGGCCCGGCACCTCCAAATTCGTCACGCAGCGCAACGAGCCCGACACCGTGGAAATCCTCAGCGGCGTTTACGAGGGCAAGACGACCGGCACGCCGATCTGTCTGATGATCAAGAACACCGATCAGCGCAGCAAGGACTACGGCAACATCCTGGCCACTTTCCGACCCGGTCACGCTGACTACAGCTATTTCCAGAAATACGGCATTCGCGATCCGCGCGGCGGTGGCCGCTCCAGCGCGCGCCTGACCGCGCCCATGGTGGCCGCCGGCGCCGTGGCCAAGAAGTGGCTGTTAGAGCGCTACGGCACGCAGTTTCTCGGGTGCATGACGCAGATGGGCGAACTGCCGATTGGCTTCGAATCCTGGGACCATGTGCCGACCAACCCGTTCTTCGCGCCGGTGGCCGATGTCTCGGCGCTGGAGGACTATCTGGAAGCGCTGCGCAAGGCCGGCGACTCCTGCGGCGCGCGCATTCGGGTCTGCGCGACGAATGTTCCGGTAGGTCTCGGAGAGCCGCTGTTCGACAAGATGGACGCCGATATTGCCTACGCCATGATGGGCATCAACGCCGTCAAGGGTGTCGAGATCGGTGCCGGCTTTGCCAGCGTTGCGCAGCGCGGCAGCACGCATGGTGACTCGCTGACACCGCAGGGTTTTCAGGCCAACAACGCCGGCGGCGTGCTCGGCGGCATCAGCAGCGGGCAGGATCTGGAAGTGTCATTGGTGGTGAAACCCACGAGCTCCATCCTGACGCCGCGCGCCTCGATCGATACCGATGGCCAGCCGACCGAGGTCAGCACCAAGGGCCGGCACGACCCCTGTGTCGGCATCCGCGCCACTCCGATTGCCGAGGCCATGCTGGCGCTGGTGGTGATGGAGCATGCGCTGAACCACCGGGCCCAGTGTGCTGATGTCGCGGTCAGTCTGAAGCCTATCAAGGCCTCAATTTAGTTAGGGTCTCAGAGTTCGGCGTCGACCGCGTCCAATGCCTGGCGCCAGGGGTTGAAACCCGTTATCAGTGCGCTGGCCACCAGCACCAGTGCGCCACCGGCGTAAATGCCGCTGCTGAGTTGCTCGCCCAAAAACAAATGACCCCAGGTGACGCCAAAGATCGGGATCAGAAAAGTCGGGCTCATGGCTGCCACGGGTGAGACATGGGCCAGGATGCGGATATGCAGCCAGTAGGCCAGGCCGGATGTCACGACACCCATGACGGCAACGGCCGCCAAGGCGCCGGGTGTGAACTGCGCCTGCGGCCAGTTCCAGACCGCGCCTGGCACCAGCATCAGCAAGGAAACCCCATGAATGCCGGCCGCTATTTCGAGCGGCTGCATGCGGCCGATGGCGCGTTTCATCAGCGGCGTTGAAATGCCATAGCAGGCCGACGCAGCAACGCAGGCCAACGCCGCCAGAATGACCTGCAGCGAGAGCTTGACCGGGCCCAGCCCGACGATCAGCGCCACGCCGGCAAAGCCGCAGGCGCAGCCGATCAGCTTGCGCACGGTCAGCGTGTCTTCCTTGAGCCAGGCGGCGGCAAAGATGCCAAAGACCACCGCCGTGGTGTTGAGCAGGGCGCTGTAGCCAGCTGGCAAATGGAGCGCGGCCCAGGCAAACAGCAGGAAGGGGAAGGCAACCGAGAGCGCGCCCAGCAGGGCCAGCTCGCGCCAGTATTGCAGCGGCCAGCGGTGCTGCATGGCGCGCATCAGGACGGCCAGCGTCAGGGTCGCCACGCCAATGCGCAGGGCTGCCAGCACACTGGGCCCAAGCAGCGGGCTGGCAATGCGGATCAGCATAAAGGAAGCGCCCCACAGTGCAGAAAGCGCAATCAGCTGGATGACATATTTTGTTTTCACGTGTCGGCCATTGTGGGGCATGCAAGACCCTGCGGCATGTCCGGAACACGACAGCATCGATAATTGGGCCATGACTTTGAAAACACCTGAACTGCTGGCGCCGGCCGGCTCGATCAAGATGCTGGAGACGGCGTTTGCCTTTGGCGCGACCGCCATTTATGCTGGCCAGCCGCGCTATTCGCTGCGCGTGCGCAACAACGACTTCGGCACGCTGGAGGTGCTGGGTCAGGGCATTGATCTGGCGCACCAGCTCGGCAACAAGTTCTACCTGGTCTCCAACATCTTCCCGCACGACAACAAGATCAAGAGCTATGTGCAGAACATGGCGCCTGTCATTGCCTTAAAGCCTGATGCGCTGATCATGTCAGACCCCGGTCTGATCATGATGGTGCGCGAGACCTGGCCCGAGATGGAGATCCACCTCTCGGTGCAGGCCAATACCGTCAATTCGGCCGCCGTGCGCTTTTGGAAAAGTGTCGGTGTGGCCCGCGTCATCCTGTCGCGCGAACTCTCGCTCGACCAGGTGGCGCAGATCCGCCAGGAGTGTCCTGACACGGAGATCGAAGTCTTCGTGCACGGCGCCCTGTGCATCGCCTATTCGGGGCGCTGCCTGTTGTCGGGCTACTTCAACCACCGCGACGCGAACCAGGGCAGTTGCACCAATTCCTGCCGCTGGGACTACAAGACGCAGCCCGGCGTGGTCGATGCATCAGGTGACATCCTGGCGCCACAGGCCGCCGCCGAGCGCGAGCGAGCCGAGGTCTATGTGATCGAAGAGAGCCAGCGCCCGGGCAGCTACATGCCGGTTGAGGAAGACGAGCATGGCACCTACGTCATGAATTCGAAAGACCTGCGCGCCATCGAGCACGTGCAGCGTCTGGTCGAGATCGGCGTTGACTCGCTCAAGATTGAGGGCCGCACCAAGAGCCCCTACTACGTGGCGCGCACGGTGCAGAGCTATGCCCGCGCCATTGCCGACGCCGTGGCTGGGCGCGAACTGGATCCGGCCTTGCTCGGTCAGCTCGAAGGCCTGGCGAACCGCGGCTACACCTCGGGTTTTTTCCAGCGCCACACGCCGCAGGAAACGCAGAATTACCTGCGTGGCTACTCCGAGTCTGGCCGCAGCCTCTACGTCGGTGACGTGGTCGGGTATGACGCCACACGCGGTCTGGCCGAGGTCACGGTCAAGAACCGCTTTGCGGTGGGCGACTGGCTTGAGATCATCCAGCCCGGTGGCAACAGCGATGTGCAGCTGACGCAAATGGAAAACACCGAGGCCGAACCCATGACGGTGGCACCCGGCAGCGGTCACACCGTCTGGTTGCCTCTGCCCGCCAGCACTGTGGGTGCATTTGTTGCGCGCTACCTGACGGCGCCAGAGGCTGAAGCTATCCAGGCCTGAGGCAATGGCTGATCCCGCATCGCCACCGTTGTTGCAAATTGACGAGGACGAGGTCGGACTGACGGCCATCCGGGCCCAGGGCGCGGGCGGGCAGAACGTCAACAAGGTCTCTACGGCGATTCACCTGCGCTTCGACATCCCGGCTTCATCGCTGCCCGACGACGTGAAGGAGCGCCTGCTGGCACTGCACGACAGCCGCATCACGAAAACCGGCGTGCTGGTGATCAAGGCGCAGCAGCAGCGCACGCAGGAGATGAACCGGCTCGACGCCTTGCTGCGCCTGCACGAACTGGTCAACAGCGTGGCGGTGGCGCCGAAAAGGCGGCGCGCCACCAAACCCAGTTATGGTTCGAAGCAAAGATTGCGGGTGGCCAAAAGCCAGCGCTCAGAGACCAAAGCTTTGCGTGGGCGTGTCACCGACTGATTTTTTCTCGGTTTTGCGAGTCAGATAGGCAGAAGATGTGGCGCTGGCCGTGAGTTCACCCCTGGCATTGAAGAGTTCGGCCTTCAGATAGCCGACGTTCTTGCCGAGTTTGACGATGCTGCCGACGGCGACAAACTTGCCGGCGCGCGTTGGCCGCAAGAAGCTGACGTTGATATCGATGGACGACAGCTGGACCTGAAATTTCTCCACGCCAAGCACCACGTGCGCCATGGCAGCGTCAAGCATGGCCGTGATATAGCCGCCCTGGACGATATCGACCGTATGGCAGCAGTTCAGCCCGGGCTCGAACTGCATAGCCAACTCGCCTTTTTCTTCTGAGAAACTCAGCACCTCGCCGTTGAGCGTTTTCACACAGGCGGGGCGGTGCTGATTCATCAGGCCGATGATTTCGTCGTGGGTCATGGGGGGTGGCGTCGGTGTTTTGACAAGGGCCCAGTTTATTCGCTGTCGGCCTGACCCATAATGCGCTCACCCGATGCCGGCAGGACGGTGCCGGGGTAGCGACAGCAGCAAAAGGATTACATGGCTATTCAGTGGTTTCCCGGTCACATGCATTTGACCAAAAAGGCCATCAGTGAGCGGATCAAGAACATCGACGTGGTGATCGAACTGCTCGATGCGCGCCTGCCCGGCTCCAGCGCGAATCCGATGCTGGCCGAACTCACGGCTGGCAAGCCCACGCTCAAGGTTCTTAACAAGCAGGACCTGGCCGACCCTGCGCGCACGGCGCTCTGGCTGGCGCATTTCAACGCTCAGAGCGGAACCCGCGCGCTGGGGCTGGATGCCAGCGTCAGTGCGCCGGCGCGGGCACTGGCGCAGGCCTGTTTCGAGCTGGCACCGAATCGCGGCGGCATGGTCAAGCCGATGCGGGTGCTGATCTGTGGCATCCCCAACGTCGGCAAGTCGACGCTGATCAATACGCTCAAGGGCAAGCGCGCGGCCAAGACCGGCGACGAGGCTGGCATCACCAAGCTTGAGCAACGCATCGTACTGGCCGACGATTTCTATCTGTGGGACACGCCGGGCATGCTGTGGCCGCGCATCATCGTCGCCAAGAGCGGCTACAACCTGGCCGCCAGTGGCGCCATCGGCCGCAACGCCTTCAACGAGGAGGAGGTGGCGCTGGAACTACTGGACTACCTGAAAGACCATTACCCGGCGCTGCTGGCCGCGCGTTTCAAGCTCGATGTCGTGGCGGGGCTGAGCGACGAAGAACTGCTCGAAGCGATAGGGCGCAAGCGCGGCGCGCTGCAAGGTGGCAGCCGCGTCAACCTGCAAAAGGCCGCCGAGATTGCGATCCATGATTTTCGCGCTGGCGCGATCGGCCGCATCACGCTCGAAACCCCGGATGAGTTTGCCCAGTGGCTGGTAGCTGGGCAAAAGCTCGATGCCGAGCGTCAGGTCAAGAAGGATGCGATTGAACTAGACCGCAAGATCCGCTTCAAGCAAATCCCGCGTCCGCCGCGCGCACCAGAGTCATAGGCAGCCCGGGCCCAGCGTCAGGTCCGACGCCGGATAGGCGACGCAGGGCAGAACGCAGCCCTGCGCTTTTTCTTCGGCGCTCAGGCCCGGCCACTCGATGTCGTAACGCACGGTGCCCTGCACCAGATGTCCGATGCAGGTGCGGCAGGTGCCGTTGCGGCAGGAACTGGGCCAGTCCAAGCCGCCGGCTTCGAGCGAGGTCAGCAAGCTCTGCTGCGGCCAGGCGTCGACTTGCTGGCCATCGGTTTCAAGGCGGGCAATGAAAAAGGGCACAGTGCCGGAATCACTCATGGGCGCATTGTATTTGCCGCATCGGCTACCATGCCGGCATCACCTCACTTTCGCATTGAATGAACCCAACCCGTACTGCCCTGAACCTGTCCATTCGGCCCGACAAGAACGACCCCCAGCCGCTCGTGATCTACCATGGTCGGCGTTGCCCCGATGGTTTCGCGGCGGCGCTGGCGGCCTGGCTTTATTACGAGGGTCAGGCCGAGTTTCTGGGACTCGATCATGGCGACGTCAAGACCCTTGCCGACCTGCCGGCCTTGGCCGGGCGTGCGGTCTACATTCTTGATTTTTCCTTTCCGCCCGTGATCCTGCGGGAGGTCGAGGCCCAGGCAGCCAAACTTGTGCTGCTGGACCACCACAAGAGCGCCGCTGATCAGCTTGAAGGCTTTGTTTGCCGCGCTGGCGCCGTGCATTTCGACATGCACAAGTCTGGCGCCCATCTGGCCTGGGCGTTCTTCCATCCTGGCAAGGACTTGCCCGATCTGGTGCGCTTCATCGAGGACCGCGACATCTGGGTCTGGCAGTACCCGCAAAGCGCCGGGTTTCTGGCGGCCCTGGACATGGAGGCACTGGAGTTCGTCCGCTGGAAGGACATTGCCGGCTTCGACGCGGTCGAACTGGCGGCCTATATCGACCGCGGAATCGCCATGGACGAGAAGTTCAGCAAGCTCTCGCGGGATATCGCCGAAGGCGCGCAAGCCCTGGTGTTCAACGGTGTAAGCGGCCTGATGCTCAATGCGCCCGGCGTCTTCCACAGCCTGGTTGGCGACATTCTGAGCGAGCGCAGCGGAACATTTGCCCTGATCTGGAGTGCCGAGAAGAACGGCGTGGTCAAGGTTGGCCTGCGTTCGCAACGCGGCTTCAGTTGCATTGCGCTGGCCGAGAGCATGGGCGGCGGCGGTCACGCCCAGGCTTGCGGATTCAAGATGGCGATTGCGCGCTTGCCGGAACTGCTCAGTGGCACTTTCAACGCCGTTCAGTGAGATCGACCATGGTGCAAAAAATGAAAATTGATTTTGTCTCCGACATCTCCTGCCCCTGGTGCGCCATTGGTCTGGCGGCGCTGGAGCAGGCGCTGGTGCAGACCCGAGATGTGCTCAGCGCAGAACTGCACTTTCAGCCCTTCGAATTGAATCCGCAGATGCCGCCTGGTGGCCAGGACATCGCCGAGCACCTGACACAAAAATACGGCTCCACGCCCGAACAACAGGCGCAGATACGCGCCACCATCGCCCAGCGCGGGGCAGATGTGGGCTTCAGTTTCAACCCGGCGGGGCGTGGACGCATCTACAACACATTCGATGCGCACCGCTTGCTGCACTGGGCAGATCTGCAAGCCGACGGCAAGCAGGCCGTCTTGAAGAAGGCGCTGCTGGCGGCCTGCCACAGCCTTGGGCAGAGTGTGGAATCGCATGAGGTGCTGCTGGGCGCGGTGGCGCAGGTGGGTCTTGATGCCGCGCGGGCGCAGGCGATTCTGGCGAGCGACGAGTTTGCCGCCGAGGTGCGGGAACGCGAGAGTTTCTACGCGCGCCACGGTATCAACTCGGTACCGGCCGTCATCATCAACGAGCGCCACCTGATCTCCGGCGGGCAGCCGGCGGCGGTATTCGAGCAGGCACTGCGCCAGATCGCAGCCGAACCAGCGGCAAGCTGAGTTCAGCAGCCCAACTGATCAGCGAGCGCCAGAAAATCCTTGGCGTGTCGGGTGTTGGCCGGATTCGCAGCGACGTCTTTTGGTGCCTCGCGTCCAAACTCAAACGGTCTTTCGATGTATGCCGTCTGCAGGCCGCAAGCGCGTGCGGCGGACAGGTCATCATGGTGCGCCGCGACCAGCATCACCTGCTGCGGCGCCAGGTCAAAGGTTTGCGCCACACCGAGATAAGTCGCCGGGTCTGGTTTGTAAGCGCGAAACACTTCGCTTGAGAGAATGCAGTCCCAGGGCAGACCGGCGCGTTTGGCCATATTGGTCAGCAAGCCGATGTTGCCGTTGGACAGGGTGCACAGCGTGTGGCGCGTCTTGAGCCGCTGCAAGCCGGCCACGACATCGCTCCAGGGGTCGAGCCGGTGCCAGGCCTTGTTCAGGTCCTGCTTCTGCGCCTCGCTCAGGCCGTCAAGGCCAAACTGCGCCAGGATGCCGTCCAGGATCAGGCGGTGCAGTTCATCGAGCCGGGTCCAGCCCAGTTCACCCGAGCGCACGCGTTGCATCGTTGGCTGGTAGCCGGCGCGCCAGGCCAGGGCGAAGGCGTGGCCATCTACACCGGGGCGCAGCGCCTGCACCTCGCGCGCGATGCCGCTGTGCCAGTCCACCACCGTGCCGAATACATCGAAGGCCAGCACCTGCGGCGCGGGCAAGGCGCTCATGCTTGCACGGTGACGCTGTTGCCGAAGGCGACCCTGTCGCGCACCATGTCGGCCTCGGGCTTGGGGTCAGGGTAGTACCAGACGGCGTCAGGACTGAGTTCGCCGTTGATCAGCAGCGAGTAATAGCTGGCCTGACCCTTCCAGGCGCAGCCGCTGCGGTGGTTGCTGAAGGTGACGAATTCACGCTTGAGCGCGCTGGCCGGGAAGTAGTGGTTGCCCTCGACCAGGACGGTGTCGTCGCTCTCGGCGATGACGGTGTTGTTCCAGATGGCTTTCATGTCTGACTTTCAGTTGATGTATCGCAGGTAAAGATAGGCTGCACTGGCGCGACAGACACCAATATAGGCGAATAATGGCTTATGCAAATCCAAATCCATACCGACCATCCGATTGAAGGTCACGAAGCGCTGGTGACATGGACTACCGGCGAAATCAAAAACGCATTGCGCCACCATAGTGCGCAGATCATGCGGGTCGAGGTCCACCTCGGCGACGAGAATGGCCACAAGAGCGGCGGCCCTGACAAGCGCTGTGTCATGGAAGTGCGCCTGCAGGGGCGAGCGCCGCTGGCCGTGACCGAGCACGCGCAGACCCTGTACCTGTGCGTTACCGGTGCTGCCGAGAAACTCAATCGCCTGATTGAGAGCACGCTTGGGCGCGCGGCGCGCATGGACGCTGCGCCCGGAGCCACCCCGTAGTGATTTAGAGCGAGTCCGGCGCAGCGCGCCAGACCAGCAGCAGGTTGTTGGCCGGCAATGCATGCCGCTGCGACAGTCGCAGGCCTGCTTTGGTGGCCTCTGCTGCGACGTCGGCGCGCCGGCGAATGCCCCAGGCCGGGTCTTGCGCGCGCAGACTGCGGTCAAATTCAAGATTGCCGGGCGCGGTGGCGACTTCGTCCTCAAGATAAGGCCCGTAAGTGATGAGCACGCCATTGGATAACAGGTGCCGTGCGCTGCCCTGCATCAAACCGGCGCAGGTTGCCCACGGGGAAATATGCAGCATGTTGGCGCAGAAAATCAGGTCAAAGCGCGGCGCCACTCCCGCATCTGAAAACCATGCTGTGGCCGTGACATCGAGTTGCAGCGGCGCGCGCACCTTGCCAAGTCCCTGCTGCACCGCTCGGGCGGCGATCACGGGCAGGGCGCCGGCCTGGTAGTCACTGGGCTGCCAGGTCCATCCAGGCAAGCCAGTGGCAAAGCAGGCCACGTGCTGGCCCGTGCCAGAGGCAATCTCCAGCGCGCTGCCTTGAGCCGGCAGCAACTCGCGCAGCCGATCGAGGATGACTTGTTTGTTGCGTTCGGCGGCGGCGCTGCAGGGCAGGGTGCTCATTTGGCGCGCAGACCTTGCACCAGCGCGCCCAGTGCAATGCCGGCCAGCGCCCAGAGCAGGTCCCAGTTGCCGGCGCCAAGGCCCGCAATGGCCGGTCCCGGGCAGACACCGCACAGACCCCAGCCGACGCCGAACAGCGCGGCGCCAAGGGCCGTATCGCGGTTCCAGACGCTCGGGTGCGCATGAAAGTGGTCGTCCAGCAGCGGACTCGCAAGCAGGCGCGGCGCCAGCTTGTAGGCCAGCAGCACGACGATGACCGCGCCGCCCATCACCAGCATCAGGCCGAAGTCCTGAAAGCGCAGAAAGCTCAGCACGACCTCGGGCCGGATCATCGTGGAGAACGACAGACCGAAGCCAAACAGCATGCCTGCGACCAGAGTCGCCAATACGCGTGCTGTCTTCATGTGAGCACCCGCGCAATCAGGTTGGCGGTCAGGAAGGCCGTGGCCATGAAGGTCAGCACCGCCAGCAGCGAGGGCAGTTGCAGCGAGCCCAGGCCGCAGATGCCATGCCCGGAGGTACAGCCATTGCCCAGGCGCGCGCCGTAGCCGACAAAAAAGCCACCCACCAGCAGTTGCCAGACCGGCACCGTCGTCGCCTCGGGCTTGCCGGCGGCAAAGCCCAGCCACCAGACCAGCGCACCCAGGATCAGCCCCAGCGCGTAAACCAGACGCCAACTGCGTGAATCAACAAAGCGGCGCTGCTGAAAATACGGACGGCGCAACAGGTAAGACCAACTCGAGGAAAACACCGTGCTCATGCCGCCGATGCGCCCGGTCAGCACGAATAGCAGCGCGGCACCCGCGCCGATGCTTAAGCCGCCGAGCAGGTAGTGCTGCCAGCCCAAGGGAAAGAGGGTTTGGGTGATGCTCATGCTTGCAATTATCGGCGGATGGTCTGCATGGCTCCGCTGGTGTCATTGCGGGCTTGACCCGCAATCCATGCTTTGCGTGGCACTGGATCCCGGATCACCCCGGACCTGATCCGGGGACGGGATGACAATTCAGCGCTCGCCGCAATGCTTAATTGACCTCGGTGACAAACTGCTCGCGCGGGTGGCGTACCTTCTTGAGGTTCACCAGCCAGTCCTTGTCTTCCTCGCGGTAGCCCAAGGGCACGATGACCACGCTGCGCAGGCCGCGCGCGGCAAGGTTCAGGATTTCATCAACCGCCTTCGGGTCGAAGCCTTCCATCGGCGTCGCGTCCACTTCTTCATAGGCAGCGGCGATCAGGGCAGCGCCCAGGCCGATATAGGCCTGACGCGCAGCATGTTCGAAGTTGGTCTGTGCGTCGCGCGCCGGGTAGCTGCCCAGCAGCATCTTGCGGTAGTTTTCCCAGCCTTCGTTGGTGCCGCCGCGCTCGGCATTGGTCAGATCGAACATGTGGTTGATGCGCTCGGCGGTGTAAGTGTCCCAGGCGGCGAAAACCAGCAGATGCGAGCAGTCGGTGACCTGTCCCTGGCCCCAGGCTTTGGGCTTGATCTGCTCACGGATTTCCTTATTCGTGACAACGATGATCTCGAAGGGTTGCAAGCCGCTGGAGGTGGGCGCCAGGCGTGCGGCTTCGAGGATACGCTCCACCTTGTCCTGCGGCACAGCCTTGGCAGCGTTCATCTTTTTGGTGGCGTAGCGCCATTGGAGTTTTTGGAGCAAGTCAGACATCGTGATCTTCCTGGAAAGTTAAAAAATTACTGCCGTCGGCATGACGGCAAGTATTCGATCAGCTTGGGGCGAGGTTTGCAGTTTGCAAGCGTGCCGTGCAGCGCAGAGTTTAGCGGGGCTTGGCTGAGCGTGTAGGATGCCAACACACTAGGAGGGCGCATGGCGACTGGCAACAATGAAAAACTTGCGGTTCTGATCGATGCCGACAACGCGCAGGCCGCTGTAATTCAGGAACTGCTGGCCGAGGTGTCGCGCTATGGCACGGCCACCATCAAGCGCGCCTATGGCGACTGGACCACACAGAATCTCAAAGGCTGGAAGGAGGTTCTGCACAAACTCGCTATCCAGCCGATCCAGCAGTTTGCCTACACAACGGGCAAGAATTCAACCGATGCGTCCCTGATCATCGACGCCATGGATGTACTGCACACCGGCAGCGTGGACGGCTTCTGCCTGGTGTCATCTGACAGCGACTTCACTCGCCTGGCCACCCGCATCCGCGAGGCCGGCCTCGTGGTTTACGGTTTTGGCGAACGCAAGACGCCGGAGCCATTTGTGGCGGCGTGCGACAAGTTCATCTACACAGAGATTCTGCGCGCCAAGCCGGATGAACCCAAGGCAGAGGAGGTCGCAGCCGAGGTGGCCGAGTTACCCAAGCTTAAGCCGATGGTGCTGACCGCGCTGGATGCGACGGCGCGTGAAGACGGTTGGTCTACTTTGGCGGCTTTGGGTAGCCAGCTAACGCGCAATCATCCTTCGTTTGACCCGCGCAATTACGGTGTTGCCAAGCTCGGCGAACTGATGCGCAAGCAGGGCTATCTGGAGGTCAAGGAAGTGCCGATGGGCGAGGGGTCTAACCAGGTCCATGTGCATGTTTACGTTCGACGCAAGGCCGCGCAGGTCGCAAAGACCAAGTGAACACTATGCCGC
>CAIRAW010000050.1 GCA_903876735.1 uncultured beta proteobacterium | reverse complement strand
GAGTGCTTCAGCGATGCTTTCCTCCACCAGCGCGGTGCCGCCGGGCGGCTCCATCATGGCGGCCGCCACGTCGCAACTGGCAATGATGCTGTACTGCGGGCTGGTGCTGGTGTGCATCAGATAGGCCTCGTTGAAGAGGTGCTTGTCGAGCTTGACGGTCTGCGAATCCTGTACCAGCACGTGGCTGGCCTGACTGATGCCGGCCAGCAATTTGTGCAGCGACTGCGTGGCATAGACCACGGCGTGCTTGGGACGAGCCCGGTTCTTGCCCATGGCGTGGTAGCTGCCATAGAAGGGATGAAAAGCGGCATGCGGCAACCAGGCTTCATCGAAATGAATGTTTTCCACATAGCCATCGAGCAATCCCTTGACGGTTTCCGTGTTGTACAGGACACCGTCATAGGTGGACTGGGTCAGTGTCAACACTCGTGGCTTGATCTTGTCGGCATTGATATCCGGAAGGTGCTGCTGAATCAGCGGGTTGGCCCGGATCTTGGCCTTGATGGCAGCCGGTTCGAACTCACTCTTCGGGATCGGTCCGATGATGCCAAAATGATTGCGCGTCGGCTTCAGAAAGACCGGAATGGCACCGGTCATGATGATCGCGTGCAGGATTGATTTGTGGCAGTTGCGGTCAACCACCACCACGTCGTTGGGCGCCACAGTGTGGTGCCAGACCATCTTGTTGCTGGTGCTGGTGCCGTTGGTCACGAAAAAACAGTGATCGGCATTGAAGATGCGCGCCGCGTTGCGCTCGCTCTTGCCGATGGCACCGTCATGATCGAGCAACTGCCCCAGTTCCTCCACCGCGTTGCAGACGTCAGCGCGCAGCATGTTTTCACCGTAGAACTGGTGGTACATCTGACCAACCGGGCTCTTCAGAAAAGCGACGCCACCCGAGTGCCCCGGGCAGTGCCAGGAATAGGAGCCGTTCTCGGCATAGTCAAGCAGGGCCTTGAAGAACGGCGGCTGCACGCCTTCGAGGTAACTCTTGGCTTCGCGAATGATGTGGCGCGCCACGAACTCGGGCGTGTCCTCGAACATGTGGATGAAGCCATGCAACTCACGCAGGATGTCATTGGGCAGATGGCGCGATGTCTTGGTCTCGCCATAGATGTAAATCGGCACATCCAGATTCTTGCGCCGCACTTCCTCGATGAAATGGCGCAGATTCAGCACGGCAGGGTCGAGATCCGGCCCGGGCGTGAACTCCTCGTCGTCAATCGACAGAATGAAGGCACTGGCGCGGCTTTGCTGCTGTGCAAACTGACTCAGATCGCCGTAGCTGGTAACACCCAATACCTGGAACCCTTCCGTTTCAATCGCCTGGGCCAACGCCCGAATCCCCAGACCCGAGGTGTTTTCAGAGCGGAAATCTTCGTCAATGATGACGATCGGAAAGCGAAATTTCATGATGAACCCCAGCACAACCTGGAAAAAAAAGAGGAAAACAGGCGCGAAGTGTAAGGACTTCTTAAGACGGATCTCTTGCGCGCGCGCCGAATTGCCGCAAAATGTGGCGATAGCAACACATATAAGGCTGATATGGCACAAACTTCGATCTGGTGGGTGCTGGCGGGGGCGGTCATTGCGCTGGAATTGCTAACCGGCACCTTCTATTTGCTGATGCTCGCGCTGGGCCTGGTTGGCGCTGCCATTGCCGCCCACTTGGGCGCCAGCACAGCGCTACAACTGGTGGTCGCGGCCGTTGTTGGTGGCGGTTTCGTGCTGGCATGGCGCAGCTACAAGCAAAAAATACCGTCCGCCCCACCGGCCAGCACCAACCGCGATGTCAATCTGGACGTCGGAGAAACCGTTCAAGTCGATGAATGGAAGCCTGACGGCACAAGTTCGGTCAAGTACCGCGGGGCCCACTGGGATGTGGCAATCGACGCCGGCCTGACGCCAAGCCCCGGCCTGCACCGCATCGTCGAAATCATCGGCAGCCGGCTCGTGGTCCGGAAATTGTGAAGATTTGCCCTCGGGCGCAACGGGAGAATTGAATGGAAATCGCAATCATATTGTTCGTCATTGCCGCTGTCTTCATCACGCAGTCGGTGAAGGTCGTCCCTCAGCAGCACGCGTGGGTGGTTGAGCGGCTCGGAAAATACAACGGCACGCTGACACCAGGCCTGAGCTTCCTGATGCCATTCATCGACAAGGTAGCCTATAAGCACGTGCTCAAGGAAATCCCTCTCGACATTGCCAGCCAGGTCTGCATCACGCGCGACAACACCCAATTGCAGGTGGACGGCATCCTGTATTTCCAGGTAACCGATGCCATGCGCGCCAGCTACGGCTCCAGTAACTACATCACGGCCATTTCCCAACTGGCGCAGACCTCATTGCGCTCCGTGATTGGCAAGCTTGAACTGGACAAGACCTTCGAGGAGCGCGACATCATCAACGCCCAGGTGGTGCAGGCGATCGATGAGGCGGCACTGAACTGGGGTGTCAAGGTTTTGCGCTATGAAATCAAGGACCTGACTCCGCCCAAGGAAATCCTGCACGCAATGCAGCAGCAAATCACCGCCGAGCGTGAAAAACGCGCACTGATCGCCGCCTCCGAAGGGCGCCGCCAGGAGCAGATCAATATTGCTACCGGTGAACGCGAGGCCTTCATCCAGCGCTCGGAGGGTGAGAAGCAGGCTGTCATCAACAAGGCCCAGGGCGAGGCGCAGTCCATCAAGGCGGTCGCCGAAGCCACGGCCCAGGCTATATCCGCCATCGCAGCAGCCATCCGCCAACCGGGTGGCGCCGAAGCGGTGCAACTCAAGGTGGCAGAAAAAGCGGTTGATGCGTACTCTCGCGTGGCCGCCAGCGCCAGCACAACACTGGTCGTTCCGAGCAACATGACCGAGGTTTCCGCACTGATTTCATCGGCCATGAAGATGGTGCAGGCACATCACCCTTGAGTTCATCTTGGCGCGGCGACAACCAATAATAGACAGTACAAATGAAATGCAGTCTATTTAGACCATCCAAACAGAGTCAAATGGACCGTATACTGAAGCAGTAACTGACGCGAATTTCAATCAAATGTTTGTTGAATTTACAACACTTTTTTAATGCCGGCTTAATTTACGATCAACACTCTTGACTGAACAGTCTAATTTAATGCATTATTGAACTGTATAACTAAACAAATCCTTTTGCACAGTTCAAACATCATGTTAAGTAGTCTGGAAGTCATGCAGATCTCGGGCATCTCCCGAGCGACATTGCACAACTACATCGCGCTGGGCCTCTTGCCAAAGCCGCTGGTACGCAACCCGGGCGACGATCCGCGTACCACTGCCAGACAAATCGGCTACTTCCCGCCCGAGGTTCTCGAGCGCATTGAACTCATCCGATCGAGCAAGAAGCAAGGCCTGGCAATGGCGGATATTGCCAAACTGTTGGGACGTGAGGTCATAGCCGGTGCAACCGATCCTGATGCCGGGCCGGCCCAACCGGCTATCGCGAACTCGCCCGACATGGCTATCAAAGTACCGTCGGCTACGCCGGCGCAATACTCCAATACCGCCGAAACCGGAACCCTGCGGTTGACCGTCGACAAACTGCCTTGCCCGGCCTACATGCTCAACTACAACCTGGAGATCACCTGGTACAACGAGGAAGCCCGAGTGGCCCTGCTGGGATCGTTCGAGCGGCTGCCAGCCGACACCAAGGAGCGTGGTGTTCTTGATTTTCTTGCCAAAGGTCGCTTCGGCCAGAGTGAGAAAAATTGCCTTGTCTTGCGCCAGTTGCACCAGCAAATGGGCCGCTCACGTGCGCCGGAAGCGGTCGGCGTGCCGTCCCTTGCCAACCACAGCAGCGTGAACAGTCCGATCTCCGACTGGCCTTTGACCCTGCTGACACCTGATGGCAAGGAAGAGCATTTCCGGGTCTATGCCTCACGCTTTCGCGAGGGCATACTGGTGATATTTGCCAGCGAGGAACTGGGCCACAGTGGCTTGCTTGGCATGCTGGAGAGGCGCGATGACGTCATTCGCAACCTGTTGAAAAAGCGCCTGCCCGTTCTGACCGACGTTGCGGTCATGGTGGCAGACCTGCAAAGTTCGGTCCGGATCTGCTCTGAACTGCCGCCGGAAGAGTATTTTGAATTGATCAACCAGATATGGGCCACCATGGAGCCGATCTTCCGGCACTACTACGGCACGCATGGCAAGCATGTAGGCGATGGCATGGTCTATTACTTCTTTCCCCAGCCCGACAGCAACTACGTCTACAACGCATTGTGCTGCGCCACCCAGATTCGCGAAGCCATGCGCAAGATCAGCAAGGAATGGCAATTGCGCAAGAACTGGCTGAACGACCTCTACCTCAATACCGGCGTCAACGAAGGCCAGGAGTGGCTCGGTGTATTCCACATTGAGACCAAGATCGAATTCACGGTATTGGGCGACACCATCAACCACGCGGCGCGCCTGTCTGACTTTGCACGCCAGGGCGCTTTGTGGGCGACCAAGAACCTGATGGGCAAACTGTCGGCCGAAGAACGCAACAAGGTCCGCTTCGGTGTGCGGCGCCAGGATCAGGAGCGTCGCGAGGTCTTTGTCAGATCGACCTACTCGCGCGTGTCCGAGCTGATCGATCTGGATTCGCCACGCAACGAAAAAATGCGCGACATCTCGGCACTTGCCGTGACCGAGATCCTGGAAATTGCTTAACCAGCCAAAGCGGGCAAAACCACCTTCTGGTCAACGCTGAACTGGTAGTCCTTGAAAATGTGCTCCGCACTCAAAGTTTGGTAACTGCCGTTTTCGAGACGGCGCGTCGTATCCTTGAGACGGTAGGTGTAATGCCCGCAAGTCCACAAATTGAAGTTGCGCATGTGGGTGCACATGCAGGTCTTGTCCATGACAGCCACGACCTTGTTCTCGGGGTGCAGCGCCACTTCGCGGTTGTAGGCCGTGATGTAGGCGCAATTGCCGCTGCCGTCGAGCAAATAACCGTAGGCCTCGCAATTCGGGCGAATGCCCGCGCCAATGGCCGGTGAGCCCTTGAGCATGCGCATCGGGTAGCCGGTCGGGGAAATGGTGTTGACAACGATGTCGTCTTCACTGGCCCTGAAATACTCCTGCTTGACCTTGGCCGGCAAACCGCATTCATTGGCCACGGTAAAGCGCGTTGCCACCTGCACAGCGGCCGCACCAGAGTCCAGAAAGGAGACGGCGTCGCTGCCGGTGAAGATACCGCCAGCCGCGATCACGGGGATCGAAAGCTGCTCGGTCTTGAGATAGGCAATGACTTCGGCGACGATCACGGCCAGGTTGTATTGCGCCCAGTCCAGGCCAAAACCGAGGTGACCACCGGCCAGCGGGCCTTCGACGATCACGTAATCGGGCAAGCGGTTAAGTTTGGCGTTCTTGCGAAGAAAAATCTGCAGTGCGCGCACCGACGACACGATGATGCCGAGCTTGGCATCGCGAAAACGGGGGTGATCAGCCAGCAGACCGAAAGAGCCGAAATGCAGGCCCGCGCTCAGCGTGATGCCATCGATGCCCGCGTCCAGTGCCGAACTCATGCGCACCTGCAGCGTCTCGCGCGGTGCGTTCATGGTCAGCTTTTCCATGCAGTTGACGAAGATCAGTCCATCGCCGCGCTTCGCGGCCATGGTAGCTTCGACATGGCGCTTGGTGGCTTCGGCCACGGTACCGAGGTCGAACTGGACCATCGACTTGTCCGAGTTCTTGACATTGCCCTTGTAGAACTTGAGTTTGTCTTTGACAAACGTTGTCTGGTAGAGCCGGTCCGATACGTCGGTCACCATGGCGTCCGAAATATGACCGATGCCACCCAGCCGCGCGGCTTCCAGAGCAAGTTCTGCCGTTGAAATGTCGACACCCATGCCGCCGATCATGATCGGAACATACTCTTTTTTTCCGAACGTCAGCCGGAAGTCATCAACACGTTTCATCAAAGTCCTCGGGGGCTCTGGCTACGCTGGCGAACCGCTTGGCCGACGGACCAAGCAAGCCCAGGGTAAACAGAAAATCTGCAGGCCGCTGCGGCCTCACACGGCGGGAATTCTACCCCGCACCGATTTCAATTCGAAGGCAGCAAAGCGCGTGTGTGACAGCCCTGCCCAACGCCATGTTGTAAATTGGACCCCAATTTACAACACCCCCTGTGCAACAAGGGCATGGGCTGCAACAACATGAAACCATCCAGCAAACAAACCCTGCTGCCGCTCAAGGGCGTGCGCGTGCTCAGCCTGTGCCTGAACCTGCCGGGTCCGGCGGCCCTGATGCGCTGCCGCGAAATGGGCGCATCCTGCGTCAAGCTCGAACCCCCGGCGCCGGCCGGCTCGCCGCCCGGCACATCGGGTGACCCCATGGGTCTGTACAACCGCAAGGCCTTTGAAACCCTGCACCAGGGTGTGCGCGTGGCAACGGCTGACCTGAAGACTGAAAAAGGCCAGAAAGCCCTGCACCGCGAGCTGGCCAAAGCAGACGTTCTGTTAACCTCTTTCCGCCCATCCGCATTGACCAAACTCGGGCTTGACTGGAAACTGCTGCACAAGCAGTACCCCACGCTCTCCCTGGTGGCAATCGTCGGCGCGCCCGGCGCCCGTGCCGAGGAACCCGGTCACGATCTGACCTACCTGGCCGAAAACGGACTGATTAAGGGGCTGGAACTGCCGCCCACGCTGTACGCTGATATGGGTGGCTCGCTGATGGCCTCCGAGGCCGTGTTACAGGCGCTGCTGCTGCAGCGGCAAAAAGGCAAGGGCAATTATCTTGAAGTCGCCCTGTCAGTAGCCGCCGGCTACCTCGCCTTGCCGCGCACCTGGGGTTTGACGCAAGACGGCTCCGCCGTTGGTGGTGGCCATGCCGGATACCGTGTTTATCCCTGCAAGGACGGACGCGTCGCGGTGGCGGCACTGGAGACCCACTTTGCAAAATCCCTGTGCACGGCGGCCGGCATCCCCTACGTCAATATCCTGACCATGCTTGCGCCCGCCACGCACCAGTCGGTTGCCGCTTACCTGCTGGGCAGGCCGCGTAAGGAACTGGATGCCCTGGCCGTGGAGAAAGATATTCCGCTTTACACGCTAGCCGGCTGAGGCGCGCTGGTACAAGAGTACAACTGCCCTCGCCTCCATCGCCTGACCGAGCCCGACCGGCCCCATCTTTTCGGCGGTCTTGGCCTTGACATTGACCTGATCGCCCGCCACCGACAACGCCTGCGCAATCCGCGCACGCATCGTGGCAATGTGCGGCATCAGTTTGGGCGCTTGCGCGATCACGGTGCTGTCCACATTCCCGATTTCGAAACCGGCCGCGCGCACTCGGCGTGCCGCCTCGGTCAACAGCACGCTGGAATCCGCACCCTTGAAGGCCAAATCCGTATCCGGGAAATGCATGCCGATATCGCCCAGCGCCGCCGCGCCCAGCAGTGCGTCGGTGATGGCATGCAAGAGCACATCCGCATCGGAATGTCCAAGCAGGCCCAGATGAAACGGAATCTCGACCGCGCCGATGATCAGTTTGCGCCCGGCCACCAGCGCGTGCACATCCCAGCCTTCGCCAATTCTGAAATTCATTTTTCCATCCTTGCTCGGGCCTGCAAAACCGCTTCGGCCAACGCGAAATCTTCCGGGAAGGTGACCTTGAAATTCTGTGCGCTGCCGGCTACCAGCAGTGGCTGCGCGCCCATGGCCTCGATGGCGCTGGCCTCGTCGGTCACCTGGTCGCCCACCTGACGCAGAGCATCCATCAGCATGCCAATGCGAAACATCTGCGGCGTCTGCGCCAACCATTTGTCGCTGCGCTCCAGCGTCGAAGCGACCCGGCCATGGCGTTCGCTTTTCAGGGTATCGGCCAGCCGGTGTGCCAGCAGCCCGCCCACTGCATCGTCCGAACAGGCGTCGATCAAGCTGTCAATCTGCTTTGTCGTGATCAGGCAGCGCGCTGCGTCGTGCACCAACACCCAGTCGTGCCGGGTCGCGCCGTGATGCAGCAAAACCGCGAGGCCGTTGGAAACGCTGGCAGCGCGCGTCGCACCGCCGCAGTACGCCAACAAAACACCGGCCTCCAGCGCCGCAAAGAACGCATCGTCGGATGCCAGCACCACCAGCACCTCGGTCAATCGGTTGACGCCGGCAAAAGCCTCCAGTGTGTGCAGCACCATGGGTCGACCGGCAAGTGACTGGTATTGCTTGGGTCCGTCGGCGCCGGCGCGCGACCCGGTGCCAGCGCAGGGTATCAGGGCCCAGTAGCGCGCAGCCAATGGCGCTGGAGTGGGGGAATTGGGCGTGGCGTCAGTCATGGGCGTGGGCCCATTCTAAAATAAGCTGCACATGGATTTACCCAAACTTCTCCCCGGCAAACGCTACACCCTCCCACGACCGACCGGCTCTGCCGATGCCCTGCTGTTGGCCCAACTGGGATTGCGCGAGAAGAACAGCGGCAAGCTGACGGCCATCGTCACCGCCGACGCCACCGACGCGCAGCGCCTGATCGATGAAATGGCGTTCTTTGCACCGGCCCTGCGTTGTTTACTGTTTCCGGACTGGGAGACCCTGCCCTACGACACGTTTTCACCGCACCAGGACCTGATCAGTGAACGTCTGGCAACCCTGTGGCGCATCAGCCAGCGCGACCGGATAAGCGGCGCCGATGTCGTCATCGTTCCTGCGACCACCGCGCTTTACCGCTTGGCGCCACCCGGTTTTCTGGCCGCCTACACCTTCCACTTCAAGCTCAAACAAAAGCTTGACGAGGCCAAGTTCAAGGCCCAATTGACGCTGGCAGGCTACAGCCACGTGAGCCAGGTTGTCAGTCCGGGCGAATACGCGGTGCGCGGCTCGCTGATTGACCTGTTTCCGATGGGCAGCAACGTACCGTATCGCGTCGACCTGTTTGACGACGAGATTGACAGCATCAGAACCTTTGACCCTGACAGCCAGCGCAGTCTGTACCCGGTACCCGAGGTCCGCCTGCTGCCGGGTCGCGAATTCCCGATGGACGACGCCGCGCGCGCGCGCTTTCGCAGCCGCTGGCGCGAGTTGCTGGAAGGCGACCCGACGCGAAGCCGCATCTACAAGGACATCGGCAACGGTGTGGCCACGGCGGGCATCGAGTACTACCTGCCGCTGTTCTTTGAGGAAACCGCCACCGTTTTCGACTACCTGGGCGAGGACGCCACCGTGGTGCTGCATGGCGACCTGGAGAGTGCGTTCCAGCATTTCTGGCAGGACACGCGCGAGCGCTATCGCCTGGTGCAAGGCGACCCCGAGCGCCCCACTCTGGCGCCCGAGGCACTGTTCCTGGCGACCGAGCAGTTTTACGCCCGTGTCAACCAGCATCCGCAACTCGCGATCCGACCAACCATCGCCGACGTCGAGGACAACGCGCAGTTTCAGAAACTCGGCGAACTGACCGTGGTACGCGGTGCCGACGATCCGCTCTCACGCCTGAAAAAACATATTGCCAGCGGCGGGCATCGGGTACTGGTGCTGGCCGAGAGCGAGGGTCGCAAGACCAGCCTGCTCGACTTTCTGCACGCCAGCCACCTGACACCGCCCTCCTTCGACTCGCTGGCCGAATTTGAAGCCAGTGACGAAGCGCTGGGCATTGCCACTTCCTCGCTCAACACCGGCTTTGCCTGGATCGCAGCCGGCATCGATTTCGTCACTGAAACCGAGTTGTTCGCCGCCGGCCCCACCACGCGCCGGCGCAAGAAGCAGGAACAGGTCAGCGACGTCGAAGCGCTGATCAAGGACCTGAGTGAACTCAACATCGGCGACCCGGTCGTCCATTCGGCGCACGGCATCGGCCGTTACCGGGGCCTGATCAACCTGGACCTGGGCAACCGACAGGCTGATGGCGAGCCCGAATTTCAAGAATTCCTGCACCTCGAATATGCCGACAAGGCCACGCTGTATGTGCCAGTGAGCCAGTTGCAACTGATCAGCCGCTACACCGGCGTCAGCGCCGACGAGGCGCCGCTGCACAAGCTCGGTTCTGGCCAATGGGATAAAGCCAAGCGCAAGGCCGCAGAACAGGTGCGTGACAGCGCCGCCGAACTGCTCAACATCTACGCGCGGCGTGCGGCTCGCGAGGGACACGCCTTCCGCTATTCGCCGACCGACTATGAAACCTTCGCCAACGATTTTGGCTTTGAAGAAACGCCGGACCAGAAGGCCGCCATTCACGCCGTGATCCAGGACATGATCAGCCCGCGCCCGATGGACCGACTGATCTGCGGCGATGTTGGCTTCGGCAAGACCGAGGTCGCGCTGCGCGCCGCCTTCATCGGCATCACGGGCGGGCGCCAGGTGGCGCTGCTGGCGCCGACCACGCTGCTGGCCGAACAGCATTACCAGACGCTGGTGGACCGCTTTGCCAAATGGCCGGTGAAAGTCGCCGAGATGAGCCGCTTCCGCTCGGCCAAGGAGATCACAGCCGCGCTCAAGGGGCTGGCCGACGGCACCGTGGACATTGTGGTCGGCACCCACAAGTTGCTGAGCCAGAACACCAAGTTCCACGACCTGGGCCTGCTCATCATCGACGAGGAACATCGCTTTGGCGTGCGCCACAAGGAGGCCATGAAAGCGCTGCGCGCCGAGGTCGATGTGCTGACGCTGACCGCCACGCCGATCCCGCGCACCCTGGGCATGGCGCTCGAAGGTCTGCGCGACCTGAGCGTGATCGCGACCGCGCCGCAGCGTCGGCTGGCGATCAAGACCTTTGTCCGCAGCGAAGGCAATGGCGTCATCCGCGAAGCCGTGCTGCGCGAGCTCAAGCGCGGCGGCCAGGTCTACTTCCTGCACAACGAGGTCGAAACGATTGAGAACCGCCGTGCCAAACTGGAAGAACTGCTGCCCGAAGCGCGCATCGCCGTGGCCCACGGCCAGATGCCCGAGCGCCAGTTGGAATCGGTAATGCGCGACTTTGTGGCCCAGCGCTTCAACCTCTTGCTGTGCTCCACCATCATCGAAACCGGCATCGACGTGCCCACCGCCAACACCATCGTCATGGCGCGCGCCGACAAGTTTGGCCTGGCCCAATTGCACCAGTTGCGCGGGCGCGTCGGGCGCAGCCACCACCAGGCCTATGCTTACCTGATGGTGCCCGATCTACAAGGCCTGACGAAACAGGCCAGCCAGCGCCTCGAAGCGATTCAGCAGATGGAAGAACTCGGCTCCGGCTTTTACCTGGCCATGCACGATCTGGAGATTCGAGGTGCCGGCGAGGTGCTCGGTGAAAACCAGAGCGGCAACATGCTCGAAGTGGGTTTTCAACTCTACAACGAGATGCTGGCCGAAGCCGTGCGCTGTCTGAAAGCCGGTATCGAACCCGATTTGCTCAGCCCGCTGAATGTCACGACCGACATCAATCTGCACGCGCCGGCGCTGCTGCCCAATGACTATTGCGGCGACGTTCATCTGCGCCTGTCCTTCTACAAGAAGTTGGCCACTGCGAAAAACACTGACCAGATCGACGCACTGCTGGAAGAGATAGTGGACCGCTTCGGCAAGTTGCCGCCACAGGCGCAGACCCTGATTGATGTGCACCGCCTGCGCGTCATCAGCCAGCCCTACGGTGTGGTGAAAGTCGACGCCGCGCCGGGCGTCATCACCATCACCTTCAAGAAAGATCCACCCATCGATTCGATGCGCATCATCGAGATGGTCCAGAAGAACCGCCACATCAAACTCGCCGGCAACGAGAAACTGCGCATTGAACGCGCTCTGCCCGAAGCCAAAGACCGCTCGCAGATGGTGCGCGATGTCCTGCGCGCTTTGGGCCAACCCAAACTCAATAACCCGCCTGCCAAAGCAGGCCACGCCGCATGAAACCTGTGACAGAAACTGCCCCCGACCTCGCCATTCGCGACATCGAGCCCGCTTTGCGTTTGAGCGACTTCAAGCTGATCGCGTTCGACATGGACTCAACCTTGATCAACATCGAGTGCGTCGATGAAATCGCCGACGCCGTCGGGCGCAAGGCCGAAGTGGCCGCCATCACCGAAGCAGCCATGCAAGGCAGAATTGCCGACTACAAGGAGAGCCTGCGCCAGCGCGTGGCCTTGCTCAAGGGCGTCAGCCTGGCAGATCTGGAGCGGATCTACCAGCAGCGCCTGCGCCTGAACCCGGGCGCGGCCGAACTGGTGGCGGCGTGCAAACAGGCCGGACTCAAAGTGCTGCTGGTCTCGGGTGGCTTCACCTACTTTACCGACCGCGTGCGCGATCAATTGGGCATCGACTACACGCGCTCCAACCAGTTGGAGTTTCGGGACGGACTTCTCACCGGGCGCATGCTGGACCAGGACTGGGGCGACATCTGTGACGGCGAAGAAAAGCGCCGGATGCTGCTGCAAACCTGCGCGCTGCTGGGCATCAGCCCGAAGCAGGCCATCGCTATGGGCGATGGCGCCAATGATCTGCCGATGATGGGCGAGGCCGGCCTGTCGGTGGCCTACCATGCCAAACCGGCCGTGCGTGAACGCGCCAACGTCTGCATCAACTCGGGTGGGCTCGATCGCCTGCTCACGGTGCTGCGGCCCTGATCGCAGACCCGGACCGCCAGGGCCGGGTATATCGATATGAATACTCGGTCTATGGCGATACCGTAAGGCCAACTAAGATCGGCCTTTTTCTGCACAGGACCACAGGCCATGAAAATCGAAACAATTGCCATCCACGGCGGCTACACACCAGACCCCACGACCAAAGCGGTTGCCGTGCCGATTTACCAGACAGTGGCCTACGCCTTTGACAATACCCAGCATGGCGCTGATCTGTTTGACCTGAAGGTGGCGGGCAACATCTACAGCCGCATCATGAACCCCACCAACGCGGTGCTCGAGGCACGCGTGGCAGCGATGGAAGGCGGCATTGGCGCGCTGGCTGTGGCGTCGGGCATGTCGGCGATTGCCTATGCCATCCAGACCATCACCGAGGCGGGCGACAACATCGTCTCGGCCTCCACACTGTACGGCGGCACTTACAACCTGTTTGCCCACACCTTCCCGCAAATGGGGATCGAGGTGCGCTTTGCCGATTCCCGCGACCCGGCCTCTTTTGCCAAACTGATTGATGAGCGCACCAAGGCCGTGTATTGCGAAACCATCGGCAACCCGCTGGGCAACATCACCGATCTGGCAGCGCTGGCGGCCATCGCCCACGCCAACGGCGTGCCGCTGATCGTGGACAACACAGTGGCCAGCCCTTACTTGTGCCGTCCGTTTGAACATGGCGCCGACATCGTGGTGCACTCGCTGACCAAGTACCTGGGCGGTCATGGCACGACGATTGGCGGCGTCATTGTTGACTCCGGCAAGTTCCCATGGGCCGAGCACAAGCAACGCTTCAAGCGCCTCAACGAACCCGACGTCAGCTACCACGGCGTCGTTTATACCGAGGCGCTGGGTGCCGCCGCCTACATCGGCCGTGCCCGCGTCGTGCCGCTACGCAACATGGGCGCCGCCCTGAGTCCGCTGGCGGCGTTCCAGATCCTGCAAGGCATCGAAACCCTGGCCCTGCGCATGGACCGCATTTGCGAGAACGCGCTGCGCGTTGCCATAAAGCTGAAATCACACTCCAAGGTGAGTTGGGTCAACTATGCCGGGTTGAGCGACCACAGCGACCACGCGCTGGTGCAGAAATACCTGGGCGGCCGCGCATCGGGCATCATCAGTTTCGGCCTGAAGGCCAGCGACAGTCTGGAAGCGGGCGCCAGGTTTCAGGACGCGCTCAAGCTGTTCACGCGGCTGGTCAATATTGGCGACGCCAAATCGCTGGCCTGCCATCCGGCATCAACCACGCACCGCCAACTCAACGCCGAAGAACTGGCCAAGGCCGGCGTCAAGCCCGACATGGTGCGCCTGTCGCTGGGCATCGAGCATATCGACGATCTGCTGGAAGACCTGGAGCAGGCGCTGGCCACGGTTTAATTTGCCAAGTCAGACTCTCTCCAACACGGGCCGCCCGCTCTGCACCGTGAAGCGTGCCAGCGTTTCAATCCGGCTGTCCTGGCGCATCACGTCATCGACCGCGCGCAAGGTGGTGGTGAGATGGTCAGGCCTGAAATCGACCACGCCATAGCCCTTGCGTTGTGCATCAGCAAAAACAAAGTGCGGGTTGGCGGCCAGAATCTCGCGGGTTCTCGCAGCGCCACCTGAACGTGAAGTGATGCTGGTACCGCAGAACTCGACACCAACGCTGGCGCTGTTGGGGTCGGCATAGTCGGCCTTGACATGACCGACCCAGTTTTCATGCACGTCGCCCCCAAGCACCACCGGATTGGACACCCGTTGTTGGCGCAAGGAATCGGTCAAGCGGCTGCGCGCAGCACTGTAGCCATCCCAGCCGTCGTTCCACAGTACCCGACCGGAGCCAGACTTGAAGTTGCGCTGCCCGAGCAGGGTCGGCTGGCCCAGCACATTCCAATGCGTTTCGCGCGCGCGGGCCTGGCTGAATTCCTGGTACAACCAGCGCTCCTGCTGCTGGCCCAACAAGCTGCGCCGGGCGTCGGGCCATTGAGCGCAATAGGCTGGATTGACACGGCTTGAGCCCAAGGCTTCGTCCTTGTTGCAAACCTGCGGATCCTTGTACTGCCGGCCGTCAAGCATGAATAGTGAGGCCAGTTGACCAAATTGAAGCCGTTGGTAAATTCGCATCTCGGCCCCGAGTGACAAACCCGCCAGACCTTGCAGCAGCACCGAGGATCGCACCGGCATGTGTTCATACCAGGCTTGGTAAGCGGCAGCCCTGCGCACCAAAAAATCGGCTGCTGAGGAAGGATCGGCAAAGCCGCTGTTGCCGGCCTGAAGTCCCGCATAGTCGTTTTGCACCTCGTGGTCGTCCCACGTCAGCAACCACGGGCAGGCCGCATGCATGGCCTGCAGGTCGGCGTCCCCTTTGTACAAGGCATAGCGCTGGCGATAGTCGTTCAAGTTCAACACCCAACCGCCGCTTGGGCTACGCAGTTTGCTGCTGGAGCCCGGGTACTCATAGATGTAGTCACCCAGAAACAGCACCAGATCCAGGTTCTCTTCGCGCATGTGGCGCCAGGCCGTGAAATAGCCGTCCTCCCACTTCTGGCACGAAGCGTAAGCCAGCCGCAACTGGTCGACCACCGCGTCGGGTTTCGGAAAGGTGCGCGTGCGCCCGAGCGCGCTAAGCGCAGCGCCGGCCATAAAGCGATAAAAGTACCAGCGGTCGGGTTCCAGACCTGCCACTTCGACATGCACCGAATGCGCGAGTTCCGCAACCGCCAGGGTCTGCCCGCTTTGCACGATGCGTGCAAACTGCTCGTCGTGCGCCACCTCCCAGCGCAGCGCAATCGGCGCGCGCCCGATGCTGTCGCCCGACGCACGCGGCAGGTGCAAGCGCGTCCACAGCACCACCGAGTCCGCCGTCGGCGAACCACTTGCGACACCGAGCGTGAAAGGATTGCTGGCAAAGCGCTGTTGACTCCAGGCGCTGCGTGGCAGGCACAGGCTGCTGGCGCTGGCGCACAGCAACTTCAGCAGCGCACGGCGATTACGCGATTCAAGGTGATTCATGGACGGATAGAAGCCTACGGGTCATTGCCGCCAAATTGTGGCAGAACTGAGGTAACAACGGCTTTGGTCTGGATCAACTTCGAGCACCAAGCTATAAAAGTAGGAGCAGACTTGAATCTGCGTTATAGTTTCGCCTCACATCAAAAACAATTGCGGGTAGCAGGGGCACATGACGGCCCCGGCCAGCGTCAATGTACCCGGCGGACTGATAAAGATTCGAGGAGATTGCGTTCATGAGTGCCAAGGAAAATGCCGCCATCAGTCAGCTGCTGGGTCTGCTCGAATCGCGTTACGCAATCCGGGTGCTCTGGGCATTGAAAGACGGTCATGCGCAGACCTTCCGTCTGCTGCAGGACAGCGTTGGCGGCATCACGCCCAATACACTGAACACCCGTATCAAGGAACTGCGCGAGGCCGGACTGGTCAACCACGGCAAGAGCGGCTATGTGGTCACGCCTTCAGGTGCTGACCTGCTCAAGCGCCTCGGAGACCTGCCCGCCTTTGCACTCAAGTGGGCAAGCCTGCAGTCCAGGAAAGCCACGGAACAGCCCTCACCACGCCAGAGCGCTGGATAGACCCGTCGTCTGCTGGCATAATTTCAGGCTTTCTGGGTGCGACCCTCATCAATTGATCGCATTCAGCTATCTATTCAGTAGCAATCAAGGATTCAACATGACCACCACCGCCTCCGGCCTGCAATACGAGGACAGCATCATCGGCGCTGGCGCTCAAGCCACCAAGGGCAAAAGTGTCACCGTTCATTACACCGGCTGGCTCTACAACGACGGCGTCCAGGGTGCAAAGTTTGACTCGAGCAAGGACCGTCGGGACCCGTTTGTGTTTTCTCTTGGTGCCGGCATGGTGATTCGGGGCTGGGACGAAGGCGTGGCCGGCATGCAAGTCGGTGGCGTGCGTACCCTGATCATCCCGGCCGAACTGGGCTATGGCGCGCGCGGCGCCGGCGGGGTGATTCCACCCAACGCCACCCTCAAGTTCGACGTCGAATTGTTGGGCATCTCGGGATAAACAACGTTTACCCTGGGCGAGTCGGGTTGACCCGGCGCCCACTTCAAGCGTGCATGCCCTGCGCCCTTGAATTGCCCGCGCCTGTCCCCATTTCAGGTGCATAACAGTCAACAATCTGGTCTATTTGCATGTCTGACAACGATCCAAACCAAACCCAAGCCCAATCTGGCGCCCAGGCGAGTCCCGAAGAACTGATCGCTGCGCAAGCAGCCAACGAAGCCGATGCCCTGTCGCGCGCTCAGGCCGATCTGGCCGAGCTGCAGGCAAAAAGCGCCGCGCTGGCAGACCAGTTTCTGCGCGCCAAAGCCGAGGCCGACAACGCAAGACGCCGCGCCGAAGAGGATATTTCAAAAGCCCGCAAGTTTGCCGTGGAGGGCTTCGCCGACAGTCTGCTGCCGGTGGTCGATAGTCTGGAAGCCGGTCTGAGCCTGCCGGAGGCGACGGCCGAGCAGATTCGCGAAGGCGCGCAAGCCACCCTGCGCCAGTTGCTCGCGGCGTTGGAGCGCAACAAGGTGCTGGTCATCAACCCAGCCGCCGGCAGCAAGTTTGATCCCCATCAGCAGCAGGCCATCAGCGTCGTACCCTCCGAATTGGAAGCCAACACCGTGGTGACCGTGCTGCAAAAGGGCTATTCCATTGCCGAGCGCGTGCTGCGCCCGGCGCTGGTGACGGTCACAGCGCCCAAATAATTGCTTTTTTTGACTTGAAATCGTTCAAGTTATCCACAACTCAAAAATATCTGAACACTGGAGTAGATCATGGGAAGAATCATTGGTATTGACTTGGGAACCACCAACAGCTGCGTCTCGGTCATGGAGGGCAACACCCCCAAGGTGATTGAGAACGCCGAGGGTGCGCGCACCACGCCGTCCGTCGTCGCCTACCAGGAAGACGGCGAAGTGCTGGTCGGCGCCTCGGCCAAGCGCCAGGCCGTCACGAATCCGAAGAACACGCTGTACGCGGTCAAGCGCCTGATCGGTCGCAAGTTTGTCGAGAAGGAAGTGCAGAAGGACATTGATCTGATGCCCTACAAGATCGCCGCCGCCGACAACGGCGACGCTTGGGTTGAAGTGCGCGGCAAGCAGATCTCGGCACAACAGGTCAGCGCCGACATCCTGCGCAAGATGAAGAAGACGGCTGAAGATTACCTTGGCGAAGCCGTGACGGAAGCGGTCATCACGGTGCCCGCCTACTTCAATGATGCTCAGCGTCAAGCGACCAAGGACGCCGGCCGCATTGCCGGTCTGGACGTCAAGCGCATCATCAACGAGCCGACCGCAGCCGCTTTGGCCTTCGGTCTGGACAAGAACGAAAAGGGCGACCGCAAGATCGCCGTCTATGACCTCGGCGGCGGCACTTTTGACGTCTCCATCATCGAGATTGCCGACGTCGATGGCGAGAAGCAGTTTGAAGTACTCTCCACCAACGGCGACACCTTCCTGGGCGGCGAAGACTTCGACCAGCGCATCATCGACTTCATCATCGCCGAGTTCAAGAAGGACCAGGGCGTTGATCTGGGCAAGGACGTGCTGGCGCTGCAACGCCTGAAGGAAGCGGCCGAAAAAGCCAAGATTGAACTCTCCAGCAGCGCGCAAACCGACATCAACCTGCCATACATCACAGCCGATGCGTCGGGTCCCAAGCACCTGAGCATCAAGCTCACACGCGCCAAGCTCGAGTCTCTGGTTGAAGAGCTGATCGAACGCACCATCGGTCCCTGCCGCACTGCCATCAAGGACGCTGGCGTCAAGGTCTCCGAGATTAACGACGTGATCCTGGTCGGCGGCATGACGCGCATGCCCAAGGTCCAGGAAAAGGTCAAGGAGTTGTTCGGCCGCGAGCCACGCAAGGACGTGAATCCGGACGAGGCGGTTGCCGTTGGCGCAGCGATTCAGGGCCAGGTGCTCTCGGGCGACCGCAAGGACGTGCTGCTGCTCGACGTGACCCCGCTGTCACTGGGCATCGAGACGCTCGGTGGCGTCATGACCAAGATGATCACCAAGAACACGACCATACCGACCAAGTTTGCCCAGACCTTCTCGACTGCTGACGACAACCAGCCGGCCGTGACGATCAAGGTATTCCAGGGCGAGCGTGAGATCGCTGCCGGCAACAAGATGCTGGGTGAATTCAACCTGGAAGGCATTCCGCCCGCTTCGCGTGGCACGCCGCAGATTGAAGTGTCGTTTGACATCGACGCCAACGGCATTTTGCATGTGGGCGCCAAGGACAAGGGCACCGGCAAGGAAAACAAGATCACGATCAAGGCCAATTCGGGCTTGAGCGAAGCCGAGATCCAGCAGATGGTGAAGGACGCCGAACTCAACGCCGCCGATGACAAGAAGAAGCTTGAACTGGTGCAGGCCCGCAACACCGCCGACGCCAATGTGCACAGTGTCAAGAAGAGTCTGACCGAATACGGCGACAAGCTTGAAGCCGGCGAGAAGGAAAAAATTGAAGCAGCGATCAAGGACGTGGAAGACGCCCTCAAGGCCGACGACAAGACCCTGATCGAGGAAAAAAATGCAGCCTTGTCGACGGTAAGCCAGAAACTGGGCGAGAAGATGTACGCCGACATGCAGGCCAAGCAGGCCGCCGAAGCTGCAACCGGTGGCGCCGGCGGGGCCACAGGTGCGCAAGGCGCTTCGTCGCAAGCAGCGGATGACAATGTGGTCGACGCCGAAGTGAAAGAAGTCAAGAAGGGCTAAGGCCTTGGTCAGGACACTGTTCTGACCCTTGTTATCAGGCGCCGCGTTGAACGCTAAAAGGTTCAACGCGGCGTTCGTATTGAAACCGGGCATTGAGAGACCATGGCTAAAAGAGACTACTACGAAGTTCTGGGCGTTCCCAAAAACGCCTCGGACGAAGAAATCAAGAAGGCCTATCGCAAGCACGCGATGAAGCACCACCCTGACCGCAATCAGGGCGACTCATCCAAGGTGGCGGAGGAAAAGTTCAAGGAATCCAAGGAAGCCTACGAGATGCTGTCGGACCCGCAAAAGCGGGCCGCTTATGACCAGCACGGTCACGCTGGTGTTGATCCCAATATGCGCGGTGGCCCCGGTGGCGAAGGCTATGGCGGCTTTGCCGAGGCCTTTGGCGATATTTTCGGCGACATGTTCGGCCAGCAGCGCGGCCGCGCCGGCGGCGGCGGCGGTCGCCAGGTATTCCGCGGCAGCGATTTGAGTTACGCCATGGAAGTCACGCTCGAAGAAGCGGCAGCCGGCAAAGACGCCCAGATCCGCATCCCGAGCTGGGACAGTTGCGATGTCTGCCACGGCAGCGGTGCCAAACCGGGCACCCAGGCCAAGACCTGCGGCACCTGCAACGGCTCTGGCGCGGTGCAGATGCGCCAGGGTTTCTTCAGCGTACAGCAAACCTGCCCGACCTGCCGCGGTGCCGGCAAGGTGATCCCCGAACCCTGCACCGCTTGCCATGGCCAAGGCAAGATCAAGAAGCAAAAGACGCTGGAGGTCAAGATTCCAGGCGGTATCGACGGCGGCATGCGCATCCGCAGCGCCGGCAACGGCGAGCCCGGCACCAATGGCGGCCCGCCCGGTGATTTGTACATCGAGATCCGGCTCAAGAAACACGACATTTTCGAGCGCGACGGCGACGACATCCATTGCGCCGTGCCAATCAGCCTGATCACGGCCGCTCTGGGCGGCGAGATTGACGTGCCGACGCTGGCCGGGAAGGCCGCCATCGACATCCCGGAAGGGACGCAAACCGGCAAGCAATTCAGGCTGCGCGGCAAAGGCATCAAGGGCGTGCGCTCCAGCTATCCGGGAGACCTCTACTGCCACATCACGGTGGAGACGCCGGTCAAGCTCACAGAACACCAGCGCAAACTACTGCGCGATCTCGACGAATCCCTGAAAAAGGGCGGCAGCAAACATCTGCCCAGCGGCGACAGCTGGACCAATCGCCTGAAAAGCTTCTTCAGTTGACGATTTGACCCACTCACTTCGGCCCGATTGACGCCGAACAATGCCGCGAAGAATATCAATGGCTTCGCGGCATTTTTTTGTGCATAGTGATGTCATCACATCAAAGCACGGGGAGAAGGTCACATGAGTGTCAATATCACTTTTTTGGGTGGCGCCAGTACCGTCACCGGCTCCAAATACCTGGTGCGCCACGATGGCAGGAGTTTGCTGATCGATTGCGGCCTGTTCCAGGGTTACAAGCCACTGCGCTTGCGCAACTGGACCCCCTTGCCGATCGCGCCGAGCGAGATTGACGCCGTTCTGCTGACCCATGCCCATCTTGACCACAGCGGCTACCTGCCGCTGCTAGCCAAGGAGGGCTTTGCCGGCCCGGTCTACGCCAGCACCGGCACACGCGACCTGTGTCGCATCCTGCTGCCCGATAGCGGTCACATCCAGGAAGAAGATGCGGCCTTCGCCAACCGCCATGGTTTCTCCAAGCACGCGCCGGCCCTGCCGCTCTACACGCGTCAGGATGCGCTCGATTGCCTGGCCCTGATCAAGACCGTCAGGTTCGGCGTGACGTTTCAGCCTATCCCGGACTGGCGTGTCAGTTTTTCGCCTGCCGGCCATATCCTGGGAGCGTCGAGTGTGCTGCTGGAGGTTGCCGGACGGCGCATCCTGTTTTCGGGTGATCTGGGCCGGCCCGATGACCTGATCATGAACCCGCCAGCCGAGGCGCCGCTGGCCGACACCGTACTGATTGAATCGACCTACGGCGACCGCGAACATCCGAAGGAGGATGTGCTGGCCGAATTGGGACCAGCCTTGAAGAAACTGGCTGCGCGCGGTGGCGTGGCAGTGGTTCCCGTGTTTGCCGTGGGGCGGGCCCAGGCCTTGCTGCACGCCATACACCTGCTGAAGGTGCGCGGCGACATCCCCCAGTCGCTGCCCGTTTTTCTGGACAGTCCGATGGCCGTGCACACCACCCATTTGTTTGAACACCACCCGCAGGACCACCGCTTGAACAGCAAGGACACCCGCGCCCTCACGCACGGCGCCACCATGGTCAGCAGCACCGACGAGTCACGCGCCTTGGCCAACCACCATGGCCCGATGGTGATCCTGTCGGCCAGCGGCATGGCCACTGGCGGGCGTGTCCTGCACCACCTCGCACTCTATGCGGGCAACCGCCGCAACATGATCATCCTGACCGGATACCAGGCGCCCGGCACGCGCGGCGCCACTCTTGCCAGCGGCGCCAAATCCGTACGCATCCATGGTCATGATGTCGAAGTCAAAGCTGAAGTGGTACAACTGCAATCAGCCTCGGCCCACGCCGACGCCAATCAATTGCTGGCCTGGCTGCGCACCATGCCGCAAGCGCCCGACCAGGTCTATGTGGTGCATGGCGAGATGGCAGCGGCAGACGAACTGCGCAAGCGCATCAAACATGAACTGGGCTGGCGCGCAGTGGTCCCGGAGCATGGCTCAAGCTGGCCAAGCTGAGTCCGTTCAGGCCGCCAGCAAATGCTCTGCGGCGATCAGGTCGAGTGCCGCAAAGCCAACCGACTTGAATACCGTGATCTCCTGATCTGAGCTGCGACCTGTCACCTTGGGCGCGAGCGCTACCAGTTCGGCGAGTTCAGCACGCACGTCGCTGGCCTTGATCAGGCCGCACTGCAAGGCCTGCCAGACTTCACCGCCTTTTTCCAAAACACCGTCACGCGTGTCGGCAAAGAGACTGGCTCGGGACAGCAACGCCGGTTCGGCCTCCGCCATGCTGGCCGTGAACGCGCCAATCAAACCCAGGTGTGTGCCGCTCATTACCCATTCGCTGCGGATGAAAGGCTGGGTGGCCGTGGTGGCTGCCGCCACCAAATCGGTGCTGGCCAACGTGCGCTGCAGATCGGTCGTGGCGCGCGCCGCAATACCGACACTGGCCAGTGCATCGACCACGGCCTGCGCCTTGTCGAACTGACGACCCCAGATCGTGGTTTCGGTCAAACCAAACACAGCGTGGTGCGACATCGCCAGGTGCGCTGAGAGGGCGCCCGTGCCGAGTACCGCGAGCCTCTTGCTGTCCGGGCGTGCCAAACGCTGCGCTGCCAGCGCGGCCGTGGCCGCCGTGCGGCGCAGCGTCAGTTCCGTGCCATCGATGACCGCCAACGGTGTGCCATCCGCGCAGGAACTCAGCACGTAAACCGCCGACACCGCAGCCCTGCCCTTGGCATTGTTGCCCGGCCAGATCGAAATGATCTTGGTGCCCATCGTGCGTCCCGGGCGCCAGGCCGTCATGATCAAAACTGTGCTGGCGTCGTGGTTGGGATTCAAATGCATGCGCGGCGGCGACTCAATCGGTTCCCGCAGGCCTCTGGCTAGCGCATCAACCAGCGTGCTGTAGGGCGCCCGGCGCGCCACATCTTCTTTCGAGATGAACTGCATCGCAGTCTTTTCGGCGCTGCTCCCCTGCGCGCCGAAAAATCAGACGTAATTCATCGCCAGCAAGCGCTGGCGTGCTGCGGCGTACTCGCGCTTGAGTTGCGCTACGTACTCGGCCGTGGTCTGAATCTGCGTGACGGCACCGATGCCCTGACCGCAACCCCAGATGTCCTTCCATGCCTTGGTTTTGTCACCGCTGAAATTCATCTTGCTCGGATCGCTTTCTGGCAGATTGTCCGGGTCAAGCCCGGCGTTGCGGATGCTGGGCGCCAGGTAATTGCCGTGCACGCCGGTAAAGAGGTTGCTGTAAACGATGTCGTCCGAGTTGGAATCCACAATCGCCTGCTTGTAGGCCTCGGAGGCGCGTGCCTCCTGCGTGGCGATGAAGGCCGAGCCGATATAGGCGAAGTCGGCGCCGGCCGCCTGCGCAGCCAGCACAGCGTCTCCGGTCGAGATGGAACCGCTCAGCGCCAACGGCCCATCGAACCACTGGCGGATTTCCTGGATCAGGGCAAACGGGCTCTTGACCCCGGCGTGGCCGCCAGCGCCGGTTGCCACAGCAATCAGTCCGTCGGCGCCCTTCTCGATCGCCTTGTGCGCGTGTTTGTTGCTGATGACATCGTGCAGCACGACGCCGCCATAGGAATGGGCGGCATCGTTGATGTCTTCACGCGCCCCCAGTGAAGTGATGATGATCGGCACCTTGTACTTGACGCACATCGCCATGTCGTGCGCCAGGCGGTCATTGCTTTTGTGCACGATCTGGTTGATGGCAAAAGGAGCGGCCGCCTGCTCCGGGTGCGCCTGGTTGTGCTTGGCAAGCGCTTCGGTGATCTCGATCAACCACTCCTCTAACTGCTCGGCCGGACGTGCGTTGAGCCCCGGCATGGAGCCGACGACACCAGCGATGCACTGGGCAATCACCAGTTTGGGCGTACTGATGATGAACAGTGGCGAAGCAATCACCGGGAACGGCAAATGATTCAGGGGCGCTGGCAATCTTGACATGGGGTCTCCATTAATCTATTTCTTTGGATCAAAACGACTCCAGCGCCAGAGCCGTCACGCTCTCGGCGCCTTCCAGGATGGCGTCACGCACCCCCGGAATCTTGGTCAGCATGTGGTCGGCGTAGAAACGCGTCGTGACGATCTTGGCCTGCATGAATGCCACATCGACATTGTCGGCGATCGATTCCTGCGCCACCAGCAGGGCGCGCGCCAGTTGCCATCCGGCCATCAGATTGCCCGCCAGCATCAGGTAGGGCACGCTGCCGGAAAACACGGCATTCGGACTGGCTTTGGTATTGCCGGCTACGAAGTTCACCACGTCAACGAAAGCTTCGCGCGCCGTCTTGAGACGTTTGGCAACGACCAGCGCATCAGCAGTGCCACTCTTGTTGAGCAGGCCTTCCGTCGCCTCGATCTGCAGCGCCAGGCCCTTGGCCGATTGGCCGCCGTCGCGTGAGGTCTTGCGACCGACCAGGTCGTTGGCCTGAATCGCGGTCGTGCCTTCATAGATGGTCAGGATCTTGGCGTCGCGGTAATACTGGGCGGCACCGGTTTCCTCGATGTAGCCCATGCCGCCGTGCACCTGCACGCCGAGCGACGTCACTTCGAGGCTCATCTCGGTGCTGTAGCCCTTGACCAGCGGCACCATGAATTCATAGAAGGTCTGATTCTGTTTGCGCGCGTCGGCATCCGGATGGTGGTGCGCGGCATCAAATGCCGCTGCCGCCACCGTCGCCATAGCCCGGCAGCCTTCGGTGTAGGCACGCATCGTCATCAGCATGCGCTTGACATCAGGGTGATGGATGATCGGTGCGCCGGCCATGATGGAGCCATCAACCGGGCGGCTTTGCACGCGTTCCTTGGCGAAGGTAACGGCTTTTTGATAAGCCCGCTCGGCGATCGCAATGCCTTGCACGCCGACGCCAAAACGCGCGGCGTTCATCATGATAAACATATACTCCAGGCCGCGATTCTCCTGCCCCACCAGATAACCGATGGCACCGCCATGGTCACCGAACTGCAGCACGGCCGTGGGGCTCGCCTTGATGCCCATCTTGTGCTCGATGCTGACGCACTGCACGTCGTTGCGCGCGCCCAGCGAGCCGTCCTTGTTCACGAGAAACTTCGGCACCACAAACAGGCTGATGCCCTTGACACCTTCGGGTGCGCCCGTGACGCGCGCCAGCACCAGATGGACGATGTTCTCGGCCATGTCGTGTTCACCCCAGGTGATGAAAATCTTGGTCCCCGCCACCTTGAAGCTGCCATCGGGCTGCGGTTCGGCGCGTGTGCGCACGGCCGCCAAGTCGCTGCCGGCCTGCGGCTCGGTCAGGTTCATGGTGCCAGTCCACTTGCCGCTAATCAGGTTCTCGAGATAAATGGCTTTGAGCTCGTCGGAGCCAGCCGTCAGCAAGGCTTCGATCGCGCCATCGGTGAGCAGCGGGCACAGGGCAAAACTCATGTTGGCCGAGTTCTGCATCTCACCGCAGGAAGCACCAATCGCCTTGGGCAAGCCCTGGCCACCGAAATCAACCGGATGCTGCAAACCCTGCCAGCCGGCTTCGGCAAACTGTTGAAATGCTTCCTTGAAGCCCGGTGTCGCTGTTACCTTGCCGTCCGCCCAACTGGTCGGATTCTTGTCGCCTTCCCAGTTCAGCGGACTGAGCACGCCCTCATTAAACTTGGCTGCCTCTTCGAGCACGGCCTGAGCCGTGTCAAAACCAGCATCCTCAAAACCAGGCAGTTGAGCGATCTGGTCAATATCGGCCAGATGCTTGATATTGAAAAGCATGTCCTTCAAAGGGGCAACGTAGCTCATGTCAAATCTCCGGGGACGCTAGGAATTAGCAGATTACAAAACACCAATTTCTTTGGCAAAAACGCCTCTTGTTATTACGAGCGAAGCGCGGCAATCCATGGACTGCAGCGCTTCGCTCCTCGCAATGACGAGGCCAGGCGGGCCTGTTACAGCGCAGCCGTCAGTTCCGGCACGGCCGCAAACAGATCGGCTTCCAGAGCGTAGTCGGCCACCGAGAAGATCGGCGCTTCCGGATCTTTGTTGATCGCCACGATCACCTTGGAGTCCTTCATGCCGGCCAGATGCTGGATGGCGCCGCTGATGCCCGCTGCGATGTAGAGCTGCGGTGCGACGATCTTGCCGGTCTGGCCGATCTGCCAGTCGTTCGGTGCGTAGCCCGCATCGACCGCTGCGCGGCTTGCGCCAATCGCAGCGCCGAGTTTG
>CAIRAW010000049.1 GCA_903876735.1 uncultured beta proteobacterium | reverse complement strand
TTGACCCGGGATCCATGTCTTTTGATATGGTCAGATTTCCGTGCGACAGCAGAGAAAACAGGCTCTCCCGCAGGGTGTGGTCGAGCGCTTGCGGCGACACCAGCCAAAAAGCCTCGGCGGCCAGCACCTCAGGCCCCAGGGTGTAGGTTCGGTAGCGATTCAAGGCCTGCATGTGTGCCGCGTAATCCTGCTGCTTCAATTGCGATTCAAAGCAGCGCATCGCAGCGCTCTTGATCGCGACCAGGTCGGTGATGTCCAGCAGCACATTGGGCCGCAGCGGTGCCGCCACTTCATACAAGGCCAAACGAACGTTCGGCGCCGATTGCCGCACCGCCGCCACCGCCAGCATGTAGGTTTGCCGGTGATCCGGGTGCGCCTCCCAAGGCGAGGGCGCATAAACCAGGTCGGCACCGGTTTGTGCAATCTTCTCCGCCAGGCGTTGCACCAGCGCATCGTCATAGAGCAGGCCACGGTCCGGGTAATTCCAGAATTGCGGCTCTCCGTAGCCCAGCACTTTTGCGGCAGCACGACTTTCGAGTTGGCGTACGCTGGTGTCGCCATACAGGGCGCCGTCGGTCAACACCAGCACGCTGACAGCAACGCCGGTTTTGACATGGCGCGCGATGGCGCCACCACAGCCAAACACCTCATCGTCCGGATGCGGCGCCAGCACCAGCACCGCTTGCGCAGGCAACACTGTGCACGCGCTGTACGGAACCAGATCCGATTCGGCGGGAGTTTCCAGTACAAGCATCGGATTCAAGCGCATGGCCCTGTTGTTTTGGGTCTGGCCACCATAAATCGAAAATCGCTGCTCAAGGCGCCGCTTGAAATCAGCTGCTGTTCAAATGCCACGGCCTCCTCAAGTACGGCGTTGTGCGATGGGTCCGACGCGTCGAAATGGTTAACCCTGTCCTCGCTCAAAAGCAAATGCAGCACAGTGCCGCCCAAAGCAAAGTCTTCCAGAATGTCGAAATGATCCCTCATCAGACCGTACAGCTCGCCTGAACGAACCGCCTCAGACGGGTCCATGGCGATCATCGCCTCCGGGGTGGGCCGGGTAATGGCGCCGACCGCGTGACCCGCACGCCCGTGCTGCAGCCTGGGCGGAACCCGCTGACTCCAAAACGTATTGCAGGCCGCCAGTTGCGCGTCTGTCCACTGGAATCGGGATGGCCCGAAAAAATCAATGGTGATCAGCAGACCACCCGGGCGCAGACAACGCCGGATCCCTTCCATCGCCTGCTCCAGTTGCTCGATGTGGTGCAGGGCGGCTTTCGCAAACACCACATCAAAACACTGCTCGCCATAGTTGCCGAGGTTGACATCCTGCTGAAGAAAGTGCAGCCGCCTGAGCCCGTCGGTCTGGCCTTGGGAGTTGCGGCTTTCGCCGTAGGCGATGCGTTCGGGTGACAACTCAAGCCCGGTGATCTCGCCAAACACGCCCATTTGCAGCAACTGTTCCTCAAAAGCGCCATCGCCGCAGCACAGGCTCAGCGCATGGGCTTGCGCGCAGCCCGGGTACTTGTTCTTCAGGAAGGAGAAAAAATCCACATCCGCGCTGCCAAACACGTGGCGCATGACCGCCTGAAAAACTGTGGGATGATCGCCCCAATCCTTGTAAAGCCCTTGCGCTGCCGGCAGATCACGCTGCCACGCATCCCAATGATCGGCAGTGCGCTGCAGATTGGGCGAAGCAGGTTCATAGGTAGGCATTGCCGACGATTTTACTTTGCCCACTCGCCTGTCATTGCAGACCAGACCCGCAATCCAGGCTTTGCGTGTCAGTGGATCCCGGATCAGGTCCGGGATGACAATCAGGGCTGCCTTGATTTTCGGAAGTCTCAACAAGAATAAAATTTGCGCACTTGTGCCCCGCCACAAGTGCTCATAAAACCTCAATGTTCAAGCATCACTATCTGTATTGGCAATGGCTCCGGCGCGATGTCGCCGGGCGCTACCGTGGCTCGGTTCTGGGTTTGTTGTGGCCTGTTCTGCAACCGCTGACGCAGATCTTTGTCTTTACGCTCATCTTTCATGAGTTCATGCAGATGCGCTGGCCCAGTGCCGGTTCGAGCGACGCGCTGACCTACGGCCTCAATGTGTTTGCCGGTCTGGCGGTGTTCAATTACTTCTCGGAAGTTCTGAGCCGCGCACCGGCCGCCATCCTGTCCCAGCCCAACCTGGTCACCAAAGTGCGGTTCCCGCTGGCCCTGCTGCCGGCGGTAACGGTTGGCGCAGCGCTGGTTCATATCGCGGTCGGCAGCGTCGCGCTGGTCCTTCTGTCGGCGCTGTTTCTGCATGTTTCCTGGGTCATGCTCTGGCTGCCGCTGTTCCTGCTGCCGCTGATACTTTACGGTCTGGGCCTGGCGCTGCTTCTGGCAAGCCTGGGCGTCTACCTGCGCGACATCGGGCAGATCATGCCCGCCCTGACCAGCATGCTGATGTTTCTGACGCCGATCTTTTATCCGCTCACCGCCATTCCGGATTACCTCAAGCCCTGGTTCGAGCTCAACCCCATTGGCTGGGGCGCACAGGCGCTGCGATCGCTGTTGCTTGAGGCCAGTCTGCCCAGCCTTACGGCGCTGGGGCTGCACGCGGGCGCATCCATCCTGTTGCTGCTGCTGGCGCGCTGGCTCTTTACGCGCCTGGAAAAAGGTTTTGCCGATGTCCTCTGAAGTTGCCATTGCCGTTGACCACGTCAGCAAGGTCTACCGGCTCTACGACAAGCCCTCTGATCGCCTGTGGCAGGCGCTGTGGGGCGGCGGGCG
>CAIRAW010000048.1 GCA_903876735.1 uncultured beta proteobacterium | reverse complement strand
ATCAGCGTACTTGTTCAGAAACCCTTGGGGATCGCTGTGTGCAAATTCCCGCTGCACCGGGTTTTCCAGTGTCACGTAGGGGTGATCAGAAAACACCGCGCGGGCCAGCGTGGTCTTGCCCGATTGACGTGGCCCCGTCAGTGCCAGGATCGGGTAGCCCTTGGCGAGTTCGCGCAGTGTGGGTTCGGCTGCTCTGGGTATCATTCGGCTAATTGTAAGTTCAATTGCCAATCAGCCGAAGCGGGCTCGCACCTTCCCCACTGGCCTGCCTGCGCAGGCCCGGCCCGTCTCAAAGGGCAGCCAGTGCACCCACTGGTTGCCCTTTTTCACGCTTGGATGGTGGCGGATTGGAGACAGGATTTATCGCCCACCGCGCCACTCATCGCCCCCAGTCAACCGCCCGTCAGCCCGGGCTAGCAAACGCAAAGCTGTCTTCTTAAGATGAAATCAAAGCTGCCGCCATAGCTGGCATACCGCATTGCGACAGCGCTTTATTCATCCATGGTCCACGGGGTTCACTGGAAAGCGTTACGGGATTCATATGCTTAAACGAAAACTCACGCAAGGCTTCACGCTCATTGAATTGATGATTGTGGTTGCCGTTATTTCCATTCTGGCCGCGGTTGCCTTGCCGTCTTATCAGGACTATGTCCGTCGCGGCGAGTTGCCGGAGGCCTTCACCTTCTTGTCGGACTATCGGGTCAAGCTCGAGCAGTTCTACCAGGACAACCGCGCTTACAGCACCAACGGTACGTGCGGCACTGCGGTTCTCGATTTCGCGCCGGCTTCGGCAAAGTATTTCACTTTTTCGTGCTCCACCTCAGGCACCTACCAGGACTACACCTTGACGGCCACCGGCTCAACCGGAGCCGCCATCGGCCACACCTATACCCTCAACAGCGCTGGTATCAAGGGCACCAGCAGTTTCAAGGGCGCATCGTCCAGCAGTGCCTGCTGGCTCGTCACCGGAAGCGAATGCTGATGCCAATCGCTCGACCCCAACGCGGCTTCAGCATGGTGGAAGTTGCCATCACGATGACGGTGTTGGCCTTGTTGCTGGCGGCGGCCGTTCCTTCGGTGGCAGGCTGGATGCGCAACACGCGTGTTCGCAATGCCGCCGAGGCCTTGCAAATGGGCTTGCAGCGGGCGCGTGCCGAAGCGCTGCGGCGCAATGTCAACGTCACATTCTGGCTGGTGTCGGGTTCGGATGAGCGCACGGTTGACAACAGCTGCGCCCTGTCTTCAGCGTCCGGTTCGTGGGTGATCAGCTTGAGCGATCCCGCGGGTCATTGCGCAACCTCACCCAGCCCGACAACGGCACCCATGATTGTCGAGACGCATGCGGTTGGTGATGGTGGCAGCGGCGTCACGGTGCTGGCCCAATCGGCAGCAGCGGCAGCTGCCCAGTGTGTGCGCTTTAACGGCTTCGGTCAGGTGGTTGATGCCGCCGTTGCGCCGGCTGACAATTGCCGCTTGCCCAATCAGATAGCAACCGTCGACGTTACCCATGCCAGTAGCGGCGCGCGTCGTTTGCGGATCATGGTTTCCACCGGTGGTGGTGTGCGCATGTGTGACCGTGGCGTGGCCGCGACCGATCCGCGCGCCTGCCCCACCTGATGCCACCCGGATCAGCATTTGAAAACCTCTTGAGCACCTGAGCGCAAGCACATGAAACAGCTTTTATTTTGCAAGCGGACCGGCCGACGCCAATGCGGCATTTCGCGCCACCGCGTCAGTGGCGTTGCGCTGATCGAAACCTTGATCGCGATCCTGGTTTTCTCGATCGGCGTGCTCGGTCTGGTGGGCCTGCAGGCGTCGATGACGCGCGCCCAAAGTGCGGGCAAATTCCGGGCTGATGCATCCAGTCTGGCGAGCGAAGTCATCGGCCTGATGTGGGTTGATACCAACGCCAACCTTCCAAACTACGCCACCGCAAGTTGTGCTGGCTACCAGCCGTGCCTTGACTGGAAGAACAAGGTGGCCACCGCACTGCCTGCCGGCAGTGCGACGGTGACCGCCGACAAGGCAAGTGGCGCCGTGAACATCAGATTGACCTGGACCGTGCCCAATGAAGGCACGCATTCGTATGCAACAAGCACCTCTGTTCTCGTTAACTGACCGCTCTGGCGCGGGCCGCCGCGTGAAAGCCATGCGCGGCTTCACGCTGGTGGAACTGCTGGTGGCGGTCGCGATTGGACTGTTGACCACCCTGGTGATCGCGCAGGTGCTCTTGTTCTCGGAAGGGCAGAAGCGCACCACCACCTCCGGTACCGATGCGCAGATCAATGGTGCTCAGGCAATCTACACCCTTCAGCGCGACCTGCAGATGGCGGGCTATGGTTTTGCCAGCAGCCCCGACATTCTGGGATGCCCGATTTATGCCAGGTTCAACAGCGCCGATATTGCCACCGGTGCCGGCACCCCCACATTTGCATCGGTTTTGGCACCCGTCGTGATCGATGCCAGCGATGCCAATCGCAACGTTATCCGGATTCTGGGCAGCCTTAAAGCCAACTACGCCGTTCCGCTGCAGGTAATTTTGCCAAGCTACAACCCTGCCGGCGCCGGAACCTTGAAGACAGTGTTTCCGGTCACCTCAAATTTAGGTGTGCGATCGGGTGACCTCATGCTCGCCGCCAAGTTCGACGGATCACGCTGCGAGGTATTCAAGGTAACGGCCGACCCGACGGTGGACGGCCAGATCAACCGCGCCGACGAAGTTGCCACCTGGAATGCCACGGCATTTCCGACCCTGGTCTACACCTTTGGCGACATTTTGGTCAACCTGGGCAGCGTGCTTGATCATCGCTACGCCATCTCAAATACCAACACCAACGCCAACACCCTTCAGCTGAGCCGATTTTCGGCCAGCAGCCCGACGGCTGTTGCCGCGCCAACCGACCTGTTTCCCAATATCGTCATTCTGCAGGCCTTGTACGGCAAGGATACCAATGCCGACGGCATTGTCGACACCTATGACCAGGTGACGCCAGACACGAATGCAAAGTGGCGTCAGGTGCGCTCGATCCGGATCGTGGTGGTGGCACAAAGCAGCCAGTACGAGAAAGAAGTGGTCACCAGTGCCAAGCCCTTGTGGGATGTTGGCACCACGACCAGCGTGAGCCCGGCCACCGCAGCTTGCGGTGCCAGCAAGTGCATCACCCTCAATGTCGATACCACCGTCGGCAACGACTGGCAGCACTACCGTTACAAGGTCTTTGACACCGTGATTCCCCTGATCAACCTGCTTTGGACTTCCTGAACCGAGGACTATGAACGTGGCCACTGGACCCTTTTTGAACTCCTCTGCCGCACGGCAACGCGGCATGTCTTTGCTGTTTGCCATCATGACCCTGGTTGTGCTGGCGCTGGCTGGCCTGGCGCTGGTCCGTTCCGTGGACGTTGGCGCTTTGATCGTGGGCAACCTCGCTTTCAAGCAGGATGCCACCGCCGCCAGTTCGGTGGTTACCGCAGAAGCAATCGCAGCCCTCGATCAGCGCCGGATCGAGGGCAAACTCGATGCGGATGAAGTAGTCGCCGGCTATTACGCCAGCAGTCTGGACAATCTCGACCCCACGGGCGCAAGCACCACTGCCAGCAACAAGATGGCCATCGTCGACTGGCTGGGGGATGGCAACTGCGCCTACGCCGCCGCCGGCAGCTTCAGCAGTTGCCTCCAGGCCAAACTGGGCACACCGGTTCGTGGCAGTACCGTGCGCTGGGTTATCACGCGCCTGTGCAAGAGTGCCGCCGTGCAGTCGCCCACCAACCCCTGCACCAAGCCGGCGTCAAGCTCACCCACGACTGCGTCGGCCCGAGGTTTTCTCACGGCCGGGGGGCGGATTACGGGGGTCAGTTCCAGTGCCTACTACCGCATTCTGGTGCGTACCGAAGGTGTGCGCAACACCGTGAGCTTCACCGAAACGCTGCTGCATTTCTAAACCGTACTTCGCTGCAAAAGGCATACGTTCATGAATACCTACCGCTTCCACCGCCTGGCCTGGCCCGTCTGTCGCGCAGTTCTGGCGCTCCTGTTGGCCGCCATGGGTTCAGTCTCCTGGGCTGTCGACATTGCCAACGGCCCATTGTTCTCATCGTCGTCGTCCAACGTCAAACCGAATCTGATGTTCATTCTGGATGACTCGGGCAGTATGGCGTACGACTACCTGCCAGACGATGCCAACCTCAGCGGCATGTATGGCAAGCAGGCATCGCAATGCAACGGCTTGGCCTACAACCCGACCACCATCTACGCCTTGCCAGTGGACGCCACCGGAACTTCATTGAGCCCCGGGACTTTCCCTAGCCTGACCGCCGGACTTAGCAACCAGCGCAGCCTCAGTGCGCCATCAACACTCGTTGTCCCTTCTGCGGTGGGTGGCAGTCTGACGCTGACGTTCAGCGGCACGGTGCAAAACAACTGGTACTCGGCTGGCGATATCGTGACGATTTACAGCAGCAGCAACAGTGTGACTTCCGTTGTTGGAACCGTAACGAGCTGGAACAGCAGCACCAAGCAACTGGTTGTGACGGTGTTGTCCACCATCGGCAGCGCCACCCTCAGCAGCCTGAGGGTGGGTACCGGCTTGCCACCGATCTACTACACCTACACAGGCAGTCAGTTGCCGCTGTCTTATACGTATGCAAATTCGTCTGTCATCACCAGCACGACTTTTTACAGGGAATGCAGCAGCGCCCTTGGTGCGTCTCCTGGCTCGGGCGTGTTCAGTCCGGTGATGCTGACCAGCGCATCGGCCGAGGCGCAGAACTATGCCAACTGGTACACCTACTACCGCACCCGCATCCTGATGGCCAAGTCCTCCATCAGCCGTGTTTTTCAGTCGCTCGACTCCAAATACCGTGTTGGCTACAGCACCATCAGTGAAAAAACGGTCACGGAGGGAACCGATTTTCTGAATATCCGTGATTTCGATGCCACGCAGAAAGGCAAGTTCTACACCGCTCTGAACGCCGCGTCGCCGGGCAGCTACACGCCTTTGCGCGGCGCCTTGTCCAAGGCCGGTCAGTATTACGGCAAGAAGGCGCCGAACCAGACCTATGACCCAATGCAGTACTCATGCCAGAAAAATTTCACGATTCTGTCCACCGATGGTTACTGGAACACCAACGACGAGACCGCTACCTATGGCCCTTTCGGTCTGGACGGGAACAGTGTCGGGCAACAGGATGGCGCCAACGCCTATCCCACGGCGCGCCCTAAGTACGACGGGGGTTCGACCACTGTAACCAATATAACCCGGTGGAGCACGACACAAACGGTAGTCACGCAAACCGCGACCCCGACCACAAGCTACGGCAACGCCAAGGTCACCACCACCGGGAGCTATGGTGCAGGCAGCGGATCCATCGCGACGGTCTACAGCGGGACTATTTATCCCAATGCAAGTCTCAGCTCGTCGTGTACAAGGACATCGACTTCGCCAAATCGTTACAGTTGCACCATGACTGTCAAAATTAATAGCAGTCCCAACCTCGCAAATAGCACCAAGGTTACGATCGCGGATGCAGACGTTGGATTCAACGGGTCATTTACGATCAGTCGTGTCGATAACAGTACGTTTACCTATACGATTACCGGGCTCAGCTCGCAGTTAAGTAGTTCTACCAGTGCCCATGGAAGCACCATGTTGCAAGGAAGTTGCTCGTCGGGTCAAGGAACGGTCACCAGCACGCGCACGCAAACCGACACTTTCCCGCTGACCCTGACTGCGACGACGATAGCCGACACGACGGTCACAACGGCCTACACAAAAAACCAGGCGTTCATAACCACCCCGTACACGCAAACCCAGATCGTGGTGAACGGCGCTATTACCAGTGACAGCACCGCGGCGGGCACCGCCACGACGGTCAACACGACCTTGACGCCGCCAGCCAGCACGGTGGTGAGCAGCACCGGCGTGACGGTTGCGGGTCCGACCAACAGTGCTGGCAGTTCCAAAACGGTTGTTACAGGGCTTGGGTTGAGTTCCGTGTGCGTGAGCAGCGTTGCGAACCCGGCCAACAGTTCTGCGGCCGTGGTCAGCACTGTGCCGACCTATACGACAACCACCGCGTCAACGACCGCACCCAATTCATCGACCGGCAGCGGGGTTGTGAGCACGATCTCGGACTCGGGTGTGGCTGTTGGAGCCAAGACCACGACCCCTGGCACCCCGAGCACCTCGGGTGGCAGCTCGAATTCGCTGGCCGACGTGGCGGCTTACTACTACTACAACGACATACGTGATCTGACGTCATGGAGCAACTGTTCGGGCGCGCTCGGGACCGATGTTTGCGGAGACGTCAACAAGTTCCAGAAGCAGAATATGGTCACGTTGACCATTGGCCTGGGTGCCAGCGGCTTGCTCAAGTACGACAAGAACTACACCGCACAGAAGAACGCGGGTTCGGGTGATTTTTATGACCTGAAGCAGGGTGACAAGGACTGGCCGATCCCGGGCAATGCCGGCACTGGCGCCAAGCCCGAGAACATCGACGACCTGTGGCATGCGGCGGTCAACAGCACCGACTTCGGTACTGCGGCGCTGCCGGTGGCCACCCCCAATGTGCAGTATTTCAGTGCCAGTGACCCGGCCCAGTTGGTCGACGGCCTGAGCACCGCCTTGACCACCATCCGGCAAATTGTGGGGACGGCTTCGGCTGCTGCAACCAGCACGCTGCAACCCGTCACCGGCGACAACGACCTGTTCGTTGCCAAGTTCACCTCGGCCAAGTGGTACGGCGATGTGCAGCGTTCCAGCATTGACCCCACCACAGGTGCCATCTCGGCTTCCACCAGTTGGTCCGCCGCCACCGTGCTTGATGCACGTGACCTGGCCGCCAATCCGCGCAAGGTTTACTTTCGCAATAGCGGTGCCCTGGATAATTTCACGTATGCCAAGCTCACCAGTGCCGGTTTGAACAGCTACTTTGACAACTTTTGCAGCAAACCCGGCGTTGGCGGGGACAGCGCGCCGCTGCAGTGTGCCTTGATCACGGACAAGACAGCGGCCAATCTTGGCAGCAACATGGTCGCCTACCTGTTGGGTGGCGCCAACGACAACTACCGGGCGCGCGACAGCCGTCTGGGCGACATCATCAACGGGGCGCCGCTGTTTGTGGGTTCCCCGCGGTTCAAGTACACCGAGCACAGCTATGCCACCTGGGCAGCGAGCACGCGCCAGGACCTGTGCGCCGGTTCAACAATGACCCAGGGTACCGTTTATGTCGGCGCCAATGACGGCATGCTGCATGCATTTGACCGTTGTGACGGCAGCGAGAAGTGGGCCTATGTGCCGTCGATGGTGATCCCCAATCTCTACAAACTGGCCGACACCAACTATCCGAACAACCACCAGTTCTATGTTGATGGCGCACCGCAGATGGGCGACATCTATGTCAACGGCGCCTGGAAAACCATTCTGGTTGGCGGACTCAATGGCGGCGGGCGCGGCTATTACGCGCTTGACATCACGGATCCGGCCAATCCCAAGGCCTTGTGGGAGTTCACGAACAGCGCGGACGCCAACCTTGGCCTCACGTTTGGCAACCCGATCATCACCAAGCGCGCCGATGGAACCTGGGTGGTGGTGTTCGCTTCCGGCTACAACAATGTGAGTGGCGGCGACGGCAACGGGCATCTGATGGTGCTCAATGCCAATACCGGCGCCGAGTTGCTGAGCATTTCAACGGGGGTCGCCGGCGGTTTGGCCAAGATCAATGCCTGGGTTGACTCCGAGACCGACAACACGGCCAAGCGCTTTTATGGCGGCGACATGCTGGGCAATGTCTGGCGTTTTGACCTTGACAGTCTGGTCAAACCTTATGGTCAGGCTTTTTTGTTGGCGCAGCTTGTTGTGGGTGGCGTAGCGCAGCCGATCACGATTCCGCCCGAACTGGCTGAAGTGAATTACCTGGGTGCCAAGTACCCTGTTGTGTACATTGCAACCGGGCGCTATCTGGGGATGAGCGACCTCGGTACCACCGGACAGCAAAGTATTTACGCCTTCAAGGATGCGCTCTCGGAGACCGGTCTGGGTGACTTGCGCACTGGCAACACACTGGTCAAGCAGACCTTGACGACGACCGGGTCCATCCGCACCGCGACCACGAATGCGGTGGACTGGAGCAGCAAAAACGGCTGGTATGTCGATTTGCCGACTGCCGGCGAGCGGGTAAATGTGAACATGGTGCTGGCCTTCAACGTGTTGTCGGTGGCGTCGACGATACCAAGTGCCACCGCCTGTGAAATCGGTGGCACGTCCTGGCTTTACAAGCTTGACATCGCCAGTGGCGCTGCGGTTGCCAATGCGCCTGACAACGCGGCCGGTGTCATGCTCGAAGAAGGCAAACTGATTGTGGGCCAGACCGTGGTGCAATTGCTCAACGGATCGGCGACAACGGTCAGTACGCTCAGCAGCGGCGAGGTGCGCAGCGACACGCAACCGCCGCCGCCGGCCAGTGCCTTCTTGCGCCGCACCTCATGGCGCGAACTGGTGAATTAAGTCCGCCGTCAACCGAGGTGTTGCCTGCGATCCTTGGCCCCTGGTCTGGCGCGGGCGGCGGCAAGTGGGCGTTCGTGCTTTGCGTGCTGGCAGCGCTGGTGCTGCATGGGTTGGTGCTGGGTCTGTTCGCGCAGCGCAGTGGCGCCGTCTCGTCCGGCGCGCGCACCCCCCCGGGGACCTTGCAGGTGCGCGCAATCCCTGCGAGCGTCCAGTCGCAGATCGCCGTGGTCGGCGCTGTGCCGGTAAGTCTGCCCGATGCCCTTAACCATCGCCAGGCGGCGCAAGACAGCGTCTCAGCCGGGATGGTGCAGCAGGATGCTTCAAACGCAGCGCCTGCAACTGATGCGGCCTTGCAGCCAAAGTCGGCGCAGGAGCGCTACGGTCAGTTCGACTACGTGCCGCGGGAGTTTCTGAGCCTGGCGCCCAAGCCTCTGACGAACATCGAGATCCCGTTCCCGGAATCGGTCTCAGGCGAATTCAACATCAAGGTGCAGTTGTCGCTCTTCATTGACGAAAGCGGCCAAGTCCAGCGGGTGCGTGTTGAAGGCCCGGCCTTGCCGCCTTTGCTGGAGGAGGCGGCCGTCAAAGTTTTCAGGCAAGCGCGCTTCTCGCCCGGGCAGGTTGGCACGCAGGTGGTGCGCTCACTGATCCGGATCGAGGTGAGCTTTGAGTCGCAACCCGTCAAGCCGCCGCGCACACCCTGAGCAGCGGCAACTGGCTTGGCGCTTACCCAATCCCCGGCCCGGTCGCCCCGTCAAAGCCGAGCGCGGCCAGCAGCGGCAGGTCGGTTTTGCTCTCGACGCCCAGCGCGACCACGGTGATGCCGATGGCGTGCGCCATCTTGCACAGGCCCCTGAGGAATTCCTGGTTGCCTTCGTTGCCGGCAATGTCGCGGATGTAGCTCGGGTGGACCTTGATGTAGTCCAGGCCAAGGTCGGCGAGTTTGCCGCTGTCGGCAAAGCGCTGGCCAAAATACTCGATGCCGACGCGGCAGCCCAACTGCTTGAGCTTGGCCGCCAGTTCGCGGAAAGCGTCGAACTCGCGGAACACGCCGTACTCGGGCACCTCAAACAGCAGGCGCTTGCAGACCTCCGGGTAGACCTTGAGCAGTGTCGTGAGCTCGTGGCGGAAGGCGTGGTCGGCAATGGTCTCGGCTGACAGGTTGACCGCGATGTCGCCCGAACTGGTGCGCAGGTGCTCGATGGCGAGCTTGACCACACCCAGATCGATCGGCGCCGTCAGGTTGAGCTGCGCGGCCATCGGCATGAATTCACCCGCCGTCATCAGCGTGCCCGGTTTGTCGGTCTGCAGGCGCAGCATGCCTTCACGGTGCAACGCGCTGCTGCCGTCGCCCGAGACCACCGGGAAGAAGCTCAGTGCCAGGCGGCCGCCGTCCACCGCTTCGGTCAGCAGGGTGCGCCACTGCTCGGCCGGCAGTGCGGCCTTGGCTTTGCTGTCTTCTATCGCGTGCCAGTTGTTTTGCCCTTGGCTGGCGGCTTGGGCCAGCGCCTGATCCGCCTGGGACAACAATTCGCCCATGTTCTGCTCGCGCTGGTAGCGCACGGCGCTCAGGTGGAACAGCTCGGGCACCTTGTCCTGCCACTTGGGCAGCACGTTTTGCATCAACCTGGCGTGGATGTCCTTGGCGGCTTCGGTGGCGGTGGCAAAGGTCGGGCAGACGATGGCAAATTCGGCGCCCTTGACGCGCCCGGCGCGCTGCCCGATGCGGCCGTTGCCGCTTTCATAGAGCGCCGTGCCCACGTCCTTGAGCAGCGCGTCGGCCTGCTGGCGACCGAGTTGGGTGTTGAGTTCGTTGAGGTCGGGCAGGCGCACCATGATCAGGGTGCCGCTGGAGCCGAACTGGTCACCCTGCAGCGCTTCGCGCAAGTGCGACAGGAAGTACTCTCGGCTTGAGAGGCCGGTGACGGCGTCGCGGTTGACCTTCTGGCGCAGGGCTTCGAGGCGTGACGCTTCTTCGGTGAACATGGTCTTAAGCCGGCCCACCATCTCGTTCATGGCGCGCGCCACGCTCTTGAGCTCGGGCGTGCGCGGCTCGGCAATGGTCAGGAATCGGCGCTCGGCAATGGCCTGCGCCTGGTCCACCACCTCGCCCAGCGGGCGCGTGATGATGCGCATCGCCAGCGTGCCCACGCCGCCCGCAACGGCCGCGCCCAGCACGAACCAGAGCAGCAACTCCAGCGTGCCGTCCCACAGGCTCTTGTAGGCATAGCGGTCCTGGCTGGCCAGCGTCAGCGTGCCGTACTGGATCCAGCCGTCCTGCACCAGGGCCTGCCCGGGTGTGGTGCGGATCGGAATCAGGTTGACGAACCAGTCCGGCGCGCCCTGCTGCGTGCTGGTGGCGACGCGCTCGACCAGGGTCTTGCCCTTGGGCGAAACGATGCGAATGAAGCGGTAGTGCCCGGCGTCAAACTGCGCGGCCACCTGTAACTCGACCGTGACCTCGTCCTTGGGCAACTGCGTCAGCGACAGGGCCAGCGCGGTTGCGTTGTCGATGTTCTTGACCTGCAGTTGCTGCTCCAGGTAATGGCGCGCCGATAGCACGCTGACGACCATGCTGCCGCCAAAGGCGATGCTCATGACCAGGGCAATGGCGATCCAGAGTTGTTTGATGAGTGACATGGTGGGCTCGCTGGATAGAAAAGAGATCAAAGACCTTCCTGGCGCATGCGCACAAGCACATCGCGCCAGCGGGACAGTCGGGCAGTGGGGTCGGCCGATGAAGTGGCGGCACCGCCAACCCACAGGCCATCGCCATTGAAGCTGAAAACCGGACTCAGGTCGGAACGCATCGAGGCCGGGCGCACGCTGCTGATCATGTTGTCCAGAATCAGCGGCTCTTCGGTTGGCTGCGGGTAGTAGCCCAGCACCATGTGGGCAACCGGTGTTGTGTTGCCGACCTTGTAGCGCACATAGACCAGGCGCAGGTGCTCGTTGCCGATGCCCAGCATCTGCAGCGTCATGTACTTGGAGATGGCAAAGTCTTCGCAGTCGCCCGCGCCATTGCCCATGAATTCAAGCGGCGTGGCCCAGTAGTCTTCCTGGTTGTAAACCTCTATGTCCGACTTGAACTGCATACGGCGGTTGAAAAAGGTGTTGACCTTGTTGATCTTGTCGTTGTCAGGCAGGGCGCGTGACTCTTCGATCAGTTGGCGCCAGGCCGCGACCGTCTGCGCCGCGCGCTCGCCGTAGCGTTGCTGCGCCAGGGCCTGGGTCTTGTCCAGATTGGGTTCGGCCAGCGAGGCGGCAAAGGCCAGCAACAGAGACAGCAGCAACACCAGCGTGGCCGCACTGAACCCCAGTCCCTTGGTTTTCGCAATGACGAAGACAGATGTCCTGAGGTTTGAAAGCATCACCAGTAGCTTTGTATGGGACTGAACAGGATTTTGCTACCTTTGTTGATAACCATCATCAAGGCCTGGATACACAAAGTAACAATCTGCTGTATAACCGCTGCCTTGCTATGAACATTATGTTCGGTTTCAACAGGAGAGTGCAAATGAAGAAAAAATTCCCATTGGTGATGGCCGCAATATTGGCGGGCTGGGGCGCTCAGGCGCAGACCTTGCCGGCGCCCATGGTTCAGGCGGCGCGCAAGGCCGTGGTGAGCAACCCGGAGGTGCAGGCGCGCTGGAACGGCTTCAAGGCAGCCGGCAGTGAACGTGATGTGGCGCGCGGCGGCTATTT
>CAIRAW010000047.1 GCA_903876735.1 uncultured beta proteobacterium | reverse complement strand
TCTCTTGCCGGGCATGCCGCCTACCTTCGATTGGTGTTCGAAGGTCCAACGGTAGCCCCGCCTCCCGGACCCGCCCGGTACAGGCCTCTAACCGGCCAACATAGTTGTCGTCAACCGGCCAAGGTAATTGTCGTCAACCAGATGGGGCGAGCTATGACAGCAAGCGCCCCAAGATCAAGGTGCGCATGCTGGGCATGCAGGACCTGGAGGAACTGGCCGACCAGCTCGACGCAGCCCGCAAGGCGGCTTATGCCTTGTCCGATGAAGTGTCAGATTTGAACAAGGCCAGGTTATCGATTGAACTGGAGACCGAAGTGGCAAGCGCAGCGGGTCTCTGAAGACTGCCCCGGTGCGAGCCGGGGGTGGGAGTCTGTTGGCTTTGTCGCGGAGTCAACAGCGTATTTCAACGCGGCCACGAAAGGGAAATAAAGTGATTAACTGAGCTCGGTATGCCGTTTGCGGCGGACTCATCAGACACAGAACACTTTGCTGGTTGCTTGTTTGACGTTCAGCCAGGCCGGGTCCCCCCGGTGCGCGGAAACCATACCGAAGCGGTTGCTTGTTGCAGGTTGATTGTTGCTACTCCCTTTCGTGCTTTTTATTTCAAACTGAGGACCATCCATGTACGCAAGCCCCCGAAGAGTGTCACAGCGTGATATCGAACTTGGTGTGCGACCGTGGCGCGAGGTTCTCAGTCGGCGTGCTGTCCGGGTTGAGCAGGAGAGACAAATGCAGGTCAAGGCGATGGCGGGATTTGTTCGCCGCCACAAGGTGGGTGATGTCCTTAGCGCCACGGTTCTGCGCAGCAAAGGCAAGGAGGGTGATGTCTTATTGGAATGTGGGCTGCAGGCGTACGTCGACGATTGCCTGGACCATGAGGCTGGACAAAAGGTCAAGTGGTTGCCCGTTCCTGGGCAAGGCCAACGCATCCAGGTTTATGTGCGGCGAATTCGGCCGGAACAGTGCCGCGTCTGGGTTTCAATTCACACCTTTACCCGCGATCCACGCTTCAATTTGTTCGACGTTGGATACAGGTCATCGTTTGATGGAACGGCGTCACCCTTTGCGCTGCTTCCATGGGAGAAACCTTGGGTAGTCCGCGATGGCCGGCGCAGGTGAAATAACTAAGAAATAGGTCGCTTTCCAATGTGCAGGCTCATCCTGTGAGCCGCGGAGTTTTTACACTGAATATCAACAAAACACAGACGGGAGAAACAATAAATGCCACAACTACCCAGCGGAATTCATGTCGCAATCGATTCGGCGCCGCTGACCGAGCTTCTTGAAACCTGGCACCTCGATGCCTCGCGTGAAAAACTCAGTGACCTGAGTTCGATCGAAGATCTGTATCCGCTTACAAGAATCCTTGAACTCGTCCCGGCGCAGCCCAAAGACGAAGCCCTGGTGCTCGCGGACAAGTCTTTTGCGCCACCCGGTCAGATGACCATCCGTGACACTGGTTTTCGACTTGGCGACTGCCCTACGGGTCTTGACGTATGGACCTCTGACGATAAGCGGGCATTTCAGGAGTATGTAAAGACACGCGTCAATGCGTATCTTCAGAGTCAGCTTGAAACGACACGAAAGCGCTGCGCGGATTTGAACCACAGTTTTCTAAAACAGGTGGAGTCAGCCTGGATGAAAGCCGGTGTGCATCCGAGCCAGGAGCCCGGCTGGGATGACTGGCCTGACAACCCCGATATCGATGTATTTGATCAACTGGTTGCCCTTTTGCAATGCCGTGATGTGATAGCAGCGGCAGCGCCTGGTGAAGTTCCCACTGGCAACGCCGTTGATCGGTTGCAAGGCATGATTGCGATGGCGGTGGGAGCGCTGCCTTGGCTGCCAAAGGCCGTTTTACCCACAGGTCAGACAGCGCAGTTGGCTGACGCGTTGCGCAAGGCTGTTGAACCAGGCGCTTTTGCGCCAGATAGGCGCGACTGGTGGGTGACGCAGGTGGCGATTGAATGCAACAACCTGTTCAACGATCCGGCGCTCGAGTCTTTCCTGATGGCCAACGCGCCAAAAGCGTATGGGGTGATCCGGTTGACAGCCATTTCGACGCCGGATGGAACGAAGCTCTGATTTAGCCACTTTGGGGTCAACATCCATTAGCACTGGTTATCGTTCAGCGTCAGGCTGATTTCGCTTTACATATTTACTTTGAGATTGGGAATGCCGCATGAAACATCTAGCCATATTGGGGGATTCCATTTTTGACAACGCCGCTTACGTGGCAGGTGCTCCGGCGGTGATTGATCAGGTTCGAAGGAACCTGCCAAGCGGCTGGCAGGCAAGTTTGTTGGCCGTTGATGGCAACGTTGCGATCAATGTGATCGATCAGATCAAGCGACTTCCCGCCAGCGTTACGCACCTGGCGTTGAGCGTTGGCGGCAACGATGCTTTAGGCGTATTGCAGCAACTTCATGCGCCGACGCCCTTGCCGATGCTGCGAGCACTGAAACTGCTCACTGATATCCAGACCCGATTCGAGACTGACTATGCACATGTGATTGCCGCTGCCTTGGCGACCAAAAGACCGCTCTTGATCTGTACCGTTTACAACCAGGTGCCAGGCTTGTCGCCTGAGTTGCGGACAGCGTTGAGCCTCTTTAACGATGTCATCACACGAACGGCGGCACAGCTGGGTATTCCTGTGCTCGACTTGCGTGCCATTTGTACTGAAGCGTCGGACTACTCGGCCATGTCGCCCATAGAGCCATCAGCCAGCGGTGGCGAAAAGATTGCCAAGCGCTTGATTAGCGCCGTCGTCACCCATCGGTTTGTCGAGCAGATGTGTTGCGTCCACGTCTGATAGCAAAAACGCTTTGATGTGTTGAGCACGGGAAGTTCCCGCCGGTAGGTGTCTGTGGTGACCGATGGATGCGGCCGTCAGGTCCTGGATTTTCTATAGCAAGCTCACCCCGTGAGCCTGCCACTTGCGATGATTACCCTGTAACGGAAAAGGAGAACTTGATGGCCAAACAACAGAAATCTACGGAGTTGGATGTTTGCATACCGGTTGCCCAGAAAAAGACGCTTTTCCAGCGCGTTGCAGCCTATCTCGATACCAACGACTGGAACTACACGGCCTTTGAGGAAAAGCATTACTTCACCACGGGTGCTCGTTTGAAGGACGGTTCCGTGCGAACAATCCTTGACGTGACTGAGCAAGAAGCCTGGGACCGTGTTCTGGTCTATTCAATCTATCCGACCTACGTGCCCGAGTACCGTCGCGCCGCCATGCTGCAAGCTATCAACTGGATCAACTACGCCCTGGCCTTTGGCAACTTTGAAATGGATATGAAAGACGGGGAAATACGTCTCAGAACCGTCGTGGAAGGCACTGGAGACCTGAGCGACGCGATGATAGACAGAGTCCACACATCAAACTTGAGAACGGCTGATCGCTATCAGGCTGCGCTGCTCGCAGTCGCATTTGGGAATGCCTCTCCGAATCAGATTCTCGAGTTGGCAGAGCGTGGCGAAGAGGCCAAGCTTCAGTGACTGCGCGCGACGTCCAGCACGCGTAAAGTTGGTACCCCTCGCACACCCTTCATCTGGTGCGCACTGGCAAACGCCTGTGCCGCTGCACGCGTCTTGGGGCCCATGACACCATCCGGTGTACCGGCATTGAAGCCCTGCTTTTTCAGTAGCGTCTGAAGCTCACGAATCTCATCACGACTCAGTGGGCGATCTGGCTTGGTCGGTGGCGCGACCGGTGGTGGTGGGGATGGCGCCGGAGTGGTGATTGGGTGTTTCGATCCAGTCGTGGATGACCCGCTACCCAAATACACGACCAGCGCAATAAGCGCCAGCGCGAATCCAATGATCTTCCAGCCAAGTTCAGCGTTGCTCGCCTCTTGAGATGTCGCCGTTGGAGCCACCTCTGTGGACTTGGGCCACTGGTGCGTCTCTTGGTAATAAACACCGGTACCGGGAAGGCCAATGGTCTGACGCACGCCTCGTGGGCCGATGTTGACGTTCAAACCCGGTGGGCCCACGCCCAAGCTAACGCCCGACTTGCTTAAGTTCAGTCGAAAGAATTTCCCAAAAGAAATCGACTTGCGAAATCGTAGTCCCATAGGGCGCACTCTACTTCAGATGCACTGCAATCCCTACTAACGTCGCCTCGAAGAACCTTATTGCGATTTGGTCCCACTTTTAGATGCCTTCGGTGCTTTGACCTTCACTTTATCGCCATGGCGGGCAGCAGCGCCTGCGCCTGCCTTGGCCGTCTTCGCAGTTGCCCCTTTATGGCTCATCTCGGCTTTTATTGCCAGGTCTTCGTCCGGGATATAGGTCAGCAGATCTTCAATCTTGCATTTGAAGTACCGGCAGAGCCGATCTACGTTAGCAACGGTCGCGTTGTAGCCGCGCTGATTCACCATTTTTGACAGCGTTACGCGATGGATTTCACTTTGTTCCGCGACTTCGCGCCATTCAATTTTTCGGCCTTGCGCAAAGCAGAGATCAGCGTGCAGTTTGGCCAAGTTCATGCGAATCATAGGGTTCCCCTTAAGCGCAGAGTATTTAGATAAGTGAATTATGACGCATCCTGTGTTGCGCAAACACTACACAAATCGCAATTGCGCTATTTATTTAACACGCGTAACGCGTACGCATCATACAATTCAACCATGCTACACAGAATGTGAGCTGTAACACAAGGAATGAAAATGACAAGTCGTATCGCAATCACATGCATCAGCAACTTTAGCCAGACTGCAAGCGTAGCAGACCTAGCCTGGGCAGCCGGATTCATGGATGGTGAGGGGTGCATCAGCATCGCCCGCCAAATCTACACCGATTCCACTCGCAGGGCCACGTTTCGCCTTCGCGTGGACATCACACAGAACCATCTAAAAGTGCTCCGGCATTTTGAAAGAGCGGTGGGTGTCCAGGGTCGAATTTATGAAGTTAAACGCGCTGGGTCACAAAATCGGGACAGCTACCACCTCGGGTACGACGGAGACCGCGGATTTGATGTGATCGAACGACTGTTGCCGTACTTGCAACGCAAGCAGCATGAGGCTGAAGCTGCGCTGGAATTTCGCCGGACCTGTGAGCTAAGCCGCCACTTTGGACGCAATGGGTGCCCAGAGCAGATTTGGAAACTGCGCGAGCGCTTCTACCGCAAGCTGCAAGCACTGAAGTGAACGGCCTGACTATGCAACTCGACACCAATTCCTCAAACACTGACGTTCGGCAAACGCATTTACGCCGTCGAAATCTCAGCGGCGATCAGGCATCCCGTTTGGCAGAAATTAGGCGCATCCATGACATTTCCAAAAGTCTGGGCTCGTCTCTCATTTCCGATGAAGGCAGTGCTGTAACGGCCGCGCTGGACGGATTTGACGAATTAGAAAGTGGGAAACCACCCGGCGGGGCGGGTAGCCATCAGCTTTACCGGATGTCGGAGCTTGAAGACGAACTGAAATGGGCAAAGAGTCTGACCGGAGAGAGTTGCAAAGTTGTGATCAAGCAGCTTGAACAGGCCCGAGACCTGGGGCCGACGCGTTTTATCGCTGCGGCACCTGACCCTTCTGTTCTCGACGGACTACGGCACGATTTCCCAAACTTCAAATGCGTGCTGGATTTCATTGAAAAACGCCTGCTGTTGTGCCGCATGGGGCCGGCCAAGCTTTTCAAGCTTCCGCCGATTCTCCTATCCGGGCCACCGGGTGTCGGAAAGACGTGGTTCACCAAAAAATTAGCGCAGGCATTGAGCGACATTCCCTACGCGCAGGCCGATCTTTCGCAGTCGACGCCAGGTTTTGCGATTACCGGTCTGGATGCAGCGTACGAAACAGGGCGTCCCGGCTTGATCTGGAAGACTATGCAGAACGCTTGTGCATCGCCGATCATCTTGTTTGACGAGATCGACAAGGTGCAGTCCGGCGGGCGTGACGCAGGGGTTGGGTTTTTGCTCGGACTGCTCGAGAAATCTTCGGCAACGCGATTTCAGGACGCCGCCATGCGTCTGCCGATCGATATTTCCACTGTCCTCTGGTTTGCCACGTGCAACGAGTTGCTGCTGCTGGATCGGCCGGTGCTGTCTCGCTTTCGGGTGTTTGATATTGCCGCGCCAACCCAGGGGCAAATGCGTCTGGTGGTGGAAAGCGTTAACCGCGAGTTGCTGGCGGCCGAGGACTGGTCAGCTGTGTTCGATCCGACGCTGCCGGAACCGATGTTGGCAGAACTGCAGGATGGCACACCGCGCGAAATCAAGCAAAGGCTCGAGGATGCCTACGCATGCGCCGCCGTAGCGGGTCGGTGTCATCTCATCGTGGACGACCTTAACCGCGTGCACAGAGCGTCGACTGAAAAGCCTTGCTCGATTGGATTCATTAACACCAACGCACGTCCTTAAATCGTGCCCAACATCATTAACAGGAGTGAGACAAAATGAAATTTTTAGCTGATCATTTAATGCAATTCACCAACAGCCTTGACACGGACCTTTGCTGCCTGCAAAAGAGCATTGCGGCGCTCAATCGGCGCATTGGGTGGGTGCCTAAAGGCTGGGTTCCCATCTACCAGAAAATGGTGAAGTCACTGGTGAGTCTGAAGGATGACGTCCACGACGACGCGACCATTGTGGGGCCGTGGATAGAAGACGCGAAGATGGAATTTACTTCGCGCAATCTGACTCCTGTGTTGGCCGGAATCCTGCGAAAAACGATGCAACGGTCGCTATGCACCTGCAAAAATTGCGGCCTTCCAGGCAAGCTGCGCAGTTTTGGTGAAGAAGCACAACAAGTGCTGTGTGCACGATGCTTCGCTCCATGGGAACTTGCCGATCAACTGGCAAAGTGGATTCCTCGTCTTCAGAGCGCCGACTTTTTAGAGTCTGAATCAGTGATTGTTGTTGATGATTTGGAGCCTGCATTTCTTGCGCTGATACCCGAATCGCATTGGCGGTGGTTGTCAGACGGATCGGATGGAAATGCGTTGCCGTATTTGCTATCCAAGGATGTTGCGGATTTATTGCCTGAACTAAAAAATTTGCAGACGCTGGTGATGGAAATGGCCACCGCTGATGAGTGATCGCAAGAGAGTGATCACAACCCCACCTTTTTTTGACCGAATGGGCCCAGTGAAGCAGGTTTACATGCAGTTGGCATGGCCAACAGGCAAGAGCACCGGTTACTTATGCCTACACCAGCGCCTACATGAGTTAAAAAGAAAAAAGCCTGCTACCGATTAAGTAGCAGGCTTTCTAATGCCCATAAGGCTTTATTTGGCTCCTCGACCTGGGCTCGAACCAGGGACCTACGGATTAACAGTCCGGCGCTCTACCAACTGAGCTATCGAGGAATAAGCCACAAATTATAGCGTCATTTAGTGACCGCTCTTGTTGCCTGGAGGCTGTCTGCTTCAAAAACTCCACAAAAGAGTGGAACACTGCAAGGAACCAGGTGCACGCGCTCTCCGGTTCTTGCGCAGGCGCGCAATGCAGTGAAATCCATGACCCGCTGCCTAGTCAAATACGGGCGATTCCACTCCCAGCACCTTGTGCAGTTTGGGGCTGGTCGTTGTGTACTGAAGGAACACCTTTTTTTCCGGGAAGATGATTGGCATGGCCCCGAATGCGGCCAGCGCGCATTCATGAAAACCGCTCAGGATCAGTTTCTTCTTGCCGGGGTAGATGTTGATGTCGCCCACAGCAAAGATGCCGGGTTCGCTGGTTGAAAACTTTTCGGTGTCGACCTTGAGTTGCTTTCGTTCAATGTCCAGACCCCATTCGGCGATCGGGCCGAGTTTGGGTGAGAGACCAAAGAACACCAGCAGGACGTCGAGCGGAACGATCCGTGTCACGCCATCGGCGCCGGTGACCTTGACGCCGGTGAGCAGGTTGTCTGTTTCCTCGATCCCTGTGATTTGCCCGATGATGAATTGCATCTCGAGCGCGTCGCACAGTTCTTTCATCTTGGCCACGTTGGCGGGTGCCGCCTTGAAGCCGTCGCGGCGGTGGATCAGGATCACGCTCTCCGCCTTGTGCGGGCTGTCTTTGACGAATTCAAGCGCCCAGTCAAGGGCCGAGTCGCCGCCGCCCACGATGACCAGATTTTTGCCGGCAAAGTCTTCCGGTTTGCGCACGCGGTAGAAGAGCTGAGCATCTTCATAGGCGTCCAGGCCTTCCACCCTCAGGGCACGCGGCTGGAACGCGCCGACGCCGGCTGCGATGAAGATGGTCTTGGTCAGGAAGCGCGTGCCTTTGGACGTTTCAACAAAGAAGCGGCCGTCGCCCTGGGTTTCAACGACAGTGACTTCCTGCCCGTAGTGAAAGGTGGCGCCAAAGGGTTCGATCTGCTTGAGCAGGTTATCGGTGAGTTCTCTGCCCGTGCAGACAGGAACGGCCGGGATGTCGTAGATCGGCTTGTCGGGATACAACTCAATGCACTGGCCGCCGGGGTAGGCCAGCGAATCAATGACATGGGCCTTGATTTCAAGCAGGCCGAGTTCGAACACCTGGAACAGCCCGACCGGGCCGGCGCCGATGATCACTGCGTCAGTTTCTATGGGATCTTGGTGGTTGCGCACAGGGGAATTGGTGGTTTTGGCAAAAAAATTGGCGTAGGTCTTCAGCGGACCAGGTATTGCAGTTTGTCGGTCTTGTCTTTCCACTCTTCGGCTTCGGGCAAGGGGTCTTTGCGCTTGGTAATGCCTTTCCAACTCGGCAGTTTTGCCAACTCGGCATTTATTTTGGTCATGTGCTGCTGGTCTGCAGGCACATCTTCCTCGGCATAAATAGCGTTGACCGGGCATTCCGGAATGCACACGGCGCAGTCGATGCACTCGTCCGGGTCAATGGTCAGGAAGTTGGGGCCTTCCCGGAAGCAATCGACGGGACAAACATCGACGCAGTCGGTGTATTTGCATTTGATGCAGGCTTCGGTGACGGTATGTGTCATTTTGAGTTTATTGACGAAAGGGTGAAATCGGGCAATTTTAATTGATCAGCACAGCCCCAGCCGTTGTGTGGGATGCCGTGTCCACCAGGATCAGTGAACCGAGCACGCGGGAGCGGCTATAGGGCAGGACGGCGACGGCTTCCTGCAGGCTCAGATCGACATGGCCAATGGTATTGGCGTCCAACCGCTTTGCATCGACTTCTGCCAGGGTGTTGATGTCGAGTCGGTGAACGATTCGCTTGACTTTGGCCTTGATCCAGCGGTGCCCGTGCAGTGCCCAGTAAACGCGACCCGCCACCAGCGGTTCATCGTCCATCCAGGCCACAGTGGCCTGGATTTCACGACTGGCTTTGAAATAACTGGCCGGCGCGTCAAGATTGTCGCTGTCTGCTGCTTGCTCGGCGTCGGCCGCCAGCAACCAGTCGCCGCGCGACACATCCACCTCGCGGTCCAGCACAATGCCGGCGCCATGGCCCGCCTGCACTGCACCTGGCTGGCGTGTGTGGCGCAGCACCTGGGCCACGGTGGCAGTCTGTCCACTTGGAAGCACGCTGATTTTCTGGCCAATCTGCACGCTGCCGGTGGCAACACGGCCCCAGAATATGCGTCGCCCTTGCGAGGTGTCGCTTGAGGCTGAGAACTTTTCAACCCATTGCACCGGAAAGGCGAATGGCAGGGCCGTCTCGGCAGGGGTCACCGGCAATTCTTCCAGGATGTCGAGCAGGCTCGGGCCTTCGTAGTTGCACCAGTGTGGCGTCGGTGTCACCACGTTGTGGCCTTTGAGGGCGGAAATGGGCACGATCGCCGTCACCTGAATTCCGGCGGCCGTGGCAAAGCCCCGCAGCGCCAGGCTGATCTGGGCAAAGGCCAAGGCACCATCCGCCAGTGCGTCGAGCTTGTTGACCGCAAAGACGATGGACGGAACCCGCAGCAGGCTTACCAGCAGTGTGTGGCGCCGGGTTTGGGGCAGCAGTCCGTGACCGAGGTCGGCGCTTGGCGGCGGCACATTGGCTTCCTTCGCCCAGGGCAGTTTGGTGGCGTCGACCAGCACCACAGCCGCGTCGGCGCTGGAAGCCGCTGTCACCATGTTGCGCGTGTACTGCTCGTGGCCCGGCGCATCGCCGATGATGAATTTGCGCTGCGCCGTATTGAAGTAGCGGTACGCCACGTCGATCGTGATGCCCTGCTCGCGCTCGGCTGAGAGGCCATCGGTGAACAGCGCCAGATCGGCCTCGCCGCTCTTGGATACATTGGCCAACTGGTCTTGCAGCACGGACCGGCTGTCCACCAGCAGGCGCCCGATCAGCGTGCTCTTGCCGTCATCGACCGAGCCGCAGGTGATGAACCGGAGCGCCGCGCCGGTGTCGGTTGGTGTGCTGGCCGCTGCCGGTGCGGCGCGACCAGTTTGAAGTGTGCTTGCCGTCATCAGAAGTACCCGTCTTTCTTGCGCTTTTCCATCGAAGCCTCGGAGGTTTTGTCGTCCATGCGCGTGGCGCCGCGTTCGCTGACGTCAGCCGCCAGTGTTTCGATCACGATCTCATCGGCCGTAGCGGCCAGACTCTCCACCGGGCAGGTGCAGGTGATGTCACCCACGGTGCGAAAGCGCACGTTGCGGGTCTCGACCGTTTCACCGGCGCGCGCCGGGGTCAGGTCCGTCACCGGCACCAGCAAGCCCTTGCGTTCCACTACCTGGCGCTGGTGCGTGTAGTAGAGCGAGGGCAGGGCGATCTGCTCGCGCGCGATGTACTGCCAGACGTCGAGTTCGGTCCAGTTGGAGATCGGGAACACGCGAAAGTGTTCGCCTGGTTGCAGCCGGGTGTTGAACAGGGTCCAGAGTTCGGGCCGCTGTGCTTTCGGTTGCCACTGGCCGAAACTGTCGCGGTGCGAGAAGATGCGCTCTTTGGCGCGGGCTTTTTCTTCGTCACGGCGCGCGCCGCCGATCAGGGCGTCAAAGCGGAATTCATCGATTGCTTCGAGCAACGTGACCGACTGGTGCACGTTGCGTGACTCGCCGGGATGGGCCAGGCGCACGGTACCGCGCGCCATCGAATCTTCCACGCTGCGCACGATCAGCTCGGCCTGCAGTTCCGCTGCGCGTGAATCGCGGAAATCGGTCACTTCATGGAAGTTGTGGCCGGTATCGATCATCAGCAGCGGATACGGAATGCGGCCGATGCCAAAGGCTTTTTCTGCGCACTTGAGCATCACCAGCGAGTCCTTGCCGCCCGAGAACAGCAGGGTCGGGCGCTCGAACGCGGCCGCTACCTCGCGCAGGATGAAAATGGTTTCTTCCTCGAGCGCGTCCAGGTGCGCGTTGCTCAGGTGATCAGGGTGGTGCGAATGGGGCATGGGATGCAGCAACTCGGGTTGGATACGGGCGTTCATGTGGGGGTGCTTTCTGTGGCGGGGTCGGCGGCCTTGACGTGCAGACCACATTCCTTCGCCGCTTCGTCTTCCCACCACCAGCGCCCGGCGCGAAAGTCTTCGCCCAGGCTGATGGCGCGGGTGCAGGGTGCGCAGCCGATGCTGGGGAAGAACTGGTCGTGCAGCGGGTTGTAGGCGACGTGGTTTAACGCGATGAAATGCCAGACATCGCCCCAGCTCCAGTTGGCCAGCGGGTTGAACTTGACGCGGCTGGCGTCCGTGGTGTCGATCAGCGGCACCTCGGCCCGTGCACCGGATTGCTCGCGGCGCAAGCCAGTGATCCAGGCGCTTTTTCCCTCGAGCGCGCGCGCCAGTGGCTCCATCTTGCGGATCTGGCAGCAGGCTTTGCGCAGTTCGATGCTGCGGTACATCGCATCCTTGCCTTCACGCGCCACAAACTGAACGACCGCCTCCTGCGCTGGCTTGAAGACCTGCACCGGCGCGCGGGAACTGGCCTGCAAGGCGCTCAGCAAGGCCAGCGTCTCGGGATGCAGTTGGCCGGTTTCCAGCACAAAGATGTCGATGTCGAGTTGCAGGCTGTTGATCAAGTGGCTGATGACAACGTCTTCCGCGCCCAGACTGGAAGCCTGGCTGACGCGCGAATCACCGCCTGCCGCCAGAGGCCCATGTTCGCGCGCGGCCTGTTGCAGGACCTCAATGGTCTGCGCGAGTTTGGCCTCAAAGTCGGCCGAGGCGCGCGCGTTGAGTTCAATCGCACTCATGCGCCAACTCCAAAACGGAATTGCGGATGCGCCAGCACGGCATCGCCCTGGTAGAACGCCGGGTAGCGCTCAAACTGGCTTTGCGCAAAGTCCGGGTTCTGGTCGACACGCAACACCGCGCTGTCAAAGCCGCTGCGCTTCATTTGCACCAGCTGATCGATCAACACATCGCCAACGGCGCGGATCTCGCCTTTGAAGCCAAGGCGCCTGCGCAGCAGAAAGGCCTGACTGAAGGCGCGGCCATCCGTGAATTTCGGGAACATCAGGTCGATGCGCTGTACACCGGTTAGCTGCAGGGTGCGCGGGTCGGCATCGTTGGCCAGTTTGATCACGTCGGGGCGATCGGCCTGGGTGGCATGGGCGTCGGCGGGAATCAGTTTCATGGTCTTTCCTTTCAGGCCAATTCGGCTTCAACCGTCTGGCGAACGCTGTTGGCAGCTTGCTTGAATGCGTCCATGCCGACCCTGCGGAAGGTGGCGATGAAGGTCTCGCCGCTGTGGCGCTCGCGCCGGTAGGTGTCGAGCACGGCCTCGATCACATCCGGCACTTCTGCGGCACCAAAGGACGGGCCGACCACTTTGCCGGGCTGTGCTTTGCCGCTTAGCGTCGAGCCATCCGAGCCGCCGAGCGACACCTGGTACCACTCGCGGCCGTCTTTGTCCACACCCAGAATGCCGATATGGCCGCTGTGGTGGTGACCGCAGGAGTTGATGCAGCCGCTGATGTGCAGATCAATCTCGCCGAGATCGTGCAAGTCGTCCATGTCCTGGTAGCGTTCCGTGATGGCGGCAGCGATTGGAAGCGATCGGGCATTGGCCAGAGCGCAGAAATCGCCGCCGGGGCAGGCAATCATGTCGGTCAGCAAGCGGATGTTGGCGCGCGCCAATCCGACCTTGCGCGCTGCGCGCCAGAGTGCGCCCAGTTGAGTCTGGTGGACCCAGGGCAGCAGCAGGTTCTGGTCGTGCGTGACGCGGGCCTCACCGGCTGAGAACTGGTCGGCAAGTTCGGCAGCCGTTTCAAGCTGGCTGGCGCTGGCATCGCCCGGCGCCTGGCCCAGGCGCTTGAATGACAGCGTCACAGCGCGCAATTCAGGGTTCTTGTGGGGCGCCACGTTTTGTTGCAGCCAACGGCTGTACTCAAGTTCATCCCTGGCATCGGCATGTTGTACGCCGGCTTGCACCGCTGGCTGATGCAGGGCCGGTGGCACGAACGATGCAGCCACGCGATCGAGTTCCTGCTGTGTGATGGTGTGGGGTGCACCGTCGAGCGTGATGATTTCCCGGTACTCGGCGTCGACTTCATCAACAAAGCGCTGACCTTCGGCCTTGATCAGGATCTTGATTCGGGCTTTATAGGCGTTGTCGCGCCGGCCCCAACGGTTGTAGACGCGCACCACGGCTTCCAGATAATTCAGGATTTGATTCCAGGGCAGGAACTCGCGCAGCGTGCTGGCGATGATGGGCGTGCGGCCCATGCCGCCACCGGCCAGTACCTTGAAGCCGATTTCGCCAGCATCGTTTTGCAGGACGTGCAGTCCGACGTCATGCCAGGCGGTGGCAGCGCGGTCTTCGCGGGCGCCCGATACGGCGATCTTGAACTTGCGCGGCAGAAAGGCGAACTCGGGGTGCAGCGTGCTCCACTGGCGCATGATTTCGCAATAGGGGCGCGGATCAACGATCTCGTCAACAGCTATGCCGGCGCGCTCGTCGCTGGTGATGTTGCGAATGCAGTTGCCGCTGGTCTGGATGCCGTGCATGTCGACTGACGCCAGCAAGTCCATCACGTCGGCGCTGCGCACCAGCGGGATCCAGTTGAACTGAACGTTCTGGCGCGTCGTGAAGTGACCGTAGCCGGTAGGCAATTGGGTGGTGCCGAGCTTTGCCTGGCCGCTTTGCGCTGTCTGGTAAACATCGGCACTCGGCTGGTCGTATTCGCGAGCGATTTGCGCCAGCACCCGCAACTGGCGGCTCGACAGTTCGCCGTAGGGCACCGCGACGCGCAGCATCGGCGCATAGCGCTGCACATACCAGCCGTTTTGCAGTCGCAAGGGGCGAAAGTCGTCATCGCTGAGCTTGCCGGCCAGGTTGCGTTCCAACTGGTCGCGGTACTGCGCAGCGCGTTGCGCTACAAAGTGTCGGTCAAAAGCGGTGTACTGGTACATGTTTTCTTCTGCAGGGTTGAGGGCAACGCGCTTCGCGCGCGGGGCTGCCCGACGGGATTTACAAGGCGATGAGTTTGGCGCCGGCATAGGCCAGCAGGACGGAGAGTAAGGCGCGGATCACACGTTCCGGAACGCGCGACATCAGGTGCGAGCCAACCCAGATGCCGGGCAGCGAGCCGGCCAGCAATTTGGCCAACAAGGGCCAGTCGACCGAACCCAGTGAGGCGTGACCCAGGCCGGCCACCAGCGTCAGCGGCACGGCGTAGGCAATATCGGCGGCAACGATGCGGGGCAGCGGCAGCATGGGGTAGAGCAGCATCAGCACAGTCACGCCGACAGCCCCGGCGCCAACCGAGGTCAGGGTAACCAGAGTGCCTATAACCGCGCCGAACAGCAGTGGCAGGCTCCAGTGCCGGGGCGTGGCTGCCAGGCGTTCCTGGCCGCTCGCCACCGTCGCAGGCGCCGCCTTGCCGCGCAGCGCCTTGTACAAGGTGGCGGCTGCGGTCAGCAAGAGCGCCGCGCCCAGGGTGCTGGTCATCAAAGCCTGAACATGGGCGCTGGCAGCGCCGACCTGGCTCAGGACGAAGAGGGTGATCAGCGCTGCAGGAATACTGCCGGCCGAGAGGTGCATCACGACGCGCCAGTCCACCACGCGGGAGCGCGCCAGTTTGATCGAGCCGCCCATCTTGGTGAAAGCGGCAAACAGGAGGTCGGTACCGACCGCCAGATAGGGCTTGATGTCGAAGAAGAAGATCAGGATGGGCGTCATCAGCGAACCACCGCCCACGCCCGTAAATCCAACCACGAGGCCAACAAAAAAACCAGCAAAGATAAACGCCAAATCATGCATGGGTGCAGACTGTAGCGGCGCGTCTTAAGATTACAAACTATATATTAGTGATGGATATATAAGAAATCGGTATAAAGACTTGTCAGCCCAGCCAGCGTCCCAGCAGCGTCTCCTCAAACACCTGTAGGCAGGCGTCGGCGTCTACCTGCATGCAAACCTGAGAGACGCATTGGCTGCGCCGGTCGGCTAACTCTGCGTCGGCAAGGTAACTGTTGCTCAGCACCGTTTGTCCCTGAAGCGTGCCCTCGGTCAGCACACTGATCCGCCCATGCGCCAGAGCGAAGAGTTCGGGCTGCACCAGGTAGAGGAAGGCCAGCACGTCATGTCCGAAACAGCCGTGGATTCGCGCGACGTGGGGGTACAGGCTGCTGTAGAAGTCGGCATAGAAACTGACCGCTTGATGCAGGGTAGTGGTTGCCAGGTGCTGTTGTTTATCTGCAATCTTTTTGAAAAGGGCAAGCGGCAGGATGACGCGGTGCGTCACGTCCAGGCCAACCATCGTGAGTTTCCAGTTGGCGGCAAAAACCTTTGCTGCGGCGTGCGGGTCGTTCGCAATGTTGGCTTCCGCCACGGCCGATACGTTGCCCGGCTCCAGCACCGTGCCGCCCATCAGGATGACTTCGCGCAGCAATTGCGGCAGGCGGGGCTCAATGGCCAGGGCAAGGGCCAGGTTGCCCAGTGGACCGACCGCCACCAGCGTGATCTCACCGGGCTGCGCACGCGCCGTGTCGACAATGAATTGCGCCGAAGAGCGCGGGTCGAGTGTGGCCTGGATTGGCACGCGCTCGACCAGATTGCCCAGACCATCGGCGCCGTGAATATGGGCCGGCGGCACCGGCGCCGGCAGGGTCAGGGGCGCGGCGATGCCTTGCGTCACCGGGACGCTAACGCCTGCAATGGCCGTCAGGTACAGGGCGTTGCTGACCGCCTGCTCCACCGTGACGTTGCCAAAGGTGGTGGTGACGCCGATCACTTCGATGGCCGGATGCGCCAGCGCGAAGTAGAGCGCCATGGCGTCATCAACGCCGGGGTCGGTATCGAAAATAACCTTGTAGGGCGGCGAGTTCATGATGAATGATTAGTTGGTCAGGCCACAGTAAGTTCGGATCGCTGCGGTTTGCGCCGGTGCAGCGTCCGGCTGCTGCGCCAGAAACTCGGCCAATTCCGTCTGCGTCGGTATGCTGGACTGCGCGCCGTGGCGGGTGCAAGCCAGCGCGCCGGCTGCGCTGGCCTGTCGCAGGGCTTGTTCCAGGCGCTTGCCCTGGCCCAGCGCCGCCACCAGCACGCCACAGAAGGTGTCGCCGGCGCCGGTGGTGTCGACACTCTTGACCGGAAAAGCCGGTTGGGTCAGAAAGACGCCGTCGCAGCGCGCACAACAACCGTGCGCGCCCAGAGTGACCACCACGCACGGGACGGCGATGCGGGTCAGGCATTCGGCAATGCTGCCCTGATGCTGGGCCAGCACCGCGAGTTCGCCCTGGTTGACGATCAGCACATCGATCAGCGCGAGCAAATCCGTGTCCAGGCGCTGGGCCGGCGCTGCGTTCAGAACCACTGCAACGCCTTGTTCGCGTGCCGCTCTGGCGTAGGCGGCGACGGTATCAATCGGCGTTTCAAGTTGCAACAGCAAGTGGCTAAAGCCAGCTAGCGCGGGCAGGTCCGCGGCGCGCAGCGACAGGTTGGCACCCGGCGCCACCGTGATCGCGTTCTCCGCGTCGTCCGAAACGCAGATAAAAGCCGTGCCGGTGGCCTGGTCGCTCACGCGCACGATGTGGCGCACTACACCAGCCGCCTGCAAGGACGCTTCCAATGGCGCCGCAAAGGCATCGTCGCCCAGCGCCAGCAGCATGTGCGTGGGCACGCCACCGGCTCGCGCGCTGGCGACGGCTTGATTGGCGCCTTTGCCGCCGGGGTAGGTCTTGAAGTCGCGCCCAAGCACCGTTTCGCCCGGCGCCGGAATATGCGCTGCGCGAACAACAAAATCGAGATTGGCCGAACCGGCAACAAAAATCATGGTCAATTTCGTCCGCAGGCGTTAAAAGCTGCCGTCAATCACGCCCGTGTTCCGGGTAGACCGCAAGCTTGCAGGGCTGCGATGCATGTCGGCTCAGGCATGCGCCTGGGCGTTCAGGCGCTCGGTGGCACGTAGCCCTGGGCGGCGTCGGCACCGTCGCCAAAAAAGTGATTTTCCATCTGGCGCGCCAGGTATTGGCGGGCCCGGGCGTCGGCCAGGTTCAGCCGGTTCTCATTGACCAGCATGGTCTGATGCTTGAGCCAGGCGGCCCAGGCTTCCTTGCTGACGTTCTGCCAGATGCGTTTGCCGAGTTCGCCGGGGTAGGGCGCAAAGTCCATACCTTCGGCTTCTTTGCCGAGTTTGATGCAGTTCACAGTGCGTGCCATATGGAGCCTTTTTGCAATTCTTGTAAAAGGGGCAACTTTAGCAAGCTTTCGCAGGCCCCTGGCCACTGCGGTAAAATGAAGCTTATGGCAAAAGCAGACACCAAAACGAAAATGCTGGCCGACGGCCTGCGTTACAAATCCAAAGTATCGGGTTCACCCTTCACCGCTGCAACCTCCTTCGGGGCTGCAACCATGTCGTGCTTTCTGTGTGGCAAGCATCGCGCTCGCTCACAGATGGTGACGCGCAAGATACTTGGAAAATCCCAGGCCGTGTGTTCGCCTTCTTGCAAGGCAGCGGACGAGGCCGCCGCTTAATCCACTGGATTGAGTCGGTTTCCTGCAATTGCAGGAACTTTATTCCCTGGAACGCGACCAAGGACTGGACGCTTCGTTCCGTGGTTTTCTCGTTTAAGGATGGCGATGATTCTCAAGACACTGCTCAGTTGGCTCGACAAATCCCCGCGCTCCGTCTTGCTCTGGGTGGCAGCGGCCTGCGTTGCCATGCTGGCATTCGGTCAGTACCTGCAGCACAGCCTGGGCATCGAACCGTGCCCGATGTGCATCGTTCAGCGCTATGCCGTGGTATTGGTCGCCGTGGTGGCCGGTCTGGCGGGCGCGAGTGGCAAAAAAGGCATGCATTTGGGTGGCGCCGTTCTCTTGCTGCCAAGCGCAGGTTTCGGCGCCTATGTGGCAGCCCGGCAAAGCTGGCTGCAGTGGTATCCGCCCGAGGTGGTGAGCTGCGGGCGCGATTTCTACGGAATGATCGAAACCTTCCCGTTGCAGCGCGCCATTCCCATGATCTTCAAAGGCAGCGGCGATTGCAGCAAGATTGACTGGAGTTTCCTGGGTGGCTCCATCGCCAACTGGGCGTTCCTGTCCTTCAGCGTTTTTTTCCTGCTGGGCCTCTTGCTGATCGCCCGAAAATTCAGGCGTTGACCAGTTTCTTCACCAGCACCTGGCTCTTGCGGTCCCAGTTGTACTTGCGTTTGCGTGCTTCGGGCAGCCAATCCGGATCCACCAGCACAAAGCCGCGTTTGAGGAACCAGTGCGTGGTGCGCGTGGTCAGCACAAAAATACTGTCAAGTCCGGCCACCCTGGCGCGTTGTTCGATGCGTTTGAGAACCCGCTCGCCATCGCCCTGACCCTGCACCTGGGGTGACACCGTCAATGCCGCCATCTCGGCCGTACGGGCCTCAGGATAGGTGTAGAGCGCTGCGCAGGCAAAAATGACACCGTCGTGTTCGATCACCGTGTAGTTGCCAACGTCGCGTTCGATCTCGGTGCGGCTGCGCTTGACCAGCGTGCCGTCTTTCTCGAAGGGCTCTATCAGTTGCAGGATGCCACCCACATCTTCCACCGTGGCTTCGCGCAGGCTCTCGAGTTTTTCGTCCACCACCATGGTGCCGATGCCGTCGTGCACATAGACCTCCAGCAGGATGGAGCCGTCCACCGCGAACGGAATGATGTGACTGCGTTCGACCCCGTTCTTGCAGGCCGCCACGCAATGCTGCAGGTAAAAGGCGGTATCGGTGGGCTGGTTGGCCGAAGGCAGTTCGGCCAACAGTTTTTCGGCAGCGGCCAGCGGCAGTTCGGTGTCGATCGGGTTGTCATCGCTTTCGGGCTGGCCCGGATCGATGCGGATGCCCGGGACCTCGGTGACAAAAATCAGCTTGTCGGCCTGCAGGGCAACGGCGACCGAGGTGGCGACTTCTTCCATCGTCAGGTTGAAGGCTTCGCCGGTGGGCGAGAAGCCGACCGGCGAGAGCAGCACCATGGCGCCGAAATCGAGCGTTTTCAGAATGCCGGCCGTGTCCACCTTGCGCACCAGACCCGAGTGCTGGAAGTCCACGCCGTCCACAATCCCGACCGGGCGGGCCGTGATGAAGTTGCCCGAGATCACGCGCACCGTCGCGCCCGCCATTGGCGTATTGGGCAGGCCCTGGCTGAAGGCGGCCTCAATCTCGTAGCGCAGTTGGCCGGCGGCTTCCTGCGCGCAGTCAAGTGCCACGCTGTCGGTGATGCGCATGCCGTGCGAATAATGCGAGGTATGCCCCTTGGCCGTGAGCTGTTCCGTGACCTGGGGCCGAAAGCCGTGTACCAGAACCACTTTCACGCCCATGCTCTGGATCATGGCCAGATCCTGCGCCAGCGACTGCAGTTTGCCCGCCGCTATCGCTTCGCCCGCAATGCCGACGACAAAAGTCTGATTGCGAAACTTGTGGATATAAGGCGCCACGGAACGAAACCAGGGCACGAAGGTAAAGTTGAAAACAGAGGACATCAAATCAAAGGTGTAGCTGATCGGTTAAAACCATGCATCAGGGGATAATTGCGCGAACCCACGCTTAGCGTTCATTTTGACTGAAGTTTCCCCCTTGTCCGCCTGTCCCCTGAAAATCGAGTTTCCTCCCGCGCTGCCGGTGTCGGAAAAACGCGACGAGATCGCAGCCGCCTTGCAGCAGCACCAGGTCATCATCGTCTGCGGTGAAACCGGCTCCGGCAAGACCACGCAACTGCCCAAGATCGCACTGGCCATGGGGCGTGGCAAGCTGAACTACCCGCCGGGGCGCGGCAAGCTGATCGGTCACACCCAGCCGCGCCGCATTGCGGCAAGTTCGGTCGCCAAGCGCATCGCCGAGGAACTCAAGACGCCGCTGGGCGACGTCGTGGGTTTCAAGGTGCGCTTTCAAGACCGGCTCAGCCGCGATGCATCGGTCAAGCTCATGACGGACGGCATTTTGCTGGCCGAAACGCAGACCGACCCGCTGCTCAAGGCCTACGACACCATCATCATCGACGAGGCGCACGAGCGCAGCCTGAACATCGATTTTCTGCTGGGCTACCTGCGCCAGATCCTGCCGCGCCGACCCGACCTGAAAATCATCGTGACTTCGGCCACCATCGACGCGCAGCGCTTTGCCGATCACTTTGCGAGTAGAAATGGACCAGCGCCGGTGATTATGGTGTCGGGGCGCATGTTCCCGGTGGAGCAGCGTTACCGGCCGTTTGAAGAGTCACGCGAGTACGACCTCAACAGTGCCATTGCCGACGGCGTCGATGAACTCTGGCGCGATGTGCACAACAGCGGCGACATCCTGGTGTTTCTGCCGGGCGAGCGCGAGATCCGCGAGGCCGCCGACCATTTGCGCCGGCATCTTAGCCACCAGCCGCTGTTTCGCAATGCAGAGGTGCTGCCGCTGTTTGCGCGCCTGTCGCAGGCCGAGCAGGATCGCATCTTCGACGGCCACAATGGCCGGCGCATTGTGCTGGCCACCAATGTGGCCGAGACCTCGCTTACCGTGCCCGGCATCCGCTACGTGATCGACGCCGGCACGGCGCGCATGAAGCGCTACAGCTTTCGCAGCAAAGTCGAGCAGTTGCTGGTGGAGCCGATCAGCCAGTCTTCTGCCAATCAGCGCGCCGGGCGCTGCGGCCGGGTTGCCAATGGCATCTGCATCCGGCTTTACGAGCAGAAGGATTTTGACGGCCGCCCGCGCTTTACCGATCCCGAAATCCTGCGCAGTTCATTGGCCGGTGTCATCCTGCGCATGAAGTCGCTGCACCTCGGCGGCGTCGAGGAGTTCCCGTTCCTGGAGCGTCCGTCCGGTCGCGCGATTGCCGACGGTTACCAGTTGTTGAACGAACTCGGCGCCGTGGACGAGGCCAACGAGTTGACGGCAATGGGAACGGAACTGGCCCGTTTGCCGCTGGACCCGCGCGTCGGTCGCATGATTCTGGAAGCACGTTCCCGCAGCGCGCTCGACGAGGTGCTGGTGATTGCGTCGGCGCTGAGCGTGCAGGACGTGCGCAACCGACCACTGGAGGCGCAGGCCCAGGCCGATCAGGCGCATGTCAAGTTTGACGACGAGAAGAGCGAATTCAGCGGCTATCTGAAACTGTGGAAATGGATCAATGACGGGAAAGGTGGCGAGGGCCAACACAAACTCTCCAACCGTCAGTACGAACAGTTGCTGCGGCAAAACTTCGTCAACATCCGCCGGGTGCGCGAATGGCGCGACATCCACTCGCAGTTGCACACGGTGGTGGCTGAGCACAAGTGGCGTTTGAACACCGCGCCGGCGAGCTACGAGCAATTGCATTTGTCGATGTTGTCGGGCCTGCTCGGCAACATCGGTTGCAAGGTCGAGGTCGAAGCGAATCAGGGCGAGTATCTGGGCGCGCGCGGCATCAAGTTCTTTGCCCACCCGGGTGCGCATCTGAGCAAGAAGCCGGGGCGCTGGGTAGTGGCGGCTGAACTGGTCGAGACGACGCGCTTGTTTGGCCGCGGCATCGCCAATATCGAACCGCAATGGCTGGAGCAGGTGGCAGACCATCTGCTCAAAAAGCAGTTGCTTGATCCGCACTGGGAGAAGAAGGCCGGCGAGGTGGTGGCACTGGAGCGCGCCACGCTCTACGGCATCGTGATCTACAGCGGGCGTCGCGTTAACTTCGGCCGCGTGGATGGTGTTGCTGCGCGCGAGATATTCATCCGCGAAGCCTTGGTGGCCGGGCAGTGGGAAACCAAGCTGCCCTTCCTCAACGCCAACCAGCGTCTGATCCGGCAAGTGGAGGATATGGAGCACAAGGCACGGCGGCAGGATGTGCTGGTGGACGAAGAACTGATCTACGCTTTCTACGACCAGCAGTTGCCTGCCGATGTCTGCAGCGCCTACAGTTTCGAGAACTGGTACCGCGACGAGATCAAAAAGCAGCCCAATCTCTTGCTGCTCACGCTCGATGAGTTGATGCGCCACGAGGCGGCCGGCATCACGACGCAGTCGTTTCCGAAAACGCTGCGCCTGGGCGGTGTCGATTGCGCTGCGACTTACCTGCACGAACCGGGCGATGCCAAGGACGGTCTGACGGCCACGGTGCCGCTGTTTGTGCTGAACCAGGTCAACGAGGAACGCTGCGAGTGGCTGGTGCCCGGCATGCTCAAGGACAAGATTCAGGCACTGCTGAAAACCCTGCACCAACGGCCACGTTCGCGCCTGGTGCCGCTGCCGGACAGCGCTGCGAAGATGGCGCAGGCGCTGTTGGAGCCGGCCATCTTCGGCCATGGCTCTCTCGTCGACGCCGTGCTGAAGTTGGTGCGCCTGGCGACCTCGCTTGACGTGGTGCGCGCCGACATCAAGGTCGACATGCTAAGCCCGCATTTTTTCATGAACTTTCGCGTGGTGGACGAGCATGGTCGCCAGTTGGGTCACGGTCGCAACCTGGGTGCGCTCAAATCAGAGCTTGGTGCCCAGGCGCGCGGTGCCTTTCAGGCACTGGCCGGACTCAAACTGGCCAGCAATGCGGCGGCCTTGCCAACGCAGAACGACAATGCGCCGATTGGCACCGGTCGCAGTGCAGCGCCGACCATTGCCAAGCCATCGACTGCCGCCGCACCGGCCGGCCAGCGCTACACCGCCTGGACATTCGGCGAGTTGCCCGAGTTGCTGGAGATCCAGAAGGGCGGTCAGACCCTGATTGGCTACCCGGGCCTGATTGACGCGGGTGACGCCGTGCTGATCGAAGTCTTTGACGAGCCCGATGTCGCGGCGGCCAAACACCGTGCCGGCCTGCGCCGTCTGTTTTCGCTGCAGATCAAGGATGCGCTCAAGTACCTGGAAAAAAATATTCCAGACTTGCAGAAGATGGCGATCACCTACCTGCAGGTCGGTAAGTCGCCTGACGGTTCGGGCGGCGGCACGATCGAGGAACTGCGCGAGCAGATTGTCAGCGTGGCGCTTGACCGGGCCTTTCTGCTGGAACCGTTGCCGACCAATGAAGCGGATTTCAAACGCCGCATTGACGAGGGCCGGGGGCGTCTGACCCTGATTGCCGTTGAGGTGGCGCGTCTGGCTGCGGTCATCCTGCTGGAATACGCTGGCGCCGCGCGCAAGCTCAAGGACACGCGCAATGCGCCCGAGGCCACGGCCGATGTGGCCCAGCAACTGGCGCGCTTGATGCCCAAGCGTTTTCTGGCCAACTCACCCTGGGGTCCGTTGCAGCACTTCGCGCGCTACCTCAAGGCGATCACGGCGCGCCTCGACAAGTACCGTGCCGATCCGGCGCGCGATGCGGCACGGCTGGCCGAATTGCGACCGCTGGAGCAGCGCTACTGGCGCCTGGTGGCCGAGCGCAAAGGCGTGGTCGATGAGCGCATGCAGGAGTTCCGCTGGCTGCTGGAGGAATTGCGCGTGAGCTTCTTCGCGCAGGAACTGCGCACGCCGCAGCCGGTCAGCGTCAAGCGGCTCGACAAAGCCTGGGCGCAGTTGCTCTGAAGCTTAAAGCGCTTGAAGTCGCTGCAGCGCAGAGTTGAGCGTTTCATCCTTCTTGGCAAAACAGAAGCGCACCACGTGCTGGTCAAAGCCGTTGCCGTAGAAGGCCGACAGTGGAATTGCTGCGACGCCAATCTCGGATGTCAGCCAGAGGCAGAACTCGGCTTCGGGCAGATTGCGCTCGGGCACGGCCAAACCAGAGATGTCAACGCACTGGAAGTAGGTGCCTTCGCCTGGCAGCAGTTTGAACTTGGTGCGCGCAAGGCCAGCGCGAAACAGGTCGCGCTTGCGCTGATAAAAGGCTGAGAGTTCCAGATAGGGCTTGGCGTCGGCCATGTAGGCGGCCAGCGCGTGCTGCACCGGCGTGTTGACGGTGAAGACGTTGAACTGATGCACCTTGCGGAACTCGGCGGTCAGGGCCGCAGGTGCTGCCACGTAACCAACCTTCCAGCCCGTCACATGGTAGGTCTTGCCGAAACTCGAGACGATGAAGGCGCGTGCCGCCAGGCCGGCATAGCGCGCGGCGCTCTCATGCTGCTGGCCGTCGAACACCATGTGCTCATAGACCTCGTCGCTGATCAGCAGCACGTCGGTTGGCGCCAGAATTTCCTGCAGGCGCAGCATGTCCTGCGCACTCCACACCGTGCCGCTCGGGTTGTGCGGCGAGTTGATCAGGATGGCGCGCGTTTTGGGCGTAATGGCGGCGGCGATTTTGTCGAAGTCGGGGCGGAATGTGCCGGGCGTCAGGGGTACGCGTACGGTGACGCCGCCGGCCAGTTCGATGTTGGGCACATAGCTGTCGTAGCAGGGCTCCAGCACGATGACTTCGTCACCTGGATGAACGATGGCCAGGATGGCGGTGATGATGGCTTGCGTGGCGCCAGCCGTGACGGTGATCTCGCTGGCGGCGTTGTAGCGATGGCCGTACAGGGCCTCGACCTTGTTGGCGATGGCCTCGCGCAGCACCGGCACACCGGTCATCGGCGGGTACTGGTTCAAGCCCTTTTGCATGGCGCTCGTCACGGCATCAACCAGGGCCGGGTCGCAGTTGAAATCGGGAAAGCCCTGGCCCAGATTAACCGCGTTCTTCTCGGCCGCCAGCGTGGACATGACGGTGAAGATGGTGGTGCCGACGTTGGGCAGGCGGCTCTGCAGGGTGGGGGTTCTTGCGCTGTTCATGGCGTGTCTCGTCAGCGGGTGAGAAAAGGGTTTTAGAGCTCGTAGTCGTCCACGTGCCCGGTCATGGCGCGCTCGACCAGAGTTCGGCTAAGGCGGTCGCTGAGCAATTCGGCAAAGTTGTAAACAAAGTTGCGCAGGTAGGCGCCGCGTTTGAAGGCGACGCGCGTGACGTTCTGGCCAAACAGTATGCCGGCCGGGCGCACCACCAGATCGCTCTTGGCGCCATCGGCCACGACGTCGGTGACCGACATTTCAGCTGCGATGCCGATGCCCAGACCCAGGCGCACATAGGTCTTGATCACGTCCGAATCGATGGCTTCGAGCGCGATGCGCGGCTCGAGTTTGCGCGTGGCAAACGCATGGTCGATCTTGGTCCGCCCGGTGTAGGCCGGGTGGTAGGTGATCAACGGTTCGCGCGCAATGTCTTCGAGCGTGATGTGCTCCTTCTGGCACAGCGGGTGACCGACCGGCAGCACCAGCACGTGTTGCCACTCGTAGCAGGGCAGGGTGACGAGTTCGGAATAGCCGGTCAGCGATTCTGTGGCGATGCCGATCTCGGCCACTTCGTCGATCAGCATGCGCGCCACCTGATCGGGCGAGCCCTGGTGCAGGCTGACGTTGATCTTGGGGTAGGTCAGGCGCAGTTTGGCGACCGGCGCCGGCAGCACATAGCGCGCCTGGGTGTGCGTGGTGGCGATCGAGAGCGTGCCGCTATCCTCGGCGCTGTACTGCTCGCCGATGCGCTTGAGGTTGCCGATTTCGCGCAGGATCAGTTCGATGCTCTTGAGAACCAGTTGTCCGGGCTCGGTTACGCGTTTGAGACGTTTGCCGTGCCGGGCAAAGATTTCGATGCCGAGTTCTTCTTCCAGTTCGATGATGGCTTTGGAGACGCCGGGTTGGGAGGTGTGGAGGGCCTTGGCGGCTTCGGTCAGGTTGAGGTCGCGCCGTACGGCTTCCTGGACAAAACGGAATTGATGTAGATTCATGCCAAATTTCAGCTAACAGTGAAATTTATTATGCCTCAATCGTATAACCAATTGACGAATTGGGTCAGGAAATGGCTATTCTGGCGATCAATTCGATGATCTGGGGCTCTTCACCGAGCGATGGCCGCAAGTCAAACACAATGTGCGGGTGGCTGGCGCGCAAGGCGGCGAGCAGGATCGGCAGGTCCTCGCGTGCGTGCTTGCCGACACCCATAAAAAGCGGCACAACACTGATCGAGACGATGCCCAGATTTGCCAACTCAGCCGCGCTGCTGGCCAGATCCGGGGTCGTTGCTTCCAGATAGGCGCAGCGCACCGCCACCGTTGGGGCGATCTGGCGGATTTGGCTGGCCACTGCTTCGATGGGTTTTTTCCAGAGCGGGTCGCGTGAACCGTGTGCCAGCAGGATCGTGCCGCGTGTGCCGGCGTTTGCTGTCACACCCTGGCCGGACGGCATGGAGGGGCGGATCATCGTCGCAGCACCAGCCAGCCAAATGCGGTCAGAGACAGCACTGAATAGATCAGTCCGGGCAGCGCAGCTGTCAGCCAGGGCTGCCAGTTCTGCATCTCTCCGATATAGCCGAAGACGTTGTTGAGCAGGAAGAAACTGATACCGGCCATGACCCCACCGAAGACATAGGCCGCAATGCCACCGGAGCGGAAATGCAGGTAGGCAAAAGGCAGGGCCAGCACCACCATGACCAGGCAACTCAAGGGGTAAAACACCTTCTTCCAGAATTCAATTTCGTAGCGTTGTGCGCTTTGCCGGTTGGCGTCGAGATGGCGGATGTATTGAAACAGGTCATAGGTGCTCATGCGCTCGGGCTTGAGCAGAGCGGCCGAGACCATTTCAGCGCTGATCTCGTTGGGCCAGCGGAAGTCTTCCATCTGGGTGCGTTCAATGTGCTGGGTGTCCGCGTTGCGCGGCGGGAATTCGGTGCGCACCATCCGTTTCAGGTTCCATGCGTCATCGGTGCCGTGCAGTGCAGCTTCGGCTTGCATCATGGAGATCAGGAAACCCTGGCTGTCGAACTCGAAGATGCGTACGCCCCGCATGCTGCCATCCGACTCCAGCGCATTGATGTTGACGGCGTACTGGGAATGGCGTTGCTTCTCCTTGAGCCAGGCGCCGGTATGACCGACGGTGATCAAACCCTGGTAGCGCGCCTTGAGCAACTGGGCGCTGCGGTCTGCCGCTGGCGAAACGTAATCGCCCATGGCAAAGGTCAACAGCACAAAGGCGGCGCCCAGCCACAGCAGGGCTTTGAGCGCGCGCCCCGGCCCCAGCCCGCTGGTTCGCAGGATGGTGTACTGCGATGTCTGGGCAAAACGCGCCATGACGAAGATGGTGCCGATCAGGACGGCAATCGGCAGCAACTCATAGAGGTGACTCGGAATCATCAGCGCCACGAAGCTCAAGGCATGGATGAGCTTGTATTGACCGGCGCCGGCACGGCCGATCGACTGGATTTCTTCGACAAAGTCAAAAAAGAAAAATAGCGAGAGAAAGCACAGCGTCACAAAGCCGACAGATGAGAGGACCTCACCGTAGATCAGGCGTCGAATGGTTTTCAAGGCGACGTCTTTCGTGGCAGGGAGGGGCGCAGCTTGGCCAATGAGTGCAGCGTCCAGTTGTTGTGGGACTTGGCCAGCCAGCACAGACCCAGTGCCAGCGCACCGCCATGCAGGCTCAGCATGAAGCCACCGAAGCTGAACTGGCCGGTGGCAATCCAGTTCTGGCCCAGGTTCAGCAGGTTGTTGTACAGGATGAAGGCGAAGAGGGAAAAGACCAGGTTGAAACTGCGCCCGATACGCGGATTCACGCTCGAAACCGGAATGCCAAGGATGACAAAGTTGAATGCGGCCAGAATCAGCCCGAAGCGCCAGGAAAGCTCTGCCAGGTTGGGCAGGGTGAGCTTCTTGAACAGATCAAGAGTGGGCAGCGTGTTGACAGGCGCGAACTCGTCGGTGATGGGAAGCATGTCCTGGCCGACCTTGATCCGGTATTCCTCGAACTCGCTGATCTTGAGCTCGCCTTTGCCGATGGGGTTCTCCAGGCGCTGGCCGTTGCTGAGCAGCAGGAACCGGTCCTGTCCCTCGCGCTGGATGCGTCCGCTGCGCGCCGAGGTGATGGTTTCCTTGCCGTTTTCGGAGGTGGCAATGAAGACGTTGGAGCCGGAGAGCTTGCCGCTGGCATCCTTCTCGACGAAGAACACCCGTTTGCCGCCGGCCGATTCCTGGAACTGACCGGGTTGGACGCGCTCGATGTCGCCCCGTTTCTCGTACTGTTCCTTCAGGATTTCGATCCGCTGGTTGGACCATGGCAGCACCAGCAGCGCCAGCGCCATGACCACCAGCAGCACCGGCCAGGCAAACTGGAACAGCGGCTTCAGAAAAGAAGACAGTCCGCGTCCGCTGGTGAACCAGATCACCATCTCACTGTCACGGTACATGCGTGACAAGGTGGCAAAAATGGAAATGAACAGGCTCATGGTCAGGATGGTTGGCATGTAGGCCAGCACGGTGTAGCCCATGACCAGGGTGACGTCCGACGGGTTGAAACTGCCGCGCGAAGCCTGACCGAGCGTGCGGATCAGCGTCATGGTCATGACCACGGTTGCCAGCACCACCAGCGTGGCGCCAAAACTGCGTGCAAGTTCCTGTCGGAGCGAAGAATGGAATAGCATTGGCGTCTTGCGGGACAGACCGCTGCTGCGCGAGCCCTGTCGTCTACTGATTAAAATTTGCGGAAGCAGGCGCAAATGCGCTTTGGCTGGGTCCGCATTATCCTCAACTGACTAAAAAGATGAATTATGAACTTTGAACTCAAGACATTTGACCTGGCCGGTGCCGGTGCCGAGAAGTGTGATGCCCTGATCGTGCTCTTGCATGCTTCGTTCAAGCCTGGAAAAGATGTCTTGTCGGGCCTGGTTGCACAAGCCTGGAAGCTCGGCGACCTGGAGACCAAGGCGGGCAAGTTGCTGCAGTTGTATCGTCCGGTCGGTATCAGCGCCGCCCGGGTCGTGCTGGCCAGCGTTGGTGATGGGTCGGTCAAGGAAATGCGACAAGGTGTTGCGGCGGCCATGGCGGCAGTCAAGGGCAGTCAGTTGAAAAAACTGGCTGTCTGTTTTTCAAACTTGCCTGATGAGCGCGCGCTGCGCAGCGTCATCATGGCGGTCGCCGAGGCCAGCTATGTCTATACCAGTACCAAGTCGAAACCCGAGCCCAGGTTGATCCAGCGCGTCGTGGTGGCGTTGCCGGGGGCTTCCACGCTCAAGCCTGTCTTCACCCGGGCCGTTGCGGCCGTGACGGGTATCGAGTTCGCCAAGGAGTGGGCGAATCGACCAGCCAACCATGCGACGCCGACTTTGTTGGCGGGCGCAGCCAAGGCCTTGGCCAAGTTCCCGAAGATCCAGTGCGAAGTGCTTGGTCCGAAAGAGGTGGCGAAGCTGGCGATGGGATCCTTCATGGCGGTAGCGCAGGGTACCGACGAACCTTTGCGCTTTATTGTGTTGCGTTACAGCGGCGCGGCCAAGACCGCGGCCCCCACGGTGCTGGTTGGCAAGGGCATCACCTTCGACAGCGGCGGCATTTCACTGAAGCCGGCGCCCGAAATGGACGAGATGAAGTTTGACATGTCCGGCGCCGCCAGTGTGCTCGGTGTGTTCCGCGCTCTGGCGGACCTGCAGCCTGCCATCAACGTGGTCGGCCTGATCCCCGCTTGCGAGAATCTGTCGGGCGGCCGGGCGATCAAGCCGGGCGATGTCGTCACCAGCATGAGCGGCCAGACCATCGAGATCCTCAACACGGATGCTGAAGGGCGTCTGGTGTTATGCGATGCCCTGACTTATGCCGAACGCTTCAAGCCGCGTGCCGTGGTGGACATCGCCACACTGACTGGCGCCTGCATGATTGCCCTGGGTGGTGTACGCAGTGGCCTTTTCTCCAGCAATGATGAACTGGCCGCCGCGCTAGTCTTGGCGGGCGAGGCCTCGACCGACCTGTGCTGGCGTCTGCCGCTGGACGACGATTACGCTGAAGGGCTCAAAAGCAACTTTGCCGATGTTGCCAATGTTGCCGGTCGCCACGGTGGCGCCATCACGGCGGCCAAGTTCCTGCAGCGGTTCACGGCCAAATTCCCCTGGGCGCATCTGGACATCGCCGGTACCGCCTGGAAAAGCGGCGCTGCCAAAGGCGCTACCGGACGCCCAGTGGCACTGCTGCTGGACTACCTGTTGACGGCAGCCCGATAGTGCGCAAGGAACAGCCGTGACGGATGTCGCATTTCACTTCAACGCACCCGACCGCATGGCGTATTGCTGTCGGTTGTTGCGCAAGGCGGTGGGCGGCAATGCGCGGATCGTGGTGACCGGCTTGCCGGACACGCTGGCGCATCTGGACAAACTGCTATGGACTTTTTCGCCGGCCGACTTTGTTCCGCACTGCCTGTTGGACAGCGATGCCCAAATGGTCGCGGCCTCACCTGTGATTTTCGCAAATTCGATTCAGTCGGTGCCGCATCAGCAGGTGCTGATCAACCTGGGGCAGCATGTGCCTGAAGGGTTTGAGCGTTTCGAGCGCGTGATTGAAGTGGTCGGTCTGGACGATGAAGACCGGAGCCTCGCGCGCGGCCGCTGGAAGCACTACACAGAGCGGGGGCATGCGATCACGCGTCATGACCTGACCTTGAAAACCTCGCCCTGATGAGTTCATTGCGTCGAAATCCACCGCGTTTCGTGCCAACTCTGACCCAGGTGGTCGAGACCGCCAGCGTCAGCGTCGCGCCCGATGTGGAGCAACTGGTACAGCTTGTTCTGAAGCAGATCGATGCAAGGCTTGAGCTTCGATTGCGGGAAGTGACAGAACTGCTTGTTCAGGAGCAATTGCAGAACCTGCGCCTGTCGCTTGGCGCTGAGATGGAACCCCTGGTCAGGCAGTCCGTGGCGCAAGCCATGAGCGCTCAGGAAAATCAAAATGAGATGAAATAAGTTGAGCCGGCTGTTCAAATTGGTGTCTACCCTATGCTGATGGCTCAAAAATTGCGTTATCGTGCTGGGTGTGGAATTATTTAATTCCCAATTTTTATTTAATCTTGGAGTTGTCTATGCAAATGAAATTGAAAATTACCGTGGCAGCAGCTATTGCCGCCGTCGCTGGCATGGCTTTGGCGCAGGACGTGCAAGTGGTCAAGATCGGTCACGTTGCACCGATGTCGGGTGGCCAGGCCCACTACGGCAAGGACAATGCCAATGGTTCGCAGATGGCTGTTGACGACCTGAACGGGCAAAACATTGTTATCGGCGGCAAGAAGATCAAGTTTGAGTTGATGGCTGAAGATGATGCGGCTGACCCGAAACAGGGCACGGCTGTGGCACAGAAACTGTGCGACGCCAAAGTTGCCGGTATCGTTGGCCACCTGAATTCCGGCACCACGATTCCCGCTTCCAAGATTTACAACGACTGCGGCATCCCGCACGTGACCGGCGCTGCTACCAACCCCAATCTGACCAAGCCCGGCTACAAGACCACCTACCGCATCATTGCCAATGACAACGCCCTCGGCGCCGGTCTGGCACAGTATGCCGCTGACACCCTGAAGCTCAAGAAGATTGCCGTGATCGACGACCGTACTGCTTACGGCCAAGGCGTGGCAGAAGTGTTCAAGAAGACGGCCCTGTCCAAGGGCATCCAGATCGTGGACGAGCAGTACACGACCGACAAGGCAACGGATTTCATGGCCATTTTGACCGCCATCAAATCCAAGAGTCCTGATGGTATCTTCTACGGTGGCATGGACGCGCAAGCCGGTGCCATGCTGCGCCAGATGGACCAGTTGAATCTGTCCAATGTGAAGTTCTTCGGCGGCGACGGCATCTGCACGACAGAAATCATCAAGATCGCTTCGGGCGCCAAGAGCCTGGAAGGTGTTGTTTGTGCTGAAGGCGGCGCATCGATTGCCAAGATGCCTGGCGGCACCGCCTGGAAGGCGCGCTATGACGCGAAGTACCCTGGCCAGTTCCAGATCTACAGCCCATTCACCTACGATGCAACTTTCGTTCTGGTTGACGCCATGAAGCGCGCCAATTCGACCGACCCGAAGGTGTACATCCCCAAGATGGCTGAAACCAACTTCAAGGGCGTTACGGCGAATATCGGCTTTGAAGCCAACGGCGAAATGAAAAATCCGTCGATGACCCTGTCAAGCTACAAGGGTGGCAAGAAGACTGCTTTGAACTGATCAGGTTCTTTGCAATGTGAAGAAGCCACCCTCGGGTGGCTTTTTTCTTGCGTCATCGGCGGCCTTCGAGGCAAATTGCCACCGGCCTCAGTTAAACTACGGCCTGCTGGAGCGGTGGATGAGCGGTTTAAGTCACACGCCTGGAAAGCGTGCGAGGGGTAAAACCCTCCGCGGGTTCGAATCCCGCCTGCTCCGCCAGTAAAAAATGTAAAAACAGGCCTTCGGGCCTGTTTTTATGAGCAACTGACTTTGCATTTTTTCGATCCCGTCCAATTCAGGGCACAGAATATGCAAGAGGTTTCGCAGACCAGTTTGATGTCCAGCGCCCTAGTCGGCAACCATCGCATAGAAGGATCAATATGAATTGGAGTGTCAGCGCGTATCTTTGGGCCTGTGGTTTTGCCGTGGCCGTGGTTCTGGCAGGTTTCCTGCTGGCCAGGGGTGGCGCTATCACCGGCAAAAACAGCAAACGAATGAGTTTGCTCGCGGCGACACTGCTTGCTGCGTTTGGCTTGTGGCTTGTGGTGCTGTCATCGCTTGTCATGCAGCAGTCAATGCTGGACTTGCTGGTTTGGTATGCGGTTCTGGTATTTGGCTGCTTTGCCTTGTTTTGGGTGGGAGTGGTAGGGGGGCTCAAGTTCTACAACTTCAGCCATGAGCAGGACTTTGGCGAGAGTTCAATTCTTTCAATGCAATACCTGGATAGCCAAATGCTTCTTTCTCCCGATGACCAGAATTGGACTTTTCGTGAGACAGAAATTTTCGCACCCCAAGGCTCAGCAAATTCAGGGGCAGATACGCTTCTGAACGAGCAGAAGGCCGCCAGCGGTTGAATCTTGCTGTGCGCGCCTGAATGGCAGCGCAGACTCATCAGGGCGGTAACAAATCTCCACCCAAACAAACGCTTCTTCTCAGGGTTATTTCATTGACGCCCTGTCAATCGTGCGCTGGGCGCCGTTCTGACTCAGAACTTGAGATCGTTCTTTTTATGCGACGAATCTACTTTTTGATACAGATCCAAGGGTTGATGGCAAGCGAAAATGTCAATATCTGGTTAATAATTCTTAAGAAGCTGTTAAGTTTGCAAACTTTACGGCTCAAACATTGATTTTTGACAAATCAACTCCTCTGAAATGGCTATTTTTACCAAGAGCATGCATGAAGATCGAAATTGCCAGTTGTTGCAAAGACGCAACATAAACCGATTGATGTACTTGGTTCGCGCCCTGTGAACAGAACGGTGTCAACGTCTGGATTGATTGCCAGTTTCTCCGGTTTGAGGAGATTGGGCCCGCTTGCGCGCGTGCTGCGCCGTTGGGTCATGATGACGATTCTGCTGTTGCTGGCTTATTCCGTTAGCCCTGTGCATGCGCAGCAGCCGGGCGTCACATTCGACCACACGGCCACCGGTTTTGAACTCAGGGGCCCGCACCAGACTGTGCGCTGCGAGACTTGCCATTTGAATGAGGTTTTCAAGGGAACACCCAGAGAGTGTGCTACCTGCCACGTTCAGAACAATCCGCGAGGCGCTTTGGCCAGATCGGTCAAGCACATACCGGTTCGCGCTGCCTGTGACAGTTGTCATGCACCGACTTCGCCCAGCTTTTCGGGGCTGGTGTTCAGTCATATCATGGTCCAGGAAGGCACTTGCCAAAGTTGCCACGATGGTTTCCATGTGCGCGGCAAACCGGCGAACCATGTTCCAACCAGCATGAGTTGCGGTGCCTGCCACAGCACGGGTGCGTTTCTTCCAGCCGTTAAGTTTGATCACGCTTCGGTTTCCTCGTTTGCAAGCTTCCCGTGCGCGACTTGCCACGATAACTTTCGAGCCAAAGGCGTGCCTGGCAACCATCTGCCCAATACCGGAAAGCTCGGCTGCGACAGTTGTCACCAGGCTTCAGTGATCGGGGGCTTCGTGTCGTTTGCGGGTGGGCAGATGAGCCACGCCGGTATCAGCAGCGGCTGCGAGACCTGCCATGGTCCCAATGTGAAGAGCAGCACCTTTTATGGTGTCAGCAGCATTGTTGTGATGCCAAGCTCTGCACAGCCGGGGCCCAATTCGCATTTGCCGACTTCCAGCAAATGCGAGAGTTGTCACGCGCTCTCGACCCCTACGGCCTTGATGCCGGCTGCGGCGATTAAGGCGACAGGGCCCGGGACAGGTTTTATGCGGCCAGCGCCCTCAGCCGTCGCTATTCATGCCGGAACGACGGCTGCCTGTGAGTCATGCCACGAAACCAATTTTGTGTGGATGAGCATGGACCAGTATCCGATCAACGGCTATCTCGGATTTCAAACCAGACCCCAGGCCATTGCCGGCCCCTTTAATGTGGCGAAGGCTTCCCATCCAGCCACGGGCAAATGCGCCGATTGTCATGCCGGCTATTCTTTTGATCCGAAGAACGTCATCAAGCCGGCCAACCACATCCCCACAGCGGCCAGCGCCACCTGCAGCAACTGCCACACCAATAGCGACTTCTCGGTCATGCCGGCAATCGTCGACATCCACGCCTGGGCGCCCTCGACCAGCGCCAACTGTTCGCAGTGCCACAGCGCCACCAACGCAGCCAACTACGCCATACCGGCAGTCGGCTTTGCCATCGTGGCGCCACCAGCGAACCACATCGGCATGGGAACGCTCAGCTGCGAGAGCTGCCACGTTGGCGCCAACAGCAGCCTCACACTGCCGGTACAGAACACC
>CAIRAW010000046.1 GCA_903876735.1 uncultured beta proteobacterium | reverse complement strand
TATTACGCACCGCAGCATGAGTGCTGTATCGCCTGGGACGACCCGACGCTGGCCATCGACTGGCCACTTGAGGGCATACAGCCGCTGGTTTCTGCCAAGGATCAGGCGGGGGTGGCGTTGCTGGACGCGCCGGTGTTTGCTGATGTCGGGGGCACAGCAGCGTGACGCAGACCCGTATCTATGTTGCGGGCCACCGAGGCATGGTGGGCTCGGCCATCGTGCGCGCCTTGCAACAGCAGGATCAGACCAACATCATCACCCGCAGCCACACCGAACTTGATCTATGCGACCAAGCCGCAGTAAAGGCCTTCTTTCAAGCAGAAAAGCCCGATCAGGTCTACCTGGCCGCAGCCAAAGTGGGTGGTATCCACGCCAACAGCACTTACCCGGCCGAGTTCATCTACCAGAACCTGATGGTTCAGGCCAACGTCATCCACCAGGCCTTTTGCGCCGGCGTCAAAAAACTTCTGTTCCTGGGATCGAGTTGCATCTACCCCAAGCTGGCACCTCAACCCATGGCCGAATCGGCCCTGCTGACCGGTCCGCTCGAGCCCACCAATGAGCCCTATGCCATCGCCAAGATAACGGGCATCAAGCTCTGCGAGAGCTATAACCGGCAGTACGGCGCCAGCCACGGCGTCGACTACCGCAGCGTGATGCCAACCAACCTCTACGGCCCCGGCGACAACTACCACCGGGAAAACAGCCACGTCATCCCGGCCCTGATCCGGCGCTTTCACGAAGCCACGGTCAACAAGGCTCCCAGCGTCACCATCTGGGGCAGTGGGACGCCACGGCGCGAGTTCTTGTACGTGGACGACATGGCCGCCGCCAGCGTTTTTGTGATGAACCTGCCCCAGGCCACCTACCAGCAGCAAACCCAAGCTATGCTGAGCCACATCAACGTCGGTTTTGGCAGTGACATCACCATTGCCGAACTGGCCCAAGCCGTAAGCCAGGCTATGGGATACCAGGGCAGCATCGACTTTGACCCCAGCAAACCCGACGGCACCCCACGCAAACTGATGGACAGCAGCCGGCTTCAAGCCCTGGGCTGGCAGGCCCGTGTCAAGCTGCAGCAAGGCCTGCAACTGGCCTACCAGGACTTTTTAAGGCAATCCGCATGAGCACCCAAAAGACCGCCCTCATCACCGGCATCACCGGCCAAGACGGAAGCTATCTGGCCGAGTTGCTGCTGGAAAAAGGTTACCTGGTACACGGCATCAAGCGCCGCGCCAGTTCCTTCAACACCCAGCGCGTCGACCACATCTACCAGGACCCGCACATAGAAAACGCCAACTTCAGGTTGCACTATGGCGACCTGACCGACACCAGCAACCTGGTGCGCATCATCCAGGAAACCCAGCCTGACGAGATCTACAACCTGGGCGCCCAGTCTCACGTGGCCGTCAGCTTTGAGAGCCCCGAATACACCGCCGACGTAGACGCCATGGGCACCCTGCGCATACTCGAAGCCATCCGCATCCTCAAACTGGAGAAGAAAACCCGCTTCTACCAGGCCTCAACCTCCGAACTCTACGGCCTGGTGCAGGAAACACCGCAAACGGAAACGACGCCGTTCTACCCGCGCAGTCCTTATGCCGTGGCCAAGATGTACGCCTACTGGATCACGGTCAACTACCGTGAGGCCTACGGCATCTATGCTTGCAACGGTATCCTCTTTAACCATGAAAGCCCACGCCGAGGCGAGACCTTTGTTACCCGCAAGATCACGCGCGGCCTGGCCAATATCAGCCAGGCCCTGGAGACTTGCCTCTACATGGGCAACATAGACGCCCTGCGCGACTGGGGTCATGCCAAGGACTACGTGCGCGTGCAGTGGCTGATGCTGCAGCAAGACAAGCCTGAAGACTTCGTCATCGCCACCGGGGTGCAGTACAGCGTGCGCCAGTTCATAGAAAAGACGGCCACCGTCCTGGGCATGCAACTGCGCTGGGAAGGCGAAGGTGTCAATGAGGTTGGTTACTGGACAAATCCGCCGGCGGTCATTGTGGGCACCGACCCGCAACCCATGCCCTCGGCAATCCCGGTAGTGCGCATAGACCCCCGCTACTTCCGCCCCACTGAAGTCGAAACCCTGCTCGGCGACCCAAGCAAAGCCAAACAAAAACTCGGCTGGGTGCCAGTGATCACCCTCGATGAAATGGTGCAGGAGATGGTGGCGACCGATCTGGCGGAGGCAAAGAAACAGGCGCTTTTGCAGCAGCACGGTTACAAGATCGCCGTGAGCATGGGTTAACAAAAATTGAAGGCCTGGGACATGTCGCGACAGTCTGTTTGAAAGATCAACCCTAGCGATGAAACTTTCCTCCCTAGCGAGGTACATGCGACTGCGCCCTTTTGATGTTTCCACGGAACAGGGGCGAAGCGATGAGCGTTATCGCTTGGCGCTTTGGTCTGTAGTGGCTAATCTGCTCAGTAAATGCATCACCATGCTGGTGATGGTGTTTAGTGTCAGTTGGACGCTCCCGTACCTTGGTGCAGAGCGATTCGGTGTGTGGATGACAATTGCCAGCTTTGTCGGCATGCTGGTTTTCCTTGATTTGGGTACAGGCAACGCCTTGACCAATCAGGTTGCCAAGGCCGCAACGCAGGAAAAGCGGTTAGATGTGACAAACGCGATCAGTGGAGGATTGGGGCTTTTGTTCCTTCTTGGAATTCTTGCCGGATCGTTGCTGGCCGTCGTGATTGCCACCCTGCCTTGGGCAAGTATCATCAAAGTGCGGAATCCGGCGATCGGCGATGAGATTCAGCTGTCATTATTTTTGTTTGCATTTCTATTTGGAATCAATCTTTTTTCCACCGGGGTTCATCGGGTTTTTGCCGGACTTCAGCGCTCATTTGAAGCGCATGTGGCGACGGCTCTAGGTTCAGTTGTGTCGCTTGCCGCGCTGTGGTGGGCTGCAAGAAATGAAGCCGGGATCCCCGCTCTGGTTCTTGCGACTTTGGGTTGCCAATCGATCAGTGGTTTCTTGTTGCTGATACTACTGAAAAGCCGTGGCTTGTTTCGTCTACATGGCATCCATGCTGCTGTTCGCACCGAGAGAAATTCACTGCTCCGCGTGGGCGGACTTTTCTTTGTGCTGCAGATTGGCACTATGGTCGGTTGGGGTGCCGACAGTCTGATTATTGCCAGCACATTGGGTGCGGCGCAGGTGGCGATTTACAGTGTGACTCAGAGGCTTTTTCAGTTCGTAGTGCAACCACTGTCCATGGTGAATGCACCCCTATGGTCAGCCTATGCTGACGCCCATGCCAGAGGTGACAAAGAATTTATTTTCAAGACGCTCAAGAGAAGTCTGATTTTGACGGCAAGCCTGACTGCACTTGGTGGTGGTATATTGTTCGCGCTCAGTCCGCAACTCATTGAATGGTGGACCAAAGGAACAATTTCAGTTCCGTTGCTATTTGTCCTGACTTATTTTGTGTGGATATTTTGCGAGACCTTGGGCAATGCTCTGGCAATGATGATGAATGGCTGTGGCATCGTCCGTGAACAGGTTTTCACTGTGCTCATGTTGACCATCCTTGCCCTTCCGATAAAACTGATATCGTTGAACTATTTCGGTATAGTAGGAATGTTGGCATCGTATATTGTCTTGTATTGTGCAGTTGTTTTGCCACTGTATGGATTTTATTTCCGGAACAGCCTAATAAGAAGAATAGGTAAAAATGAAAGAAATCTTTGACAACTATGTCGATGTGTCATTTGATGGATTTGAGCAAGCCAAGTTCAAGTTCAAGCAATTTAAGATCAACTATCGCGATTATTTCCCGGATGTCCGTTCAGACTTTGTGCTTGATATTGGAATTGGCCGTGGTGAGATGCTGTCCTGTATGCGCGACTGGGGATTTAATTACCATGGGGTTGATATATCAGAGTCCACTGTAAATTTTTGTCGAGCACTGGAACTTGACTGTGAATTGGTTGAGGACACTGCTGAATGGTTGTTGGCTAATCCTGAAAGGTTCACCTTGATAACATGCCTCGATGTTCTGGAGCACGTGCCAAGAGATCAGACGATCAAGTTTTTGCAGGCCATGCGTACCGGTTTGAAAAAGGGTGGGCGCGTTATTATTCAAGTGCCAAATCTGCAAAGTCCGTATGGATATCTACATCATTTCAATGATTTTACGCATGTAACTGGTTTTGTAGAACACAGTCTGGCTCAAGTGCTTTTGACTGCTGGTTTCAAGGAATTCGAGTTCCACGGTTTTGAGGAAATATATCAATCAGGGGTAAAACAAGTTTTTCACCGATTGATTCGATATGCGTACAGAAGAGCTGTTCGTTTCTTGCGGGCAGTCAATGTCAATCCCAACCCGAAGATTCTTGATCCTGTCCTGTTCGTCGTTGCAAGCAAATAGTTACCCATGAGCAGTTGCGGAGTCGTTGTTGGCAATCGGGAGTGGTACAAATACCTGCCTAGATTGTTTCAAATAGCCTTCCTGTATCTTGTGGATACATTGGCGCGTATTGCTTGGCGTCAGAGTGACTCAAAAGGGCTATTGCTGGTCCGGTTGGACGCCATTGGTGATTTCGTCATCTGGCTTGATTCCGCGAAGGAGTTTCGCCGCCTCTATGCTGGTTTTGAAATCACACTTTGTGCCAATTCCATATGGGTTGATCTCGCCAGAGGATTGCCGCATTGGGATAAAGTATTGTCCATTGACGTTCGCAGGCTAACCGAAGATCCGATTTATCGCTTCCGAACGCTGCGAGGGCTCCGGTTGTCAGGATTTGATGTTGCGATAGAGTCCGCCTTTTCGCGTGTTTTTTTGGAGGGAGATGCGGTCATCCGTGCGTCGGCGGCCTCGCAACGCATCGGTTCGGTCGGTGATCTCAGTAATATTAATCCGTACCTTAAGGCCATATCTGACCGCTGGTACACCAGATTGGTGATGACCAGCCCAGCGCCTCTCATGGAATTGGAGCGCAATGCAGAATTCATTCGCAATCTCAGCGCTCTGGACTTCGCAGCGAACCGGTCATATCTGCCCCAACTTGTTGATTTACCGGACAGATTGAAGATCAGTTCTCCATATTTCATTGTCTTTCCTGGCGCATCACGGATTGGACGACGTTGGCCCGTCGCCCATTTTTTGGAAGTTACCACACAATTGCACTTGGTATACGGTTGGCTTCCGGTGTTGTGTGGTGGAACATCGGAAACGCTTTTATGCCAAAAAATCGCTGACCTGAGCACTGTTCCAATGCTTAATCTTGGAGGTGCGACGAGTCTACCGGAATTGGTCGAACTGTTGCGGGGCGCTTGTTTGCTGATCACCAATGAGACTTCGGCGCTTCATCTGGCCGCAGCGGTTTCTACGCCTACTGTGGGTATTGTTGGTGGTGGACATTTTGGGCGCTTCATGCCGTATCCGGACAGCATTTCCGGAATCAAGCCTATCGCTGCAAACCATGAGATGTCCTGCTATGGTTGCAATTGGCAATGCTCTCAAATACACGACCCTGCTGGACCTGTGCCGTGCATCAGGGATGTCAGTGTCAAACGTGTCTTGGAACTGGTTTCGTTGCAAAATAAAGACTCTGGGATAATCCAAGTTGCAGAATAACTATTTGAGTATCAGCGTGCTGACGGCAACCTACTACGCTGCGCGCCTACTGTGTCGCGTTAAGACGGCGCATGTCCTGTCCGTCAATGAAATGCTTGAGGAGCGTTTTCCGGATATTGTGCGCGACTGGGGCTTTGCCCCCGAGTATGTGGACGCCATGTGGCGCATGTTGCAGCTGGACCAGGCCGACGATTTTGTGATCGCCACCGGTCGCTCGGCATCACTCCAGGATTTTGTGCAAATGGCTTTCGAAAACCTGGATCTGGACTGGTCTGAACATGTCATCAGCGATCAACGCTTCTTTCGCCCGTCGGACATTGGCTGGAGCGGCGGCAACCCGGAACGGGCCCGCAAGATCCTGCACTGGGAAGCAAAAACCACGCTGCCGGAACTGGTCAAACTCATGCTCGATGCTGGGCGCAGCGGCCTGGATGTGAGTGCGCCAGGCAAGTTGACCGGTGCGCCATGAGCGATGAAGGTCGACCGCTGCTGAGCGTGCTGGTTGCCGCCTACAACAGTGGGGCGACATTGCAGCAATGCCTGGACAGCGTCATTTCGCAGACCTACGGGAATGTCGAATTGATCGTGATAGACGGCGGCTCTTCGGATGGAAGTGTTGAGGTGCTGCGCGCCAATTCCCGCCACATTGCCTATTGCGTCTCCGAGCCGGATCGCGGTATCTATCACGCATGGAACAAGGCGCTGGCGCAGGCCAAGGGGGAGTGGATATGCTTCCTGGGATCAGACGATTATCTGTGGGACGAGCAGGTCCTGGCGCGCGTTGCAAGCAAGTTGACGCAGGTGCCCGACGACATCAATGTGGCTTACAGCCAGGTCAATCTGGTTGGCGTAGGCGGGGAACTGCTGTACCCGATTGGCGAGCCTTGGATGCAATTGAAGGAGCGCTTCAAGCAACTGATGTGCATTCCGCACCCTTCGGTGCTGCACCGGCGGCGATTGTTTCGCGAGCACGGTGTTTTTGATGAGTCGTTTCGCATCGCCGGGGATTATGAGTTGCTGTTGCGTGAACTTGAGAGCCGGGACGCTTTTTTCATGCCCGACATCGTTTTTTCCGCCATGCGCCAGGGCGGCATCAGCAGCGCGCTTGGAAATACGCTGTCGGCTTTGCGCGAGGTCAGGGCGGCGCAGCGCAAAAACGGACTCAGGTGGCCGGGTCGGATCTGGCTTCTGGCCTTGGTCCGTGCCTATCTGCGCGCGCTATCGTGGTTTGTGCTGGGCGAAAAAAGAACACGGGTCGTGCTCGATTGGGGCCGGCGACTGCGGGGCTTGCCACGGCACTGGACCCAAACATGACAGCACAAGAATCGCTGGCGCCGGTCAGTGTGGTGATGCCGTGTTATCGCTGCAGCCTGACGATCGGGCGCGCGTTTGCATCCATCGTGCAGCAGACCGTGAAGCCGGCTGAAGTCATTCTGGTCGATGATGCCAGCGGCGATGACACATGGGTCGTGCTGACGAAACTGGCAACGGATTATCCCGGCTGGGTGCGCCTCATTCAGTTGGAGACTAACCGGGGGGCGGCCTCGGCGCGCAATGCGGGGTGGGCTGCGGCCCGTCAGCCCTTGATCGCTTTTCTTGATGCCGACGATGCCTGGCATCCTGAAAAGATTGAAATTCAATACAGTTACATGAAGTGCCATCCGGACGTGGCCCTTTGTGGCCATCAGCACAAGGTACTCACGCGAACAGACGTCAAACTGGATTGGTCATTGAAACAAGGGTCAGAAAAGTCCATTCGCAAGTGGCAACTGTTACTGAAAAATAGATTCATAACCCCTTCAGTCATGCTGCGATCCAACATTCAGCATCGGTTTTTCGAGGGAAGACGCCACATGGAAGATCGCCTTCTTTGGCTTGAAATATTGTTCGATGGCGCTAAGATTGTGCAACTCGAGGTTGAACTGGCGGCGACTTATAAGATGCCCTACGGAATGGCTGGTTTGAGTTCCAATTTATGGCTGATGGCTCGATCGGATATTGATAATTACCGGGTACTGCATGCAAAGGGTCGCCTGTCCTTATTGAGCGTCTATGCGTTGATGGTTTTCTCTGTGCTGAAATTCATGCGAAGGCTCGCCCTGGTCCGGTTTTGGCGTACGACCGGAAAGAAATAATCAGCACATGTCACCCGATTTTCACCAGATCCGACTAAATGCCGAACCAGCGCAACAGTATGATGGGCATGGGCAGAAACCCAATGTGGCAGTATGCCTTGCGGCATATAACGGGGTTGCCTTTATTGCCGAGCAACTAGGCTCAATAATGGCTCAAACCGGTGTGGATCTGCACTTGTTTGTCAGCGTTGATTGTTCGTCAGACGGAACCGAAGACAAGTTGTTGAATTGGGCCGCAACGGAATCACGTTTGATTCTATTGCCTTTTGGTCAACGCTTCGGCGGTGCGAGTCGCAATTTTTACCGACTCCTCCGGGATGTTGATCTGGGTGAGTTTGACTATTTATGCTTTGCCGACCAGGATGATCTCTGGCATCCTGAGAAGTTATCTCGAGCCTGTCAATTGATGAAAGAAACGACGGCAGCAGGTTATTCGAGCAACTTCACAGCCTTCTGGCCATCGGGCAAAGAACGTGTCGTCAACAAAGCCTGGTCGCAGCGAAAATGGGATTTCCTTTTTGAGTCTGCGGGTCCGGGTTGCACCTATGTATTGCACAGCAGTTTGGCACTGGCATTGCAAAAGCTGGTGCGTGAAGCGGATTCGAGTTTGCTGCGCATTGATTACCATGATTGGCTTGCCTATGCTTTCGCGCGATCCCGCAACTATCCATGGGTTATTGACAATTGGTCCAGCATGAAATACCGGCAGCACGCCTATAACCAGATTGGGGTGAATTCAGGATGGCGTGCATTTTTGTTGCGTGCAAAGAAAATTCTCAGTGGCTACGGGTTTGAGCAATCGCGTTTGATTGCCGAGGTGATTGGCATATCGGCGGCGCCTATCGTCAGGCGTGGCTTGCAGGGCGGACGCCTTGGGTTTTTGTGGCTGGCCCTGGCTTCCAGGCAGTGCAGGCGCAGGCCTTTGGATCAGTTGTGGTTTTTTGTTTCCTGCATCCTGTCGGCTCTTTTCAAGCCCAAATTGCGGGACGGCGTATGAGGCCAACGGTACTGGTAACCGGCGCCTCCGGTTTTGTCGGACGCGCTTTGGTGGAGCATCTGGTTTCGCTCAATGCAAGCGAGGTGATCGCGATGACGCGGGTGATTCCCGACAATCCAGTTGTCGGGGTTCGCTATTTGCCGGTTGGCGATCTGGCGTTGCAAACCCAGTGGTCGTCGACATTGGCAGGTGTTGACACGGTTGTGCACGCTGCAGCGCGCGTCCATATTTTGAACGACCGCAGCGCCCAGTCCATTGAAGAATTTGAGCGCGTAAATGTAATTCCCACGCTTGAACTGGCGCGGCATGCCGCCGCAATGGGTGTGCGTCGGTTTATTTTTTTGAGTTCCATTGGCGTCAATGGCGTTCAAACGCACAGCAGTATGGCTTTTTCGGAAGCAGACACGCCCAACCCGCACAACGCCTACGCCCTTTCCAAATTACAGGCTGAACGTGGTTTGCATCAGATTTCTGCGCAGACTGGGCTGGATGTTGTCATTATTCGCCCGCCTTTGGTCTATGGCCCTGGGGTTCGGGCTAATTTTTCTGCACTGATGCATGCCGTGAAATCGGGATGGCCTTTGCCGTTGGGGGCGGTACATAACCAGCGCAGTCTGGTGGCGCTGGACAATCTGGTCGACTTTATCGTCACCTGCATTGACCATCCTCTGGCGGCGAACGAGACATTTTTGGTCAGCGATGGAGATGATGTGTCGAGCGCTGAGTTGGTGCGTGGGCTGGCACGCGCTTCAGGCGTGTCTTCGCGTTTGCTGCCGGTTCCGACGTGGGCGCTGTGGGTTTGCGCCATCGCGCTTGGCAAGCGGGAGTTTATCCAGCGCCTGTGTGGCAGTTTGCAAGTCGATATTCATAAGGCCAACACACTGCTGGGTTGGGTGCCACCGATTTCATTGGAAGAGGGTCTGCGGCGTGCTGTTGCTGGCATTGTGAAACCATGAACAAGTGGTTTTGCATCGGATTCTTTTTCTCGGCACAAAAGAGCTGATTGGACCTGCATGGATATTTCAATTTCGGTGATCAGTCATGGGCAGATTGCATGGGTGGCAGAACTGTTGCAGGACCTGGAGAAACATTGCTCGGATTCGCGATTTGAATTGATTTTGACGCTCAACCTGGACGAGACGATACCGTTTGCACTGGATCAGTTTTCTTACCCGGTCACCTTGCTCCGCAATGCGCACCCAATGGGTTTTGCCGCCAACCAGAATCAGGTATTCAGGCGTGCTGTCGGGCGGTATTTCTGCGTTATCAATCCGGACATCCGTTTACTGAACAACCCATTCCCCAACCTGCTTGCGTGCCTCAAGGAGTCATCTGCAGGGGTCGCGGCGCCATTGGTGGTTGGCGAAGCAGGTGAACCGGAGGACAGCGCGCGTCGGTTTCCTTCGCCTTTGAGCATATTGCGCAAGGCCTGTCGTATCGGACTGAGACCGGATTATGTGATTGGGGATGCAGTAATTTACCCGGATTGGGTTGGCGGAATGTTCATGCTGTTTCCCCTGTGCGTCTTTGCGCAAGTGGGCGGCTTCGATGAACATTATTTTCTTTATTATGAAGACGTTGATATTTGTGCCAGGTTGAGGCTGCTGGGCCATGAAGTCGTTGTCTGTCCTCAGGCGAAGGTAGTGCATCATGCGCAGCGCCACAGTCATCGCAGTTTCAGGTACCTGCTCTGGCACTTGAGGAGTATGCTTCGGTTTTTTTTGTCGCCGGTGTATTGGCGAGTCAGGACCCGGCATGCGCCTTGAAGCGATCAAGACAGGATCAGAGGTTTGATGAAACGTGCATTTGATTTGACACTGGCTCTTGTTGCGGGGCTTATGTTGTTGTTGCCCATGGCCTTGTTGGCCTTGGCTGTCCGTTTGACCTCAAGCGGCCCCATACTGTATTGGTCAGACCGGGTGGGGCGTCACAATGCAATTTTTAAAATGCCAAAATTTCGCAGCATGCGTGTTGACACGCCTGTCGTGGCAACCCATTTGCTTGGGAGTCCGCAGGCGCATCTGACGGTCATCGGAAGCTTTCTGCGCAAGAGCAGTCTGGATGAATTGCCCCAGTTATGGAGCATTATTCACGGCGACATGAGCTTTGTTGGCCCTCGTCCCGCTTTGTTCAACCAGCAGGATCTCATTGAGGCGCGCACTCGCAACGGGGTTCATGAACTGGTGCCGGGTCTGACCGGTTGGGCGCAAATAAATGGGCGCGATGAATTGCCAACCGATCAAAAAGTAGCGCTGGATATTGAATATCGGGCGAATCAGTCTTTCTGGGTGGATATGAAAATAATATTATTGACAATCAGGAAGGTTCTGGCACGAGATAATGTAGCCCATTAGAGGCATAATGGTGTGCCTGCGGCTGGCAGCATGTATTACTTTCAACAGGATGTATTCATTATGAGCAATTTGATCGATATTCAAGGACAGATCGAGAAACTTCAGAAACAGGCGGCTGAAATAAAGAGCCGAGAGTTTGACAAGACTGTGCAGGATATTCTTGTCAAGATGAAGGCGTTTGGCATTACCCTGAAAGATCTGCAACCGGGCAAGACGCGTGGTGCCAAAGGCAAGGGCAAAGCCGGGGTGCCGGTAAAGGGTGCAGTTGTCAAGGTCAAGAAGGCTAAAGACGGCGCCGTGGTCGCTGCCAAGTTCCGTGGGCCAAACGGCGAGACCTGGAGCGGTCGTGGCCTGTCGCCCCGCTGGTTGACGGCCTTGGTGGCACAGGGACACAGCAAAGAAGAGTTTGCAATCAAGAGTTGAGCCTTGTTAGAGGCATCCAGTGCGGTGCCGTATTTTTTGGTCGGTCCGCAGCGGCAGCCGCTTTGGACCATCCTGACCGTGTTACCTTGAACCCATTGCACCATGACTGACGTTAGCAAGATCCCGCCCCGCGACAAAGCCGAAATCCTGGCCCAGGCGCTGCCCTATATCCGCAAATTCCACGGCAAGACCATGGTGATCAAGTATGGCGGCAATGCCATGACCGACCCGGGATTGCAGGCTGACTTTGCCGAGGATGTGGTGCTGCTTAAACTGGTCGGCATCAATCCTGTGGTGGTGCATGGTGGTGGGCCGCAGATTGAGACAGCGCTCAAGCGGCTTGGGAAAAAAGGCGAGTTTGTTCAGGGTATGCGCGTCACCGATGCCGAAACCATGGAAGTCGTTGAGTGGGTGTTGGCGGGCGAAGTTCAGCAGGACATCGTCGGCCTGATCAACCAGGCCGGCGGTAAGGCGGTGGGGTTGACGGGGCGTGACGGTGGCATGATCCGCGCGCAAAAACTCCGCATGGTGGACAACCAGGACCCCAGCAAGGAACACGACGTAGGCCAGGTCGGCGACATCATCAGCATCGACCCGAGTGTAGTCAAGGCCTTGCAGGACGACGCTTTCATCCCCGTGATCAGCCCGATCGGTTTCGGTGACGACAACGAGAGCTACAACATCAACGCCGATGTGGTAGCTGCCAAACTCGCCACCGTTCTGAAAGCTGAAAAGCTGCTGATGTTGACCAATATCAGCGGTGTTCTCGACAAGGCCGGTAATCTGCTGACCAATCTCAGCGCGCGTCAGATTGACGACCTGTTTGCCGATGGCACCATCGGCGGCGGCATGTTGCCCAAGATCAGCGGCGCACTCGACGCCGCCAAGAGTGGCGTCAACTCGGTTCACATCATTGATGGGCGGGTGCCGCATGTGCTTCTGCTGGAGATTCTGACGGATCAGGCCTTTGGCACCATGATTCGATCCCACTAAGTAAGCAGGCCCCCACGCTCCGCCTTGCAGGTCGTCGCTGCCCCCCAAGGGGGTTAATTTTCCTTGGGGCGGCCCGGCGGGAAATTCAGGCCCCCACGCTCCGTCTTGCAGGGCCGCGCTACCCCGCGAAAACCCTTGGGTCTGCTGTGCGAGAATGAATTTATCATTTCGCCCTGTGCACCATGTCTGACGTTGAATCCACTTCTCCGCTACCTGCCCCGAACCTTGTGGGTAGTGAACTCGCGCACGCACCCCGCAAGCGTCCGAAGCCGGGGGAGCGACGCGTGCAGATACTGCAGGCGCTTGCAAGCATGCTCGAGCAACCCGGCGCGGAACGCATCACCACCGCGGCATTGGCGGCAAGACTTGATGTAAGCGAGGCGGCTCTGTATCGCCACTTCGCCAGCAAGGCGCAAATGTTCGAAGGCCTGATCGAATTCATCGAGCAGACGGTGTTTTCGTTGATCAACCAGATTGTTGAGCGCGAGAATGCGCTGGAGCCGCTCGATGGCAAACCGGACGCCAGCGCGGGAACGCGCCAGGCGATCAAGGTGGTGTCCATGTTGATGCAGTTTGCCGAAAAAAATCCTGGCATGACCCGCGTCATGGTGGGGGATGCGCTGGTGTTCGAGAATGAACGCCTGCAACAGCGCATGAACCAGTTCTTTGACAAGATCGAGTCCACGCTCAAACAATGCCTGCGCAGTACCGCCGACTTGAGCGGCTCGGCGACACCCAGTATGGATACACAGGTGCGGGCCGCTGTGCTGGCGGCTTTTGTGGTCGGACGCCTGCAGCGCTTTGCGCGCTCCGGTTTCAAGCGCGCGCCATCGGAGCATCTGGAGGCCAGTTTGGCCCTGATCCTCTGACCACGGGTAAACCCTCACTTTTCTTAGAAAAATCACTCTAGAGGTGGTTGGTCATCGGACACGGCATGGATCATGGTGCAAAATAGCACGATCGTTCTTTTTTAGTGACCTATGTCTGTTTCTGAGTTTCCCGACAAGTCTCTGCACTCCCGCAACCGTCAAAGCTTGCGCGGCGGCCGTGTGCTGCAAAAAGGGGAGCAGACCAAGCAGGCCATTGTTGAGGCTGCCTTGGGTTTGGCGGCTCAGATCGGCCTTGAAGGTCTCAGCATTGGCGTTCTGGCCGAAGTCATCCAAATGAGCAAGTCAGGTGTTTTTGCCCATTTCGGATCGCGCGAGGAGTTGCAGATTTCTGTCATCCGCGAGTACTACGCCCGCTTTGCTGACGAAGTTTTCTTTCCCTCGCTGGACGAGGCGCGTGGTTTGCCGCGCGTGCGCGCGCTGTTTGCCAACTGGATGAAGCGCGTCGCCGTCGAACTCCAGTCAGGCTGCATTTTCATCAGCGGTGCGGTTGAATTTGATGACCGACCAGGTCCCGTGCGCGACGCCCTGGCTGGCTCGGTCAAGACATGGCTGGAGGCCATGTACCGGGCTGTGGTTCAGGCCAAGGAAGAGGGACAACTCGATGTCGATGCCGATGAAGAGCAGATGGCTTTCGAGATTCACGGGCTCATTCTGGCGCTGCACTACGAGGCCCGCTTTTTGAAGAATCCGGACGCCATCGCCCACGCCAACAAGGGCTTTCAAAACATTCTCGCGCGGTACGGCAGCACGGCCGTTGCCGGTTCCCCGCTTTCCGATCAATTAAAACCAAACTCAAAGGAGTAGTCAGCAATGCCAACCTATACCCCCCCCCTGCGCGACATGCAATTTGTAATGCATGAAGTGCTCAAGGTTGTTGATGATTTCAAGCAGATGCCCAAGCATGCCGAGATGGACGTCGAAACCATCAGCGCCGTCCTGGAAGAGGGCGGAAAATTTGCCTCCGAAGTGATTTTCCCGCTCAACGTCAGTGGCGATGCCGAAGGTTGCAGCTACGACCCCGTTACGCACGCCGTCACGACGCCCAAAGGCTTCAAGGAGGCGTATCGGACCTATATTGACGCTGGTTGGGCTGCGCTCGGTTGCGACCCCGATTTCGGTGGCCAGGGCTTGCCGCTGGTGGTCAACCAGTGTTTCTATGAAATGCTCAACAGCGCCAACCAGGCCTGGACCATGTACCCCGGCCTCACGCATGGCGCCTATGCCTCGCTGGAGAGCCATGGCACGCCGGAGCAAAAGCAGACCTACCTGCCCAAAATGATCAGCGGCGAGTGGACTGGCACCATGTGCCTGACCGAAGCGCATTGCGGCACCGACCTGGGCTTGATGCGCACCAAGGCCGAGCCGCAGGCTGACGGCACTTACAAGCTCACGGGCAACAAGATCTTCATCAGCGCCGGTGAACAGGATATGACCGACAACATCATCCACCTGGTGCTGGCGCGACTGCCCGATGCCCCACCCGGCATCAAGGGGGTGAGTCTGTTCATCGTGCCGAAATTCCTCGTTAACAAGGATGGAAGTCTGGGTGCGCGCAACGGTATCTATTGCGGCGGTATTGAACACAAGATGGGCATCAAGGGCAATTCGACCGCACAGCTCGTGCTTGAGGACGCAGTCGGCACCATGGTCGGTCAGCCCAACAAGGGCATGGCAGGCATGTTTGTCATGATGAACGCGGCCCGTCTTGGCGTCGGCAACCAGGGGCAAGGCCTGATCGAAGTGGCCTACCAGAACGCGCTGGCCTATGCCAAGGATCGCATCCAAATGCGCTCACTCACGGGCACAAAGGCCAAGGATCAGGCAGCCGACCCCATCATTGTTCACCCCGACGTGCGCAAGATGCTGCTGACTGCCAAGGCCTATGCCGAGGGCGGTCGCGCCTTGCTGTGCTTCAGTTCCATGTTGTTGGAAAAAGAGCACAACCACCCGGATGAAAAAGTACGCAAGGATTCCGGCGAGTTGCTGGCCATGCTGACGCCCATCGTCAAGGCCTTCATCACCGACAACGGCTGGACCGCGACCTCTGCCTGTCTGCAGGTCTTCGGTGGCCATGGCTACATCAAGGAATGGGGCATGGAGCAATTCGTGCGTGATGCCCGTATCAACATGATTTACGAAGGAACGAACACGGTCCAGTCGCTCGACTTGCTGGGCCGCAAGATTCTGGGCAACAACGGCGCCACCCTGCGCAAGTTTGGCAAGTTGATCGGCAAACTGGTGGAAGAGGAAGGCGTCAACGAAAAGATGTCCGAGTTCATCACACCGATTGCGGTGCTGGGCGAGCAGATGACCAAGTTCACCACCGAGATCGGTTTCAAGGGCTTCCAGAATCCGGACGAAGTGGGCGCTGCCGCAGTGGATTACCTGCGCGTTGCCGGTCATCTGGTGTTTGGCTACTTCTGGGCCCGCATGGCGCAAGTCGCGCTGCGTGAAATCGCCACTGGCAATACCGACCCGTTCTACCTGGCCAAAGTGCAGACTGCGCGTTTCTACTTTGCCAAATTGTTCCCCGAGACCGCCACCTTGATGCGTACCGCGCGTGCAGGCAGCAAGGTGTTGATGGATACCGATGCCGCGCTGTCATAGACGTTTTTCAAAATCAACTATCAGGAGACAAAGCATGAAGATCGTTCAAATTCTGGGTTCTGGTGTATTGGCTGTCGCCGCCTTGTGTGTGGTCGGTAGCGCACAGGCGCAACTGACGCCGGTTGGCTTGTGGAAGACCATTGATGACGACGGCAAGACCGAAAAGTCGCTGGTGCGAATCACCGAAAAGGACGGCGCCCTGTCGGGCGTGGTCGAGAAAGTATTTGATCCCAGCAAGCAGGATTCGAAGTGCGACCAGTGCACCGACGAACGCAAGGACAAACTCGTCCTGGGGATGGCCATCATCCGAAACGTGCGCCAGGATGCCGGTGACAAGGAGTTGTGGAGCGGCGGTGAAATTCTGGACCCCAACAATGGCAAGACCTACAAGACCCGCCTCAAACCGGTTGACGGTGGCAAGACGATGCAGATGCGCGGCTACATCGGTTTCTTTTACCGCACACAGATCTGGCATCGGGTTGAATGACGCGCGTCATTGAGCTTGCCAGCTGCGGTGTGCGAAAACAGTTTAGGAGTAATTTGTGAGTCGATTCCAGGTTCAAAAAGTCGCCGTCCTCGGCGCTGGTGTGATGGGTGCGCAAATCGCCGCCCATCTGGTCAATGTCAAGGTGCCGGTCATTCTGTTTGATCTGCCGGCCAAAGAGGGACCGAAGAACGGCATCGTGACGCGCGCCATTGAGGGGCTGAAAAAACTCAAGCCGGCGCCACTGGGCGTGGCCCAGGACGCCGAACTGATCCAGGCGGCCAATTACGAAGAGCATCTGGACTTGCTCAAGGACTGCGATCTGGTGATCGAGGCGATCGCCGAGCGCATGGACTGGAAGCTCGATCTGTACCAAAAGATTGCGCCCTTTCTGGCGCCGCACGCCATCGTCGCTTCCAACACCTCGGGCCTGTCCATCACCAAGCTCAGCGACGTGTTGCCGCCGGCCATCCGGCCGCGCTTTTGCGGCATCCACTTCTTCAACCCGCCGCGCTACATGATGCTGGTGGAGTTGATCAACATGCCGAGTACCGAGCCGCAGGTGCTCGACGAACTCGAAGCCTTCGTCACCAGCAATCTGGGCAAGGGCGTGGTGCGGGCCAAGGACTCGCCCAACTTCATCGCGAATCGCGTCGGCATCGCGGGCATGCTCGCGACCATGAAGGAGGTCGAAAACTTTGGCCTATCCTACGACGTCGTGGACGACCTGACCGGCAAGAAACTCGGGCGCGCGAGTTCGGGTACTTTCCGCACCGCCGACGTCGTGGGCCTGGACACCATGGCCCATGTCATCAAGACCCTGCAGGACACGCTCAGCCTGGAGACCGATCCGTTCTACGGCAGCTTTGCCACGCCGGAGGTGCTCAAGACCCTGCTTGAAAAGGGTTTCCTCGGACAAAAAAGCAAGGCAGGCTTTTTCAAAAAAGCCGGGCGCGACATCCTGCGCTTTGACCCGGTGGCCAAGGACTATGTGGCAGCCGGTCAGAAGGCCGACGAGGTCTATGGCCGCATGCTGAAAAAGCCGCCGGCCGAACGCCTGAAACTGCTGCGCAACAGCGAAGGCGCGCAGGGCCAGTTCCTGTGGGCCATTCTGCGCAACAGCTTCCACTACGCCGCCGTGCACCTGGGCTCAATTGCCGACAACGCGCGTGATGTCGATTTCTGCCTGCGCTGGGGCTTTGGCATGAAGCAGGGTCCGTTTGAGCTCTGGCAGGAAGCCGGCTGGCTGGACGTGGCCAACATGATCAAGGAAGACATAGACGCCGGCAAGGCGCTGTGCAAGGCACCGCTGCCGGACTGGGTCTTCAAGGGCCCTGTGGCCGATGCCGGTGGCGTGCACACGCCGCAGGGTTCGTGGAACCCGAGCAGCGGTCAATTCGTTCTGCCGCGCCAGTTGCCGGTCTATGCGCGCCAGCACTTCCCCGAGAGCGTGCTCGGCGCCAATGCGCCGAAAGCCGAAGCCGCCGGCAAGACCTTGCATGAAGACGAAGCGATTCGCTTGTGGACGCTCGACGACACCGTGGTCATCGCCAGCATCAAGACCAAGATGAATGCCATCGGCCCGGGCGTGGTCGAAGGTCTGATGCAGGGTCTGGAACTGGCCGAGGCCAGCTACAAGGGCCTGGTGGTTTGGTCGCCGGGCGAGATGTTCTCCGCTGGTGCCGACCTGCAGGCCATGCTGCCGGGCTTTGTGATGGGTGGTGTCAAGGCGATCGACGGCGCTGAGGCTGAAATGCAGCAGGCCATGCTGCGCTTGCGCTACGCCAATGTGCCGGTGGTTTCTGCCGTGCGCGGTCTGGCACTGGGCGGTGGCTGCGAACTGGCCGTCTACTCGGCCAAGCGTGTGGTCGCGATGGAAAGCTACATCGGCCTGGTCGAAGTTGGCGTCGGCCTGGTGCCCGGCGCCGGCGGTCTGACCTACATCGCCCGACGCGCGGCCGAGAACGCAGCGACGTCCACCGGCAAGGACTTGCTGCCCTTCCTGACCGAGGGCTTTACGGCTGCCGCCATGGCCAAGGTCGGAACCAGCGCGCTCGAATCACGCAAGCTCGGTTACCTGCTCGAGAGCGACATCATCGTGCCGCACAAGGACGAACTGCTCTATGTTGCCATCGCGCAGGCCAAGGCCATGTTCGACTCGGGATACCGCGCGCCGCACAAACGCATGTTTGCGGTTGCCGGACGCAGCGGTCTGGCCACCATCAAGGGCTCCTTGCTCAATATGCGCGACGGCGGTTTTATCAGCGGCCACGACTTCCACATTGCCAGCCTGATCGCCAACGTGGTCTGCGGCGGCGATGTCGATGCCGGCACGTTGGTGACCGAGGAGTACCTGATGACGCTGGAACGCCGGGCGTTCTGCGCGCTGATCACGCATCCCAAAACCCAGGAACGGATTATGGGAATGATGTCGACAGGTAAGCCAGTTAGAAATTGACTGATTAAGAGAACCTCATGAAACAAATTCAAGAAGCCTATGTCGTTGCTGCCACGCGCACACCGATTGGTCGTTCGCATCGTGGCTATTTCCGCAACACGCGGCCGGACGAACTGCTGGTCAAGGTTTTGCAGTCGGCGCTGGCTCAGGTGCCAACGCTGGACCAGAAGATGATCGAAGACCTGATCTGCGGCTGTGCTATTCCAGAAGGCCAGCAGGGGCTGAACATTGCGCGCCTGGGTGCTGTGCTGGCCGGTTTGCCGACCAGTGTGGGCGGCATCACCGTGAACCGCTTTTGCGCTTCCGGTTTGTCGGCCGTGCAGATGGCGGCTGACCGGATCCGCGTCGGTGAGGCCGACGTCATGATCGCCGCTGGCGTCGAGAGCATGAGCATGGTGCCGATGATGGGCAACGCGCCCTCGCTCTCACCGGCCATCTTCGGCAACGACGAGAACATCGGCATTGCCTATGGCATGGGCCTGACGGCCGAGAAAGTCGCCACGCAATGGAAGATCAGCCGCCAGGCGCAAGACGAGTTTGCGCTGGCCTCGCACCAGAAGGCATTGGCTGCCATGGCGGCCGGCCACTTCGCCAGTGAAATCACGCCGATCGAAGTAACCGACCGTGCGCCCGACTTGAACAGCGGTGAAGTGATTGAAACCAGGCGCGTCGTCAGCTTGGACGAAGGCGCGCGCGCCGACACCTCGCTTGAAGGCCTGGCCAAGCTCAAGACTCCGTTTGCCGCGCGCGGCTCGGTCACGGCGGGCAACAGTTCGCAAACCTCGGACGGCGCTGGCGCCCTGATTCTGGTCAGCGAGAAAGCGCTCAAGCAGTACGGGTTGACCCCGCTGGCGCGTTTCGTCAGCTTTGCCGCCAAGGGCGTGCCGCCGCACATCATGGGCATCGGTCCGATCGAGGCGATCCCGGCGGCGCTGCGCTATGCCGGGCTCAAGCTCGACGATATCGACTGGTTCGAACTCAACGAGGCCTTTGCCGCGCAGTCGCTGGCCGTCATCAACACGCTGGGTCTGAACCCGGCGCGCGTCAACCCGATGGGTGGCGCGATTGCGCTGGGGCACCCGCTCGGCGCCACCGGTGCCATCCGCTCCGCCACCGCCATCCATGCGCTGCACCGCAATCAGCTGAAGTACAGCATGGTCACCATGTGCGTGGGCATGGGGCAGGGCGCTGCCGGAATTTTCGAGCGCGTCTAAGCGTCGGCTTGGCTTGCGCCCGGTGGCATGACGGACGTCGGCCGTGGCCGACGTCACCCACACGACTGTGAGGATTTGGCTCTCGCGGCATACTGGCGCCATGAGCATTCACCCATTTGACCAAGCGCTGGCGCTGACGCCGACCGATGTGCCTGGTGTCTACCACGGCAGCACATCGGCCGCCTACTGGAACATGGTCGGGCCCTTTGGTGGCATCACGGCTGCCATCGCGCTCAAGTCCGTGCTGCAGCATCCAGCGTTGCTGGGCCAGCCAATCGCGCTGACTGTCAACTTTGCCGGCGCCATCGTGGCCGGCGCCTTCACGGTTTCGGCCACGCCGCGGCGCACCAATCGCTCGACCCAGCATTGGGTCATCGAACTGACCCAGATCGACACGGCAGGCCAGGTCGAAGTGATGCTGACCGGCACGGCGGTGACGGCCGTTCGGCGCAGCACTTGGAACAGCGATGATGTCCCGCTGCCGGCCGTGCCACGGCCTGCGGGTCTGCCAGAAGAAAAGCCGATGACCGGCGTCGAGTGGATCCACCGCTACGACATGCGCTTTGTTGAAGGCGCTTTTCCGACTGAGTGGAAGGGCCAGGGCGATGCCAGCCTGTCCCAACTCTGGATGCGGGACGCGCCGGGGCGCTGCCTCGACTTCTGTGCGCTGGCCTCCATGGCCGACATCTTCTTTCCGCGTGTTTACCTGCGTCGTGCCCTGCGTGTTCCGGCTGGCACCGTGGCGCTGACGGTTTACTTCCATGCCGATGCTGCGCAGTTGACCGAATCGGGCAGCGGCTATCTGCTGGGTCAGGCGCGGGCGCAGACCTTTCGCAATGGCTTTTTTGACCAGAACTCGCAGTTGTGGAACGAAGCCGGCTTGCTGCTGGCGACGACGAACCAGATTGTTTACTACAAGGAATAGCCATGAACCCTGTAGCCCTGGTCATCGGTGCCGGTGACGCCACCGGCGGTGCCATCTCACGGCGCTTCGCACGCGAGGGCTACACGGCCTGCGTGACACGGCGCAGCCTGGACAAGTTGCAGCCCCTGCTTGACGCCATCGCAGCCGAAGGCGGCACAGCGCATGGCTTTGCCAGCGATGCGCGCAAGGAAGAAGAGGTGGTGGCGCTGGTTGATCGCATCGAATCCACGATTGGCCCGATCGAAGTGCTGGTGTTCAACATCGGCGCCAATGCACCGAGCAGCATTCTGGACGAGACCGCGCGCAAGTACTTCAAGATCTGGGAGATGGCCTGCTTTGGCGGTTTTCTCAATGGCCGTGAAGTGGCGCGGCGCATGGTCAAACGCGCAGCGCCCGAGCGGCGCCAAACGATACTCTTCACCGGCGCCACCGCATCCTTGCGCGGCGCCGCCAACTTTGCCGCCTTCGCCGGCGCCAAGCATGCGCTGCGCGCTCTTGCGCAGAGCATGGCGCGCGAACTCGGACCGCTTGGCGTTCATGTGGCCCACGTGGTGGTGGACGGCGCCATCGACACCGCCTTCATCCGTGATAATTTCCCGGAGCGCTACGCCTTGAAGGCGCAGGACGGCATCCTGAACCCGGCCCACATTGCCGACCAGTACTGGATGCTGCACTGCCAACCGCGCGATGCCTGGACGCATGAACTCGACCTGCGGCCCTGGCTGGAAAAATTCTGAGCAATAAGACTTTTACTGGAGACAAACATGACAAAAACGCTTGAGTACTACTTTGACTTTGGCAGCCCCGCTGCCTACCTGGCCTCGACGCAGTTGCCAGAGTTGGCGGCGCAGACCGGTGCCACCGTGTTGTGGCGGCCGATGCTGCTGGGCGGTGTTTTCGTTGCCACCGGCAACGCCTCGCCAGCCAGCGTGCCGGCCAAGGGCAAGTACATCTTCCGCGACTTCGCGCGCTTTGCCCGGCGCTACGGTGTGCCGCTCAAGACCAATCCGTTCTTCCCCATCAACACCATCACGCTGATGCGCATCGCCACGGGACTGCAACTGCGCCAGGACCCGCGCTTTGCCGATTACTGCAGCGCCATGTACCGCGCCATCTGGGTCGATGCGCAGAACATGAACGATCCCGCCACCGTGGCCGCTGTGCTGCAGGCTGGCGGTTTCGATGCGCCGGCGCTGCTGGCCCTGGCCGCCGAGCCCGAGGTCAAGAACCGCCTGAAGACCTTGACCGAAGAAGCAGTGGCGCGCGGTGTCTTTGGCGCACCGACCTTCTTTGTGGGTGAGCAGATGTTCTGGGGCCAGGACCGGCTTGATTTCGTGCGTGAAGCACTGGCTGCATGAGGGCCGGAGAATGACCGACGTATTGATTGACCGCAGCGACGCGGTGCTGACCATCACCCTGAACCGGGTGGAGAAGAAAAATTCCATCACCGTCGCCATGTACGCGGCCATGGCTGATGCCCTGAGTGCCGCCGCAACGGACGATGCCCTCCGGGTCGTCGTGTTGCAAGGCCATGAGTCGATCTTCAGCGCTGGCAATGACATTGGTGATTTTCTCAATCCACCAGCGGTCACGGCAGAGCCGCCGGTGTATCGCTTTCTGCACGCCATCAGCACCTTCCCCAAGCCCCTGCTGGCAGCGGTTTGTGGTCCGGCCGTTGGCATTGGCACCACCTTGCTGTTCCACTGCGATCTGGTTTATGCCGGCGACAACGCAGCCTTCTCCATGCCCTTTGTCAACCTGGGTCTGTGCCCGGAAGCGGCGTCGAGTTACCTGGCGCCCAGGTTGATGGGCTATGGCCGCGCCGCCGAGGCTTTGCTGCTGGGCGAGCCCTTTCTGGCCGAAGCGGCGCTGGAGATGGGCTTCATCAGCCGCATCGTGCCGCCGAGTGAAGCCGCTGCCTTGGCGCAGCGTCAGGCGCGCAAGCTTGCGGCCAAGCCGTTGCCTTCACTGATTGAAACCAAGCGTCTGATGAAGAAGGGGCAGGTGGCCATTGTTGCCGAGCGTATGGCAGAAGAAGGCGCGAGTTTCGCCCGATTGCTGCGCGAGCCGGCTGCGCAGCAGGCTTTTGGCGCTTTCATGCACAAACACGCGGTCTCCAAGACCTGAATTACCACCGGGAGGATTTCATATGAACCAAAGCACCGCGCCGCGCAGCCTCAAGGGCAAGACACTTTTCATCACCGGCGCCTCGCGCGGCATCGGCCTGGCCATTGCGACGCGGGCAGCAGCGGATGGCGCCAACATCGTCATCGTCGCCAAGACCAGCGAGCCCAATCCCAAGTTGCCGGGCACGATTTACAGCGCCGCCAAGGCGGTGGAGGCAGCCGGCGGCCAGGCTCTGCCGCTGGCGGTGGACATCCGCGAGGACGAGGCGGTGTTTGCTGCCGTGGCGAAAGCGGTGCAGACCTTTGGCGGCATCGACATCCTGATCAACAACGCCAGCGCCATCAGCCTGACCAACACCGAAGCGACACCGATGAAGCGCTTCGACCTGATGAATGGCATCAACGCGCGCGGCACCTATTTGTGCACCATGGCCTGTCTGGCCGAATTGAAGAAATCGGCCAAGGCCGGGCACCAACCGCAGGTGCTCACCATGTCGCCGCCGCTGTCGATGAAGACACACTGGTTTGCGGCCCACACCGCCTACAGCATGGCCAAGTACGGCATGAGCATGTGTACCCTGGGCCACGCTGGCGAGTTCAAGAAGTACGGCATCGCCGTCAACAGCCTGTGGCCGCGCACGGCCATCGCCACCGCTGCCATGCAGATGATTCCGGGCGTCGATCTGGCTTTGTGCCGCAAGCCCGAAATTCTGTCCGATGCGGCCTGGCTGATTTTGACCAACCCGGCTTTCAGCAGTGGCAATTTCTACATTGACGACGCGCTGCTGGCCGAGCAGGGTGTATCAGACCTGGACTGCTATTCAGTCACACCCGGAACGAAAAACCTGATACCCGATTTCTTTGTTGATTGAGACTTGCCCGCTGCCTGCCGTCACCGGGTATTTTTACCAAGCACCCGATTGCTGTAAATAAATAAACTGGTTATGCTCCAGCGCAATGATTGCGCCCCAACTTCTCCATAAACCGGCAACCCAGGCATCGGCTGTAGCGCCACCCAAGCGTCCCCGCGGGCGCCCGCGCAAGACGGCCGATGAGCGTGACGACGGCAATCGCCGCCCAGCACTGCTCTCGGCTGCGGCGCGCCTGTTTCGCCGCCAGGGCTTTGATGCCACCAGCACGCGCGACATCGCGGCGGCCGTCGGCATGCACAGCGGCTCGCCTTTTTACCACTTCAAAAGCAAGCGCGCCTTGCTGTGCGCCGTGATGGAGGAGGGCATGCAGGCCGCCATCGCGCGCCAGAGTCGCGCCGTGCAGGAAGCGCCAGCCGGGCCGGATCAGGCACTGCAGCAACTGCGGCGGCTGATCCGGGCCCACTTCGACACCTTGCATGGGCGCGGCAATGATTTTGTTCCGGTGATGCTGTACGAGCACCGATCCCTGACTGAATTGCAACGTCTTGCATTGAGCAAGCTGCAGCATGACTACGAAGCAGCCTGGACGCCGGTGCTCGAAGCCTTGCACGCCAGCGGGCATCTGCGCGCGCCGGTCAAGCTCGCGCGCTTGCTGATTCTGGGGGCGCTGAGCTGGTCGGTGCAATGGTTTGATCCGAGAAAGGGCGCCTCGCTCGACGAACTGACCGATGCCGCGATGGCCTTGTTTTTGAAGGAGTGTTGATGGAATACGGTTCAGTTTTCGCCAAGGGCTTGTTCGCCGGCAAGGTGGTGCTGGTGACGGGTGCTGGTTCCGGCATTGGGCGCTGCGTCGCGCACGAACTGGCGGCGCTCGGCGCGTGCGTGGTTCTGATTGGCCGCAAGCCTGAGAAACTGCAGACGGTGGCAGACGAAATCAGGCAGGATGGTGGTGCGGTCAGCATCCAGGTCTGCGACATCCGCGACGAAGAAGCGGTCAAACAGACAGTCACTGCCGTGGTGGCTGCGCAGGGACGCATCGACGCTCTGGTCAACAATGCTGGCGGCCAGTACCTGATGCCGCTCGAAGCCATCAGCGCCAAGGGCTGGGAGTCGGTGCTGGCGACGAATCTGACCGGTGGCTTTCTGATGGCGCGCGAGTGCTATCTGCAGTCCATGTGCAAACAGGGCGGCGCCATCGTCAACATGCTGGCCGACATCTGGGGCTCGATGCCGGGCATGGGCCACAGTGGCGCGGCGCGCGCCGGCATGCTCAGTTTCACCGAGACGGCGGCGCTGGAATGGGCCGGCAAGGGCGTGCGCGTCAATGCCGTGGCGCCGGGCTACATCGCTTCAAGTGGCATGGACAAATACCCGTCCGAACTCGCGCCCATGTTGCGCGAGATTCCGCAAACCATTCCGCTCGGACGTTTCGGCACCGAGGCCGAGGTGTCGGCGGCCATTGTCTTTCTGCTCAGTCCAGCGGCGGCCTTCATCAGCGGCAGCACGCTGCGCATCGACGGGGCCCGGCCCCAGGTTCGCATGGGCTGGCCGATGCGGGTGGCGTCGGGGCAGGCGCTCGCGCGCGATGCGATCAAGCCTTTTGCCGGTTTCCATCGGTCCCGGCTGCCGAAATTACTGGCAACGTGAGGCGAGACTTTGGTCTCGCTTCAGCCAGGTCTGTGACAATGTTCCCATGATCAAAAAAATTATTCCCCCGGAAGCGATTGAATTTGAAGCCGAATTTATCGACGGCCTGAAGAAAATTTTCGAGGAGATGATTGTCTTCAACCAGGTGCTGGGTTTGAAGGTCACCTCGCTCAAGCCGACGCAGGTGATCGGCCGCATCGACATGCGCCCCGAGTTGGTGGGTCATTTCGCTTTCAACCGCCTGCATGGCGGCGTCATCAGTGCCGGTCTTGACGCCATGGCCGGCATTGCCGTGATGGCGGCCATTGGTGCGCGTCACATGGATGAGTCGCCGATGCAGCGCCTGCACCGCTTTGCCAAGCTCGGCACCATCGACCTGCGCATTGACTACCTGCGTCCTGCCATCAGCGAACACTTCGAACTGCGCGCCGAGGTGATGCGTCTGGGCTCACGCGTGGCCTCCACCCGCATGGAGTTTCTCGGCGCCAACGGCGAACTGATGTCAACCGGAACCGCCGCCTACATCGTCTCCTGAGTTGGCACGGCGACTTCGATGCCGGTGACGTAGACGGTGCCGGTAAAACTCGAGATCATGGCGCCGTCGCCGCGCGTGACATCGACCCGGTAGACCGCCAGTTTGCGGGAACGCGAGACCTCCACCGCACGCGCCAGCAAATGGTCTCCAGCGCGCGCCGCCTGCTGGTAGGTAATGTGGGCATCAATGCCGGCAGCGATCTTGCCGTGCGAGTTTGAGGCCAGTCCGAACGCGGTATCGGCCAGCGCAAAAATCACAGCGCCGTGGCAGGTGCCATTGAAGTTCAGATGCTGCGGCCCCAGCGCCATCGCCACGGTGGCCGTGCCAGCGCCAGCTTCGGTGCAGCTGATGCCCAGGGAGCGCGCGAACGGGTCGGCCGACACCAGGCGCAAGACAAGGGCCTGTGCATCGTCTGCACTTCTGCTGGCTTTCGCGGTGGGTCGCCGTTGCAGGCGCTGAGCGCGCCCGGCGCTGCCAAGGTGCGCGTCGACCTGGTCAAGCAAGGCCGCCACATCGGCTTGGCTATTGGCGCGGGAAGCAAGCACCGGGACGGTCCATTGCCCGGCTGAAGTTTTGGCGCGCAGGTGCAGCATGTCCTGAAGGTCGCGCACGGTGCTGTCCGCGCCCGGCAGGTCGGACTTGGTCACCACCAGCAGGTCCGCGATTTCCAGAATACCGGCCTTGATCGCCTGCACGCTGTCGCCCAGACCCGGCGGGCAGGCCACGATGCGGGTGTCGGCGACACGCATGATTTCGACTTCGGACTGCCCGGCGCCTACGGTCTCGATGATGATGGTGTCAAAGCCTGCGGCGTCGAGCACGTCAACGATTTCTTCCGTGCTGCTCGACAAGCCACCCAAGTGCCCACGTGTGGCGAGCGATCGGATGAAGACATCCGGGTGCGCGCCATGCTCGCCCATGCGCACGCGGTCGCCCAGCACGGCGCCGCCGCTGACCGGGCTCGACGGATCGACCGCGACCACGGCGATGCGCCGACCGCGCGCGAGCATCTCGCCCAGCATGGCGTGCACCAGAGTTGATTTGCCGGCGCCAGGCGCCCCCGTGATACCCAGCACGTGGGCCCGGCCCAGATGGGACCTCAGCGCGGCGGACCATGTGCCGGGCGCGACTTCGCCATGCTCGATCTGGCTGATCGTGCGTGCAACCGCGCGCCGGTCTCCCGCCAGCAGCGCGGAGGGAATGAGCCCGGCGCTCTGAGGATGCCGCTGCTTGCTCACACGACGGCCTGCACGTGACCAAAGCCCATCTCGCGGCGCAGCGTGTGGCAGATTTCGCCGTGTGTGCAACCGGCTTCGGCGGCTTCAACGACGCGACCGAAAACATTGTCCTTGGCATCGCCAGCGGCGCGCGCCAGCGCGTCGAGTGCCTGTTGCACCTGCGTTTGCGAACGCTGCAGCTTGAATGCCTTGAAGTCGTCGATCAGAGCCTGCATGCCAGCGCGGTCCGGGCGCGCGTTGATGGGTCTGGCGCTGCTGTCTTCTTCCACGCAATAGGCATTGACGCCGACCACGGTTTGCGCGCCCGACTCCACCTGCTGCTGGAACTTGCGTGCCGACTCGCCGATCATGGCCTGCACCAGGCCGGTCTCCACCGCTTTGTACATGCCGCCCGCTTCTTCCACGATCTGCATGACGCGCTCGATCTCGGCCTGCATCTGGTCGGTCAGGGTTTCGACGTAGTAGCTGCCGCCCAGCGGGTCGATCACGTCGGTCAGGTGCGCTTCCTCGCGCAGCACATTTTGCGTGGCAATGGCAATGCGCGCGCCGAACTCGCTCGGGCAGGACAGCGCCTCGTCGTAGGCGTCGGTGTGCAGCGACTGCAGGCCACCCAGGATGCCGGCCATCGCCTGCACCGTGACGCGCGAGATGTTGTTGAGCGGCTGCTGGCGTGTCAGGTCGACGCCCGAGGTCTGGGCGTGGAACTTGAAGCGCCAGGAGCGCGGGTCCTTCGCGCCCAATTGATCGCGCGTGATGCGGGACCAGATGCGCCGGGCCGCGCGGAACTTGGCGATCTCCTCGAAGAAGCTGATCGAGACGTCGAAGAAGAAAGTAAAGCGCGGCAGGAACTCATCCGGATTCATGCCGCGCGCCATGCAGTCCCGCGCGTTCTGGATCGCCGTGCACAGGGTGAACGCCATCGACTGCGCGGGCGTGGCGCCGGCCTGCTGCGTGTGCTGTCCCACCACCGACATCGGATTCCATTTCGGCAGAAAACGGTTGCAGAACTCGATGTGGTCGGTGAGGATGCGCCGCGCGCCCGGCAGCGCGATGCGGAAGAACATGTGGTTGGCGACGTAGTGGCTCAGGTAGTCGCTCTGGTTGGAGGTGCCACTGATGGCGCGCCAGTCGGTGCCGCGCCGGCGCGCCGTGGCCAGCATGAAGGCCAGCAGCGTGAACGGTGTCGGGTCGTTCTGGGCGCACGAAATCTTGGCCAGATCTACATCCTGCAAGGCCTGGTCCATGTGCGCCGTGGTGTTGATCACGGTGCCGCAGGTGCCCAGCAGTTCAATGTGCGACTCATCCATGTCGTAGCCGCGAAACACCGAGTTGCAGGGCAGCAGCGAAACGGCGTTGGCGCCGTTGGCCAGCACTTCGCGCAGCCGCGCGTTGTACTCGACCGGTGTGCCCAGACCGGTGAGCTGGCGCTGCGACCAGGTTTTGCCGCGGTGCATGGTGGCATAGATGCCGCGCGTGAAAGGTGCTTGCCCCGGCATGCCAAGGCCGGCACTGCGTTCGGCGCCGTTCCAGTCGCGCTCGGTATAGATCGGCTGGATCGGAATGCCAGAGCGGTTGTGCACGGACTTGTCCGTGCCAATGCCGGCGGTGTAGTCCTGCTGCCATTGGCCATAGGCGTCGGCTTCGGTCAGTACGGTGTTATCGATGGCTTGGTTCATGGGGTGTCTCCAGTGCGGTGGCCGTTCAGACGGCGGCGCGGCGTGCGCGACCGGCTTCGGCGAGGCTGTGCACAAAGGCGGCAATATCGGCCATTGAACTGCCTGGATGAAAAACGCGCGCCACGCCGGCTTTGAGCAGCATGTCTTCGTCCTGGTCCGGCACGATGCCGCCGACAATCACTGCCATGTCGCTCATGCCGGCCGCGCGCAGCGCGTCCATCAGCTTGGGCACGATCAGGTGGTCGGTGGCCAGCGACGAAATGCCGATCACGTCGACATCCTCCTCCATCGCGAGCTTGACCACAGTGGCGATTTCCTGCCAGGGTGGCGTGTAGATCACTTCCATGCCAGCGTCGCGCAGACCGGCGGCCACCACGCGGCTGCCGCGGTCGTGGCCGTCGAAACCGATCTTGGTGACGAGCACCTTGGGGATGACGGTTTGATTCATGTGCTTGTCTCCTGGCCCTGGCGCAGCAGGGCAATGAACTTGTGCGCAATCGCGCGGGGTGTGTCTTTTCCGCTGGCGCGGTACCAGATTTGGGATGAGTTCAGGGCGCCGATCAGCAGCAGGCGAAAGCTGCGCCGGTCGGTGCCGCTGCGCAGGGGCAGGGCCTTGACCAGCGCGATGAACAAGGCTTCGTAGCGGTTGCGCAGATCGATCAGGCTCTGGTTTGCCACCGGGACGTCAGCCGGGTGCACCCGGATCACAACCTGGGCGTAGTCGTCGTCGCGCAGGATCGATTCGAGGTGGGCCACACAGGCAGCTTCAAGGCGGTCCCAGGGGTCTATGTGTTTGTCCACAACGGTCTGCACCGCGGTGCTGATCTGCTCCACGCCCTTGAGGTAGACCGCGGTCAGCAGTTCTTCCTTGGTGGCAAAGTGGCAGTAGAGCGAGCCTGGCAGCATGCCGACCGCGCGTGCGATGTCACGCACCGAGGTGCCGCCAAAGCCCTGTGTGCGAAACAGCCGCGCCGCCGCATCGAGGACTTGCGGCTGTCGGCTGTCGGTGTGGGGTTTGCGCGTGGTGGCCATTTTCCTGAATCGGGTGTTTTGCGAAGTATACCAAACGATCGTTTGCTTTGTTAAAGCTGGAATGCGGCGCGGAGCGTCGGCCTGGTTTGCGGATCAGGAGGGGGTTTGCCGGTCTGATTGCGCGTTCAAATCTTCAGCGCTTCATGAAAATAGCAGTCATCACAACCAGCATTAGGGAATTTCCATGAAGCGCATTCTTTCGATCCTGATTGCCGCGATGGCGGTATCGGCACCGGTACTGGCCAACGAGGAATTTGCCAAAGAAAAAAAATGCACCAAATGCCATGCCACTGACCGGGTAAAAACAGGGCCAAGTTTCAGGGAAATGGCAAAAAAATACACCGGTCAAGCCGACGCTTCAGCCAAACTGGCCACCATCATCATCAAAGGTTTCAAAGGCACTGGCGAAGAAATGCCGGCCAATCCACAGATTAATGAAGCCGATGCCAAGACTTTTGCGAATTGGATTCTGTCTTTGAAATAGATTGAAGCCGTGCGCTGCGGTCGCGTTTGGCGGTATGACTGGGCTTCTTTGAGAATAGCGGCGCAAGACGGAATTCGGTCGGCTAATGTTGTCCATCGCCCGCAAAAAGGCAACTCCTGTTGCGCCCCGCCTCTTTGGCCCGGTACATGGCGCTATCGGCTTGCCGGATGACCTCGTTTTCAGTGCTTTCCATGCCGAGGAACAGCACCACACCAATGCTTGCCGTGCAGTGGTGTTCAATGCTCTGTGCGGGATGGCTCGCATCAGCGCTCAATTTCAGCGCATAGGGTTCGGCCAGAACGCTGCGGATTTTTTCCGCCAGCAGCATGGCCTGACTTTGCGCCAGTTCCCGGTCCGCAGATAAATCGTCCAGCACTACGACAAACTCGTCGCCGCCAAATCTTGCCACCGTATCGACTTGCCGCACGAGACTCTTGAGCCGTCTGGCGACTTCAGTCAACAGCAGATCACCAGCGCTGTGTCCGTAGGCATCGTTGAGCGGCTTGAAGTTGTCCAGGTCCAGGAAAATCAGCGCGCCATAGTGTCCGCCACGCTTCCCCGAGAGCATGACCTGTGTGATGCGATCACTCAGCAGCAGTCGATTGGCCAGGCCGGTCAGCCGGTCGTGGTAGGCCAGATCGCGCACCAGTTCTTCGGCGCGCTTGCGCTCACTGATGTCGCGTGTTACACCGAGTATTTCGATCACGGCGCCGTGATCGTCAAGAATCGGGTAGGTCATGACCTCGGTCCACAAGGTCGAGCCGTTTTTACATAGATACTCAAGCTCGCCGCGGAAACGCTGCGGTGGCCGGCCAGCCTGCAGGTCGGCGTGCAATTGTGTGAAATATGCGAGTGATACCGCCTGCGAAGCCGGCGTCAGGGTTTCTTCGATTGTTTGCTGCAAGGCCTCGGCCGGAGTGAAGCCGCGTACCGTCTCCACCGATGGGCTGACGTAGGTGACTTTGCCGTCGACCGACATGGTCCAGATCACATCCCTGGCGTTCTCGGCAATCAGCCGGTGGCGTTCCTCGCTGGTGCGCAATGTTTGCTCGGACAGTTTGCGTTGCTCAACTTCCTGGGCCAGGTTTTCCTGGCTCTTCTGCTCTGCCAGCAAGACATAAATAACAGTGCATGCAATCAGGACGGCGATGCCGAATAAATAAAACTGGCTGTTTTGGGCGTTTGCGTCAAACAGGGCTCCTGATCCGGATCGCACCATGTAAAAATTTTTCAGCAGGCTGGAAGCAATGGATGCTGACAGCACCAATGCAAGCATTCGAAAAGTTGTCCTGCGCCAGCGACCGCCAATAAAGCCAAGACAGACATAAACGCAATAGGCGTCGAACATCAACCCGGGCAGACTCACGACCAGGGTTCTTGCCAAATCATCGGGCCAGATGAGCAAGAAGCAGGCTGTGCCTGTCAGCGCCGCAGCTGCAATGGAGAAGCCCCAGCGCCACGGGGGTCGTCGCTCGGCCGCCGTGATCGTGCCGGCTGTAACGCACATCCAGCCCAAAATCAATCCCGACTGGCCCAGCATGACTGAAACAGCCAATGGCACGATCCCGCGCAGGCTCAAGAACAGCACGCCAAAGGCCGCCAGTGAGGACCCCAAGGCCCAGTACTTTATCGGCAGATAGTCACGGTTGATGAGCCACGCGTAAGCCAGCAGTCCGGCCCGACACAAGAAAATGATGGCGCTGACCAGTAGCAAGGTTCGTATGTCAATCACAAGAGCATTCATTTCCTGTCACCCTGCGTCTGAGAATGCCGGCATGCTTCTGATCAGGCAAAGTGACACTGCTCTGATGTTGTGTGTTACAGATCTTTGGGGCATTGTGTGTGGCTCGAATAGTGATTGTTACACCAACGACCCCGTCTAGCCTGAATCCTGAAATTCACCCGTCTGCAGCTATGCCTCAAAAAATATGCCGTGCCGGATTTCGCCAGCACGGCAAGGTCTGGCGTGGTGCGAATCAGCCGATGAAACTGGCCACAATGGCGTTGAACTTGGTCGGGTTTTCAACGAACATGAAGTGCTGACCACCCTCTGATTCTTCAAAAATCTCCAGTTGCGACCCCTTGGTTTGCCCGGCTGCCCAGGCCACTGATTTCCAGGGAATCAGACTGACGCGACCGCTGATAAACAGGCAGGGCACATTGATGCGCGGGAACACATCACGCCAATCCTGATGGCAGTGGTTGTAAATCAGGTCGGCCGCCAGTTTGCGGGGCATTTTGAGATTGCAGGCAACGGTCCACTTCATGGTTTCGGCTGACATGGCCTTGGTCACCATGCCAGCCAGGAAACCTTCGGTGGTGGCGATGCCGTCCGGACCCGCCAGTGCGTTGGCCGTTCCTGTCACCGCCTCAGGCGAGAACACCGCGCCCGCGTGGTCCAGTTCCTCGGGGGACCAGGCAGGGTTGGATGTCAACAGCGGCGGCTCATCGCAGAACACAAACTTGCCGATGCGCTCAGCGCCAAAAAGGTCAAAGTAGCACCACAGGACGGAGCAGCCCATCGAGTGCCCCAGGATCGTCACGTCTTTAAGGTCAAGCGCCTTGAGCACGTCGCCAACGTCTTTGGCCAGTCGCTGGATGCGGTAGCCAAACTGCGGTTTGTCTGAATCCCCATGACCACGCATGTCAACCGCGATCACATGGTAGCGGTCCGACAAGCCCTCCAACTGGTGTCTGAACTGTTCAGCGGTTTGGGACCAACCCGGAATCAGAACCAGTGGCTTGCCAGAGCCCGCTTCCAGGTAACTGAGCCTGACACCGTCGCTGGTGGTCACGGAATGTTTTGTGATCATGTTTGAATGCTCCCTGTGTCTTTGATGAATGGAAACGGGTGAACGTTTCCGTGCGAAAAAATGGTTACTTCTTGGCCACCGCCATATCGGTGATGTAGGGCCCGACCACCTTCCATCTGCCGTACTGGATCTGCGACAGGCGCGAGGCGTCGCTGCCCAGGCGCTTGGTCGGCGAGTAGGTGGCCGGTGCGCTGCCGAAGATGTCGGTCGGGATCGACATGGTGTCCATGACCTTGATGAAACTGTCGGTCGTCAGGTTCTTGCCGGCCTTGGTCGCGGCGTTGGCGAAGATATTGACGATCAGGTAGCCGTAGACCGAGAACACGGCCGGGTCTTCGTTGAACTTGGTCTTGTACTTGTTGGCCCAGAAGCGGATCGGCTGCGAGACTTCGTCGGTGTAGGGGTTCTGCACCGTCATCGTGGCATACAGGCCATCCATCGCCTTGCCGCCGAGTTTGTGGATCAGGTCGGTGTAGGCCGCGCTCGAGCCCAGAAACACCGGGTTGAAGCCGGTCTTGCGCGACTCGCCGATGGTGCCGATGGTCTCGCGGATGATGGTGCCCAGCACCACCATTTCGCAACCGGCCGCCTTCATCTTGGCGACCTGCGACGAGAAGTCGGTGGCGCCGCGTTTGAAGGAGGTCTTCTCCGCGTAATCCATGGCCAGCGTCTTGAGACCGGCCTCGCCGCCGCGCAGCACTTCAAGGCCGAAGTCGTCGTCCTGGTAAATGCTGCAGACCTTCTTGATGCCCTTGTCCTTGATCATTTGCGGCACGGCGCGGCGCATCTGGTCGAAATAGGTAGCGGCAAACGAATACTTCAGGCGGTGGAACGGCTCGTACATCTCACGCGCCGCCGTGACCGGGAAGAAATTGATCACGTTCTTCTCGAACTGGACCGGCATTGCCGCCATGTTCTGCGCGGTGCCGATGTGGCCCAGCATCATGAATATCTTGTCCTGGTTGACCAACTTTTGCGCCGCCAGCACCGCCTTCTTTGGCTCATAGCCGGAGTCTTCCACAATCAGCCGCAGCTTGCGACCGTTGATGCCGCCCTGCTCGTTGATTTCATCGACGGCCAGCATCATGCCCAGCCGGTCCTGCTTGCCAAAGCCGGCCAGCGGTCCCGACAGATCCTGAATGGAGCCGAGCAGAATCTCGGTGTCTGTGACGCCCTGCTGGGCGCAGTACACATTGGCCGAAACGGTGAGTGCCGCGAGTGCAATGCCTGAAGCGAATTTCATCAACTGTCTCCTTCAAAAAATGGTGTGCACCGGGACTACCCTGATGTCTCTCCCCGGTTATAGCGGCAATCGCTGGATTGGCTGCGAGGGTTTTCACTGAAGGCTTGTTACGCAGGGCAGACGAGTTGCAAAAGCGCAAGAAAACGTCATCATCTGGGCTATGAATCGCTCTGACACCATCCCGCCGGACTTGATCCTAGCCATGCGCGAAGCACGCAACATCGTCGTTTTCACGGGCGCCGGGGTTTCCGCCGAGAGCGGCATCCCGACCTTTCGCGATGCGCTCACCGGTTTTTGGCAGCGTTTCGATGCTGAAGACCTGGCGACGCCCGAGGCCTTTGCGCGCGATCCGGAACTGGTCTGGGGCTGGTACGAATGGCGGCGCATGCTGGTGCGGCGCACACTGCCTAATCCGGCGCATCTGGCGATCGCCGCATGGGTGCGCAGCGTGCCCCGGTTCACGCTGGTGACGCAAAACGTGGATGACTTGCACGAGCGCGCCGGCAGCAGCGGTGTTCTGCACTTGCACGGCAGCCTGCATGCGGCGCGCTGTGTCGCCTGTGGCTTGGCGCATCTCTTTCCCGCCGAAATCCCGCAAGAGCCCGAAGGCGGGCGTCGCCTGTGTCCGCCGTGCTGCGCGCAATGCGGCGGTTTGATCCGCCCCGGTGTCGTCTGGTTTGGCGAGAGCCTGCCGCCCGACGTGCTGGACGCCGCGTTTGCCGCTGCCCGCGCCTGCGACCTGCTGATCGCCATCGGCACCTCCGGCCTGGTACAACCGGCGGCCAGCATTCCATTGCTGGCTAAACGGTCTGAGGCCCGCTTGCTGCAGGTCAACCCGATGGCCACGGCACTCGATGCGGATTGCGACTGGTCGCTGCGTGGCGCCGCCGGAGTGATCCTGCCGCGCCTGCTGGCCTCAGTGTGAATGCTGGCGCACGCCGCGGTGCGCAGCGGGCAGGGCGCTGCTGATCAGGGCGGCACCGGACCATAGCAGGGGCGCAACGCCAAGTGGCGCTACCGCCAGACCGAAGGCGATCGGCACCAGTACCGACGAACCATTGCCGATCAGCGAGCGCAGGCCCAGCGCTTCGCCACCGCGCCCCGCAGGTGCTGCCGCGTGCAGCAGCGACAGCATATTGGGCTGGCTGAAGCCGATGGCGCTGCCAAACACAAAGCCCAGTAGCATGAAGACACCAGCGGCGTTGGCCCACGGCAGCACCATAAACACCAGCGCGATCATGGCCATCGCCGCGCGCATGATCTGCCACTCGCGTAGCCGGCTCGAGAGCCAGGGCATCAGGGCGCGGCTGACGAAGGTGCCCACCGCAAAGAGCGAGAACACGGTGCCGATGATGGAGGCTGAAAAGCCCAGTCGCGTGCCCAGCACCGGCAGCATCACGATGAACAGGTCCCAGCAGCAGGACAAGGCCATGCTGACGTAGTAGACGCGGCGCAATTCCGACGCCGCCAGCAGGTCGTGCCAGGCTGCTGGCCTGGCATCGGCGGCGGCCGCTGCGACCGGTCGGGCGGCCGGCAGCGAGGCCAGTTTCCTGAACACCAACCAGCAGGCCATGCAACTGAACACGGCCATGCTGGCAAAAGCAATGCGAAAACCCGCATGGTCGATCAGCAACCCCGAGATGAAGGGCCCCAGGGCGCTGGAGGCCGAATGGCCCAGCGCATACCAGCCAAAGTTGCGCAGGCGTTGTTCGGCGGATCTGCCGTGGGCCATCGCGCCAACGCTGTGCTGGCCGGCCACCGACATGGCGTTGAAGCCAAAACCGATCAGTACCGCCATGACAAACAGCGCGGGCACGCCGAGCCAGAGCACGGGGACCGTGGCGCCGAGCAAAACCGCCAGCACGCCAAGACGCATCACGGGCAGTGCGCCCATGCGATCTACCCAGCGGCCAATCGACATGGCGGCCAGTGCCGGCAGAACCGAGAACGTTGCCATGAAGAGCCCCACCACCAGTTCGGACGAACCGCTGCTCAGGGCATAAAGGGAGCCTGAGACACGCCCGCCCGACAGGGCCATGTGGCCGGTCAGGGTAACCAGTATCAGGGGCAGCAGCAGGGGCGGAAAGTGCTTGGGCACCGGCCCATTATCGCGGCGGCTGGCCCGGGATCGGGCGTGGACGGCCCTGGTCATCGATGGCCACATAGGTGAGCGATGCTTCCGTCACCTTCATGTACTGTCCCTGCGCGCTGAAGCGCTCGGCATAGACCTCGACTTTGACGGTGATCGAGGTGCGTCCGATGCGCACCAGTTTGGAAAAGAAGGTCAGAATGTCGCCGACCCGAACCGGCTGCTTGAAGATGAATTCATTGACCGCCACCGTCGCCATGCGGCCCTGGGTGTAGCGCGCCGGGATCACCGAACCGGCCAGATCGACCTGCGCCATGACCCAGCCGCCGAAGATGTCGCCATTGGCATTGGAGTCGGCCGGCATCGGAATCACCTTGAGGACCAGTTCCTCGCCAGTGGGCAGTTGTACTGGCGTCGGGTTGGTGTTTGCAGACATAGGCACAATCGAGTCAAGTTAATTAACAAGATTGTCTCTTATGCGCCGATCAGGCGAACACAGCCCCCTGCGTGACGGCGCCAGCGCCGCACCCGTACCCGTTGCCACCCGTTCCGACTGGGCCACCCTGCAACGCCTGTTTCCCTACCTCTGGCAGTACAAATGGCGTGTCATGGCGGCGCTGGCTTTCATGATTGGCGCCAAGATGGCCAATGTTGGCGTGCCGCTGCTGCTCAAGCAACTGGTTGACACCATGAACGCCAAGGGGGGCGTCGGCGCCAATGCCCTGCTGGTGGTGCCGGTGGCTTTGCTGTTTGGTTACGGCCTGCTGCGGCTGTCGACGACGCTGTTTGCCGAACTGCGCGAACTGATTTTTGCCAAAGCCACCGAGGGCGCGTCGCGCACCATTTCATTGCAGGTGTTTCGCCATCTGCACGCTTTAAGCCTGCGCTTTCATCTGGAGCGCCAGACCGGCGGCATGACGCGCGACATCGAGCGCGGCACGCGCGCCGTCAACTCGCTGATCTCGTATTCGCTCTACAGCATCTTCCCGACGCTGATCGAAGTGGCCATGGTGCTGACCTATCTGGCGGTCAAGTTCGACATCTGGTTTGCCGGCATCACCATCGTGGCGCTGGTCGTCTACATCAGTTTCACCGTGGTCGTGACCGAGTGGCGCACGCATTTTCGCAAGGAGATGAACGAGCTCGACTCCAAAGCCCACAGCCGGGCCATCGATTCGCTGCTGAATTACGAGACCGTCAAGTACTTCAACAACGAGGAGTTCGAGGCCCGCCGCTACGACGAGAACCTGGAGAAGTACCGCCGCGCCGCCGTCAAGAGCCAAAGCACGCTGAGCCTGCTCAATACCGGTCAGCAACTGATCATTGCGACCGGCCTGGTCGCCATGCTGTGGCGCGCCACCCAGGGTGTGGTCGACGGCCACATGACGCTGGGCGACCTGGTGATGGTCAACGCCTTCATGATTCAGCTCTACATTCCCTTGGGCTTTCTGGGTGTGCTGTACCGTGAGATCAAGCAGAGCCTGACCGACCTCGACAAGATGTTCACGCTGATGGAGCGCGAGCGCGAAATCGCCGATGTGGCGGGTGCATTGCCGTTGGCGCTGGATGAAGCGTGTCATTGCGGACCCGATCCGCAATCCATCCCCATTGGCCAGGGCACGGCCAGTGTTGCATTCAGCCATGTCAACTTCGCCTATGACCCGGCGCGGCCTATCCTGCACGACATCAGTTTCGAGATTCCGGCCGGCAAGACGGTGGCCGTGGTCGGGCCTTCGGGCTCCGGCAAGTCGACGCTGGCGCGGCTGCTGTTTCGCTTCTATGACGTGCAGGGCGGCCGGATCCTGATTGCCGGGCAGGACATCAAGCAGGTGACGCAGGCTTCTCTGCGCCAGGCCATCGGCATCGTGCCGCAGGATACGGTGCTGTTCAACGACACGGTGGAATACAACATCGCCTACGGCCAGCCCGGTGCCACGCGCGAGCAGGTGATCGAGGCCGCCAGTTCAGCCCACATCCACAGCTTCATCGCCGCCACACCCAAAGGCTATGACACCATGGTTGGCGAGCGCGGTCTCAAGCTCTCGGGTGGCGAGAAGCAGCGCGTGGCCATTGCCCGCACCCTGCTCAAGAACCCGGCCGTGCTGATCTTCGACGAAGCCACCTCGGCGCTCGACAGTGCCAACGAGCGCGCCATCCAGGCCGAACTGCAAAGCGTGGCCCGCAACAAGACCACCCTGGTGATCGCGCACCGGCTCTCGACCGTGGTCGACGCGTATGAGATTCTGGTGATGGAAGCGGGCCGCATCATCGAGCGTGGCACCCATGCAGCCCTGCTGGCAGCCAATGGGCGCTATGCGCAGATGTGGGCGCTGCAGCAGAGTTCGGAGTAGCTTGGCGGAACGGGATGGCGGGTGCGTCAGGGTTGTGCGGGAGTTGCAAGCGATTGACTGGCTGTCGCATAGGCAGCGTTAGCCGTCCTTGATGCTGGGTGTGTTGGGTGTACCGACGACACCGGGGCAGATGATTCCGCTCATGTCCCCCGCAGAGGGCTGCGCCCTCTGCTCCTCCTTGACTTCGCTGCACCATCCGCCCCTGTGTCATCGTCAACCAG
>CAIRAW010000045.1 GCA_903876735.1 uncultured beta proteobacterium | reverse complement strand
TCACTGGTTATTAAGCAGCGAGTGCGAAACGTTCGTCGTTTGCAGTTAGTTTTTTTGAATCTGTTTTACGAGCGCATTCAGCTCGACATGCACCACAGCGATTCCGTACCCACGTCGAAACCAGTGCAGCCCCAAGGCTCGTATTTTAGGCCTTTGCGAGCAATTGCAAGAGAGCGCCCGGAGAATTAATGACGGCGTGCGCGCCCCAGGCCATCGGATCCGCTTCGTGACCCAGGTAGCCGTAGGTGGCGGCCACGGTCGCCATACCGGCCGCCAGCCCCGCAACAATGTCCCGTTCATCGTCACCCACATACAGGCAATGGGCCGGCTCGATGCCAAGCCGTCGGGACGCCTCCAGCAAGGGTTCCGGATGCGGTTTGGCAAAAGCAGTGGTGTCACCGCAGATGACGGTGCGGGCGGAGGCAAACATGGGCATGGCGCGTGTCAGTGGGTCGGCAAAGCGTGAGGCTTTGTTGGTTACCACGCCCCAGGGCAGATCGAGCCCGATCAGATCGGCGATCAATTCCGGCACGCCGGCAAAGGCAAAGGTGTTTTGCGTCATGCAACGCTCGTAATTGACGCAGAACTCTTCGCGCATGGCGGCAAACTCCGCATGTTCAGGCGTCATGCCAAAAGCCACGCCGATCAGCCCGCGGGCGCCGGCGCCAGCCACCGGACGATAGCGTTCTGGCGGCAAGGAAGACAGACCACGGTCCAGCCGCATTTTGTCGACCGCTGCGCCCAGGTCTGGCGCACTGTCGATCAGCGTTCCATCCAGATCAAACAGCACCGCGCGCACCTGCGCGAACAGGCCCGGCATTCCCATCAGCGGCTTGCCAGCTCTGACTTCTGCGTGGCGAACAGGTAATTCACGCTGGTGTCCGCATTCAGCCAGAAGCGCTGGGTCAGGGGGTTGTGCCCCATGCCGCGCGTATGGCGCAGATCCAGATCGGCCGCGCGGCAGTAGCTCGCCAACTCGCTGGGTCGAACCATCTTGGCGTATTCGTGGGTTCCACGCGGCAGCAGATTGAGCACGTACTCCGCACCCACGATGGCAAAAAGAAAGGATTTGGGGTTGCGATTCAGGGTCGAGAAAAAGACCCAGCCGCCCGGTTTGACCAGGGCAGCGCAGGCCCGCACGATGGAAGCCGGGTCGGGCACATGTTCGAGCATTTCCATGCAGGTCACCACATCAAAGCCGCCCGGCTGCTCCAGCGCCAGGGCCTCGGCGCTGATTTCACGGTATTGCAAGTTGGGGGTTTGCACCTCCAGCGCATGCAGTTGCGCCACCCGCAATGCCTTGGCGGCCAGATCAATGCCGGTCACCTGTGCGCCGCTGCGCGCCATGGCATCGGCCAGAATGCCGCCGCCACAGCCGACGTCAAGAACCTTTTGCCCCGCCAACGGGGCCAGGCTGTTGATCCAGTCCAGCCGCAGCGGATTCATTTGATGCAAGGGGCGAAACTCGCCGTCAGTATCCCACCAGCGGTGGGCCAGATCAGAAAATTTGGCCAGTTCAGCCGGATCAGCGTTCAATGTAGAAGTCATGGGGAGATTATCAGGCAAGCCAACCCGGCATCCGAATGCAAAAAACCCCGCCAAGCGGGGTTTTTTGAAGCAGTCTCTTCAGACCGCCATGGGTACAAGGACCAATTACTTGTTGGCGCGGGTACCAACCACTTCGATTTCAACGCGGCGGTTCTTGGCGCGACCTTCTTTGGTCTTGTTGTCAGCAACGGGTTGCTTCTCGCCCTTGCCTTCGGTGTAAACGCGGTTCTTTTCGATGCCCTTGGACACGAGATACGCCTTCACAGCTTCCGAACGCTTGACCGACAGTTTCTGGTTGTACGGATCAGCACCAACAGAGTCGGTATGACCGACAGCGATGATGACTTCCAGGCTGATGCCCTTGACTTTACCGATCAGGTCGTCGAGCTTGGCCTTGCCTTCGGGCTTCAGAACCGCTTTGTCAAAGTCAAAGAACGCGTCCGCTGCGTAAGTTACTTTGGTCGCTGCGGGCGGAGGAACGGGTGCAGGAGCCGGAGCCGGTGCGGGAGCTGCCTTCGGAGCAGGTGCCGGAGCGGGAGCTGCCACTGGTGCGGGAGCAGGTGCGGCCTTTGGCGCCACGATGGCACCATCGCAACCGACGGCTGCCGTAGCAGGCGTCCAGCTGGCATCACGCCAGCACAGTTCAGAAGTACCATTTTTCCAGGTGATGCCCGAGGCATTGACCCAGTTGTCAACCGATTGAGCGCCGGCTACGGTCGAGAGTGCTGCGGCAGCAATCAGCATTGCTACTTTGTTCAGTTTTTTCATATTTCTCCTAGGGAAAAAAGCCGCAGCAGCGCGGCGAATATTTTTAAACGCCCTAAGTGCCTATCACCTAAAACGTGCACCTCATTGTGCCACAGCTAAATTAGGACCGAAAGCCCAAAGCGGCAGGCATGCATTTCGACTCGAAAGCATTTGACAAATTACAAACAAAAGATCACGCACCGTTGCAGGAACGCCACAAGGTTTGTGCCTTAGCCTTAGAATCGCCCTTTGCCTCCGACACCGTTCCAGCCCCAACCGCCCCATGACCCAGTTCGCCAAAGAAACCCTGCCCATCAGTCTTGAAGAGGAAATGCGCCGGAGCTACCTCGATTACGCCATGAGCGTGATTGTGGGGCGTGCCCTGCCCGACGCGCGTGACGGCCTCAAGCCGGTGCACCGGCGCGTGCTGTTTGCCATGCACGAGTTGAACAATGACTGGAACAGACCGTACAAGAAATCGGCACGTATCGTCGGCGACGTGATTGGTAAATACCACCCGCACGGCGACAGCGCGGTGTATGAAACCATCGTCCGCATGGCGCAGGATTTTTCACTGCGCCACATGCTGGTCGATGGCCAGGGCAATTTCGGATCGGTCGACGGTGACAACGCCGCCGCCATGCGTTACACCGAAATCCGCATGGCCAAGATCGCGCACGAGTTGCTCGCTGATCTGGACAAGGAAACAGTCGACTTCGGACCCAACTACGACGGCAGCGAGCAGGAGCCTCTGGTTATGCCGGCGCGCTTCCCGAATTTGCTGGTCAATGGCTCGTCCGGCATTGCCGTGGGCATGGCCACCAACATCCCGCCGCACAACCTGAACGAAGTGGTTGACGGTTGCCTGCATTTGCTGCGCAATCCGCAGGCATCGATCGACGAACTGATGGAAATCATCCCGGCGCCGGACTTCCCGACCGCCGGCATCATCTACGGCATCAACGGCGTCAAGGACGGCTACCGCACCGGGCGCGGGCGCGTCGTCATGCGCGCCAAGTGCCATTTTGAAGATATAGACCGAGGCCAGCGCCAGGCCATCATCGTTGATGAACTGCCCTACCAATGCAACAAAAAGACCCTGCAGGAACGCATGGCCGAACTGGTGCACGAGAAGAAGATCGAAGGCATCAGCCACATCCAGGACGAGTCGGACAAATCCGGCATGCGTCTGGTGATCGAGCTCAAGCGCGGCGAAGTGCCTGAAGTGGTGCTCAACAACCTGTACAAGCAGACGCAGTTGCAGGACACGTTTGGCATGAACATGGTGGCGCTGATCAACGGCCAGCCCAAACTGTGCAACCTCAAGGACCTGATTGAAGTCTTCCTGGAGCACCGCCGTGAAGTGGTCACACGCCGCACCATCTTCAACCTGCGCAAGGCACGCGAACGCGGCCATGTGCTTGAAGGCCTGGCGGTTGCGCTGGCCAACATCGACGAGTTCATTGCCATCATCCGCAATGCCCCGACGCCACCGGTGGCCAAGGTCGAGTTGATGGCCCGGCCCTGGGACAGCAAACTGGTGCGCGAGATGCTCACCCGCACGCGGCTCGATGGCGGCGTCGTCAATGCCGACGACTACCGTCCCGACGGTCTTGAAAAACAATACGGCATGGGCGGCGACGGCTTGTACCGCCTGTCCGAAACACAGGCGCAGGAAATCCTGCAGATGCGCCTGCAACGCCTGACCGGTCTGGAACAGGACAAGATCGTGGCCGAATACAAAGAGGTGATGGCCGAGATCGACGACCTGCTTGACATCCTGGCACGGCCCGAGCGCGTGTCGACCATCATCACCGAGGAACTCACGGCCATCAAGACAGAGTTCGGCCAGACCAAACTGGGCGCGCGCCGCAGCCAGGTCGAATACAGCTCCTTTGACCTCTCGACCGAAGACCTGATCACGCCGACCGACATGGTGGTCACGCTCTCGCACAGCGGCTACATCAAGAGCCAGCCACTGGGCGAATACCGCGCCCAGAAACGCGGCGGCCGCGGCAAGCAGGCCACGGCAACGAAGGAAGACGACTGGGTCGATCAGCTCTTCATCGCCAACACCCACGACTACATCCTGTGCTTCAGCAACCGGGGTCGCCTGTACTGGCTCAAGGTCTGGGAAGTGCCGCAGGGTACGCGCGGATCACGCGGACGCCCGATCGTCAACATGTTCCCGCTGACCGAGGGTGAAAAAATTACGGTGGTGCTGCCGCTAACCGGCGAAAAACGCAGCTTCCCGGCCGACCAGTATGTTTTCATGGCAACCCGCATGGGCACGGTCAAGAAGACCGCGCTCGACGAATTCAGCAACCCACGCAAGGCCGGCATCATCGCCGTCGACTTGGACGAAGGCGACTTCCTGATCGGCGCTTCATTGACCGACGGCAAGCACGACGTGATGCTGTTCAGCGACGGTGGCAAGGCCGTGCGCTTTGACGAAAACGATGTGCGCCCGATGGGTCGCCAGGCACGCGGTGTGCGCGGCATGACGCTCGATGATGGCCAAAGCGTGATTGCCATGCTGGTGGCCGAGGATGAGCAGCAAAGCGTGCTGACTGCCACCGAAAACGGCTACGGCAAGCGCACCGGCATCACCGAGTACACGCGCCACGGACGCGGCACCAAGGGCATGATCGCGATCACGCAGTCGGAGCGCAACGGCAAGGTTGTCGCTGCCACACTGGTCCATGCCGACGACGAAATCATGCTGATCACTGACCGCGGTGTTCTGGTGCGCACACGGGTCAGCGAGATTCGCGAACTCGGTCGCGCCACGCAAGGCGTGACCCTGATCGGTCTGGACGAAGGCTCCAAGCTCAGCGGTTTGCAACGCATCGTCGAAAACGACGCCAATCCGGTCGCCGATGAGACCTCGGCTGACGGCGACGATGAAAGCGACAGCGCCGCCTGATTACCCGTTTTTTAAACCGGCTGCACTGGGTGAATGTGCGCCGCGGCCCCATTGAGCAGATGATTTTTTGATGATTCGACCTTTCAATTTTTCGGCCGGACCGGCCACCATGCCACAGGAAGTCCTGGCCGAGGCTGCGACTGAAATGCTGGACTGGCACGGCAGCGGCATGAGCGTGATGGAGATGAGCCATCGGGGCAAGGAGTTCATCTCGATCTACGAGCAGGCGCAGGCCGATCTGCGTGAACTGCTGGCTGTGCCGGCGCACTTCAAGATCCTGTTCATGCAGGGTGGCGGTCTGGCAGAAAACGCCATCGTGCCGCTGAACCTGTCACGCGGCGGCAACGTCGACTTCGTCCTCACTGGCAGTTGGAGCCAGAAGTCGCACAACGAAGCGCGCAAATACGCTGCCGTCCAAGTCGCGGCCAGCAGTGAAGCTACGGGCTTCACCAGCCTGCCCGACCCGGCAAGCTGGCAACTGAGCCACGGCGCCAGCTACCTGCACATCTGCAGCAACGAAACAATTCATGGCGTCGAATTCCAGGAACTGCCAGACCTCAAGGCGTTGGGCTGTGAGACACCACTGGTCGTCGATTTTTCGTCACAGGTGGCGTCGCGCCCGGTTGACTGGTCGCGCATCGGCCTGGCTTTTGGCGGCGCCCAGAAAAATCTGGGACCGGCCGGACTGACGCTGGTGGTGGTCCGGGAAGACCTGCTGGGACAGGCGCTGCCAATCTGCCCCAGCGCCTTCAACTACAAGACGGTGGCGGACAACCAGTCGATGTTCAACACGCCGCCGACCTATTCAATCTACATTGCCGGCCTGGTGTTCCAATGGCTCAAGCGCCAGGGCGGCATCGCGGCCATCGAGGCGCGCAACAAGGCCAAGGCGGCTTTGCTCTACGACGCCATTGACAACTCCCAGCTTTACCTGAACCAGGTGGCCGCGAACTGCCGCTCGCGCATGAACGTGCCTTTCTTTCTGCGTGATGAAAGCCGTAACGACGCGTTCCTGGCCGGCGCGCGCGCGCAGGGCCTGCTTCAGCTCAAGGGCCACAAATCAGTGGGTGGCATGCGCGCCAGCATTTACAACGCATTACCCATTGAAGGCGTGCAGGCGCTGGTGGACTATATGCGCACATTCGAACAAACCCGAGCCTGACCGATGACAACACCCGCCAGCGACCTTCCGAGCTTGTCCGAACTGCGCGTCCAGATCGACGCCATCGATCAGCAGTTGCTGCTGCTGCTCAACAGCCGCGCGCTGGTCGCGGAAAAAGTGGGCGAAGTCAAGAAGCGCGAAGGCACGGCTTTCTTCCGGCCCGACCGCGTGGCGCAGGTGATCGAGAAGATCCAGCTCGCCAACCCGGGCCCGCTGAAGAACCCGCATGTGGCAGCGATCTGGCGCGAAATCATGTCTGCCTGCCTGGCGCTGGAAGCGCCGCAGCGCGTCGCTGTGCTGGGCCCGGCCGGCACCTTTTGCGAACAGGCCGCGATCGAGTTTTTTGGCGGGGCCGCCGACCTGATCTACTGCGCCAACTTCGACGAAGTCTTTCACGCCACGGCGGCCGGCAGCGCTCAGTACGGTGTCGTGGGGGTGGAAAATTCGACCGAGGGCATGGTGGCCCGAACACTCGACCTGTTCCTGAATTCGCCGACCCATGTGATTGGCGAGGTCACCCTGCTGGTGCGCCACAACCTGCTGCGCCTGGAGAACTCGCTCGACGGCATCGAGGTGGTGCTGGCCCATCCGTTGGCACTGGCACAGTGCCAGGCCTGGTTGTCCAAACACCTGCCGCACGCCGAACGACGACCGGTGTCCAGCAACGCCGAAGGGGCCAGACTGGCCACCACCAACCCGGCCTGGGCCGGTCTGGCCAGTGAGCGCGCAGCAACCCAGTTCGGCCTGCACATCGCGGCCCATGCCATTCAGGACGACGCCTACAACCGCACGCGCTTTGCCATCATCTGTCTGCCGCAGACCGTGGACACACCGCCGCCCTCCGGCAAGGACTGCACCAGTCTGGTGGTGTCGGTTCTGAACCGCCCTGGCGCCGTGCACGACCTGTTGATACCACTGAAGAACCACGGCGTCTCCATGACCCGCTTTGAGTCGAGACCGGCCCGCACCGGGCAATGGGAATACTATTTCTACATTGATATCGAAGGGCACCCATCGCAGCCGCACGTGGCGCTGGCGCTCAAGGAGTTGCAGGCGCTTTGCGCCTTCTACAAAGTTCTGGGCACTTACCCGGTGGCGCAATAGCATGTGCGCCAGCATTCACCTTTCATCGCTACCCCTGGGGAGTCTTGATGTTTGAGCAGCTCGGCATCATCGGTTGTGGTTTGATGGGGGGCTCGTTCGCGCTGGCGCTCAAACGCGCCGGACTCGTCAAGAAAGTGGTGGGCTACAGCAAGTCGCCCGCCAGTGTTGAACACGCCTGCCTCATGGGCGTCATCGACGAACCGGCGGAGTCGGCCCTGCAGGCCGTTGTCGGATCTGACATTGTGCTCATCGCTGTGCCGGTGGCCGCGACCGAAACCACCTTCAAGGCAATTCAGCACCTGGTAACGCCGGAGATGCTGATCATGGACGTCGGCTCAACCAAACGCGACGTGATCGATGCGGGCCGGCGCGCGCTGCGCGAGCAAATTGGATCGTTCGTGCCTGCGCATCCGATCGCCGGCAAAGAAGTCTCCGGCATCGAACATGCGGACGCTGAGCTGTACCACGGCAAGCAGGTCATCCTGACGCCAATTGAACGCACTCTGGCACCCCAGTTACAGAAAGCCACCGATGTCTGGACCGCGCTGGGCTGTCGCGTCATCCGGATGTCCCCCGAATCGCATGACGCCGCGTTTGCCGCAGTGAGCCACCTGCCGCACCTGATTTCGTTTGCCTTCATGAATGCCATCACCGGCCAGTTGCAGGGCAAAGACTACCTGGCGCTGGCGGGACCGGGTTTTCGTGATTTTTCCCGGATCGCCGCCAGTGATGCCAAGGTCTGGCGCGACATCATGATGTCCAACCGCGAGGAGTTGCTGGCACAGACGAAAATTTTCCAGCGCAATCTGCAGGCGCTTGAACTCATGATCTCCAGCGGCAACAGTGAAGCCCTTGAAGGCCTGATTGACCAAGCCAGCCTGGCACGTTCCCAATGGCGCATGGCGCACAGTCAAAAATAATGTTCTCCTGCGATTTCCTTGACATTCCGCCCCTGACGGCGGCCGGCGGCACTGTCGTCCTGCCAGGCTCCAAGAGCATTTCCAACCGCCTGCTCCTGCTGGCGGCCCTCAGCCAGGGCACAACCAGTCTGCATGATCTGCTTGATTCCGACGACACGCGCGTGATGCTGGAAGCCCTGCGGGTACTGGGTTGCAAAGTGCGCCAAAGTGGCACAACGACGCAGATCGATGGTCTGGGCGGTCAACCCGGCAATCGGGCCGCCAGGCTTTTCATGGGCAACGCCGGAACCGCCATCCGCCCGCTCACCGCAGCCTTGGCGGTAATGGGCGGGGACTACGAGCTCAGCGGCGTGCCACGCATGCACGAGCGGCCGATTGGCGACCTGGTAGACGCCTTGCGCCAGCTCGGCTGCCGCATCGACTACCTGGGACAGGACGGTTATCCGCCGCTGCGCATCGGCAACCCGGCTTTGCTGCTGGACGCACCGATTCGCGTCCGGGGCGATGTCTCAAGCCAGTTCCTGACCGCGCTGCTGATGGCCCTGCCGCTGATGGCCCGCCAGGCCATCGTCATTGAAGTCGTGGGCGAACTGATCTCGCGCCCCTACATCGAAATCACCTTGAATCTGCTCGCGCGCTTTGGCATAGCGGTCCAGCGCGAGGGTTGGCAGCGCTTCACCATTCCAGCCGGCAGCCAGTTCAAGTCCCCCGGCACTTTGCACGTCGAGGCGGACGCTTCCTCAGCGAGCTATTTCATCGCCCTGGGCGCGATCGCCGAATGCGCCAAGGGTCAAAACGGCATCCGCATCGAAGGCGTCGGCGCCGACTCGATCCAGGGCGACATCCGCTTTGTCGAGGCCGCGCAGAGGATGGGCGCGCAGGTGCGCAGCGGAGCGAACTGGCTTGAAGTGTCACGCGGCAGTTGGCCGCTCAAAGCGATCGATCTTGATTGCAACCACATTCCCGACGCCGCGATGACGCTGGCCGTGATGGCCTTGTACGCACAGGGAACGACGACGCTGCGCAACATCGCCAGTTGGCGTGTCAAGGAAACCGATCGCCTGAGCGCCATGGCCAGCGAATTGCGCAAGCTCGGCGCCACCGTGGAAGAAGGCGCCGATTTCATCTGCATCACGCCGCCGGCGAGCAGCGCCGACTGGAAAGCCGCAAACATCCACACCTACGACGACCACCGCATGGCGATGTGTTTCGCGCTTGCGGCCTTCAATCCGGCCGCGCTGCCGGTTCGCATCGACGACCCGAAATGCGTCGCCAAGACGTTCCCTGACTACTTCGAGGCGCTGTTCTCGCTGGCCCGGGCGACCAGCGATTCGATTCCGGTGATTTGCGTCGATGGCCCGACCGCCTCCGGCAAAGGCACGCTGGCGGCGGCGCTGGCCAAGGCGTTGGGCTACCATTTTCTCGATTCCGGCTCGCTCTACCGCATCACGGCACTGGCTGCCACGCAGGCCGGTCTGGCACTTGACGGCGCGCACGAGCCGGCCATCGCGCAGCTGGTGGGAACACTGGCCATTGAATTTACCCAGGACCGCGTGCACCTCAACGGCCTCGACGTCACAGACGCGATCCGGACCGAAGAAGCCGGCATGAATGCCTCCAAAGTCTCGGCCCTGCCCCAAGTCCGGCTTGCGCTCATCGACCTGCAACACAGCTTTCGCAAGCTGCCCGGGCTGGTTGCAGACGGGCGTGACATGGGAACCGTGATCTTCCCGCACGCCCCACTCAAGGTGTTTTTGACCGCGAGCGCCGAACAGCGCGCGCAAAGGCGTCATAAACAATTGATTTCAAAAGGGATTTCGGCTACACTCGGCGCTCTTCGCGCGGACCTGGAAGCACGCGACGCACGGGACTCATCCCGCAGCGTCGCACCTCTCAAGCCAGCGCAAGACGCCCGGCTGCTGGACAACTCGGATTTGTCGATTGAGGAATCGCTCAATCTGGTGTTGAACTGGTGGCAGGAAAAAAACGCTTTCGGCTCCTGCTGAAAGAACCCCGGCCCACATCAGCCTTCTCGCGCAGCTAGCGCACTGCTGGTGTGGTTCAAAAAACTAACCCGCGGATTTTCCGCAAACAAAATGTCTGAATCTTTTGCCGCCCTATTTGAAGAATCCCTGAAACGCACTGAAATGCGCCCGGGCGAAGTCATCACTGCTGAAGTGATCCGTATCGAACACAGCTTTGTCGTCGTCAACGCCGGTCTCAAATCTGAAGCCTACGTGCCGCTCGAAGAGTTCAAGAGTGACAAGGGCGAAATCGAAGTCCAGGTCGGCGACTTCGTGTCGGTGGCCATCGGCTCCATCGAAAACGGCTACGGCGACACCATTCTGTCGCGCGACACGGCCAAGCGTCTGGCATCGTGGATGAGCCTGGAAAAGGCCCTGGAAACCGGCGAATTCGTCACCGGCACCACCAGCGGCAAGGTCAAGGGCGGCTTGACCGTTCTGGTCAACGGCATCCGCGCCTTCCTGCCCGGCTCGCTGGTTGACACACGTCCGACCAAGGACCTGTCTCCGTACGAAAACAAGACCCTGGAATTCAAGGTCATCAAGCTCGACCGCAAGCGCAACAACGTCGTGTTGTCACGCCGCGCCGTGGTCGAAGCCAGCATGGGCGAAGAGCGCGCCAAGCTGATGCAGACCCTGAAAGAAGGCTCAGTGGTGCAAGGCGTTGTCAAGAACATCACCGAATACGGTGCTTTCGTCGACCTCGGCGGCATTGACGGCCTGCTGCACATCACCGACATGGCATGGCGCCGCGTGCGTCACCCGAGCGAAGTGGTGACGGCCGGTCAGGAAATTACGGCCAAGATCCTCAAGTTCGATACCGAAAAGAACCGTGTTTCGCTCGGTCTCAAGCAAATGGGCGACGATCCGTGGATGGGCGTCAACCGCCGCTACCCGCAAGGCACGCGCATGTTCGGCAAGATCACCAACATCGCCGACTACGGCGCGTTTGTGGAACTCGAACCCGGCATCGAAGGCCTGGTGCACGTCAGCGAAATGGACTGGACCAACAAGAACGTGGCACCTTCCAAGATCGTTGCACTCGGTGACGAAGTCGAAGTCATGGTCCTTGAGATCGACGAAGACAAGCGCCGCATCAGCCTGGGCATGAAGCAGTGCAAGGCCAACCCGTGGCAGGAATTCGCGCAGAACACGAAGCGCGGCGACCGCGTCAAGGGCCCGATCAAGTCGATCACCGACTTCGGCGTGTTTGTGGGTCTGGCTGCCGGCATCGACGGCCTGGTGCATTTGTCCGACCTGTCCTGGAACGAGCCCGGCGAAACCGCTGTGCGCGAATACAAAAAGGGCCAGGAAGTTGAAGCGCTGGTGCTGGCCGTGGACGTTGATCGCGAACGCATCTCGCTGGGCATCAAGCAACTTGACTCCGACCCGTTCACCACCTTTGCCACCATCAACGACAAGGGCCAGGTTGTGACCGGCAAGGTCAAGACGGTTGACGCCAAGGGCGCTGAAATCGACCTCGGCGATGACATCATCGGCTATCTGCGCGCTTCTGAAATCTCGCGTGACCGCGTCGAAGACGCACGCAACGTGCTCAAGGAAGGCGACGAAATCACCGCTGTGGTGGTCAATGTCGATCGCAAGACGCGCAACATTCAGTTGTCGATCAAGGCCAAGGACGCTGCAGACCAGAGCGAGGCAATGGCCACGCTGAGCCAGCAGTCGGCCCGTGAGAACGCCGGCACCACCAGCCTGGGCGCACTGCTGCGCGCCAAGTTGGACAACAACGAGAAGTAATCGACTTGTGGGACAGGCCATGCGACGCGGCAAGGCCGCTCGCCTGTTCTGTCTCCAACTGATTAGTCAAAATGACGCGCTCTGACTTGGTCGAAGAACTGGCTGCCCGCTTTGGCCAGCTCACGCACCGCGATGCTGAATTTGCCGTCAAGGCCATTCTTGACGCGATGAATGACGCCATGGTACGCGGGCACCGCATCGAGATTCGCGGCTTCGGCAGTTTCTCCATCAATCACCGCCCCCCCCGCATTGGACGCAACCCCCGCAGCGGCGCCAGTGTTGCCGTTCCCGAGAAGCGTGTTCCGCACTTCAAGCCGGGCAAAGCCCTGCGTGAAGCCGTCGATCAGCGCACCGCTGAACTCTAGAGCCAGCCTCTGACCGTTAGAATCGACCCGTCACTGGGAAGATCAATGAAAAACCTCCTGTGGCTGCTGAAGTGGGGACTGAAAGCAGCCATATTTTTTACCCTGTTTGCCTTCGCACTGAACAACCAGCAGGACACCACGGTGCACTTCTTCTTTGGCACCCAGTGGCGTGCGCCGCAGGTCCTCATCGTGCTGAGCACCTTCACCGCTGGTGTTGCCGTCGGTGTGCTCGGAATGGTGCCGCGCTGGTGGAAACAGCGCCGCGCTGCTGCAGACAAGCAGCCAGCGCCAAGCGCGCCGCCGGCGGTTCCGCATGAACTTTGATCTGAGCTGGATCCTGCTGGGTCTGCCCTTGGCCTTTGTGCTGGGCTGGCTGGCCTCGCGTCTCGATCTGCGCCAGTTGCGGATCGAAAATCACCAGGCCCCGAAAGCGTATTTCAAAGGCCTCAATTTCCTGCTCAACGAACAGCAGGATCAGGCCATCGACTCTTTCATCGAAGCGGTGCAGAACGATCCGGACACTTCGGAGTTGCACTTTGCGCTGGGCAACCTGTTTCGCCGCCGTGGCGAGTATGAGCGCGCCGTGCGCGTGCACGAGCATTTGCTGTCGCGCGGCGACCTCAACCTGGCCGACCGTCAGCGTGCCCAGCATGCGCTGGCGCTGGACTATCTCAAAGCCGGGCTGATTGACCGATCCGAAGCGGCACTGCTGAAACTGGAAGCAACACCATTTGAAGCACAAGCCCGTCTGGCACTGCTGGCCAACTACGAACGCAGCCGTGACTGGCCGCAAGCCGCGCAGATCGCGCACAAACTGACCGACGCCGGTCAGGGTGACTTTCATGGCCGGTTGGCGCACTACCTGTGCGAACAGGCGGCTGCCTGCGTGGCCAGTCAGCAGCAGGAACAAGCGCAATCCCTGCTGCAGGAGGCCTTGGCAACCGCACCGGCAGCCGCGCGACCCCGCATAGACCTGGCCCGGCTGTGGGCGACCCAGGGGAAGTTTGGCGACGCCTATGCAGCGATCGAGCAAGTGCTGCAGGTCTCGCCGCTGGCCACACCGCTGGTTGCTGGCCTGCTGGCCGAGTATGCACGTGCCAGCGGCCATACGACAGCGGCCTTGGAACTGCTCAAGCGCCACTACCAGGAATCACCCTCGCTCGATGTGCTTGATGCCATCGTGCTGCTCGAAGCCACGCTGGCGGGACCCGCGCCGACAGCACGCGACTGGTACGTACACCATCTGGAGCATGAGCCCTCGCTGGTGGCAGCCGCCAAATGGATCGCCGGCGAAAAGCTCGAACACGAACAGTTTCACCCGCAGGTACAGCGGGCGCTGGACCACGCGGTCAAGCCCTTGCTGCGCTACCGCTGTGCCGCTTGCGGATTCGAGGCCAAACAGCATTTCTGGCAGTGCCCCGGTTGCCAGGCCTGGGACAGCTACCCGACACGACGGGTTGAAGAATTGTGATCAATCAAAGCAATGCCATGACCATCACCAAAGAAAAATTATCCGAGGCCCGCGTCCTCGTCGTCGGCGACGTCATGCTGGACCGCTACTGGTATGGATCGGTCGATCGCATCTCGCCCGAAGCGCCGGTGCCCATCGTGCGCATCACGCGCGAAGAAGAGCGCAATGGGGGCGCCGCCAACGTGGCCTACAACGTGGTCACTCTGGGCGCCCAATCCTCGCTGCTGACCGTCGTGGGACAGGATGAGGCCAGCCACAAACTCGAAGCTCTGCTGCAGGGCACCGGCATCCGCGCGCACTTTGGCCGCGACCCAGATCTGAAGACCACCGTTAAACTGCGGGTGATCGGACGCCAGCAACAGTTGCTGCGGCTTGATTTCGAGAACACGCCCAAGACTGAAATACTGGCGTCGCAAAGCGCTGCCTTCGCTGAATTGCTGCCGCAGCACGATTCGGTTCTGTTTTCCGACTATGGCAAGGGCGGTCTGGCCCATGTCAGCGACATGATCGCGCGCGCCCGCAGTGCCGGCAAGCCGATTCTGATCGATCCCAAGGGGTCGGACTACTCGCGCTATCGCAACGCCACGGTGATCACACCGAACCGGACCGAGCTGCAGCAGGTCATCGGAGCCTGGGCGGACGAGCCCGATCTGCAGACCAGGTGCCAGAACCTGCGCCAGCAACTGGGACTCGACGCCGTTCTGCTGACCCGCAGCGAGGAAGGCATGACACTGTTTGACGAGCAGGGGCAACTGCACGTCAGCGCCCAGGCGCGGGAAGTGTTCGACGTTACCGGCGCCGGCGATACCGTCATCGCCACCATGGCGACCCTGGTGGCAGCCGGCATGGGTCTGCGCCAAGCGCTACCGCTGGCGAACCGGGCCGGCGGCCTGGTGGTCGGCAAATTTGGCACGGCCACCGTTTCCTATGAGGAGTTGTTCGCATGACCCGCATCGTTGTCACCGGCGCCGCCGGCTTCATCGGCAGCAACCTCATCAAAGGACTCAATGCGCGCGGCATCGATGACATTATTGCTGTCGACGATCTGACGCAGGGCGACAAGTTCCGTAATCTGGCAGACCTCCGGATCGCGGACTACCTCGATGCCAGCGTTTTCTATGATCTGTTTGCGCAGGGCGCCTTTGGCCGGGTCGAAGCCGTGTTTCATGAAGGCGCCTGCAGCGACACCATGGAAAGCGACGGCAAATACATGATGGAGAACAACTACAGCACGTCGGTGAGCTTGTTTCAGGCCTGCCGGCAGCATGGCACGCGCCTGTTGTACGCCTCCAGCGCCGCAACCTATGGCGGTTCCGACACCTTCCGCGAAGAGCCCGCCTTCGAGCGCCCGCTCAATGTTTACGGCTATTCCAAGCTGCTGTTTGACCAGCGCATGCGGCGTGAATGCGGCGTCGATTTTGGGCGTGTGCTGCCGGGCAAAGCCGGTCAGGTCGTGGGTTTTCGCTACTTCAATGTGTACGGGCCGCGCGAACAGCACAAGGGTCGCATGGCCAGCGTTGCCTTTCACCAATTCAACCAGTTCACTGCGGATGGCAAGGTCAAACTGTTCGGCGACTACGGTTCATATGCGCCGGGTGCGCAAATGCGCGATTTCGTTTTCATTGACGACGTGGTGGCCGTCAACCTGTGGTTTCTGGATCACCCCGAAGTCTCGGGCATCTTCAACCTTGGCAGCGGCCATGCACAGCCCTTCAACGACGTCGCCAGTTCACTGGTCAACGCGATGCGCAGCCAGCGCAGCGAAGCAGCCCTGTCGCTTGAAGCGATGGTGACATCGGGACTGATCGAGTACATACCGTTCCCGGACGCCCTGCGCGGCAAGTACCAGTGCTATACGCAAGCGGACCTGAGCGCCTTGCGCGCGGCTGGCTGCGAGCACGTCTTCAGCAATGTGCAAACCGGTGTAGCACGCTACGTGCAATGGCTGGCCAGCCAGGCCTGATCAGGGCCACGCGCATCAGGGTATCCCCGGCCTGCGGCAGGTCAACCCCGGGCACACCGGGCCCGTTGTAATGCGGCATCCTGAAAGATGTCCGCTTCCTATCTTTTCCTGTTTCCATTTCCAACACCAAGGAGTCGATTCATGCTGAAAAAAATTCTGGCGCTGCTCGCCCTGTTGTATGCCGCAGCCTGCTTTGCCGCAGTCGATGTGAACAAGGCCAACGCGGCCGAACTGGACAGTATCAAAGGCATCGGCCCCGCGATGTCGGGCAAGATTCTGGATGAGCGCAAGAAAGGCAACTTCAAGGACTGGAACGACTTGATCGGGCGCGTCAAGGGTGTCGGTCAAGGCAATGCAGCAAAGTTTTCGGCCCAGGGACTGACCGTTGGCGACGTCAGCTATCCGACTGCTTCCGCTGCACCGGCAACCAGCAAGAAAGACGCCAAGGCTGAAGCCGCCAAACCGATTGCCAGCGCGGCCAAAAAATAAGCCCTCATTGGCAAAAGAAGCCGCTGCGCGGCTTCTGTCAGGTTCAATTCAAGCGCGGCCCATGATGCAGGCGGTTGCCATCAACTCTTCGAGCAGCGCCAGCGACACGCGACCGGACACCGAGTACGGATCAAGTTCGGGCTTTTCCGCGTATTTCAGCAGGATCGATGCGTTGATCTTGGACATGTTGACCTGACCCATGGTCCAACCGCCGAACCGACGCTCCGATATTTCCTCATAGTGCAGCAGCACCAGATCCTTGTGCCGCGGGTCGCGCTGAATGTGGCCAAACAGTTCGCTCACCGCCATGCGCCCGCCTTCGATCGCCTGCAGGAAAATACCACCACCGTAGCAGAGTATGCCGGTGACGCCGCACTCCGGGTTGTGCCGGCGTGACTGGGTCAGAATCGCCTCGATGGCGTCGCTGCTGGTGTCCGTCGCGCGACTGGCGTAAAGAAGACGTACCAGCATGATCAGCCTCTCTTGGGAATCAGGGACAGAAACTCACGCCGCAAGTTGGGATCCTTGAGGAAGCTGCCGCGCATCACCGAATTGATCATTTTGCTGTCCATGTCCTTGACGCCGCGCCAGCCCATGCAGAAATGGGTCGCCTCCATCACGATGGCCAGACCATCGGGCTGGGTTTTCTGCTGAATCAAATCTGCCAGTTGAACAACCGCTTCCTCCTGGATCTGCGGACGCCCCATGACCCACTCGGCCAGGCGCGCGTATTTGGACAAGCCAATCACGTTCGTGTGTTCGTTGGGCAATACGCCAATCCAGACCTGGCCGATCACCGGGCACAAATGATGACTACAGGCGCTGCGCACAGTGATGGGGCCAACAATCATCAACTCATTGAGGTGTTCCGCATTGGGGAACTCGGTAATCGTGGGGGCCTGGACGTAGCGGCCCTTGAACACCTCGTTGAGGTACATCTTGGCAACCCGGCGGGCGGTCTTGTCGGAGTTGTGATCGTTCTCGGTATCAATCACCAGGCTGTTCAAGACACCCTGCATTTTCTGCTCCACTTCGTCAAGCAGACGCTCAAGTTCACCCGGTTCGACGAAGTCGGCGATATTGTCATTGGCATTGAATCGCTTGCGCGCTGCCAGCAGGCGTTCCCGTATCTTGACGGACACGGGCGTACCCTCATCGGCATCGACTGGATTCATGGTGCTTTGACTTTTCATTAACATGGAACAATGTTAGCAGCGTTTTTGCTGTAGGGTTTCTGGCGCCTATATCGCAAAAACAAGGTTTTTAGCTACAAAATCAGTAGCGCGATCCATTCAGGAAGAGCAGGATCCGCGTCAATCCCAGGGCGACACGATCGAGAAAACGCTGGCGCCAGGGCCGGTTCGCATAAGTAGCCGGATCGACCCGGACACTGTCCTGGTTCATGGCGTGCTCCAGGCGCGCCCGCAGGTCACGGGCAAAGCCAATATCTTCGACCACCACGTTGGCCTCCCGCGCCAGCAATAAGCTCAAGGGATCGAGATTGGACGAGCCGACCGTGGCCCAGTGTCCGTCAATCACCGCCACCTTGGCATGGTGAAAGCTCCGGGTGTATTCATAAATCTCGACTCCCGCCGCCAGCAATGCGCCGTAAACCGGACGCGTTGCGTGGTACTGCAGAAAGTATTCATACCGCCCCTGCAGCAGCAAACGCACACGTACGCCACGCTGTGCCGCGTGAATCAGCCCCTGGCGAAGTTTGCGACCTGGAAAGAAATAAGCGTTGGCAATGATGACTTCATCGCGTGCCGCGCCGATCGCATGCCGATAGCTGCGCTCGATTCGCGATCGGTTGTGCACATTGTCACGCAGCACCAGCGCCGCCTTCATGCTGCGATCCGCGCCATGACCCGGCTGCGCCGGGGTGTCGACATCGGAGCGGGCCTGCAATGCCAGTGTCACGGCTTCCTGCAAGGCCCGCCAAGCGGCCAGAAAATCACTCTGGCGCGCCGTGCTGGCGGCCTGGAAACGCCACCAGAACTGTGCCGTGGCTTCATGCACGGCCTGCACCAGGGGACCGGTCACGCGCACCGCGAAGTCAAAACGGGGCGCATCCAGCGCACCATAATTGGGGTCGTACAGGTCATCGAGAACATTGAGTCCGCCGCAAAACGCCACCCTGCCGTCCACCACACAGAGTTTGCGGTGCAGGCGCCGCCAGCGACTTGGAATCAATACCCCAAGTTGCCCCAATGGCAAAAAGATTCGCCACTCGACACCCGCCTGGTTGAAACGCTTGACCCATTGCAGTGGCAACTCGGGCGTGCCGACACCATCCACCACCAGATAAACCAAAACCCCGCGGTGGCCGGCCCGCTCCAGCGCCTCTGCGACCTGGGCACCCGCGGCCACCACATCGAAGATATAGGTCTCCATCCGGACTTCATGCGTGCTGCTGTCAATGGCCGCAATCAGCGCCGGGAAAAATGCCTGCCCACCCTGCAACAACTGGACCTGATGACCGCTTACCAAAGTGTGGATGGCTTTCACAATGTTGTCCCGGGGCTTGCAATGCAACGCTATGCCGGATCCGGCGCGACGGGCACCGCCGGCATCTCGAACTCTGCAATCATGGGCAAATGATCAGACATGCGCCACCAGATGCGCCCATGGGGCACATGAACCGACTTGGGTGCCAAACCTCTGGCAAAAACGTAATCGAGTTGCACCAGCGGCATTCGGGCCGGGAAGGTGGCTTGTCGAGGGCCCTTGAAAGACCTCAAATGCGTGTTAGCCAGGGCGCGTTCGGTTTGCGCACCCCAGTCATTGAAGTCGCCCGCCATCAGCAGCGGCGCATCGGGTGGCACTTCGCGCTCGATAAAGCGCTGCAACTGCGCCACCTGGCGCGCGCGGCTGCCCCGAATCAGGCCCAGGTGAACCACCAGCACATGCACCACCCGATCGTGCACCAGAAGTTCCACGTGCAGCAGGCCGCGTTGCTCAAAACGATGGTCGGAAATATCTTCATGCTGATGTGACAGCACCGGCCAGCGCGACAGCAGGGCGTTGCCGTGTTCACCATGCCGGGTGACGGCATTGGTGCGGTAAACAACTTCGTAGCCTTCGGGCGCAAGAAACTCGGCCTGCGGCAGTTCTGGCCAATGGGGGAAATGCCGTTCCTCGCGGCGATGCAGCTTGCGCACCTCCTGCAGGCACACAATGTCAGCGTCGAGTTGCTCGACCGCATGGCCCAGGTTGTGGATTTCGAGCCGGCGCCGCGGCCCTACCCCTTGCACGCCTTTGTGAATGTTGTAGGTGGCGACGCGAACAGTCTTCACGGCAATCCCCGGGCAGCGCACATTCTTGGCAAGAGCAGACAGGCTTCGGCATTGGAGGGCGAGTAACAGGCCTGCGCCGCCTCCCGATACGGTAGCCACTGGTAATCCGTGTGCTCGCGCGGGCTCAGTCGCACCGGCGTCTGAACCGGCACCTGCAAGCCAAACAGGTGTTCGGTGTTGTGTTTCACATCTGGCGCATAGCGGTGCCGCCAGCCAGGGTAGATTTCGTAAATGTTTTCCAGTTGCCAGTCCAGCAGACCAGCGGCCAGCGGTGTGCCCGTTCCACAGTCAATTCCGGTCTCCTCCTGCACCTCGCGCACCGCAGTTTGCCCAAACGACTCGTCCAGCGAGTCCTTGGCACCGGTCACGGATTGCCAGAAATCTGCCGCGTCGGTTCTCTTGATGAGCAGGACGTCGAGCGCCGGGGTGTAAATCACCACCAGAACTGATTGCGGAATTTTGAAAATTTTGGTCATAAAAAAGGACGCTGCTTGAGCGTCCTTTCATTCTGCCTGAAGCGGCGAACCGGCTCTTGATCAGACCGCCTTGACTGGCTCGGGCGTCCGCAGTCGGATATGGAGTTCGCGCATCTGCTTCTCGTCCACCAGCGACGGTGCCTGCGTCAGAAGACACTGGGCGCGCTGGGTCTTCGGGAAGGCGATCACGTCGCGAATCGACTCGGCACCCGTCATCAGGGTGATGATGCGGTCCAGACCGAAGGCCAAACCACCGTGGGGCGGCGCACCGTATTGCAGGGCGTCGAGCAGGAAACCAAACTTGTCCTGGGCTTCGGCCGGGGTGATCTTCAGGGCATCGAAGACCTTTTGCTGCACATCGGCACGGTGGATACGCACCGAGCCGCCCCCCATCTCCCAGCCGTTGAGAACCATGTCATAGCCCTGGGAAATGCACTTTTCCGGGGCCGTGACCATCCAGTCCTCATGACCTTCCTTGGGTGCCGTGAAAGGATGGTGGGTGGCGGTGTAGCGCTGCGACTCGTCGTCGTACTCAAACATCGGGAAGTCAACCACCCACATCGGGCGCCATCCCGCCTCAAACAGGGCGTTCTTCTTGCCAAACTCGCTGTGCCCGATCTTGATGCGAAGCGCGCCGATGGCATCGTTCACAATTTTGATCTTGTCGGCACCAAAGAAGATCAGGTCGCCGTCCTGTGCGCCGGTGCGCTTGAGAACTTCCGCCAGCGCCTTGTCATGCAGGTTCTTGACGATCGGGCTCTGCAAACCCTCACGCCCCTTGGCCAGGTCATTGACCTTGATATAAGCCAGGCCCTTGGCGCCGTAAATTTTCACAAACTCGCCGTAGGCATCGATCTCGCCACGGCTCAGGCCACCGGTCTCGCGCGCGCCACCCGGCACACGAAGACCCACGACGCGGCCACCCGCCATGGTCGCTGCCGCTGCGAACACCTTGAAGTCCACGTCGGTCATGACGTCGGTCAGTTCGGTAAATTCAAGCTTGACGCGCAAATCAGGCTTGTCGGAGCCGAAACGTTGCGCGGCTTCGGCGTAGGTCATCACCGGGAATTCACCGAGGTCGACATTCATGGTGGTTTTGAAAACGGTCGTGATCAGTTTCTGGAACATGTCACGGATTTCCTGCTCGCTCAGGAACGAGGTCTCAATATCGATCTGCGTGAACTCGGGTTGCCGATCGGCGCGCAAGTCTTCATCGCGGAAGCACTTGGTAATCTGGTAGTAGCGGTCATAACCGGCAACCATCAGCAGTTGCTTGAACAACTGGGGGCTTTGCGGCAGGGCAAAGAAGTGCCCTGCGTGAACGCGGCTCGGCACCAGGTAATCACGCGCACCTTCCGGCGTGGACTTGCCCAACATTGGGGTTTCAATGTCGATAAAACCATTGGCATCGAGAAACTTGCGCACTTCCATCGTCACGCGATAGCGCAGCATCAGATTGTTCTGCATGTAAGGACGGCGCAGATCGAGCACCCGATGCGTCAAGCGCGTGGTCTCGCTCAAGCCTTCGTCATCAAGTTGGAACGGCGGCGTAACCGATGGGTTGAGCACCGTCAATTCATGGCACAGCACCTCGACCTTGCCACTCTTGAGGTTGTCGTTGGTGGTGCCCGGCGGACGCGCGCGCACCAGGCCTTTGACCTGAATGCAAAATTCGTTGCGCAAACCCTCGGCTGTGGCAAACATCTCGGCACGGTCCGGGTCGCAGACGACCTGAACATAACCTTCACGATCACGAATGTCGACAAAAATCACACCGCCATGGTCACGCCGGCGGTTGACCCAGCCGCACAGGCTGACAGTTTGACCCAGAAGGGCTTCGGTCACGAGACCGCAATAGTGGGAACGCATAGCCATAAACAACTTTCAAAGCCAAGCCAAAGCGGCGGCACAGGTTAGTGAAAAATACTAATCGGAAGAATGAGTAACAGACGAGGTCGGCGCCACTGAACCCATGGAAATCACGTAGGTTAGCGCTTCATCAACGCTCATGCGCAATTCGATGACCTCGGAACGCGGCAACATCAGGAAAAAACCACTGGTCGGATTCGGCGTGGTGGGCACATACACGCTGACAAAATCCGGCCCCAGATAGCCTGCCACCTCCCCGCTGGGGGAACCGGTCTGAAACGCAATCGTCCAGCAACCCGCACGCGGGTACTGGACCAGCATGGCTTTGCGAAACGCGTTGCCATTGCTGGAAAAAAGTGTGTCCGACACTTTTTTTACACTGTTGTAGATCGACTTGAAAACTGGAATATGGGTAAACAAGCGGTCCCACTGCGCCAGCCACCAACGGCCCGCGACGTTGGTCACCAAGGCGCCCGTTACCAGCAAAGCAGAAAAGACCAGCACCACACCCAGTCCAGGAATGCTGCGCAGTTGTGCCAGGAAGTTGCGTGTCGAATCCGGCGTTAACGCGCCAACACCGGTCAAAAACCCGCCAAAAATTGCATCAAGCAGACCCACCAGCCACAACAAAACCCATAGGGTGATGGCCAGCGGCAACCAGACCAGCAGGCCGGTAAGCAAGTATTTCTTTATTGGCACAAAAATATCCAGAAAATTGCCCGTCAGGGGGTCAGTGGCAACTGCAAGACCCGCCACAGCCACCGGCAGTCGCTGGTGCCGCAGATTCAGTCTTGGCCGCCGAACTCTCGCTCGGTTTGGCACCTTCAGCCGGCGCCGAAGAAGCGCCAGAACCGGTGCTTGCGGTAGACGAAGCGGGCCCGCTACCGCCCTTGAAATCGGTGGCGTACCAGCCGGAGCCTTTCAGTTGGAACCCGGCTGCGGTTAGTTGCTTCTTGAAAGTTGCCGCCGCACAGGCCGGGCAGTCTGTCAGAGGAGAATCCGACATTTTCTGCAACACGTCCTTGGCAAAGCCGCAGGACTCACATTTGTACGCGTAAATTGGCATGGCAATGAGGCTTAGTTTTCAAGCTGCAAAGCGTTGAATTATAAGGTGTCGGTTCCTGAGACCCGCCTCCGGGGAAGCCGGGGCCTAGAAAAGCCGGATGCGAATGACCCATTGCATGGCCACCAGTCCGAGCACAAAGCCGACGCAGCCATAGACCAACATCTGGAGCAGCCGGTTGGTCCGTTTTTGCTCGATCAGCAGTTGGTCGAGCGAGCGTTGCGAGCCGGCCTTGTTGCTCTGGAGGAAATCGAACAGCAGGCGCGGCAACTCTGGCAGCATCTTGGCATACAGCGGGGCCTCGTTGCGCAACTGATCAATCAGTTTTTTCGGCCCAAGCTGATCAATCATCCACTGCTCCAGAAACGGCTTTGCGGTGTTCCAGAGGTCCAGATCCGGGTCCAACTGGCGCCCCAGGCCTTCGATATTGAGTAGCGTCTTCTGCAGCAAGACCAGTTGCGGCTGGATTTCAACCGAAAAGCGCCGCGAGGTTTGAAACAGGCGCATCAACACCAGCCCGAGCGAGAAATCCTTGAGCGGCCGGTCAAAATAGGGCTCGCAAACCGAGCGGATCGCCGATTCCAGCTCGTCCACGCGCGTGGCCGCTGGCACCCAACCCGACTCGATATGCAACTCCGCCACCCGTTTGTAGTCACGCCGAAAAAATGCCGTGAAATTCTGCGCCAGGTATTCCTTGTCAGAGCGGGTCAAAGTGCCGATGATGCCGAAATCGAGCGAAATATAGCGTCCGAACGTGGCCGGCGCGATGCTGACCTGGATGTTGCCGGGATGCATGTCGGCGTGGAAAAAGCCGTCGCGAAACACCTGGGTAAAAAAGATCGTGACGCCGTCGCGGGCCAGCTTCGGTATATCGACACCGGCCGCACGCAAGCGCTCCACCTGGCTGACCGGCACCCCGTGCATGCGCTCCATCACGATCACGTCGGGCATGCAATAGTCCCAGAACATCTCCGGCACCAGAACCAGATCAAGCCCGGCCATGTTGCGGCGCAGTTGTGCCGCACTGGCCGCTTCACGCACCAGATCGAGTTCATCATGCAGGTACTTGTCGAACTCCGCCACCACCTCACGCGGCTTGAGGCGTCTGGCAACACTGGAGATGCCACCAACCCAGGCCGCCATCATGCGCATCAGGCTCAGGTCTTTTTCGATGGCCGCCAGCATGCCGGGGCGAAGCACCTTGACGGCAACTTCGCGCGCGTGACCGTCGCGGTCCTTGAGCACACCGAAATGAACCTGTGCAATCGATGCGCTGGCAACCGGTTCCCGCTCAAATGAGATAAAAATATCTTCCAGCTTCTTCTGGAAGGAGCGCTCGATGGTCGCGATTGCAACCTCGCTCGGGAACGGTGGAACCCGATCCTGCAGCTTGGCCAGTTCGTCGGCAATGTCCTTGGGCAACAGGTCGCGCCGGGTCGACAACACCTGACCGAATTTCACGAATATGGGGCCCAATCGCTCCAGCGCCTCACGGATACGCTGACCGGGCGACGCTTCCAGATTACGCCCGATGGCAAGCACGCGGGCCAGCGCATTCAAACTGGGTCGCTGAAAACTGGTCAGCAGCAACTGATCCAGACCATAGCGAAAGAGCACCCAGAGAATGAAGGCGCCCCGAAACAGGCGCCTCATGTCTGGGCCTTGCCGGGACTACTCGGTGAAACCGTGCCAATGAACTGCTGCAGACCTTTCGCCATGGCCCGTGCCGTTTCGCTCAGGGTGTGCGCTGGCGTGTCGCCGATCACGCGCGCAAGGTCTTCTTCCAGGTCCCAACGAACATGGTCAGCCAACCAGTTGACCTCGGCCGCCAATTGCACATCGCCAGCGATTCGCACCGCTGGCCGCGTTCCGCTCAGAAAGCCTTGCGCCAGATTCAAAGGAGACTCTTCGGTCAGCGCCAGCACCAGATCGGCCTTGGCCGTGGCGTCAGCCTGGTCCAGCAGACCGGCCGGCGTTGCCACCAGGCACATGGAAAAGGAGCGCCACTGCAGTTGCATAACCCGACCCTTTTGCCGTGTCAGACGGCTCATGGCCTCTTTCTCCTGACTCAGGATGTGGTTGAGCAGCAGGACAATGCGGCGCTGAACTTCTTCACGCGCCCAGGACGGAGGCTGCAAATCGGGAAGCGGAAGTGTTTTGAGAAAACCTTCGAGCAATAAAAAGGGGGACTGTGTTGCCATAGCCCCCTATTATTCCCTGAATCTTCGCGCGCCTTGGCGCGATCCTCCGAAACGCGTTACTGCAAGGCCTGCACACCAGCCACCAGCCAGCCGCTCCTGCCGTTCTTGGGCTTGGTCATGTTCCAGACTTCGCGGAACGGGCTCGGGCCGGCCGAAGCGTCTTCGCGGATCATGCCGGAGAACTCAACGCTGGCCATGTAATCGTCACCCAGATCCTCGATCCCCAGGAGTTGGGCTTCGATCATTACCACGTCCGTCAGGTTGCCTGGTCGGCCGCTGTTGCTTTCACGCTCTGCCAACTGCGTCTGAATTTCCTGCAACATGCCATCCGTCATCATGACGCGCAGGGCATTGATATCCGACTTGTCCCAGGCCGCTTGCAGCGATACAAAATTTGCCTTGGCCGAGCCAAGGAAACCCTGGACATCAAAACCATCAGGGATGCCCCAGCTTTGCGAGCCTGTCAGACCGGAGCCAATCAGGGAGCCAGCAACCGCCGGTGCTTCCTTGAGCGAGCCAAAAGTTGAATTGCCGCGCTCCCACGGACGGGCTGAAGCGTCGTTGCCAACATTTTCTGGTCGGTAGCTGGCCGGCGCCTGCACGCCACCGGCAGGCGAAGCACCTTGAAATGCAAACGGCGAGCCCCCCGCTTGCCCTTCCTGCGCCGTTTTTCGCGAGCGCATGAAGCGCCCAACCACCATCATGATCACCAGCGCCAGCAGCGCAAACAGCATGAACTGGGCGATGGCACCGCCGCCAATTCCCAGGGAACTGGCCAGCCAGGCCAAACCGAGACCCGCGGCCAAACCACCGAGCATGGCGCCCCAAGGTTTCTTGGGCGGCACGGCTGCCGGTGCAGCAGGCGCCGGTGCAGGTGCTGCCGGTTTGACAGCGTTTTGGGCGGGCGCCGCCTGGCGCTGCGTCACATTGCTGGACTGCCGGCCGACCGACCGACCACCGCCCAAACGCGCCGCGTCTGCGTCCACACTGGCCAGCGCCAGAAACACCGTCAATAACAAAGTCCAGAATTTCATCAAATCTCCAAATAGTCTTTTTAGTTGCGGCTCGGAGTCAAATTATCAAGTTCAGCACTTGATGCCAACATGTAAAGCGACCAGTCCGCCGGTCAGGTTGTGATAGTCGACATGGCCAAAACCGGCCTGCTTCATCATCGCTTTCAGTTCGTCCTGCCCCGGATGCATACGAATCGACTCGGCCAGGTAGCGGTAGCTCGCATCATCGCCGGCCACCCATTTGCCCAATTGCGGCAGGATCTTGAAGGAATACCAGTCGTAGGCTTTTTCCAGGGGCGGTGCCACTTTGGAAAACTCGAGCACCAGTAACTTGCCACCAGGCTTGAGGACGCGGTTCATCTCGGTTAGCGCTACGTCCTTGTGCGTCATGTTGCGCAGACCGAAGGCGACGCTCACCACATCAAAATGACCGGTCGGGAACGGCAATTTTTCCGCATCGCAAACCAGCGTCGGCAGGGCGACCCCGGCATCAAGCAGGCGGTCGCGCCCGGTGCGCAGCATGGCCTCGTTGATGTCGGTATGCACAACGCGCCCGCTTTTCCCTACTTTTTTGGAAAACGCCAGCGCCAGATCGCCAGTCCCCCCGGCAATATCGAGCACCTGATAGCCTTCGCGGATATCGGCCACCAGCACGGTGTAAGCCTTCCAGGCCCGGTGCAGCCCCATCGACATCAAGTCGTTCATCACGTCGTACTTGGACGCGACAGAATCAAAAACGCCCCGCACGTGCTTTGCTTTTTCAGTCTCGTCGACCGACTTATAGCCAAAATGTGTTGTTGTCATGGTTAGGATATTAGTTCAACGACTGGCGCAACTCGGAGCGGCCTTGTCCGGCATCGGCGTATCCCGCGATACGCCCGCAGCGGCCACCCGTGCCTCATAGTCCGCCCACAGCTTTTCCTCCTGCGAACCCAGGAAATAAAGATATTCCCAGGAAAAAAGGCCGGAGTCGTGGCCATCGGAAAACGTCGGCTGCACGGCGTAATTGCCAACCGGCTCGAGTGCGGTCAGAGTCACATTGCGCTTACCCGTCTGCAAGACTTCCTGCCCAGGTCCATGGCCCTGCACATCAGCGGAGGGCGAGTACACACGCATCAACTCAAACGGGATGCGAAAGGTCTTGCCGTCGGAAAACCCAACCTCCAGCACCCTGGACTGGCTGTGCACCGTCATCGCCTGTGGTGTCGGATCGCCTGCTTTCAAACCTGCCATTTTTATTTACCTGTATCTGTCTATTGGAGGGAAACGTGTGAACAGCCCCACAGTCCCATCATTATCGGCAACGGTATCACGGTTTGGGGCCGCACATGCACCCAAGTCGCCAAAAACCATAATGGGTGTGGCCGATTGGCACCCTCTCACTTGGTCGTGAATGTGAAGGCTCCGTCCCAATTGTCGCTGGGCGGGTGCTGCTGAAAATGGGTAATGCGCTCGGCATAGAGCTGATAGAGATAACGCTGCGGATCGCGGTCCTGCAAGCCCTTAAAACGCTCTTGCGCCAGTGCCCAGTTCTGTTCACGGTAGGCACGCAAGGCCGCTTCGTGGCTTACCAGTTCATCCAAAACCGTGCCGGCACACTCGCTGAGTGGCCCGAGCGGCTCGTAAATGCTGACCGGCTTGGCCTTGCCCTTGACGCGCACACAATCAAGTTCCCGGTAGGCAAAGTCGGGCACAGCGGTCCGGGTGAACTCGCTGACGATGATCTGGACTCCGTACTCCTTGGTCAGACCTTCCAGGCGCGAACCCAGGTTTACGGCGTCACCCATCACGGTATAGGCCAGGCGGAACTCTGAGCCCATATTGCCGACCGTCATTTCACCCGTATTCAGACCGACACCGATCCTGATTGGTGGCCAGCCCTTGGCCTTGAAACGGTCCTGCAAGGCGTCCAGATCGGCGATCATGGCCATGGCGGCCTGCAGGGCGTAACGAGCATGCTGCGGGTCGTTCACCGGCGCTCCCCAAAAGGCCATGATGGCGTCGCCCATGTACTTGTCGATGGTGCCGCGATGGTGATGAATCACCCGCGTCATCGGCGTCAGGAATTCATTCATCAACCCGGTCAGTTGCGTCGGATCGAGGCCTTCGGAAATAGTCGTGAAACCGCGCACGTCGGAGAACAGAACCGTCAGTTCCCGGCTCTCGCCCGCCAGCGAATAAGCGCCGGGGTCTTTCGACATTTCGTCCACCAGTTCGGGCGGCACGTACTGACCAAACAGACCAGTGAGCAATCGTTTGCCGCGCGCCTCGACAAAAAAGCCGTAGGACATGTTGAAGACAAAAAGAAGGGTCATCAAGAGCAAGACTGAGGCCACCGGCAAGCACAGGTTGTCGTGATCCCATAGGTACAGATTGACAGCCACATGACTTGCCACTAGTCCGACTGTTAACAGGGTGGCCGCCAGCGGCTTCAGAGCCGGTAGTGCCAGCACCAGCAGCAGCGTTACCAGCGCCAGTGGGGCGACCTCATACCCGGTTACAGAAGTCGGTCGCTCCTTGACTTCGTCGTCGAGAATGCCGGCAATCAGATTGGCATGGACTTCGACGCCGGGGTAGATCTCCTGCACGGGTGTCGTACGCAAATCGTTCAAGCCCGGTGCAGTCGCACCTATCAGCACAATCGCGCCGCGCAGGACATCGGGCTCCACCACCTTGCCCTGCAACACATCGCTGGCAGAAACATACGGGAAACTGCCCTGGCGTCCACGGTACGGAACCAGCGCTGCTACGTTGCTGTCGACCGGGATGATGTGCTTGCCCAGCTTGATGTTTTCCAGGGCCAGTGCGGACTTTTCCCCGTTCGCATAGTCCAGCTTGATCGTCGCCTGACGCGAAGCCAGCCTGGCAACAGCAAGCCCCAATGTCTCATACAAAGTGCCGTCATATACCTGCAGCAATGGCAGGCGCCGGATCACACCATCCGGGTCCTGCAAACTCGACAGATCGAAATAGCCGGCGGCCATGCCGTTTGTCTGCAACTGCGGCAAGTTCGCTGTAAATCCGGTGGCAACTGTCGCGCCGACAAGGCTTGCATCGAAGGCGCCTGTTGTCTGTGTCGGCGGTGGCGGCGGCAAGTTGCCGACATTGGGTTCATGCTTTTCGCCCTGGCGAAAGTAAAAACCCAACGCAATGCGCCTGTCTTTCAGGCTGTTGGCAAAGAGCTGGTCGTAGTCCAATCCGGATTTGAGCTTGCCAAGCGCAGTATTAAAACCGGCATCGCCACGCAGCGGACCCTGCGCCAGTTGCTCCAGCGTCCCAAGACCAGAACTGCCATCACGCTCGGCGAACAGGATATCAAAGCCAAGCGTGTCAATCTGGTAGCGGTCAAACAGCAGGTCTACCATCCGGGCCAGTTTGTTGCGTGACCAAGGCCATTGGCCCTGTTCTCGCAGGCTTTTTTCGTCAATGTCCAAAATGACAATGCGCTTGTCCACACTGTCAGGCATGGCCCACTGCAAGCGCAGGTCATAGGCGTAATTTTCCAGGCGCCCAACAAATTCCAGATCGAGCCACCCGAGCGCATTGAACAAAATCGGCAGCGCCAGCAACAGGCTCAGTCCAATGCGCAGCGCGTGGCGCTTGCAAAAACCAAGCAGTCTCATCGGTGCAATCCGCTTCAGAAACTGGCGGTCAGATTCACGTGGATCTTCTGGTCGCCGGACTGCGGCAAACTCGTTCCACTGCTCGTTGGCAGCACACTGCCCAGCAACAGTCGACCCCAGTCTGCAGAAAACCGGTACAGGCCCGTGCCATAGCGCAGTCCGAAGCCGACGCTGACCAGGTGATCGTGGGCCGGTTTATTGGGGTTGACATCGGGGTTGTTGTTGCGCAGTATTCCGGCATCGAGGAAACCGAGCGCCCGCCAGCCCGGCATGATCTCAGGCCCCGTGACCTCCAGAGCCGCAAACATGCCGCTGTCCCCGGCAATGGCACGCTCGCCGGTGCCTCGCACCGACGTACTGCCGCCAAGTCCGAATTGCTCACCCGAAATCAGCGCCTGTGCGCTGTGCTGCAGTTGAGCGCGGACATTGAGCATCCAGCCCGTTCCAATCGCTGCAGCGTAGTTACCCCCGATGCGCAGCGCCCGCCAGTTTTCGGTCTCGATACGCACATCCTCGCTTTGGTACGCCGCCAGATTGTTGCCGCCGCCGCCGGGCACGTTGGCCACCATCTCGACGTTATAGCCCCAGGCTGCGGCGTCCGACTCGGTACGAGCCCAATAGCCTGCGCTCAGGGGCCGGCTGCCACGTTCCTGCTGGCCCGGCACCGCAACACCATTGACCAGTGAGGCATCGAAGCGCTTCTGATCGAGCCCCAGCATGACATAGCTGCGCCGGCCGCCCTCGGGCTCGAAATAGTGGCTGTAGTTCAGCCCCAGGGTCTGCCCGGCGCCGGTGCTGCTGAAGCTGCCGAAATCGCCCACCACATCGGAACGGGTGAAAGCCATGCCGATCACCCCACCTTGGCGATAAAGCGGTATGCGGTAATTCAAACCCAACTGTTTCACATCCTTTAGCCGCGCCAGCGAGGTGGTGTAGGCAAGAGAAAACTGGTGGTCCAAATCAAATACATTGGAATGCCCCCCCAACAATGAGAGGCGATCACGCCCCGTCGAATTCGACCCGGTATTGGACAAACCTGCGGAAAAATTCCAGGGCTTGGATTCCGTGACCAGCAGTTTGGCGTCTATCTTGTCGGCTTCGTCAGATTCCCTGAGAGAGACCTGGACCTGCTTGCCCTGGCTCTCGTTGGCAATGGCAGTCTGAATGGCCAGCAATTTGAAGTTGGGTGCGTCGCCCTCGCGCAACTCCGGCACGCTGGCGCGGATATTGGCCTCGCTGTAGTGCGATAGACCCGCCACCGTCACCTTGCCAATCACAAACTTGACGACGTGCAAGCGAACCGTGGCCCCCACCTCCTGTGGCGGCAGCGAGACCCGCAACAGGGCGAATCCCTTGGCCTTGAGTTCAGCCTCCAGCGCAGCGGTGGCTTTCTGCAGCGTCAGCAAGCTTCCATCGGGCCCGACAAACGGAGCAAGCAAGCGCGCCGACTCTTCAGTTGACAGCGGGCTTTCCCCGGTCAATTCAAAAGCGTTGATGGGAAAACGCGTCGTCGCGCCGGTAGCCGGCGGCATCGCCTGCTGGGCAAAGACAAAACCGGGTCCGAGCAAGAATGCCAGCGCCGACCCGATCGTGCAAGCGAACAGTTGGTGCGAGAGCTGCCCCACGCGTGAAATCATGTTTGGCATAGGAAAACACTTTCTAGCGGCATAGATTAGCGAGTTGACTGCTGCGCAGTCCCAGTGTGCTCAGCAACATCGGATTGGGGCTGTTGGGCAAGGGCACCCAGTCAAACTGGATGAACAAAGGGATCTCCAGCGGGCGACCAACACGGCCGTCGTTGCCGACGAAGCCGGTTTCACCCCGCCCCAACTGCAGCGTCTGGGAAGAGGATGTCACCTGGATATGCCCGTCGCGCACGAACACAAACAGACCGATTTCATCGGCAGATACATCCCCACTGGAAAACAACTGACGCATGTCAACCGGAACCAGGTCCGGGCGCTCCAGTTGCTCAAGCGTGGGTGCCGTCAATGACCGGATCACCGTGCGACTGACAAAAAGGCCCTGCCCCGCTTCCAGCAACTGGGATGTGGTCTGGCCGATTTGTGTCACTTCGATCACGCCCTGCCAGGTAAAGAAGTTGCAACTGTCAATCGCAATGCAATCAAGGTCGAGTCCGGTGCCGCGAATGCCAATGGTGGCCGTCGGCGTCGTAAACCCGACATTGCGTTTGTCCGCCTTGCCGATCAAGCCGGTCAGGGCCCGCATGCTGCCACGCAGCAGGGAGACCATGGCCTTGCCGTCCGCCGGGTTCTTGTCATCAAAGATAAAGCTGTCAACCTTGAAGCGAGTGCTGCCACCGAGCGTTATCCGGCTGTCGTCGCGAAACACCAGCACACCCTTGGCGCCAGCAGCGGTTTCAACGGTTTCGCCCGGATAAACAGAACCGCCATCAACCAACCTGCGCTTGACTTCGCGGCTATCGATGGCGCTGATTTCCCCTTGCGCCGCAATCAGCTTGGCACTGGCCGCTATCGCGTTGGGGCGCGGCTTTTCGGAGATCTTCGCCGACTCGCCCTTGCATTCCGGGCCGCAAACACGTGCATCAAAATCCGTACCGTGAATGCCGACGGTGGCGTTTGCGGTCTCGATCCTGACCGCATCCGGCGCCCCTTTGGACATGGTCCCCGTCACGGCCCGAAGTCCACCCCGCAGCAATTGCAACACCATGCTGTTGTCAGGCGCACTTTGCTTGAACCGGTATGCTTGAACAATCATTTCGGTATCGGGTCGCAGCGTCATGCGACTTCCATCCGTCAGTTTGATGATGGCGCTGGCGTCCGGGGCTGTTGTCAGGCGGTCCCCGGCCATGAGGGACTGGCCTTTGCCCAGGGTACGGGGCAGTTGCCCGGGTGTCTGTGCAATGCCGACACCCTGCGCAAACTCCACTTCACCCGCTGGTTGTGCCGACGCCACCAGGCAAGCCCCGAGCAAAAGGCCACCCACCACCTGCGCCAGAGTCGGTCGAAAACGCCAGGTCTTGATCAGCGTGCACATAGGTCACCCTCCACTGTGATGCCGCGCCGGTCAGTTCCTGTCGGCAGAAGCGGATCCACGCCAAATACGGAGGCCGCCACAATCGCCCTTTCAAACAGGGACAAAAAGGTCGCCACAAAATCATTCGGGGCACTGCCGGTGGTGGACTGCGACCCTGGCGGCGTTGCCACTGACAGGCCACCTACACCGTAATTGACGGGATTGCCGAAACTGCGCGCCAGCGGACCCAGAAAAACACTGCCGCCAGCGCTGACCGTCAGTCCCAGCGCCGCAGAAACGCTGCCATACTGCGCAAAATCGTTGGCCGCCGTCAACGTGATGGCACCAGCGCTGGACACCAGATCGCCGTTGAGCGTCAGGTTACCGGCACTGGTCAGGTTGCTGGCCAGCAAATCGATATTGCCCGTGGCCGAGATGCCGCCCATACCAACCGTCAGGGGGCTGTTGGCCGTCATGCGCACAGCGCCGCCGTTGGCAATAACCGGGCCCGAGGTGCTGATGCCACCGGTATTGAAGAGCGTGACATTACCAGCCGCCGCGTTGATGCCCTGAACATCGATTGCCCCGACACTGGTCTGTTCAATGTCGCCGACACCGGTGCTGCTGGCGCTAAAACTGCCAATGCGGTTGCCCGCATCGTTGAGCAACGTGCTGCCCTGCGAGCGTGTGCTCAGCAGGCCCGACGTCACGAGCGCGGCGCTCTGGCTGATGCTGCCCGCTGGTGCCGACAGACTGATGGCCGGCGCATTGATGGCTGCCACCGTCAGATTGCCCGAATTTTGGCTGATGCTGACCGGCCCACTGGCCGCAATCGTGCCGCCCGACTGGCTGAAACTACCATTCACGCTCAAGCCGGCACCCAGACTGAACGCGCCGCCGGTTTGCCCGTACTGGGATGCACTCAAACCGCTGGCAATCGACAGGTTGCCACCGGCCATGGTGAAGTTGCCGGAGATCGACTGCAGTTGCGTGACCCCTACAGCCGCATCGTACGCAACCGTCACCCCCGTCGGTATCGCGACCGCCAGCACGTTGGAAGCATCCGGCAAAGCGTCCCAGTTGGCGGCCCAACTCCATTGACCGCTACCTGCGGCAATCCAGGTCGAAAGCGGACGCACCGTAATGTTGCCGGTTGCCGGCGCGAAGATTCCGGTCACCGTGTAGTTGACGGAATCCGGCCCGCTCAGGGTCAGGTTGCTCAGATTGACCGCTTTGCCGCGCCCCACATTGCGATCGATAAAGGCTGAATCCAAACTACCAACCGTCACATGGTCACCGGCAATCAGACCTGCGAAATTGACGCCGCTTGTAACGACCGTGGCTGTCGTCTTGCCGTCATAAACCTTGTCGTTGACAACAATGCCGCTGACACCGGTGATCACCGCCCTGCTGATGTCGGCCGTGGTCGATGCCGTCGTGCTGCCCAGCGTGTAGTTGAGGGCATCCGCACCGCTCAGGCTCAAGCCCGTGATGTTCACAGCCTTACCCAACCCCGCATTCTTGTCACTGAAGACGCCCGTCGCAGTCGCGACGCTCAGGCTGTCGCCGCTGATCGCGCCTGCAAAGCTCGCTGAGGCAGTGTTCAGCGTTGCACTGGTATTGCCGTCATAGACCTTGCTGCTCGCCGTGATACGGCCGACGCTGCTGATCGCAGCTTGGCTGATGTCGGCCGTGGTCGATGCCGTCGTGCTGCCCAGCGTGTAGTTGAGGGCATCGGCACCGCTCAGGCTCAAGCCCGTGATGTTCACGGTTTTACCCAACCCGGCATTCTTGTCACTGAAGGCGCCGCTGAGCACACCCAGCGACACCGCATCCCCAGTGATCGCGCCGGAGAGAACACCTCCACTGACAGTGGCAACGTTGCTGCCGTCGTAGACCTTGTTGGCAGCCGTGACGGCGCTGACGCTCAAAGCCTTGGGCGTGATGTCAGCGCTGACGCTGGCACTACTGCTACCCAGCGTGTAGTTCGCTGCGTCAGCGCCGATGAGTGTCAGCCCCGTCACCGCCACAGGCTTGGCCTTGCCAACGTTCTTGTCGTTGAAGCTGGCCGAACCCAGCCCCAAAGCAACACTGTCGCCTGGCAGCGCGCCCAGCAGGGTGCCGCCAGTTACAGCCGCGACGGTTGTACCGTCATAGACCTTGCTGACAGCCGTGAGGCCGGAAACACCGCTGATGAAAGCCGGCGTGATGGAGGCCACTTGCGTGCCTCCTGAGAATGTGTAATTGCTGGCAAGACCGGATCCATCGCCCAGCGCCAGACTGCCCAGGCTCACAGGCTTGTTGAGACCGACATTCTTATCCGCTACCGTCCCGCTGCCGCTGAGCGTCAAGGTCTCGCCCGCCACCAAACCACTGAGAGAGAAGATATTCGCGTTGACAATGTTGGTGCCATCGTAGACCCGACTGCCGGACAGGCTGATCGATGAGATCACATGGGCTGGTGTCACCTCACCGATGTTGCCCCGAACCTGGTAACCGTAAACCGTCGAAATCCCGTTGCCACCCAGCAAGCCCGTAACATTGACGTTGCTGGCCGTGACCTGTTTGCCGGTACCCACATTCGGGTCGCTGAGGCTCCCGACGCCACCACTGACGCCGCCACTGGCGACAGCAACCGACAGCGCATCCCCATCAACAAGCCCGCCGCTGATCGTGCTGTAACCGGCACCCGCTAAACTGATGGCAAGACCACCGTCATAGACTTTCGACACCAAGCCGGTCAAGGCGTCTGCCGGCCCGGTCTGACCCGTGGCGGTCAACACAGCCGGAGTCGTATTGTTGTAAAGAACACCGTTGCCAGTACCCAGGACTGTCGCACCGAAAGCCGCGTTGTATTGCTTGAATGAAGGCGTCGCGGGAAAAACATGATTGCCAGGATCCTTCAGGTAGGCCAACCAGCGTCCGCCATTTGAAAAACTGATGCTCCCACCGTAGCCATTGAATGTGCCATTGGCAAGCATCACAACAGCATCGCCGCTTGCGGCAGAAGCGATGGAGCCGCTAACGCCAATGGTCAGGTCCAACCCGGCATTGAGCTTGAGCGCGCCGCCGGCGGCGATCGAGGAATTGATGACGATAGAGCCGCCGCTGCCGCTCTGCAGTGTCAGCGAGCTTGCATTGGTCCAGCCCACAGGTGAGGCCACCGTGATGTTGCCGACTGCGCCACCATAGCCCCCAGCCGAGGCGTCCACCACCACATTGCCCTGACTCAATGCCGAAATCAGATCAGAGGTGGCCAACGATGACGGCGAGTTGCTACTGAAAAAAGGGGTCGCTGTGCTCATGCCGGGCGACGAGCCGTTGGGTAGATTCAAGATGGTGATATCCGAGGGATCGAGCAGCAAGCTGCCAGCCACCCCGTGCGCCGCCAGCGTGTTGACATTGCCCTGAAAATCAAGATAACGATGGCCTGAGGTTTCAACGAAACCACCATTGCCCCCAACTTGCCCACCCTGGGCCGAGATGCGGCCATAAGCCCGCGTCGTGTCGTCGGCCCACACAATCACCTTGCCGCCATCCCCGCTGACCGTGGAATCGGCCTTTATCGATGCCTGGGGACCGAAGAAGCTGATGTCAGCGTTCAAGACATCCGGGTTCTTGCCCTGGTAGTCGCCCCCGACGCGTACCGTGCCACCGCCCTGCTCGCCCGACACATCAATCAGCGCCTGGTCCAGCACAGCCACACGTTTTCCCAGCACATCAACCGCGCCACCCCTGGTTCCAGTTGCCAGAATGCGACCAGCCCCATCAAGGTAGGCGTCGCCGCCGGCCTTCAAAATCACTTTGCCACCTTCCATGCTGGCGGTGGTCGCCTGGATCAAGCCGCTGTGCCGCAAGGTGCCGGCAAAGATACCCACCGCGTCACCCTGCAAAGTGCCCAGATTGAGGGCCGAGTCGACTGGCGCCTGCACCTGCAGGCTGATGCCTTCGAGGCCGCGTCCAGTGATTTCAATCTGGCGCCCGGCCGCCAGAAGGGTGCTGCCGTTGGGGGACTGAATCAGCGCATCCTTGCCGGTGTCGACTTGCGAACCCAGCAGCACAACATCGCCGCTGCGCGCCAGAATGCTGCCCTGCACCGAAACGCCCGCGCCACCCGCATTGCCGTCGCCAAAACGCATGCGCCCGGCCATGGCATCCGCGTCGCTCATGCGCAGCGACGAGGCAGCAAAACCGGCACTGTCAACCACCGCGCCGGCACCAACCGTGATGCCCGACTGGTTCACCAAAACCAGGTTGCCGTTGCTGCCCAAGGTGCCGAAAATTTGGGATGGATTGTTCGTAACGACACGGTTGATCGAGGTGCTGCTCGCACTGGGTTGCTGAAAATAGGTTGTGCTGCCTGCGGGAATGGAAAAACTCTGCCAGTTGATCGCCGAGTAGTTACCGAGTGCACCGTTTTGGGTCGTCACCGTGAGCCTATTGCCCTGGTTCACCATGCTGGCCTGGCCCACGATGGCGGTGCCGCCGGTGGGATTGGCCAAAACAGTTGCAGGACCGGCAAGCCAGGCGCTGGCAATTCCGATTGCCAGCGTACTCAACCGAACTGCGTATCCGGGCCGACGATCACGGCGCTGGCCGACAGAGCTCATGCTGCAACCGCCGGTGCTGGCTATTTCGGCCACGGCCACCATGGTGCCCAAAGCCTGATTCCAGACCGTGCGATAAATGTGATTCAAGGACGCCCGACTCGACATGACAAAACCCCCAAAATCGTTTGCGGAGCTCGCGAAAGGTAAATCAGGCCTGTCCACCCAGATTCTTTCCCTCCGAAAGCCTTGAGACACTCTAAAGCACTAAGTGCAACGTGGGTACTCGGATTTCATGATGATGGGTTTGTCGCATCTGCGTAAGGGATGGAACCCCCATTTTGTATGGTTGTTTTGTCCCATGTCGCATTTAAAAAAGCAGGCAAAACCACCTATGAAGCACGGAAAAAAGGCCTATTGGCAGACGCTGGTCAACAGCGCTTGCAAGGTGCGCCCGATTTGACCCGCCGCGTCCAGCGATGCCAGATCAGGACAATTTGCGCCAACCTGGGCCGCGCGCTGCCTGAATTGTGGATTTGACTTCAGGTCTGCTATTTCCTGGGCAAAACTGGACTGATCCTGATAGGCAATGCGTGCGCAACCCTGCGCCAACAGGTTCAAGCTTGCGAACAGGTGCTCCTGGTGCAAGGGGATTAGCAACTGCGGGACGCCCGCACGCACAAAGCCTGCCATCGTGTTGTGGTTGCCATGGTGGACAACCCAGTCGGCCTGCTCGGCCACCGCGGAGAGGTCAATCAGTTGATCCGTGAAGCAGATTTGTTCACTGCTGAACCTCTCACGCAGTGCGCCAGGCAAGCCGCGTATATGCAGCAGTGCGTACACTCGCGCCAACTGCAGATCCTGCAGCAATTTTTCCAAAGAAGGGAAAACGCGCAGATAAGCAAAAACCTTGGGGCCCGAACCCGGCGGCCACTGCGGTGCCGGTCGCGGCGTGGGTGGCTCGACACCCAGGTAGCGCTGCCCCGGACGCGGTCCAAAATGGTCCAATACCGGCAAGGTCATCAGAAACTGCGCGTCAGCCTGGCTATAAATATCGACCAAGGATGGCAGCTCTGCCAAGCCCGAGCGGGTCAGCGCGCGGTTGATCACCGTCAACAACACGCCATCATCGGAACGCAGGCCCGCCAGAACCTCTGGCGTTCGCGGCGTGGTAACAAATGGCGCGAAAGGCGCGTCGACTTCAAACTGCTGTGGCGGTATGGAAAAACCATTGCCCACCAGAACCTTCTGGAACCCGTAACCATGGGCGGCAATCAAGGCCGTTGGGCTGTGTTCAAACAAAACCAGATCGGGTTTGACCAGATCAAACAGAGCGCGCCAGGCGCGCAGGTACATCTCAAGCTCATCCACGCCTGAAAAGCACTGACGCGCCAGCAGGTGGGTGTAACTGGGAAACGCCGCCTGGTCTGCCGCCAGCGAACCTTGCTTGAAAGGAGCCTGCAGGCAGGTGATCGGCATATCACCCATCACCGTCCCAATGCGGTCCAGTTGGCGCGCCGCCAGAAAGACCTCATGGCCGAGTTGCAGCGCGACCTCGACGGGCAGGCGCAAATGGCTTAAATGACCCAGGTCCGAGCCCAGTTCCCAGACGCACAGGACGCGGGCCATGATCCTGCGCTACACCAGCACCCGCTCAATGCCGCCGTTGTTGGCGCGCTTGACGTAGTCGGGCAACCACTGCTCACCCAGAATCTGATTGGCCATCTCGACCACGATGTAGTCAGCCTCCAGCAGACCGTTTTGCAGATCATCGCCAAAGCGGCTCAGGCCCTGCAGACAGGCCGGGCACGAGGTCAGGATCTTGATGTTGTCCTTGGCGCCCAGACCGCCTTGTTCGCGCAACTGCAATTCGCCCTTGCGGATTTCTTCTTCCTTGCGAAAGCGCACTTGCGTCGAGACGTCGGGGCGGTTCAGGGCCAGCGTACCGGATTCGCCGCAGCAACGATCGGACTGGATCACCTTGTCGCCCAACAGGGCGCGCACGGTCTTGATCGGCTCCTGCAACTTCATCGGGCTGTGACACGGATCGTGGAACAGGAAGGATCCGGCGTCTTTCAGCGTAATGCCTTTTTCCAGCAGATACTCATGGATGTCGATGATGCGGCTGCCGGGGAATATCTGGTCAAATTCATAACCCTGCAACTGGTCGTAGCAGGTGCCGCAACTCACCACCACGGTCTTGATGTCGAGGTAGTTCAGTGTGTTGGCGACGCGGTGAAACAGCACGCGATTGTCAGTGATGATTTTCTCGGCCTTGTCGAACAGCCCGCTGCCGCGTTGCGGATAACCGCAGCACAGATAGCCCGGTGGCAGAACGGTCTGCACACCGGCGTGCCACAGCATGGCTTGTGTGGCCAGACCGACCTGGCTGAACAAACGCTCGGAACCGCAGCCGGGGAAGTAGAACACCGCCTCGGTCTCGGCCGTCGTGGCCTGCGGGTCGCGGATGATGGGCACGTAGTCCTTGTCTTCAATATCAAGCAACGCGCGCGCTGTCTTCTTGGGCAGACCACCAGGCAACTTCTTGTTGACGAAGTGGATGATCTGTTCCTTGATGGGCGCCGTGCCCACCGTTGCCGGTGGCGCCTTGGTCTGCTTGCGCGAGATCACCTTAAACAGGTCCGAGGCGAAACGCTGCGCCTTGATCGCCACGTTGACCATGACCGAACGCGCCAGACGAATGGTCTCGGGGTTGGTGGCGCTGAGCATGAACATGGCGGCGGCGCCAGCCGGGCGGAAGGTCTTCTTGCCCATCTTGCGCAGCAGATTGCGCATGTTCATGGTGACGTCACCAAAATCGATGTTCACCGGGCACGGCGTCAGACACTTGTGGCAGACCGTGCAATGGTCTGCCACGTCTTCAAACTCCTGCCAGTGGCGAATCGAGATGCCACGGCGCGTCTGCTCTTCGTACAAAAAGGCTTCCACCAACAGGGAGGTTGCCAGAATCTTGTTGCGCGGGCTGTAGAGCAGATTGGCGCGCGGCACGTGGGTAGCGCAAACCGGCTTGCACTTGCCGCAGCGCAGGCAGTCCTTCACGCTGTCGGCAATGGCGCCGATGTCGCTTTGCTGCATGATCAGCGACTCGTGGCCCATCAGACCAAAACTGGGCGTGTAGGCATTGGTCAGATCAGCCTGCAGGGCCTGCCCTATCGGCATCAGTCCAGCGGGTTGGCGCAGCAACTTGCCTTTATTGAAGCGCCCTTCGGGATCGATTCTTGCCTTGTACTCGGTGAACGGACGCAGTTCTTCGTCGGACAGGAACTCAAGCTTGGTGATACCAATGCCGTGCTCGCCCGAGATCACGCCGTCGAGCGAGCGCGCCAGTGCCATGATGCGTTTCACCGCGCCGTGCGCCGCCTGCAGCATTTCGTAGTCGTCGCTGTTGACGGGGATATTGGTGTGCACATTGCCATCACCGGCATGCATGTGCAGCGCCGCCCAGACCCGCCCCTTGAGCACGCGCTGGTGCACCGCATTGCACTCGCGCAGAATAGCCTCAAAGGCACTTCCGCTAAAGATATTCTGCAAAGGCGCGCGCAACTGTGTCTTCCAACTGGCGCGCAGACTGTGGTCCTGCAACTGCACAAACAGCGCATCCACATCGCGCAGCCAGCCAGACCACAGACCGCGCACCTCGGCAATCAGTGCCAGTGCCTGTGCCACGCGGTCTTCCAGCAACTCGGCCGACGGAATCTGACTGGCGTCGTCGTGCTTGCCAACCGGCAAATGGCCGCCGGCAAAGAAGTCTTCGAGTTCGTCGCACAGCGCGATCTTGTTGCGCAGGCTGAGTTCGATGTTGATGCGCTCAATGCCGTCCGTGTATTCGGCCATGCGCGGTAGCGGAATCACCACGTCTTCGTTGATCTTGAAGGCGTTAGTGTGCTTGCTGATGGCTGCTGTGCGCTTGCGGTCGAGCCAGAATTTCTTGCGTGCGTCTGCGCTGATGGCGATGAAGCCTTCACCGCTGCGCGAGTTGGCAATGCGCACCACTTCCGAGGTGGCACGCGCCACCACATCGGCATCATCACCGGCAATATCACCCACCAGCACCATCTTGGGCAAGCCGCCGCGCTTGGACTTGGTGGCGTAGCCGACGGCCCTCAGGTAACGGTCGTCAAGGTGCTCCAGGCCCGCCAGCAATACGCCACTGCGCGCCGCTTCGGCAAACATGAAGTCCTTGATTTCCACAATGCTGGGCACGGCGTCGCGCGCATTGCCGAAGAATTCCAGACAGACAGTGCGTGTGTGCTTGGGCATGCGGTGCACGACCCAACGGGCGCTGGTAATCAAGCCGTCGCAGCCCTCTTTCTGAATCCCCGGCAGACCGCTGAGGAACTTGTCAGTCACGTCCTTGCCCAGGCCTTCCTTGCGGAACGCCGTGCCCGGAATGTCGAGCCGTTCGGTGCGCAGCAGCGTCTTGCCGTCGGCCTTGAAATACTTGAGTTCAAAACTGGCCAGCGTGGCGTCGTGAATCTTGCCCAGGTTGTGCCCGAGACGCGTCACTTCCAGCCACTCGGCCTGCGGTGTCACCATGCGCCAGCTGGCCAGGTTGTCCAGCGCCGTACCCCAGAGAACGGCCTTCTTGCCGCCAGCGTTCATGGCGATGTTGCCGCCGATACAGGACGCCTCAGCCGAGGTCGGGTCCACCGCAAAGACAAAACCGCCGCGATCCGCCGCGTCTGAAACGCGCTGGGTCACGACGCCGGCTTCGGTCCAGACCGTGGCCACCGGTTGTGCCAGCCCCGGCAAAGCCACCATCTCGACTTCCGTCATGGCTTCGAGTTTTTCGGTGTTGATGACCACGCTGTTCCAGGTCAGCGGAATCGCGCCGCCGGTGTAGCCGGTACCGCCGCCACGCGGGATGATGGTCAGCCCCAGATCAATACAACCCTTGACCAGCCCCGCCATCTCGGCTTCGCTATCCGGTGTTAGCACGACAAAGGGGTATTCAACGCGCCAATCAGTGGCATCGGTCACGTGGCTGACGCGTGACAGGCCGTCGAACTTGATGTTGTCCTTGGCTGTCAGGCGGCTCAGCACGCGCTGAGCTTTGCGTCGCAGGGCAGCGACTTCGACAAAAGCAGCATCGAAGGCCAGCACGGCCTTGTCAGCCGCCGTGAGCAGTTCGCCCACCATGGCGTCGCGCTCCGGATCAGCCCCTGGCGTGCGCCGCTTCTGCACTTCCGACAGTCGGTGCTGCAAGGCCTCGACCAGCAACACCCGCCGCTTTGGATTGTCGAGCAGGTCGTCCTGCAAATACGGATTGCGCTGCACCACCCAAATGTCGCCCAACACCTCGTAGAGCATGCGTGCCGAGCGTCCGGTGCGACGCTCCTCACGCAAGCGGTTCAGCAAATCCCAAGCCGCGCTGCCCAGCAGACGAATGACGATTTCGCGGTCGGAAAACGAGGTGTAGTTGTACGGAATTTCGCGAATCCGGGCGTGTGCATGCGGCGCAGCGACTGGAGCGCGAAAAATTTGATCAGTCTGTATCGTGACGTTCATCAGGTTCTGTATTTACAGCCGGAACTTGATATGGCGCAAAGGGCAGGCTAGCCAAGCCCGGCTGGGCTCGCATATTATCGCAGTGCAGCATTGACCTACTGCCCCGATGGACACCCTTGCGGGAAACCCGGATAGGAGGCGGGCATAAACGGGTGTCTAATTGAGACTCAAAATATTAACGTTTTGCTGTCGCCCCGCTGTCACACAAAAAAGCTAGGCTCAACCCTTTTACCCAAGGAGATCGCATGAAGTTCAAATTGATCGCCGTTGCCCTCGCAACCGCATTTTCTGTATCAGCCCAGGCCCAGACCGAAATTCAGTGGTGGCATTCGATGACTGCCGTCAATGGCGAATGGGTCAACGATCTGGCCAAGGAATTCAACGCCAGCCAGAAAGAATACAAGGTAATCCCCACGTACAAGGGTAGCTATGCCGAATCCATGACGGCGGCGGTTGCAGCGTTTCGCGCCGGCAATGCTCCCAACATTCTGCAAGTGTTCGAGGTCGGCACCGCCACGATGATGGCCAGCAAGGGTGCCATTGTGCCCGTCGGCAAGGTGATGGCGGACGCCGGCTACAAGTTCGACCCGAAAGTCTATGTCTCTGCCGTGGCCGGTTATTACACGGCACCGAACGGCCAGATGCTGAGCTTCCCATTCAACAGCTCGACCACCATTTTCTACTTCAACAAGGACGCGTTCAAGGCCGCCGGCATCGACACGGCCAAGCCACCGACCACCTGGCCGGAAGTCGCGCTGGCTGCGGCCAAGCTCAAGGCCAGCGGCCACAAATGCCCGCTCACCATCGCCTGGCAGAGTTGGACCCAGCTTGAGAGTTTCTCGGCCTGGCATAACGTGGAATTCGCCAGCAAGTCCAACGGTCTGGGCGGCATGGATGCGCGCATGAAGGTGGACTCGCCGCTGCATGTGCGCCACATTGAAAATCTCGCCAACATGGCCAAACAGGGTCTGTTCATTTACAAGGGGCGTGAAAATGTGCCCGAGGCGACTTTCATTTCTGGCGAATGCGCGATGATCACGACCTCAGCCGGCTTCTACGGCAACGTCGCCAAGAACGCCAAGTTCAATTACGCCCTGGCCACACTGCCCTACTACCCTGATGTTCCGGGCGCACCGCAGAACACGGTGATCGGCGGCGCCAGCCTGTGGGTTATGGCCGGTAAGAAACCTGTTGAATACAAGGGTGTAGCCGACTTCTTCAGTTTCATCTCCAGGCCCGAAGTGCAGTCCGCCAGCCACAAGCGCACCGGCTATCTGCCCATCACCACGGCAGCCTACCAGTTGACTGAAAAGTCCGGTTTCTACAAGGAAAAACCCGGGACCGACATTGCGGTACAGCAGATGATCCGCAAGGTGACCGACAAGAGCCGTGGCATTCGTCTGGGCAACTATGTGCAGATTCGCCAGATCGAGGATGAAGAACTCGAGATGGTCTGGAGCGGCAAGAAGTCGGCCACGGAAGCGCTGCAGGCGATTGTGAAACGCGGCAACGATCAGTTGGAACGTTTCGAAAAAGCCAACAAGTAAAGCGCATCCAAGAAAGGTGATCGGCTGGCCACGCCAGCCCCGTTATGGAAAAACGCGTCCAGTTCCGAGCCCCGGTGTTGCCCTGGTTGCTGATTGCACCACAGGTACTGGTGATCAGCGTGTTCTTTTTCTGGCCGGCCGCACAGGCATTGGTGCAGTCGTTCCAGATTGAGGATGCGTTTGGCATTTCGACCCAATGGGTCGGGATGGAGAACTTCAAACGCTTGTGGAACGATGCCAGCTATCTGGCCTCTTTCAAGACCACAGCCATTTTCTCGCTTCTGGTCGCGACAATGGGTATTGGACTGTCCGTGATGCTCGCGATCTTTGCGGATCGCGTCATCAAGGGCGCGATGTTCTACAAGACCATGTTGATCGTGCCGTACGCCGTGGCGCCGGCCGTGGCTGGCGTGTTATGGATCTTCATGTTCTCACCCTCCCTGGGCGTGGTGTCCTATGGTTTGGGAAAGTTGGGCGTCAACTGGAACCACCTGCTCAACGGAAGCCACGCCATGACGCTGATCGTGATGGCGGCGGTCTGGAAGCAGATTTCCTACAACTTTCTGTTTTTTCTGGCCGGCCTGCAGTCGATCCCAAAATCACTGATCGAAGCGGCAGCCATTGACGGGGCCAAGGCGTGGCGCCGCTTCTGGACGATTCAGTTTCCAATGCTCTCGCCCACGACCTTCTTCCTGCTCGTCATCAACATCATCTACGCCTTTTTCGATACGTTTGCCATCGTCGACGCCACCACGCACGGCGGACCAGGACAAGCGACCTCGATCCTGGTTTACAAGGTGTACTACGACGGTTTCAAGGCGATGGACCTGGGCGGCTCGGCGGCGCAGTCGGTGGTGCTGATGACGATCGTGGTCGCCTTGACCGTGGTGCAGTTCCAATTTATCGAGAAGAGAGTGAACTACTGATGAGGCTCCCGCGCTTGGCACTTCACGAGGACTCGCAGCATGGTTGAGCGCAGTCCCTTTCTGGCGTTCCTGGGTCATGCCATCATGATTTTGGGCGTCATCATCGTCGCCTTTCCGATCTACCTGGCTTTTGTTGCATCAACACATACGGCGCAGGAAATTGTGCAAGCACCGATGCCTTTGCTGCCAGGCAGCAATTTTTGGGCAACCTACGAAAAGGCATTGTTCGGCGGTGGCTACGGCGCCGGGTCCAGAGCACCGGTTTTGCACATGATGCAGGTCAGTCTGATCACAGCATTGGTCATCACCTTTGGCAAGATTGCGATCTCGCTGCTGTCGGCCTTTGCCATCGTGTACTTTCGCTTTCCGTTCAAGAACTTCTTCTTCTGGGCGATCTTTGTGACGCTGATGCTGCCGGTTGAGGTACGCATCGGGCCAACGTACAAAGTGGTGTCGGACCTTGGCATGCTCAACACCTATGCCGGTTTGACCGTACCGCTGATCGCCTCGGCCACGGCAACCTTTCTGTTCCGGCAATTTTTCATGTCGGTGCCCGACGAATTGGCGGAAGCCGCGCGCATGGACGGCGCCAGTCCACTTCGTTTCTTCATTGATATCCTGATACCGCTGTCCAAAACCTCGATCGCGGCGCTATTCGTGATTCAGTTCATCTACGGCTGGAACCAGTACCTGTGGCCGCTGCTGGCCACGACCTCGGAGAGCATGTACCCGGTGGTGGTCGGCATCAAGATGATGGTCGCCGGCGGAGACTCACAAAATGAATGGAACGTGGTCATGGCCACCGCGCTGCTCGCCATGCTGCCGCCAGCCATGGTCGTCATGCTGATGCAGAAGTGGTTTGTCAAAGGCTTGGTGGACACGGAGAAGTAATATGTTTGCGGGACAGACCGGATCTCTGTCGCCAACTGAATAAAACTATGGCCTCAATCACATTAAAAAACGTCGTCAAACGCTATGGGTCCGGCAAAACCGCGAATCAGGTGATCAATGACGTCAGCGCTGAGATCCTGACCGGCGAGTTCGTCGTCATCGTGGGGCCATCGGGCTGTGGCAAGTCCACGCTGCTGCGCATGGTTGCCGGGCTGGAGGAGATCAGCAGCGGGGAAATTTCAATTGGCGGGCGCGTCGTCAACAACCTCGAACCGTCCGAGCGCGACATCGCCATGGTGTTCCAGAACTACGCGCTCTATCCCCACATGAGCGTGTTCGAGAACATGGCCTACGGGCTCAAGATCGCCAAGGTGCCGCTGGAAGAAATCAAGACGCGCGTCGACAAGGCCGCCAAGATTCTGGAGATCGGCCCCTTTCTGCAGCGCAAGCCACGCGAACTCTCGGGCGGCCAGCGCCAACGTGTGGCAATGGGCCGCGCCATCGTGCGCCATCCGAAAGTCTTCCTGTTTGATGAGCCACTGTCGAACCTCGACGCCAAACTGCGCGCACAGACCCGCATCGAGATTCAGAAACTGCACCGCGAGTTGGGCATCACCTCGCTTTTTGTGACGCACGATCAGGTCGAGGCCATGACGCTGGCACAGCGCATGATCGTCATCAACCTGGGAGCGGTGGAGCAATTTGGCACGCCTGAAGAGGTCTACAACCGGCCCGCTACGACCTTCGTAGCAAGCTTTATTGGCTCACCACCGATGAACCTGCTGCAAAACGCACCGGGTGCCAAGGCCGGCACCATCACGGGCGTGCGCCCTGAACATCTGGACATCACCGATAGCGGCTGGGCGCTGCACGTTGAAACGGTTGAAATGCTGGGCGCCGAGCGCCTCGTCTATGGCCGCTGGACGCATGGCAGTGGCGACGAACTGGTGATTCTGCGCACCGAAGAAGGCCATTTTGTTCCGGCCATTGGCAGCACCATCCACGTCACACCGCGCGCCGACAAGATTCATTACTTTGACGCCAGCACGGGCAAGCGCAAAGAGACACCGTAATGGCTAGCGTGACGTTTGATCACTGGCCCTACCCACGCTGGATCGCGCACCGCGGCGCGGGCAATCTGGCCCCCGAAAACACGCTGGCGGCGTTTCGCCTGGGTGCCAGCCATGGTTACCGCATGTTCGAATGCGACGTCAAACTCAGCGCCGATGGCGTTCCCTTCCTGATGCACGACGCCACCCTGCAGCGCACCACCGATGGCACCGCGCGTCTCGGTGCCACAGCCAGCCCGGTCGGCGGCGATCATCCCTGGGCCACGTTGTCGCAACTCGATGCCGGTAGCTGGCACTCGCGCGGCTACGCCGGGGAGCCACTGCCGAGTTTCGAGGCTATCGCACGTTACTGCCTGCACAACGGACATTTCCTGGACATCGAAATCAAACCCACACCGGGGCTGGAACGCCAGACCGGCGAGGTCGTGGCGCAGCACGCGGCCCGGCTTTGGCAGGGCGCACCGGTGCCGCCCCTGCTTACATCGTTCAAGCCCCAAGCCCTCGCAGCAGCGCGCGACGCCCATCCCGAATTGCCGCGCGGTCTGCTGCTCGCCACACTGCCCAAAGGCTGGCTTGAAGCGGCGGTCGAACTGACGTGTGCGGCCGTCGTCTGCAACCACGCCCTGTGGGACAAAACCAGCGTTGCGCAAGCCAGGAACGCCGGGCTGCGCACACTGAGCTACACGGTCAACGACGAATGGGCAGTGCAGCGTCTGCTCGAGCTCGGCACCGACGCCATCATCACCGACAGAGTGGATTTGTTTGCCCCGACCTGAGGTTCACTTTTGCTATGATTTTGGTCCCACTCTGAAGGACTGATCAACATGGCTTTGAACCTGAAACACCGTGGCCTGGCATGGGCCGCCTGCACCTTCTTCTGCGTTGGCACGGCCCATTGCGCCGAGCCCAAAGTGCTCAACATCTACAACTGGTCTGACTACATCGCCGAAGACACACTGCAGAACTTTGAAAAAGAAACCGGTATCAAGGTTCGCTACGACACCTACGACAACAACGAAATTCTGCACGCCAAACTGGTCGCCGGAAAAACCGGCTACGACATCGTGGTGCCGGGCTCGCACTTTGCCAAAACCCAGATCGAGGGCGGTCTGCTGCAAAAGCTCGACCGCAGCAAGCTCTCCAACTGGGGCAATCTGGACAAAGGCCTGCTGGAGCAACTCGCCAAGCTTGATCCAGGCAACGCCTATCTGGTGGACTGGTTATGGGGATACGTCACGGTCGGCATCAACGTCAACAAGGTTAAAGCGGCACTGGGCAGCATGCCGCTGCCGGAAAATGCCTGGAGCCTGCTGTTCGACCCCAAATACGTCAGCAAGCTCAAAAGCTGCGGCGTCAGCATGCTCGACTCGGCCTCCGAGGTCATGCCTGCCGCCCTGCTCTATGTTGGCAAACCCGCTTACAGCCGCAACGCCGCCGACTATGCCGTTGCCGGACAGATGCTCAAGACCATTCGCCCTTACGTCACCCGTTTTTCATCATCGGGCTACATTGAGGAAATGGCCAGCGGCGCCACCTGTCTGGTGATGGGCTTTTCGGGCGACATCAACATTGCCCGCAGTCGCGCGCTGGAGAACAAGGGCAAGACGCCAATCGTGATAGAAGCCCTGATTCCAAAGACTGGCGCCACGTTGTTCTTCGACACCATGGCGATACCGAAAGACGCGCCACACCCCGAGAACGCCCACCTGTTCATCAATTACATCCTGCGCCCGCAAGTCCATGCCGCGCTGAGCAACAAGGTCTTTTATGCCAATCCCAATGCGGCATCGCTCAAGTTTGTGAACAAGGACGTGGCAGAAAACAAATCCATCTTCCTGGACGCCGCCGCCACGAAAACGATGATCGCGCCAGATGCACTGCCGCAGGACCTGCGCCGGATACAGACCCGCAGTTTCAGCAACTTCAAGGCCGCCAAGTAATGCTGCGCAACTCTGTCAAGCGCGCCAAGCCCGCATAAAGCACCACTGACTGCTGGCGCAAACCAGCGCCATGCCGGCATAGGTCATCATCTTGCCGTCATGGCCGTAAAACCATAAGCCAAGACCCAGCACCAGCAGGTTGAGCGCAAAATTGGCCGCCACCTGGGTCCAAAACGAGACACCAGCACGCTGCTTGCGCATGGCCAAGCGGACCAACAGCGGCAGCAGCACGGCCAGCCACAGGGCCGGTGCCAGCCAGTTCAGCACATGATTGAGAAGATCGCTTGTCGCCATCAATTTCCAATATAAAAGTAATCTGCGCTGCCGGGCAGAAGCTGATTTTATAATCGCCGCATGGCAGTCTGGGCTTTAGGAATCAATCACACGACCGCGCCGCTCGATCTGCGCGGTCGTTTTGCGTTCGCCGTCGATCAGGTTGAACCCACTTTGCGTGCCTTGCGCAACTCATTCAGCCGTGAGCCCGAGGCGGCGTTGATCTCGACCTGCAACCGCACCGAGATCTACTGTGCTGGCGAAAATCCTCAGCTGGAGCACACATTGGACTGGTTGGCCCAGTCCGGCGGCGTCTCGACGACCTTGCTGCGTTCGCATACCTATACCATGCAAGACGGCTTTGCCGCACGCCATGCATTCCGTGTCGCAAGCGGACTCGATTCGATGGTCCTGGGCGAGCCCCAGATCCTGGGCCAGATCAAGGATGCTGTGCGAGCAGCGGAAGCCGCAGGCGCCCTGGGCACCACGCTGAGTCAGTTGTTCCAGCGTTCGTTTGCCGTCGCCAAGGAAGTGCGCACCTCGACCGAAATTGGCGCGCATTCCATCAGCATGGCTGCAGCCGGTGTGCGTCTGGCCGGGCAGTTGTTTGAAGACCTGGGGCAAGTCAAGGTACTGTTTGTTGGCGCTGGCGAGATGATCGAACTCTGCGCCACCCACTTTGCCGCCAAAAATCCGAAAAGCATGTCGATTGCAAATCGCACGCTTGAGCGCGGCGAAAAACTGGCCAGCCGTTTTGGGGCTGAAGTCATGCACCTGGCCGAATTGCCAGACCGCCTGCATGAGTTTGATGCGGTCATCAGTTGTACCGCCAGTACGCTGCCGATCATTGGCCTGGGCGCCGTGGAGCGGGCGTTGAAGCGGCGCAAACACCGGCCCATGTTCATGGTCGATCTGGCCGTGCCACGCGACATTGAAGTCGAAGTCAAAGCCCTGGAAGACGTTTACCTGTACACCGTGGACGACCTTGCCAGCGTCGTGCAAACGGCGCAGGCGAGCCGCCAGGCGGCGGTGGCGCAGGCTGAAGCGATTGTTGATGCGGGTGTGCAAAGTTTTATGCACTGGGTTGACCAGCGCGGCTCGGTTCCCCTGATCCAGCAGCTCAATGCCCAGGCGGACGAGTGGCGCGCGATGGAACTCAACCGTGCCCGCAAACTGCTGGCCAAGGGTGAAGACGTGGAGGCTGTGCTGGAAGCGCTATCGAGGGGATTGACGCAAAAAATGCTGCATGGCGCCATGGCCGAATTGCGCGCCGGGGACAATGAGGCGCGTGAGCGCGCCAGTTCCGCCATCCAGCACTTCTTCCTGCGCAAAGAGCGTTAGCTGTCATTGCGTCCCCGGATCAATTCCGGGGTTTCCAAACCCGCAATCGACAGCCCCCCATTCGGAGTCCGAGGCAGCCGCCTCAGATCCGGGATGACAGTCAAACCAGTATCTTTTGCCCATCCTATCCCGCCGACCATGAAACCCTTTCTCCGCCAACAACTCGCACGCTACGCCGATCGTCTGGGTGAGCTTGAATTTCTGCTCTCGCGCGAGGACATCATGAAGGACATGAAGCAATTCCTCGTGCTGTCGCGCGAACACACCGAGGTGGCTGCAGTGGCCACTCGCTGGAGCCGCTACCGCCTGCGCGAAGCGGATCTGGCTGCAGCACACGATCTGCTGGCGAGCGCCGCCGACGACGCCGAGATGGCCACCATGGCGCAGGATGAGATTGAGAGCGCCAGCGCCGAATTGGCGCAACTGGAGAGCGAACTGCAGCGCATGCTGCTGCCCAAAGACCCGGACGATGCGCGCAATGCCTTCATGGAAATACGGGCTGGTACCGGCGGCGACGAATCGGCGCTGTTTGCCGGCGATCTGCTACGCATGTACACGCGCTACTGCGAACGGCGCGGCTGGAAGACCGAAATCATCAGCGAGTCGGCGAGTGAACTCGGCGGTTACAAGGAAGTGGTGATCCGGATCGAAGGCGACAACGTCTATGGTGCGCTCAAGTTCGAGTCCGGCGGGCATCGCGTGCAGCGCGTGCCCGTCACGGAAACGCAGGGTCGCATCCATACCAGTGCCTGCACGGTGGCCGTGCTGGCCGAGCCCGACGAGGCGGTGGCGATCCAGATCAACCCGGCCGACCTGCGCATCGACACCTACCGCGCCAGCGGCGCCGGTGGCCAGCACATCAACAAGACCGATTCGGCCGTGCGCATCACCCATATCCCGACTGGTATCGTGGCAGAGTGCCAGGACGGCCGCAGCCAGCACAGCAACAAGGCGCAGGCGCTCAAGGTATTGACCGCTCGCATCCATGAAAAAGACCGCTCCGAGCGCGCCGCCAAGGACGCGGCCGAGCGCAAAAGCCTGATTGGCAGCGGCGACCGCAGCGACCGTATCCGCACCTACAACTTTCCGCAGGGACGGCTGACGGACCACCGCATCAACCTGACCTTGTACAAGTTGCTATACATCATGGAAGGTGACCTTGACGATGTGGTGCAAGCCTTGCAGGCTTACGAAGCAGCGCAGCAGCTCGCGGCACTTGAACTCGGCGCAGGCGTCTGAGGCCCATGCTCACACTCGCCCAGGCGCTCCAGAACGGCCAGGACCGGGGCCTGGATCGACTCGACGCCCAGATGCTGTTGCTGCATGTGCTGGGCCGGTCCGCGCATGACCGGGGCTGGCTGCTGGCCCATGACATGGAAACGCTTGAAACACCCGCACAATTGGCGTTTGACGCCTGCGTACGTCGTCGCCTCAATGGCGAGCCGCTGGCCTACATCAGCGGACACAAGGAATTCTTTGGACTGGACTTGCAAGTGGACTCCCGCGTGCTGGTGCCGCGCCCCGATACCGAATCACTGGTCGAATGGGCGCTGAAGGAACTTGCCGACACACCTGCGGCCAGCGTGCTGGACCTTGGCACCGGCAGCGGTGCCATCGCACTGGCGCTTAAGGCGAACCGTCCCGACCTGTCCGTAAGCGCACTCGATTTCAGCCACGAGGCGTTGGCTGTGGCCTGTACCAACGCCACGCGCCTGAACCTGACTATTGATTTTCAGCAGGGTTCCTGGCTTGCCGGCGTCAGCGGCCGCTACCGGCTTATCGTCTCAAATCCGCCTTATATTGCGCAACACGACTGGCATCTGAACGACCTCAGCCACGAGCCACTGCAAGCCCTCGTAGCAGGCCGAGACGGCCTGGATGACCTGCGTTGCATCGTCGCGCAGACGCCGGCGCATCTGGAAGACGGCGGCTGGCTGTTGCTCGAGCATGGCTACGATCAGGCAGCGGCCGTCCGTGGGCTTCTGCAACAAGCTGGCTTTCAGCACATTGCCTCAAGGCGCGACCTCGCTGGCATTGAACGCTGCAGCGGCGGGCGAATGCCCTTGTCAACCCCGTTATAAACAACTGATACCTAGAACACGCTTCATCCGAAACCCGAACCCGAACATGACACAAACACCCCCGGCCTGCATCCAATGCACACTAGAAAACACCTATCCCGACGGCGACAACTACATTTGCCCGGACTGCGGTCATGAGTGGCCAAGATCCGAAGCGAAGGAAGTCGATGAGGACGCCAGCGCCAGCGTCAAGGACGCCAACGGTCAGGTGCTTGCCGACGGCGATGCCGTGGTATTGATCAAGGATCTGAAGGTAAAAGGCTCATCCACCGTGCTCAAGATGGGAACCAAAGTCAAAAGCATCCGCCTGGTGGGCGGCGACCACGAAGTCGACTGCAAGATGGACGCCGGCAGTTTCATGCTAAAGGCCTGCTTTCTCAAGAAAGTCTGACTGCCTTGACGCCGTCCGGCGTCAGGTTAATGGTGATGGCCGTGGGCCCCGTGCACATGGCCGTGCGTCACTTCTTCCTCAGTGGCAGGGCGAACTTCGGTCACGGTGATGTTAAAACGCAGGATCTTGCCGGCAAACGGATGGTTACCGTCGAGCAAGACTTTGTCGCCCTTGACCTTTAGAACCGTAAATACGTGGGACTGCCCATCCTCACCCTGGCCGCGCAATTGACCACCCACCTTGACACCCGATGGAAATTCCGACTTGGGAATGGTCTGGAGCAGACTTTCGTCACGCAATCCGTAAGCTTCTTGCGGCTGCAACTCAAGCGCAATGCGGTATCCTGGCTCCTGCCCTTGCAGCGCTTCTTCGATTTTTTCAAACGTATTGCCATAACCACCGTGCAAATAGGCCAGAGGTTCGTCGCTTTGTTCCAGCAGTTTGCCCAGACTGTCGCTGATTTTGTAGCGCAAGGTAACGGCGGTGTTCTTCTCGATTTTCATAAGTTTGACTGCGTTGGAGGAGGGATGATCAGGCAGGGTATTTTCGCCCTAAACCCGACAACCTTGGGGGCGACTCAGGCGATCTGAGGTCAAGCTCATAAATTATCAGACAATGCCCGACATCACACCGACTTGCCAGATGCCAAATTCAAGCCCTAAACTTTCCATGCCGCAGGTCCTGCTGTGCGGCGCCGCCATTGTCACCCTGTCCATGGGGATACGCCACGGTTTTGGCCTGTGGCTGCAACCGGTCACACAAAGCCAGGGCTGGAGCCGCGAGACCTTCGCCTTCGCCATCGCCATCCAGAATCTGGCCTGGGGTTGTGCCGGAATTTTTGCCGGCATGGCGGCAGACCGACTGGGCGCGTTCAAAGTCATTATTGGTGGCGCCGTCCTGTATGCACTGGGCCTTTTCGGCATGTCAGTTGCCAGCACGCCACTCCTGTTTTCAGCCACCGCAGGTGTGCTGATCGGCATGGCGCAGGCCGGCACAACTTATGCTGTCATTTACGGCGTTATCGGCCGCAATGTCAGTGCCGCCAAGCGCTCCTGGGCCATGGGGGTCGCAGCGGCGGCGGGCTCGTTTGGTCAGTTCTTGATGGTACCGACTGAAGGCTTTTTGATCAGCAGTTTCGGCTGGCAGGAAGCCCTGATGATTCTGGGGCTTGCGTCCCTGATGATGGTGCCGCTGGCCTGGGGTTTGCGCGAACCTGCCTTTTCTGGCGGCGCCGTCATGCATCGAGAGCAGACCATCCTGCAAGCCGTGGCCGAGGCTTTTCGGTATCCGAGTTTTCAACTGCTGATGGCCGGCTATTTCGTCTGCGGTTTCCAGGTTGTCTTCATTGGTGTCCACATGCCAAGCTACTTGCGGGACAAGGGCCTGTCGCCTCAAGTGGCCGGCTACGCTCTGGCGCTGATCGGCCTGTTCAATGTATTCGGCACCTACGCAGCTGGTGTGCTGGGGCAGCGAATGCAAAAAAAGAATATTCTGGCTTTTATTTACTTCACGCGCGCGATTGTCATCAGCCTGTTCCTGCTCGCGCCCCTATCGCCCCTGAGCGTCTATATCTTCTCCAGCGTCATGGGCCTGCTGTGGCTCTCAACCGTCCCGCCGACCAACGCAACCGTGGCCCAGATCTTTGGTGTGGCGCACCTGTCGATGCTGAGCGGTTTTGTGTTTTTCAGCCACCAGATCGGTTCCTTCATGGGTGTCTGGCTTGGAGGTTACCTGTACGACCGCACCGGAAACTACGATGCGGTCTGGTACATCGCCATCGCGCTGGGTGTACTCGCAGCCCTGGTGAATCTGCCAATCAAGGAAGCAACCATCATCCGCAAGGGCGCCCCGCAGGGAGCGTGAGAACGTGAAGCAGGGACAAAAAATCGGCCTTTATATTGCGGCGTTTTGCGTGCTCTTGGCCGTTTTTTGGCTCTACACACGTCCGGATTTTCTGGTCACTCTGGCCAATCAGATCTGGGCCTGCTTTTAGGCTCACCCCGCATGACGAGCGAATCGCCAACAGCACTCCCCTATCAGGCCACCGGGCCAGCCTCGGGTTGGATCAAGCGCTGGACGCATCTGTTGCCACGTGGTGCAACGGTACTCGACATCGCGTGTGGCCATGGACGCCACATGAAGTGGTTCGCCGAGAAAGGACATGTGGTCACGGGCGTCGATCGATCTGTCGAAGCGATTGAGGCAGCGAACAAATTCGGCACCGCCGTTCTGGCGGATATCGAAAACGATCCATGGCCCCTGCAAACCAATGGCCAAGTACGCCGGTTCGACACTGTTGTTGTGGCCAATTATTTGTGGCGGCCACTTTTCCCAATCATCGTTAAAAGTCTGGCTTCAGGCGGCATACTGATCTACGAGACTTTTTCCCAAGGAAATGAAACCGTGGGGAAACCCGCAAGGTCAGATTTCCTCCTGAGACCGGCTGAATTGCTGTTGGCTTTCAGTGGGTTGCGCATCATCGCATTTGAAGAGGGGTTTCTTGAAAATCCGCCCCGGTTCGTCCAGCGTATCGTCGCGGCAAAGCTGGATGCCGAACTGGACAGCGCGCGGACACCCAGACGCCATGCTCTGGACACCTTGCACTCTCGCTAAAATGTCCTTTTGCTTCATAATCGCTGGGATATGACTTCATCAAACCGCCAAATCAGGGGCAGCATCGTGGCCCTTGCAACACCCATGCAACAAGATGGTAGCGTGGACTATCCGACGCTGCGCAAACTGATCGACTGGCACGTCGCAGAAGGCACCGACTGCATCGGCGTTGTTGGCACAACCGGCGAGTCGCCGACCGTCACCGTAGCCGAGCACTGCGAAATCATCCGCGTGTCGGTGGAGCAGGCCAAAGGGCGTGTACCCATCATGGCAGGGTGCGGCGCAAACTCCACCTCAGAGGCGATTGAACTGGCCAGATTTGCCAAGGCAGTCGGTGCAGACTGCCAATTGCAGGTCGTGCCCTACTACAACAAGCCTACCCAGGAAGGCCAATACCTGCACTTCAAGGCGATTGCTGAGGCGGTTGATCTGCCAATGGTTCTTTACAACGTGCCCGGTCGCAGCGTCGCCGACATGGCCCATGACACCGTGATGCGTCTGGCTCAGGTACCGGGCATCGTTGGCATCAAGGAGGCTACCGGCAATATTGAACGCGCGCAGTGGCTGATCAGGGAAGCGCCACAAGGATTTTCCATCTACTCGGGCGATGACCCAACCGCGGTGGCTCTGATGTTATGCGGTGGCCACGGCAACGTCAGCGTATCGGCCAATCTCGCCCCGCGCCTGATGCACGAATTGTGCGTAGCCGCCATGGCGGGCGACACAAAGCAGGCGATGAAAATTCAATTCAAGTTGCTACCGCTGCACAAGAACCTGTTTGTGGAAGCCAATCCTATCCCCTTGAAATGGGCGATGGCACGGATGAAGCTGTGCGGCCCAAGCATGCGATTGCCCATGACGCCCTTGACCCAGGCCAACGAAGCGGTGCTTGAAGGCGCTTTGCGCGCAACCGGTCTGCTCTGACAAGTTCAGGCTGACCTTACTCATTACCCTTGGGGACACTTTCTGTGAATCAATTTTCCAAACTCGCATTGCTGAGCCTTTCATTGACCCTGGCAGCATGCACGGTTCTTGATAACGACAAAGTCAATTACAAAAGTGCTGGCAAAGGCCCATCACTTGATGTACCACCCGATTTGACCCAACTGTCGGGCAATAGCCGCTATTCAGTTCCTGGAACGCCGGTTACCGCGTCGAGCTTCCAAATTGGCAAGGCAGGCCCGTCTGCACCCACCGCGCTCAACTCGGCAGGCGATGTTCGCATCGAGCGCGCCGGCAATCAACGCTGGCTTGTGGTCAATCGACCAGCGGACAAGCTGTGGGGACCTGTGCGTGATTTTTGGCAAGAAAGTGGCTTTCTGCTGACCCTGGAACAGTCCAACCTGGGAATTATGGAAACAGACTGGGCTGAAAACCGGGCCAAATTGCCGCAGGACTTTATTCGCAATGCCTTGGGGAAAGTGCTGGATTCTCTGTACTCGACCGGAGAACGCGACAAATTCCGCACCCGTCTGGAACGCAATGCTGACGGCGGCACCGACGTTTTTATCAGCCATCGCGGCATGATCGAGGTTTACAGCAACACGGACAAGAACTCAACGGTGTGGCAACCGCGTGCTGCCGATCCTGAACTTGAAACCGAGTTTTTAGGCCGGCTGATGGTCAGGCTGGGCGTGCCACAGGAACAGTCAAAGACCCTGATTGCTGCAGGAACTGGCAAGAATACTTCGCGCATGGCTGTTGTCAACGGACAACAAACGGTTCAAATCGATGAGGGTTTAGACCGAGCTTGGCGACGAGTTGGTTTATCGCTGGATCGCACCAGCTTCACTGTTGAAGATCGGGACCGCAGCCAGGGTATTTATTTTGTCCGCTATGTCGAACCCGGTTCTGACAAGGCAGAAACCGGGTTCCTGGCGTCTCTGTTCGGCCCATCCAAGGCAAATGCCACGCCACTGAAATACCGAATTGCACTGGTCTCCCAAGGTGGAACGACCACCGTGTCGGTATTGGATGCCAGCGGAAAGCCGGAAACCTCGGCCAATGCGCAGCGCATTCTGAAAGTCATTGCAGATGACCTTCGGTAATTGATCGGTGGAAAAGGCGCTTGGCTCGCACAGTAGTGCAGCATCTTAGGCGATAGTCGGCCACGCTAACCGACAGGGGTGAGTGAACGTCCAGCAGCATGCCCTTTTGCCAGGAGAACTCGAAAAAAAAGCCACCTGACGGTGGCTTTTTTCTTCAACGCAGTTGAAAAGTAAGCGTCTTACTTCTTAACGGCGGCGCTGGCTGCTGCTTCAGGAGCGGCAGCGGCGGGAGCAGCGGCGGCGGGAGCCGAAGCACCGGAAGCAGCAGCTTCAGGTGCGGGAGCTGCTGCAGGTGCGGGAGCTGCTGCGGGTGCAGGAGTCGGTGCAGGAGCAGGAGCTTCCTCTTTCTTACCACAAGCAACCAGAGCGGCGGCGGCAATAACTGCGGCCAAGATGAGCGATTTTTTCATTTGAAAAATTACCTAGTGAGTTAAAAAAAAACAATTTCCGGAAATTGTCAGAGCAGAAAGACTGCAACGACCAAGCAAAGATGACTCGAGATCTCCGTGCTTAGCCTTGAATTATAAGGCAATATTTTGGTGCCTTATAGCCTTCATCAACGCGCCGGACGCTTCTTGGCATCGCGCGGCACAAAAACCTTGCCACCGTTGCCCGGCTTAGCGCCCATCGGCACACCGAACGTCGGCTTGCGCGCACCAAAGGCAGCTCGGGGTGCCCCACCATCGTTATGCGCGCTGGCAAAGCGGTCATTAAAACCACCCTTGCGTTCGTAACTGAACCCTTCCCTTGCACCACCATTGCGGTCGTCACGCGAAGCAAATCCGCCTTCACGACTGTTTTGGTAATTGCCCGGCCCTGAATCACGGTTACCGCCAGTGTTTCTATCAGCAAAACCGCCCCGGTTGGCCCCGAAACCACCGGTACGACCAGCACCGCCAAAACCACGATCACGAGACGGCTGACCCCCGCCACCCATACGACCGTCACGTCCACCAAAATTTGAATTGGGACGCGAGTCGGGGAAACGCTGTTGCGGCTCCATACCAGGGATCGTTTCGGCCTTGAATTGTTGGTGGCTGTGAAACTCGATATCCATAATCTTGCGACGATCACGGAACTCCGCAAATGTAATGGCAAGACCGTCGCGCCCAGCGCGGCCCGTGCGCCCAATGCGGTGTGTGTAGTCTTCGGCCTTCATCGGCAATCCGAAATTAAACACGTGCGTAACAGTCGGCACATCAATACCGCGTGCCGCCACGTCGGTTGCCACCAAAATTTGCACTTGCCCTTGACGCAAGGCCATCAAACGGCGGTTACGCAGCCCCTGGCTCAAAGCACCGTGCAACGCCACGGCCGAAAAGCCTTCTTGCTGTAAGTCATTGGCCAGGCCATCGCACTCAATCTGAGTACTGGCGAAAACGATTGCCTGATTGATGCTGCTGTCGCGCAGCCAGTGGTCCAGCAACTTGCGTTTGTGTTGCGCATTGTCAGCCCAGAAAAGCTTTTGCTGAATATTCGCGTGCTTCTCCTGTGGCGAATCGATCTGCAAGCGCTGCGGTTCGCGCATCACGCGCGCAGCAAGCTGCTGGATCCGCGCCGCAAAAGTGGCGCTGAACATCATGGTCTGCTTGCGTCCGATGGTCAGCTGGTTGATTTCAGCCAGGTCATCGGAGAACCCAAGATCCAGCATGCGGTCGGCTTCGTCGACAACCAGAAACTGCACCTGATCAAGTTTGATTTGCATGGAACGTTGCAGATCAAGCAAACGACCCGGTGTGGCCACAACAAGGTTTGCGTTTTGCAGCTTGGCGATCTGCAATTGGTATGGCATGCCACCAACAATGTTGGCAATGCGCAGACCACGGCAATGTTGCACCAGATCAATGGCATCGTGTGCAACCTGCTGCGCCAGTTCACGCGTCGGGCAAACAATCAGGGCGCCAGGCGCCGTGGGTGCAAAGTTGCGTGGGTTGGTGGGGTCTTTGCGCTTGGCGCGTTTGGGGGGCGCTTCGCCTTTGGCTGCGGCCTCAGCCACAGCACGGTCAAAATCGGCGCGCTCTTTCGCCTCGGCCTGCGCCTGTTGGGTCAACAAGGTGTGCAAGACGGGCAACAAAAATGCAGCGGTCTTTCCGCTACCGGTCTGACTCGAAACCATCAAGTCGATAAACCGCGCGGACTCGCCCGTTCCCGTGCCACCCTGCATTGCCAACGGAATGGTTTTCAGCTGAACCGTGGTCGGTTGCGTAAAGCCGAGGTCTTTTACGGCGGTCAACAGTTCCGGGGCCAGCCCAAAAGCCAAAAAGCCATTGGGGGCTTCTTCGACCACGTCAAGCACGTGACCGAGGTCCTGCGTCGCCTCGAAAGCATTGTTGGAAAGATTTTCGACAAGCGAAATATCGCCCGTCGCTTGAATAGCGTCAGTCATGAATTTACTCACACGCGAGCTCCGCAAGGTGTGCGGTTGCTCCGTTAATGGTTAAAAAACATCAACCATCAAACGGAACCTGCTCTGACTCAAATTGAGTTCAATCAGCGCTGGGGGCCCTTTTCTGCCAATTCGCTATTGCAAATTTGCTTTGGACCCTGTGAATGAAGGGAGATGTACAAAATATGCACTGCTGTTTGCAGCGCAGCCTGCGATTATGGCACGAATCCGGGTTTCTACCTAATCACCAAGTTTCAGGAAGTGTGTACGGTAGTGCTCAAGTTCATCAATTGACTCATGCACATCAGCCAGCGCGGTATGGCGCTGCTGCTTTTTGAACGCACTGTAGACATCTGGGCGCCAGCGCTTGGATAACTCCTTGAGCGTGCTCACATCCAGATTGCGATAGTGAAAAAACGCCTCCAGTTTCGGCATGTATTTGGCCAGAAAGCGCCGATCCTGACCAATGCTGTTGCCACACATGGGGGAAGCATTCTTCGGTACATATTGACTCAAGAAATCAATCAAACGGGTTTCTGCTTCTGGCTCAACCAAAGTCGATACCTTTACTTTGTCAATCAAACCAGACTTGCCGTGCGTACCTTTGTTCCAGGCATCCATCATGTCAAGTTGCTCATCGCTTTGATGAATGACCAGGACCGGACCTTCGGTGCGATGTTCAAGCATGGGGCCCGTTACGATGACCGCGATTTCGATGATTCGATCAGTTTCGGGCGCAAGTCCTGTCATCTCACAATCGAGCCAAACCAAATTTTGACTGGATTTGACAAGCCCAGGGGCCATCGGAAGGGTGTTCGGTGCATTCATGAAGGGAATTGTCGCTGATGCCCTAAACTCGGGCGCAATGTTCAATATGTTTCCTCTATTTGACCGCCATTGATGCTGACACTCACTTTCGTTGCGGCTCTGGTGGCGGGTGCGATGTTGAAGTTCTGGCTTAATTCCCGCCAGATTCGACATGTGGCGCAACACCGCAACCAGGTACCTACGGCTTTTTCACATACCGTCGCCTTGACCGCTCACCAAAAGGCGGCGGATTACACCATAGCGAAGACACGTTTTGGATTGCTGGAGTTCGCACTTGGCTCAGCCCTTGTTTTGGTATGGACATTGCTGGGAGGTCTCTCAGCCCTCAACCAGTTGCTGCTTGGCTGGTTGGGTAGTGGCATGGTTGAGCAACTAGCGCTGCTCGCTGGATTTGTCGTCATCAGCGGATTAATTGACCTGCCACTGAGCCTTTACCAGACCTTCGTCATTGAGCAGCGCTTTGGTTTCAACAAAATGACACCGAGGCTTTGGGCGCTGGACTTGCTCAAGTCAATCGCCCTTGGAGCCGCCATTGGCCTGCCGATTGCGGCCTTGATCCTGTGGATGATGGCCACAGCAGGCAGTTTGTGGTGGCTCTGGGCCTGGACTGTCTGGATGGGCTTCAATCTGCTGCTGCTGCTGATTTATCCCACTTTTATCGCACCCCTGTTTAACAAATTTACGGCGCTGGACGATGAAACTGTCAAGACCCGCGTAACTGCACTGATGCAACGTTGCGGATTTGCTGCAAAAGGGCTTTTTGTGATGGATGGCAGCAAGCGCAGCGCACATGCCAACGCTTACTTCACCGGCTTTGGTGCGGCCAAACGGGTTGTCTTTTTTGACACCTTGCTATCCAACCTGACAGCCGATGAAGTTGACGCGGTATTGGCACACGAACTGGGGCATTTCAAACACAAGCACATCGTCAAGCGCATTGCCTCAATGTTCATGCTGAGCCTGCTCGGTTTTGCTCTTCTGGGTTGGTTTGCCACACAGCCGTGGTTCTACACAGAGTTAGGAGTGCAACCCAACCTCAACACCCCAAACGACGCGCTTGCCTTGCTATTGTTCACGCTGGCCGTTCCGGTTTTCAGTTTCTTCATCGGGCCACTTTTTGCCCAACTCTCGCGTAAGCATGAGTTTGAAGCGGATGCCTACGCAGTTGCCCAGACCAGCGGCACGCACCTCGCGACGGCCTTGCTCAAGTTATACAAGGACAACGCGGCAACGCTGACGCCGGACCCTCTGTATGTGAAGTTTTATGCATCGCACCCGCCAGCTTCAGAGCGCCTGGCACGCCTACTGGCCTGAGCCTGTGAGCACTCGTCTCAAGATGGTTTACTGATGGAAAAAATCCCCCTCGAGCGCGGACTGATTGTCGCCAACTATGGTCGTCATTTTCTGGTGGAAGCGTCAAACGGCAAACGCCTGATCTGTCACTCCCGTGGCAAGAAAAGTCAGGGACTGGTGGGAGACCAGGTTCTTTGGCAGGCTTCTCGCGACGAAGGAACGATTGAAAAAATAGAAGCACGAAAAAATGTCTTGTACCGCCAGGACGAAATTCGAACCAAGTCCTTTGCCGCCAATCTTGACCAAATCTTGATCCTGATTGCTGCTCAGCCAGAATTCTCCAGCAGTCAATTGTCACGCGCCTTGATTGCGGCAGAGGCAGAGCACATCACACCCATCATCGGGCTAAACAAGAGCGACCTGGTTGAGCCCTTCGCGCGCGCCTGGGAATGGCTGCGCCCCTATCGACAAATGCATTATGGGGTGCTGCCACTGTCCCTCAAACAGTCAAGCGAGGTGGATCGCGGCGAACTGTTGAAACTACTCTCTGGCAAAACCACTTTGGTGCTTGGACCGTCCGGAGCAGGAAAAAGCACCTTGATCAACCTGTTGGCGCCAGGTGCACTGGCGCAAACCAACGAGATCTCACACGCACTGAATTCCGGAAAGCACACCACAACCAGCACGACCTGGTACTGGGTGGACAGCGATAAGACCACCGCTTTGATTGACTCACCAGGCTTCCAGGAGTTTGGTCTGAACCACATTGATCCGGCTCAGTTGGCCGCATACATGCCAGATCTCAGACCCCATGTTCAATATTGCAGGTTTTATAACTGCAGCCACCGACATGAACCCGGCTGCGGTGTTATCGCAGCGATTCAGACTGAAGGCAAATCCGATGGCATCAGTGAAAATCGCTACAAAATCTACTGTGATCTGTATGCTGAGTTGACTCAGGCAGAAAAGTACTGACCGCTTCAACCCAGCAGGCGTGCAAGTGTCAGCAGTGCCAGCAACACCATCCACAAAACAACGGTTCGCCAGACTAAACCGACCACAACCGCCAGATGGGCAAGTTCAGGGGCCTGCCCGGAAGATATTTCGCCTTGCCGGTCTGCTCCCTGCAAACGAATGTTCACGGCCCCAGCAGTCGCTGCCAGCACGATGCCATCGTTATCTCCCACAAAACGTGGCTCGTAATTGCGCCAGCCATCAATCGCTTCTTCAAAACTGCCCACTACCGCAAAGCTGATTGCGGTAATGCGACTTGGCACCCAGTCAATGAATATCCACGCTTGAGCAGCACTCTGCTGCAGTGCGTCGCTGATTGGTTGATGTTGTGCCTTGCTCTTATGCTGCCAGTAGCGCGGAGCAAACTCACTGAGTCGATAGAGAACCGCACCAGCCGGGCCCAGCCCAAATGCTGCCAGCACCGAGAACCAAGCCAGCACCCCAAAGACATGACGATGCGCTGACAGTACAGAGTGCTCTATCACATGGCGCACAATTTCGCTGCGCGGCAACTCGCTGGCATCAATCTGGCGCCAGTTTGCCAACAATTCACGCGCACGGTCCTCCTCGCCATTGGCCAAGGCATCCCTAATTTGGGTGAAATGAAAACTGAATTGCCTGAAACCCAATGTTGCATAGAGGACAGCCACGCTCCAGATGACAGCGGCTAACCACCCCAGAAACGCATCAAGCAGCAAGAAAATAGCAAGGCTTAGCAGCGAAGGTCCAACCACTGCGACTACCCACGCCAACCAGCCATGCAAGGAATTACCTGCATCAAAATTCCGGCTACTCCAGCGCACCCAGGCGCGTAGCCCCGTATGCACCGGATTACCCCGACTCAGGGGCCGCGCCTGCTCTAACAGCAAGGCAATAAGCACGGAAATGAAGCTCATGCAAACATCATAGCCGCACCACGCATCAGGCCGACAACATGCGGTAGAAGTTGCGCAGCATGCCCGCTGTGGCACCCCAGATGAAACGCTGCGTCAGTTTGTCCTGGTACGGCATGGAAAACCATTCTCGCCTAACCCCTTGCCACTCCAGCGCATGACGCCGATGATGGGCTGGATTCATCAGAAAATCCAGCGGTACTTCAAAAATATCGGCTACTTCATACGCGTTGGGGGTCAATGTGAAACCGGGCTCCAACAGGGCCACAACCGGCGTGATAACGAAGGCGGATCCGGTCATGTAATGGGGCAGGACACCGAGGATCTGGACAAAAGCAGGATCGAGTCCAATCTCTTCCTCGGCCTCCCGCAGGGCCGTGGCATAGGCATCAGCGTCATCCTCATCAACTTTGCCGCCCGGAAAGGCAATTTGACCGGAATGGTTCGAAAGATGCATCGTGCGCTCGGTCAGCAGAATAGTCGGTTGCTCACGCATAACGATGGGTACCAGCACCGAAGCCTGCATGGGCGCATGATCCGAAAATCTCTTTTCCGCCAGCAGTTCCGGCGCCCACACCGGAGGCTGCAGGAAGCGTTGCCGCAAGGCTGCGGGCTGCATTGAAGCCAGCGCCACCGCCGGTAGATGTGAGTCAATACTTACTACCGGAACCTGGCGCGGGTCAAAGTTCGGCAACTTCGACAGTGGACTTTCGTTTGAACTTGACAACATGGCGCAACAGGAATGAACTCAATCGGTTGGAAACAATGCAAGAGTATTTCAAATTTCCCAATCCACGCCAAAAAAGTCAATAAAAAAGCCGCCACGAGCACAAGCTGGGGCGGCGTTTTAAGGCGATTCGCTTTATGCGGTTGCCGTCTTTCCGGCAAGTTTCTTGGCCGGCAGCTTTTCCTTGATACGTGCGGATTTGCCGCTGCGGTCACGCAAGTAATACAGCTTGGCGCGGCGAACATCACCACGACGCTTGATTTCAATGCTGGCAATCAGCGGGCTATAGGTCTGGAACGTACGCTCAACGCCTTCGCCACTGGAGATTTTCCGAACGATAAAGGCGCTATTGATGCCACGATTGCGCTTGGCGATCACGACGCCTTCATAAGCCTGCACACGTTTGCGGGCTCCTTCAACCACGTTCACATTAACGACCACCGTGTCACCAGGTGCGAATTCGGGGATGATCTTCCCGAGGCGAGCGATTTCTTCCTGCTCAAGGATTTGAATCAGATTCATGGTTTCCTCAAATGATCTTGGAAGCACCTGCGTCGGGATTGACGCGAAAGCGTTTTTGCAAAAGACAATAACGCGGCCCACCAGAGGATCGGTAAGCCTATCATTATAGCCTGAATAGAAGCGCTACCCAACACGCGGCGCTTGGCATCAACCGCCAAGTCGGATCAGGACCGATTCATCCGCAGGACTCAAAAGTCGCGCCTCCCGCGCTGACCTGATCAAATCGGGTCGCTGGCGCAGTGTGATCGCCAAACGCTGATCCCGCCGCCAGCGCTCGATCTGCGCGTGATGACCTGACAGCAATACATCCGGAACTGCCAGCCCGCCCCAAGTCTCCGGACGGGTGTAGTGCGGACAATCCAGCAAACCATCCAACGCCGGATTAAAACTATCCTGCTGATGACTTTCAGCCGCATTCAAAACACCCGGTTGCAGTCGGGCAACGGCATCCAGCAAGGCCATCGCGGCAATTTCACCCCCTGACAGCACAAAGTCGCCGAGACTAATTTCATGGGTCACATGTTTATCGATAAATCGCTGGTCGATGCCTTCGTAGCGACCGCAAACAAGAATCGCGCCTGTGCTGGCAGCCCAGCCTGTTACATCAGCGTGAGCCAGCGGTTTGCCCGCCGGAGAAAAGAGAACAACTGGCGTGACTTCGCTACGCTGGGCCTGGATCGAATTCAGGCATTGCGCCAAGGGTTCGGCCATCATGACCATTCCAGGGCCGCCGCCAAAAGGGCGATCGTCCACACGTCGATAATTCCCATCCGCAAAATCGCGTGGATTAACCAAACGGACATCGACTTGACCGGACTCGTATGCACGCCGTGTAATGCCGCTGGTCAACAGTGGCGCGAACAATTCAGGAAATAGCGTAACGATATCAAAGCGCATGAGGTGCCGCTCAGTAGTCAGCCTGCCAATCCACCAGAATGCGTCTGCCGGTCAGATCAACGTCGTCAACGTAGACCGAGACGAACGGGATCATTCGCTCCACCGCCTTGCCATCCTGCTCACCCTCCATCACCAGCACCGTTTGAGCCCCGGTGGCGAGCAGTTCTTTGACCACCCCCAGCGCCACACCCTCACGATTGATGACGCTCAAACCGATCAGGTCAACCCAGTAGTACTCGTTGTTGTCAGCCGTTGGAAAACTGGAGCGAGCGATAAAGATGCGGGCGCCGCGCAAGGCCTCAGCCGCGTTGCGATCGTCCACATCGTGCGCGCACGCAACGACACCGTCCGAGTGGACTTTGGATTCTTTGATCGCGAGTTTGGCCACTCCGGAAAAGGTTTTTGAACCTTTTTCGGATGGCATCAAAAACCACCGTTTGGAAGAAAAAAGCGCCTCAGGATCGGCGCTATAGGGCAGGACTTTGAACCAGCCCTTTATGCCCCATGCATCATTGATGCGACCCACTTCGATTGCATCCGACGGCAAGTCGGCAGCTTCAAGACCGGGTAGCATCAAAATCCGGATCAGGCTGCTTTTTTAGCTGCCTGATCAATCAGGCGATCAACCGTCGGCGAGGTCTGGGCGCCAACGCTTTTCCAGTAAGTCAGGCGATCCTGGGCAATCCGGATGCTCTCTTCGCTGGCAGTCGCAATCGGGTTGTAAAAACCGATGCGCTCAATGAAACGGCCATCGCGACGTGTGCGCTTGTCGGCAACAACAATATTGAAAAACGGGCGTGCTTTTGCACCGCCACGGGCGAGTCGAATGACGACCATGATTTATCCTTTGGGTGGCGGAGTATTATTTCCACCATTGGGTTCAGCACTTAATCCAACGCTTGAGACACGCGACATGACCACCCGGCCAGCGACACGCTGAATAGCCGATCATTATAACGTTACCAATTTATATGCCCATTATTCGCTCCAGCCGACCCGAAGACATCCCCGCCATAACGGCGATCTACGCCCACCATGTACTGGTTGGAACCGGCACTTTTGAGTTGGAGCCGCCCTCATCGGCGGACATGACAGTCCGTCGCGCCGAGGTACTCGCCAAAGGCTTGCCCTATCTGGTTGCTGCCAAAGGCGACAAGGTTGTGGGCTTTGCCTACTGCAATTGGTTCAAACCCCGACCGGCCTATCGCTTCTCGGCCGAAGATTCGATCTACCTGGATCCGGCGGCGCAAGGTCTGGGCTTGGGCCGGGCACTGCTGACCGAGCTTGCCGCACAATCAGAGCGTGCAGGCGTGCGAAAACTGATTGCTGTGATCGGTGACTCCGCCAATACAGGCTCGATAGCCGTCCACCGCTCTGTCGGTTTTGCCATGGTCGGCGTTCTGAAGTCCTGTGGCTGGAAATTTGATCAGTGGCGCGACGTGGTCATGATGGACATGGCACTGGGTCAAGGCGACAACAGCGCACCACAGCAGTAACAGGAATTCATGAAAAACAAAACCATAGCCGCATGGCTTGCCTTCATCGGCGGACCGCTGGGAATGCATCGTTTCTATTTACGCGGCATCAATGACTTGCCAGGTTGGCTACTACCGATACCGACCGCGCTGGGCCTGTATGGCTTTGTGCGGGTGCAGGCCAATGGCCTGGATGATCCCTGGAGCTGGATATTGATCCCCTTGCTCGGCTTGACGATCGCTGGTTGTGCACTGAACGCTATCGTCTACGGCCTGATGACGCCCGAAAAATGGAATGCCCGATTCAACCCGTCAGCATTGGCAGATGCCGCGCCAGGGCGTACCAACTGGTTCACGATTGGTGCGGTTGCTTTGTCCCTGCTGGTTGGCACAACCGTGCTGCTGAGCAGCATCGTGTTGAGTTTTCAACATTATTTTGAATACCAGATCGAAGAAGCGCGCAAAATTTCCCGCTGACCCTGGGCGGCCGTCGCAAATCAATCAGCGCAGACCGCGTTGATTTGGCTGCATCAAAAAATCTGCAAACTGAGCCAGTACGCAATCGCACTGACAAACGCAGTTGCCGGAATCGTCAAGATCCAGGCCCAGATGATGTTGCCGGCAATACCCCATCGCACCGCACTGGCACGCTGGGTGGCACCAACACCAACAATCGCCCCGGTGATCGTATGGGTGGTAGAAACCGGAATGCCGAGAACTGCGGCAATGAACAAGGTAATGGCACCCCCGGTTTCAGCACAAAATCCATGCACCGGCTTGAGCTTGGTCAGTCTTTGACCCATGGTCTTCACAATGCGCCAGCCACCAAACAGAGTACCCATTGCGATTGCGGTGTAGCAGCTCAAAACAACCCAGGTCGGGGGTGATGTATCGCCAACCTGGGTATACCCAGTCGCGATCAGCAGCATCCAGACAATGCCGATCGTCTTCTGCGCGTCGTTACCACCATGACCCAAGCTGTAGGCACCGGCCGACACCAATTGCAAACGGCGAAACCAGCGATCAACGCGACTCGGGGTGCTCCTGCGAAGCGTCCACGACACTCCAATCAGCATGAGGGAGCCGAGCAGAAAGCCCAGCAGAGGGGACACAAATATGAACACCACAGTTTTCGTGATGCTGGACACTATCAGGGCCGAAGCGCCGGCCTTGGAAATGACCGCACCCACAATACCGCCGATCAGGGCATGTGACGAGCTGCTCGGAATTCCGTAGTACCAGGTGATGAAATTCCAGCTGATGGCGCCCACCAGCGCACCAAAGACAACGTTCACATCGACGATGCCAGGCTGGGCAAGGCCCTTGCCAATGGTCGCTGCAACGCTCAGATGGAAAACGAATATCGCGATGAAATTGAAGACTGCCGCAAACATCACGGCCTGGCCGGGCTTGAGCACACCGGTCGATACCACCGTTGCAATTGAATTTGCGGCATCATGAAAGCCATTCATGAAATCGAAGGCCAGCGCCAGCATCACCAGCACCACCACCACCCACAAGCCTACTTGAACCGATACCATGACAGATACGGTTCAGGAGTTTTCGAGGACGATGCCCTCGATCACGTTGGCAACATCCTCGCACTTGTCGGTAATGGTCTCCAGCAATTCATAAATCGCCTTGAGCTTGATCACCTCGCGGACATCGGGCTCCTCCCGGAACAACTTGCTCATGGCGCTGCGCATGACGCGGTCAGCGTCAGACTCAAGCTGATCAATCTCTTCACATGTCTTCAAAGCGGCCGCAGCCGTTGCCGGATCGGCAATCTTGGACAGCAGACTCACCGCATCGCGCACACGCTCACAGCACTTCACACTCAGATCTGTCAATCGCGTGATGTCTTCCGTCATGTGATGCACGTCATACAGCGCCATGGTCTCGGCCGAATCCTGTATCAGATCGGCAATGTCGTCCATGGTATTGATCAGCGAATGAATCTGCTCCCGGTCAATCGGCGTGATGAAGGTGATGTGAATCGCCTTGTTCACCTCATGTGTCACCCGATCAGCTGCACGCTCTGCATTGTCGACGTCCTGGTTGTATTTTTGACGCAGATGAACGTCGCTGTAATTTGCAACCAGTTTGGAAAACGAATGTGCCGCCTCGACAATACGGTCCGCGTGCTGGTTGAACATCTCGAAAAAATTGCCTTCGCGCGGCAACAGCTTGCCAAAAAACATGGCTGACTCCTGAAGAGAAAAAGTCAAAATTGTGACTTTTTTATGACTGCGCGAAGTTTAACCGCCTGACTGCGCGGTGATGCTTCCAACGCTCAGGTAGAGCGAAAAATAAAAAATACCGCCCCCACCATGCACAGGGCTGCCCACAAATAATCCAGTTTGAACGGTTCCTTGAGATACAACATTGCGAATGGCACAAAAACCGCCAGCGTGATGACCTCCTGCATGATTTTGAGTTGACCAACGCTGAAACCAGCCTGCTGAAAACCAATCCGGTTGGCCGGCACCTGGAGTCCGTACTCAAACAGCGCGATGCTCCAACTCACCAATGCTGCGATATACCAGGGCGCAGTGGCCAGATTTTTCAGATGCCCATACCAGGCAAATGTCATAAAGACGTTGCTGCCGACCAGCAACAAGACCGTCTGCAATGACAAAGGGATGGATTGAAACGCATTCATGGCGTCAATTATCCGGCACCCTTGTTCTATGCGCGAAAACAGAAAAGCGCCCCGCAACCTGAATTGTGGGGCGCTTCAAAAAAGGCGCGTCCAGTTTCAACCGGAGCGCTTCAACAAGCTATTTCAGGCTGCGGCGCTATCCTTGACGGAAGCCGCAGCATCCATGTAGTCCTGCACCTGATCGAAGTTCAGATACTGATAAACCTTGCTGCTGGCCGCCGTGAGCACCCCCATGTCTGCCAGGTACTCGGCTTTGGTCGGAATTCGCCCCAGCTTGGAGCAAATGGCGGCCAGTTCGGCGCTACCCAGATAGACATTGCTGTTCTTGCCCAGACGATTGGGGAAGTTGCGGGTGGAAGTGGAGAACACGGTAGCGCCCTCCTTCACCTGAGCTTGATTGCCCATGCAAAGGCTGCAACCGGGCATTTCCATGCGCGCGCCTGCGGAACCCAGCACACCGTAATGCCCCTCTTCCGACAACTGCTTGGCATCCATCTTGGTTGGCGGTGCCATCCACAGTTTGACCGGAATGTCGCGCTTGTTTTCCAACAGTTTGCTGGCGGCACGGAAATGTCCGATGTTGGTCATGCAGGAGCCGATAAAGACTTCGTCGATCTTGGCACCCGCCACTTCGGACAGTGTCTTGACATCATCCGGGTCATTCGGGCAGGCCACGATCGGCTCATGAATATCGGCCAGATCGATCTCGATGACGGCCGCATACTCGGCATCTGCATCCCCCTTGAGCAATTGCGGATCCTTCAACCACGCTTCCATCGCCTTGATACGGCGGTTGATGGTGCGCACATCGGAATAACCGCTTGCAATCATCCACTTCAACATGGTGATGTTGCTATTGATGTACTCGATGATCGGTTCCTTGTTCAGGTGCACGGTACAACCGCCGGCGCTGCGCTCGGCCGATGCGTCGCTCAGTTCGAACGCCTGTTCAACCTTGAGGTCGGGCAATCCTTCAATCTCAAGAATGCGGCCTGAAAAAATATTCTTCTTGCCCTGCTTGGAAACGGTCAGCAGACCGGCCTTGATTGCGTACAGAGGTATCGCATTGACAAGGTCACGCAGCGTCATGCCCGATTGCAGTTTGCCCTTGAAGCGCACCAGGACACTCTCTGGCATGTCCAGCGGCATGACGCCGGTGGCGGCGCCGAAAGCGACCAACCCGGAGCCCGCAGGAAAACTGATGCCAATCGGAAAGCGCGTATGGCTGTCGCCGCCAGTACCGACGGTATCAGGCAACAGCATGCGGTTGAGCCAGCTGTGGATAATGCCGTCCCCCGGGCGCAGCGGCACACCGCCGCGTGTGCTCATGAATTCAGGCAATTCGTGGTGCATCTTGACGTCCACCGGCTTTGGATAAGCGGCAGTATGGCAAAAGGACTGCATGACCAGATCAGCACTAAAGCCCAGGCAGGCCAAGTCCTTTAGCTCGTCCCGTGTCATCGGACCGGTGGTGTCCTGAGACCCCACACTGGTCATCTTCGGCTCACAGTAGGTGCCAGGGCGCACACCCTGATGATTGCCATTGACCACCGGCAGCCCACAAGCACGGCCCACCATCTTTTGCGCCAACGTGAAACCCTTCTTGGTATCGACCGGATTTTGTGGCAGACGGAACAGCGTACTGACCGGCAAGCCCAGCGCCTCGCGCGCCTTCGCCGTCAAACCACGACCGATGATCAGCGGGATCCGCCCACCAGCACGAACTTCATCGAACAGGACCTCGCTCTTGACCTGGAAGGAAGCGATCTCCTTGCCGTCCTTGAACGCCTTGCCGTCGTAGGGACGCAGTTCCACCACATCACCCATCGTCATCTGACTGACATCGAGTTCGATCGGCAGTGCGCCCGAGTCTTCCATCGTGTTGTAGAAGATCGGAGCGATCTTTCCGCCCAGGCAGACGCCGCCAAAACGCTTGTTCGGGACAAACGGGATGTCTTCACCGGTAAACCACAGTACCGAATTGGTTGCCGATTTGCGCGAGGATCCGGTGCCCACCACGTCACCCACATAGGCAACCAAATTGCCCTTGGCCTTGAGATCGTTGATGAACTTGACCGGACCACGCTTGCCGTCTTCTTCCGGCACGATGCCAGGACGCGCATTCTTGTGCATGGCCAGGGCGTGCATTGGAATATCGGGGCGACTGAAAGCATCCGGAGCAGGTGACAGGTCATCGGTGTTGATCTCGCCATCGACCTTGAAAACCGTCAGCTTGATCGACTGAGGCACCTCGGGACGCGAGGTAAACCACTCGGCATCAGCCCAGCTTTGCAGCACTTCCTTGGCTGGCGCGCAGCCTTTATCGGCTTTTTCCTTTACGTCGTGAAACTGGTCGAACATCAGCAAGGTCTTCTTGAGTCCATTGGCGGCAACCGCGGCAACAACCGGATCATCAAGCAAGTCAACCAGGGGGCTGATGTTGTAGCCGCCGAGCATGGTGCCCAGCAGTTCAGTCGCTTTTTCACGCGAAATGAGAGCGCATTTTTCTGTGCCGTGCGCCACCGCAGCCAGGTAACTGGCTTTGACTTTTGCCGCATCATCCACACCAGCCGGCACCCGGTACGTGATAAGGTCAAGCAAGGTGGCTTCTTCGCCAGCTGGGGGGCTTTTCAGCAACTCGATCAGTTCCCCGGTCTGCTTTGCAGACAAGGGCAGCGGGGGTATGCCAAGCGCCGCGCGTTCGGCGACATGGGCACGGTAACTCTTCAACATGGTCAACTCCTAATAATCAACAAGAATATTTCGGCCGCCCTAAACGGGGCCACTTACGCTGTCTATTTTTCAACCGGGGACTTGGGCGCATCCAGAATACTGGGCACAGGATTCTTTTTCAGCATCGCAGCCATGACGACCTGATCCGGCGCCATGCATTCGTCGGCCAATCTTTGCCCGAGCTTTTGACTCATCAACATGGACTTGTTGCCAAGTTGCAGCCACATAGCACCCGCCCGAGGGTCTTCAAGACGGATAGCCCCGGTGCGACTTTCGACGGGATGCATGCGAAACCGCGCAGTTTTGGTCTGCACCAGGAAGAATCCGGGCCACTTTTCGCTCGGCGTAATGGTGACGTTCGCGCCCAACTCACAGGGAATAACACCAACAAAAACACGCTTGGCAAGTTCAAGATCAGCATCAGACAGCGTGACACTGACGTCGTCGTCAATCGGCGTCACTTCCTCCACCGCCTTGAGCGCTGAACGCCTGATGCCCGCACGTGGCGCGGAAGCCGCCGACTTGACCGCTGCGACTTTACCCGTCGCAGGAACCGTGCTCGCCGGGACAGACTGAGCCAACACCAAAGCGGGCGCAGCGAGCAGCACGGCAACGGTGAAAACAGACTTCATGGTGTCCCCTATTTAAACGGTTAGGCTAAAAAGCGAGGCGCCCTCAGTGGGCACTTTCATTGTCTGCGTGGTAAATCGTACAGGATTTTCCGATATCCCACTCAACCGCTGGCAGCGCGCACCACCTGTGATCTGCCAAAGCGGATTTTGGTTATGGGCGCGTGCCTGACATTTTGTTGCGGCAGGCCCCTCCCATGGCCGCCAAGGCCACAGGCAACGGACCTGCGCGATACCGGGTCGATTAAAGCAGGTGTGCGACGCCGGCCTGCTCTTCCTGCAACTCTTTGAGGGTCTTGTTGATGCATTCCTGGCTGAAGGCATCGATCGGCAGGTTTTCGACCAGTTTGTATTCGCCACCCTCGCAGGTCACGGGGAAGCCAAACATGGTGTCTTTTGGAATGCCGTACTGGCCAGTCGACGGAACGCCCATGGTCACCCAGCGCCCGTTGCTACCCAGCGCCCAGTCGCGCATGTGGTCAATGGCAGCGTTCGCGGCCGAGGCGGCCGACGAAACGCCACGGGCAGCGATGATCGCGGCACCACGTTTGCCCACAGTGGGCAGGAAAGTGTTGGCATTCCAGTCATGGTCATTAATCATGTCCTTGACGCTGGCACCAGCGATCGTAGCGAAGCGGTAATCAGCGTACATGGTCGGCGAGTGATTGCCCCAGACCGCCATTTTCTCAATGTCGGCCACCGCCTTGCCCGTCTTGGAAGCCAGTTGGCTCAGCGCACGGTTATGGTCCAGTCGCAGCATGGCGGTAAAGTTCTTGCTTGGCAGGTCGGGCGCGCTCTTCATGGCGATATAGGCGTTGGTATTGGCGGGGTTACCCACCACCAGCACCTTGACGTTGCGACTTGCCACTGCGTTGAGTGCCTTGCCCTGAGCCGTGAAGATCGCGCCATTGACAGCCAACAACTCGGCACGCTCCATCCCTGGACCGCGCGGACGCGAACCAATCAGCAAAGCGTAATCGACGTCCTTGAACGCTGTCATCGGATCGGAATGGGCTTCCATGCCAACCAGCAGCGGGAAGGCGCAGTCCTGCAACTCCATCATCACGCCCTGAAGCGCTTGCTGGGCCTTCTCTACTGGCACCTCCAGCAACTGCAGAATGACGGGCTGATCCTTGCCCAGCATTTCGCCGGAGGCGATGCGAAACAGGATCGCGTAACCAATTTGACCTGCTGCGCCAGTGACGGCCACGCGGACGGGCTTTTTGCTCATGGTGAGTACTCCAGTAGTGTTGTGAAACGGATACCAAGGCGGCCCGAGCGGGATGGCTGAGCCCCACAAAATGTGGCCTCAGTTTACTCTGGAAAACCCTGAGCAGTCAATTTTGTCTTATGTCTTATATAAGATATGATGACGTCGTACCGAGCCGTATGTCTGGAATCAATCGCGCATGTCCACCTTACCCACACCACCAGTTGACAGCACCCTTGCGGGAACCAGCGCGAACGCTTCGCCAACGCCGTCGTTCAGTCCGCTTTACCGACAGATCAAGGGACTGATCCTGAACGGCCTGCGGGTCGGCGAATGGAAGCCCGGCGAAGCGATTCCCAGCGAGATGGACCTGGCAACACGCTTTCATGTCAGTCAGGGCACGGTTCGCAAGGCGATCGACGAACTGGCAGCCGAGAATCTGCTGGTCCGCCGCCAAGGCAAGGGCACCTTCGTGGCGACCCACGCGGAACAACAGGTTCAATTTCGTTTCCTCAAACTGGTACCCGACAGCGGCAAGCCCGGCAGCGAGGGCCCGGCCCAGCGCGACATCATCGAGTGTCGCCGTGCGCGCGCCAGCGTTGATGTAGCACGCGCCTTGGCGCTGCGCACTGGCGATGCCGTGCTGCAGGTAAGCCGCGTCTTGAGCTTTCTCGGAACGCCAACCATTGTGGAAGACATCTGGCTGCCCGCCGTTGCATTCAAAGGGTTGACTGCCGAACGACTCGCCAATTACCAAGGTCCAACCTACGCCCTGTTCGAGACCGAGTTCAACGTCCGCATGGTCCGCGCCGAAGAAAAAATACGCGCCGAGCCAGCCGGCAGCGGGCACGAACAACTGCTCAAAGTGGCGCCCGGAACACCCCTGCTCAGCGTCGAACGCATCGCCTACACCTATAAAGACGTGCCAATGGAACTGCGCCGCGGCTTTTACCGCACAGACACGCACCACTACCACAATCAGCTAAGTTGAGCGCGCAGCGTGCCTGCGCTTCGGGTCAAATTTCCCGTAAGTTTGTCGCAAGTCAAGTTTAGCGTACTCTGCAATAGAATTTCGACCTTGGCATTGATTGCCGGTTACGCAGCCGTTACACACAACAAAGGAAGCCAAGCATGTCCCACACAGCGCCAAGCGCATCAAAAATGCGGCCCGAATTCCGCAACATCAACGCCTTCAAGGACCTGCCGGGATACCGGTGGCCACTGGCCTCCCTGGTCTCTGGAATGCACCGCATCAGCGGGGCCATCATGTTTTTCCTGATGCCCTTCATCATCTGGATGTTCGACAGCTCGATCTCTTCCGAAATTTCTTTCGCCAAATTCAAGGCTGCGTTCAATATCGGCATGTTGGGCTTGCCCGGCTTCATCTGGAAGCTGGTCGCGCTGGCACTGATCTGGGCCTACCTGCAACACTTCATTGCCGGCCTGCGCCACCTCTGGATGGACACCCACCACGACGCCACCAGCAAAGAGTTCGGTCGCTCCAGCGCCGCCTTCACGCTGGCCGCCACCATCGGTTTGACGCTGCTGCTCGGCGCCAAGTTGTTCGGTCTCTATTAACCCGTCAACGTCAGATCCCAGGATCTCGCCCCACTCACCAGGATACTGAACATGTCTGTCAATTACGGCTCCAAACGCATCGTTGTCGGTGCACATTACGGTTTGCGCGACTGGCTGGGCCAGCGCATCACCGCCGCCTTGATGGCGCTTTTTACCGTGCTGGTTCTCGCCCGCATCCTCTTCAGCAAGGGGCCAATCGGCTACGAACAATGGGCCGGAATCTTTTCGTCCCAGTGGATGAAGGCTTTGACCTTTACGGTCATCATCGCCCTGCTCTACCACGTATGGGTCGGCATGCGCGACATCTGGATGGACTACATCAAGCCGGTCTGGCTGCGCCTGTCGCTGCATGTTTTCACCCTGGTCTGGCTGATCGCCTGTGCCGGTTGGGGCATCCAGATTCTGTGGCGCCTGTAACAAACAATTTTCAAGCCGCTTGCGGCCAGATCTGAATGCAAAGACTCACCAAACCATGACCGCTACATCCAAACTCCCAAAGCGTCAATTCGACGTCGTCATTGTCGGCGCCGGTGGCTCCGGCATGCGCGCCTCACTGCAACTCGCCCGGGCCGGCCTCAAAGTAGCGGTGCTGTCCAAAGTTTTCCCGACGCGCTCCCACACCGTTGCCGCGCAAGGCGGCATTGGCGCCTCACTGGGCAATATGTCGGAAGACAATTGGCACTATCACTTCTACGACACCGTCAAAGGTTCGGACTGGTTGGGCGATCAGGATGCCATCGAGTACATGTGCCGCGAAGCACCCAAGGTGGTGTACGACCTGGAGCACATGGGCATGCCGTTTGACCGCAACCCGGACGGCACCATTTACCAGCGCCCGTTTGGCGGCCACACCGCCAACTACGGCGAAAAACCGGTACAGCGCGCCTGCGCTGCGGCCGACCGCACCGGACACGCCATGCTGCACACGCTGTACCAGCAGAACGTCAAGGAAAACACCAGCTTCTTTGTCGAATGGCTGGCAATGGACCTGATCCGTGACGCCGCCGGCGACGTGGTGGGCGTGACCGCGCTGGAAATGGAAACCGGCGACGTTCATATTTTCGAGGCCAAGACCACCTTGCTGGCCACCGGCGGTGCCGGACGCATCTTTGCGGCATCGACCAACGCCTTCATCAATACCGGCGACGGTTTGGGCATGGCAGCGCGCGCCGGCGTTCCGCTGGAAGACATGGAATTCTGGCAATTTCACCCGACCGGCGTGCATGGCGCTGGCGTGCTGCTGACCGAAGGCTGCCGTGGCGAAGGTGCGATCCTGCGCAACAGCAACGGAGAGCGCTTCATGGAGCGCTATGCCCCGGCCTACAAGGACCTGGCACCTAGGGACTACGTCTCGCGCTGCATGGACCAGGAGATCAAGGAAGGCCGCGGCTGCGGACCGAACAAGGACTACATCAACCTCGACATGACCCATCTGGGTGCCGAAACGATCATGAAGCGCCTGCCGTCGGTCTTCGAAATCGGCCACAACTTCGCCAACGTTGACATCACCAAGGAGCCGATCCCGGTCGTACCCACCATCCATTACCAGATGGGCGGCATCCCGACCAATATCCACGGCCAAGTGGTGACCCAGAATGCCAGCAACCAGAGCGAAGTCGTCAACGGTCTTTATGCGGTCGGCGAATGCGCCTGCGTCAGCGTCCACGGCGCCAATCGGCTGGGTACCAATTCGCTGCTTGATCTGCTGGTATTTGGCCGTGCTGCCGGCAACCACATCGTCGAATTCAACAAAACCAACCCGGTGCACAAACCCCTGCCCGCTGATGCAGCCGACGCCACACTGGCACGCATTGCACGCCTGGACAACGCGACCGGCGGAGAATATTCGCAGGATGTGGCCAACGACATCCGCTCCACCATGCAGCAGCATGCCGGCGTGTTCCGCACCCAGGCCAGCATGGACGAGGGCGTGGCCAAGATTGCCGCGCTGCGCGAACGGGTCAAAACCATCGGCCTGAAAGACAAGTCCAAGATCTTCAACACGGCGCGCATCGAGGCGCTGGAAGTCGAAAACCTGATCGAAGTGGCGCAAGCCACCATCGTCTCGGCTGCTGCTCGCCATGAAAGCCGTGGGGCCCATTCGGTCAACGACTATGCCGACAGCGCCGAACACCCGAATGGCCGCAACGATACCGACTGGCACAAGCACACGCTCTGGTACAGCGATGGCAGCCGCCTGGCCTACAAGCCGGTGCAGATGAAACCCTTGAGCGTCGAATCCGTTCCCCTTACCGTTCGCAGCTTTTAACGAGAACACCATGTCAAAACGCACCTTCCAGATTTATCGCTACGACCCTGACGCCGATGCCAAGCCGTATATGCAGACCATCGAGATAGAGCTCGATGGCAGCGAACGCATGCTGCTCGACGCCTTGCTCAAGCTCAAGACGCAGGATCCCAGTATCAGCTTTCGCAAATCGTGTCGCGAAGGTGTCTGCGGCTCCGACGCCATGAACATCAACGGCAAGAACGGTCTGGCCTGCCTGACCAATATGCTGACCCTGCCTGGAACCATTGTTCTCAAGCCCCTGCCGGGCCTGCCCGTGGTGCGCGACCTGATCGTCGACATGACGCAGTTCTTCAAACAGTACAACTCGATCAAGCCCTACCTGATCAACAACACGGTACCGCCGGAAAAAGAGCGCCTGCAAAGCCCGCAGGAACGCGACGAACTCAACGGCTTGTACGAGTGCATCCTGTGTGCCAGTTGCTCCACCTCCTGCCCGAGTTTCTGGTGGAATCCGGACAAATTCGTCGGCCCGGCGGGGCTGCTGCAAGCCTACCGTTTCCTGGCCGACAGCCGCGACGAAGCCACGGCCGAGCGTCTGGACAACCTGCAGGATCCTTACCGCCTTTTCCGCTGCCACACCATCATGAACTGCGTCGATGTGTGCCCGAAAGGACTCAATCCAACCAAAGCAATCGGAAAGATCAAGGAAATGATGGTTTCCAGTACGGTTTGATCAATATCAGGGGGCTTGCGTTATGGTAAAAAGTGTGCAGTTGATCGACGCAAGAACGCTGAGCAAGTTGAAGTGGCGCTGTCGGCGTGGTCTGCTAGAGAACGATATCTTCATCGATCGGTTCTTCCGGCGTTTTGAGGCCACGCTGACTACCCGTCAGTCGCAAGGTCTCAGCGCCTTGATGGACTTGAGCGACCACGATCTGCTCGATCTGCACCTGGCACGCAAGTCCCTGGCGCAGATTGATGTGGATCTGGACCGGGATGATGTACGTGAAGTTTTGTGTATGTTGAGAACAACTCCTTGAAAGGCGAGAAAAAAATGAAACTATCTGACAACAAGGCCACCCTGTCATTCAGCAACGGCAGCCCCAGCATCGATCTGCCGGTGTATCAGGGCAACGTCGGCCCGGATGTGGTCGACATCCGCAAACTCTACGGCCAAACCGGCATGTTCACCTACGATCCGGGCTTCCTGTCCACGGCATCGTGCCAGTCAGCCATTACCTATATTGACGGCGACAAGGGCGAGTTGCTGTACCGCGGCTACCCGATCGAGCAACTCGCTACCAATTGCGACTTCCTTGAAACCTGCCATCTGCTGCTGTATGGAAATCTGCCGAATGCCGCCGCCAAGGCCGACTTCACCAAGCGCGTGACCAACCACACCATGGTCAACGAACAGATGCAGTTTTTCCTGCGCGGTTTCCGCCGTGATGCCCATCCGATGGCCATCATGACCGGCCTGGTCGGCGCCCTGTCGGCCTTCTACCACGACAGCACGGACATCAACAACCCGGAGCACCGTGAAGTGGCTGCGCTGCGCCTGATCGCCAAGATGCCGACACTGGTCGCCATGGCCTACAAGTACAGCATGGGTCAGCCCTACATGTACCCGAAGAATGATCTGAGCTATGCCGGCAACTTCCTGCACATGATGTTCGCCACACCGTGTGAAGAGTACAAGGTCAACCCGGTGATTGAACGCGCACTGGACCGCATCTTCATCCTGCACGCCGATCACGAACAGAACGCCTCGACTTCCACCGTGCGCCTGTGCGGCAGCTCCGGCACCAACCCGTTTGCAGCGATTGCTGCCGGTGTGGCCTGCCTCTGGGGCCCAGCCCACGGCGGCGCCAACGAAGCCTGCCTGAACATGCTCGAAGAAATTCAGGCCTCTGGCGGCATTGCCAAGGTTGGTCAGTTCATGGAACAGGTCAAGGACAAGAATTCCGGCGTCAAGCTGATGGGCTTTGGCCACCGCGTTTACAAGAACTACGACCCGCGCGCCAAGCTGATGCAGGAAACCTGCCGCGAAGTGCTGGCCGAACTCGGACTCGAAAACGACCCCCTGTTCAAGCTGTCAATGGCGCTGGAAAAAATCGCCCTCGAAGACGAGTATTTCGTCTCGCGCAAGCTCTACCCGAACGTCGACTTCTACTCGGGCATCGTGCAGCGCGCCATTGGCATTCCGGTCAACATGTTCACCGGCGTCTTTGCGCTGGCCCGCACCGTGGGCTGGATTGCCCAGCTCAATGAAATGATCAGTGATCCGGAATACAAGATTGGCCGTCCGCGCCAGCTGTTCACGGGTTCTGTCCAGCGCGACGTCCTGCCGATCGCCAAACGCTGATCCAAGCGCATCCGAAGCGCCCGCCGGATGGCAACATCCGGCGGGCTTTTTACTGTCCGTGTCCGGATCCGGCTTGCCGTTTAAAATCGCCGGCTGGCAAGCATTAACCTTTTGGCCCGCATGAACATCGAAACACACGGACGCACGCTATACGACAAACTCTGGGACGAACACGTCGTCCATACAGAAGAAGACGGCACAGCGCTGCTCTACATCGACCGCCACCTGGTCCATGAAGTCACCAGCCCGCAGGCCTTTGAAGGCCTGCGCCAGACTGACCGCAAGCTGTGGCGCGTCAGCTCCATCGTCGCCACAGCGGACCACAACACGCCAACCACCGGCTGGGAACGCGGCTACGACGGCATCACCGACCCCACCAGCAAGGAACAGGTCGTCACCCTCGACACCAATATGCGGGAATTCGGCTCGGCCGCCTACTTCCCCTTTCTATCCAAACGCCAGGGCATCATCCATGTCATCGGCCCCGAGAACGGAGCCACGCTTCCCGGCATGACGGTGGTCTGCGGCGACTCGCACACCTCAACCCATGGGGCTTTTGGCGCGCTGGCCCATGGCATTGGCACCAGCGAAGTCGAACATGTGATGGCAACGCAGACCCTGCTGGCTAAAAAAGCCAAAAATATGCTGGTCCGCGTCGAGGGCACGCTTCAAAGCGGCTGCAGCGGCAAGGACATCGTTCTGGCCGTGATCGGCAGGATCGGCACGGCCGGCGGCACCGGCTACACCATCGAATTTGGCGGCTCGGCCATTCGCTCCCTGAGCATGGAAGGCCGCATGACGGTCTGCAACATGGCGATCGAAGCGGGCGCACGCGCCGGCCTGGTGGCTGTGGACGACAAGACCATCGACTACGTCAAGGGCCGCCCCTTGGCGCCTGGCCAAACGGCAGCCAGCGTCGAATGGGACCAGGCTGTGGCGCACTGGAAGACGCTGCACAGCGATGTCAACGCCCGCTTTGACACCATCGTGGAAATCGACGCTGCTGCCATCGTGCCGCAGGTCACTTGGGGCACGTCCCCCGAAATGGTACTGGGCATAGACAGCCGCGTTCCCGATCCGGACAAGGAAAAAGACGCCAACCGGCGTAGCGCCATTGAACGAGCCCTGGTCTACATGGGCCTGGAGCCTGGCAAGGCGCTCAACGATTTGTACGTCGACAAGGTCTTCATCGGCTCCTGCACCAACAGCCGGATCGAAGACATGCGCGAAGCAGCCGCCGTGGTCAAGCAGTTGGGGCAAAAAGTTGCCAGAAACATCAAACTGGCCATGGTTGTGCCAGGCTCGGGACTGGTCAAGGAACAGGCCGAGCGCGAAGGTCTGCACGAAATCTTCAAGGCCGCCGGATTCGAATGGCGTGAGCCCGGCTGCTCCATGTGCCTGGCGATGAACGCCGACCGACTCGACCCGGGTGAGCGCTGCGCCTCCACCAGCAACCGCAATTTTGAGGGACGCCAGGGTGCCGGTGGTCGCACACATCTGGTCAGTCCCGCCATGGCGGCCGCGGCCGCCATACACGGCCACTTTGTGGACGTCAGGAAATTTGTCTGATCCAACCCATCCAGGAACACCTCATGAAAACACTCTCGGCAATCCTCGTCCTGTCTTTTATTTGCGCCATGACCGGCTGCAACACCGTCAAAGGCGTCGGCCAGGACCTGCAAAAGGCCGGCGAGAAGATCGAAGACGTCGCAAAGAAGAAGTAGAACGCCCATGCAAAAATTCACGCTGCACCAGGGGCTTGTCGCTCCGATGGACCGGGAAAACGTCGACACCGACGCCATCATTCCCAAACAATTCCTCAAATCCATTCGCAAGACCGGGTTTGGTCAGAACCTGTTCGACGAATGGCGCTACCTTGACGCCGGTTTTCCGGGCCAGGACCCACAAAGCCGCAAGCCGAACCCGGATTTCGTTCTGAACCAGCCACGCTACCAGGGCGCATCCATCCTGCTGGCGCGCAAGAACTTCGGCTGCGGTTCGTCGCGTGAGCATGCGCCATGGGCGCTTGACCAATATGGTTTTCGCGCCATCATTGCCCCCAGTTACGCCGACATTTTCTTCAACAACAGCTTCAAGAACGGCCTATTGCCGATCGTGCTGAGCGAAGCCCAAGTTAGTCAGTTGTTCGATGAGGCGGCCGCCTTCCCGGGCTACCGCCTGACGATCGATCTGGAACGCCAGGTCGTCGTGAAACCCGACGGGGCTGAACTGCCATTCGAGGTCCAGGCCTTTCGCAAGTACTGCCTGCTCAACGGCTTTGACGACATCGGCCTGACATTGCGCCATGCCGAGAAAATCAAGGCCTTCGAAGCCCGGCGCCTGACAGAAAAACCCTGGCTCTGTCGCACCCTGATTGCCTGAGCCGCGCCACCGACCGAGACCTTGCGCAAACAATGACCGGGCTGATGCGAAAGCCACCCTGTCTTCCAAACTTTAGAAAATAAATTGAGTTCATCATGAAAATTGCAGTCTTGCCAGGCGATGGCATCGGTACCGAAATCGTGGCCGAAGCGGTCAAAGTCCTGAACGTGCTCGAACTCAAACTGGAGATGGAAACCGCGCTGGTCGGCGGCGCCGCCTACGAGGCATATGGACACCCCCTGCCTGAAGCAACCCTGAAGTTGGCCAAGGAAGCGGACGCTGTGCTGTTCGGCGCGGTCGGTGACTGGAAATACGACAAACTCGACCGCCCCCTGCGCCCTGAGCAGGCGATCCTGGGCCTGCGCAAGAACCTGGGCCTGTTTGCCAACCTGCGCCCTGCTATCTGCTACGAACAACTGGTCGGCGCCTCCAGCCTGAAGCCCGAACTGATCTCCGGCCTCGACATTCTGATCATTCGCGAACTGACCGGCGACATCTATTTCGGCCAGCCGCGCGGTCGGCGCATCGCGTCCGACGGTCTCTTTCCCGGCACCGAGGAAGCATTCGACACCATGCGCTATTCCAGGCCGGAAATCGAACGCATTGCCCACGTCGCCTTTCAGGCCGCGCGCAAGCGCTCCAAACGCGTCACCAGCGTCGACAAAGCCAACGTGCTGGAAACCTTCCAGCTCTGGAAAGACGTGGTTACGGAAGTCGGAACCCAATACCCGGATGTGGCGCTGGACCACATGTACGTCGACAACGCGGCCATGCAACTGGTGCGAGACCCCAAGAAATTCGATGTAGTGGTTACGGGCAATATGTTTGGCGACATCCTGAGCGACGAGGCCTCCATGCTCACCGGCTCGATTGGCATGCTGCCGTCCGCCAGTCTGAACGCCAGCAAGCAGGGCTTGTACGAGCCCAGCCACGGTAGCGCCCCCGACATCGCAGGCAAAGGCATCGCCAACCCGCTGGCAACCATTTTGAGCGCCGCCATGATGCTGCGTTTCAGTCTGAACCAGGAAGCTGCAGCCCAGCGTATCGAAGCTGCCGTCAAAACAGTGCTGGCCCAGGGCCTGCGCACGGCCGACATCTTCAGCCCGGGTACCACGCGCGTCAGCACGCTAGAGATGGGTGCTGCCGTGGTGCGGGCCCTTTGATCCTGTTGATTCCTTTATTCCTTTATTCCTTTATTTCAACTCTTTGAAAGCGCAACATGAAGAAAATTGGCAATCTGGTCGGTCTGGTGGGCTGGCGTGGCATGGTGGGTTCGGTGTTGCTGGACCGCATGCAGGCCGAACGTGATTTCGATCTGATCGAACCCGTGTTCTTTTCCAGTTCCAATGCCGGTGGCAAGGCCCCGGCACAAGCCAAAAACGAAACCACTTTGAAGGATGCCTTCGACATCGAGGCCCTGAAGAAGTGCGACATCATCATCAGCGCCCAGGGCGGCGACTACACGACCGAAGTCTTCCCCAAGTTGCGCGCTGCTGGCTGGAACGGCCACTGGATTGACGCCGCCTCCACGCTGCGCATGAAGGACGATGCTGTCATCATCCTGGACCCGGTCAACCTGCCGGTGATCCAGAACGCCCTGAGCAAGGGCGGCAACAACTGGATCGGCGGCAACTGCACGGTCAGTTGCATGCTGATGGGCGTCGGCGCGCTGTACAAGGCCGGTCTGGTCGAGTGGATGACCAGCATGACCTACCAGGCGGCTTCGGGCGGCGGTGCCCAGCACATGCGCGAATTGCTGACCCAGTTTGGCACGCTCAACGCTGAAGTGAAGACTCTGCTCGATGACCCCAAGTCAGCGATCCTCGAAATCGACCGCAAGGTGCTGGCCAAGCAGCAATCCCTCACCAGTGCGGAAACTGCCAACTTCGGCGTGCCACTCGGCGGCAGCCTGATCCCCTGGATCGACAAGGATCTGGGCCAGGGCATCAGTCGCGAGGAATGGAAAAGTGGCGCTGAAACCAACAAGATCCTGGGCCAGGGACCGGGATTTGGAACACCTGCGGTACCGGTTGACGGCTTCTGCGTGCGCGTTGGCGCCATGCGTTGCCACAGCCAGGCCCTGACCTTCAAACTCAAGAAGGACGTGCCGGCGGCCGACATTGAAGCCATGATCGCCGCCGACAACGAATGGGTCCGCGTCGTTCCCAACACCCGCGAGGCCACCGTGCGCGACCTGACACCGGTAACCGTCACCGGAACCCTCGGCATCCCGGTGGGTCGTGTGCGCAAACTGGCCATGGGTCCGGAATACGTCGGCGCCTTCACCATCGGCGACCAGCTTCTGTGGGGTGCAGCAGAACCTCTGCGCCGCATGTTGCGCCTGTTGCTGGCAGCTTGAACAAGTCCGCCTGATAATGCACCTGCAAGCCGTTGTCGCCTGACAACAAAGATTTGGTCGATGCAGCCCGCACCGACCATCGATTGAACCCAGGTAAAGGGTCGGCTTGTCAGGTCTCGTCATTGGTGTTATGGTGCTTTTCAATTTTCCAGTACCGCTGTGCCAGTTCGCCCTGTGAGACTTATTTTTTGCAGCCGCCAGAATCCCGGAGTCCTCAAATTGATCGTTAAATCACATCGCTGGAAACAAACTGCCTTGGCGGCAGCAGCACTTTTCGCTCTCTGGGAACCGAATGCGATGGCGCTTTCACTGGGCCGCGTCACGGTCCTGTCAGCGCTTGGCGAGCCCTTGCGCGCGGAAGTGGACGTGCCCGAGATCAACGCAGAAGAGGCGGCATCGCTGAAGGCCGTTATTGCTTCACCGGCCAGTTTCAAGGCGGCCGGACTCGACTACAGCGCTGCCATATCCAGCCTGCAAGCCAGCTTGCACAAGCGCGCAGACGGCCGAACCTATATCCGTCTTAGCGGCGGCACGGTCAACGATCCCTTTGTCGATGTGATTCTCGAGGCCAGTTGGGCCAGTGGTCGCATTGTTCGCGACTACACGCTGTTGTTTGACCCGCCGAACCTGCGCCCCGCAGCGCAGCCAGCACTGACCCCGCCGCAACTGACGCCCCCGCGGCTCGCCGACCGGCCAGCCCCATCAGCAAGCGTGCCAACCGCACCGCGTGCGACCGAACCCCAAAAAATTGCGCCCCAGCCCGCCCTGAGGGTAGCTGCGGCACCTACGCCTGGCAGCGCAAACGGCAAGATCAATGTCAAACCCGGCGATACCGCGAGCAAGATCGCCAACGCGATCAAGCCAGCGAGTGTCTCGCTGGACCAAATGCTGGTGGCTTTGCTGCGCGCCAATCCAATGGCTTTCCTCGGCGACAACGTCAACCGCATCAAAGCCGGTTCGGTCATGACCATCCCATTGGCCGAACAGGCTGAGGCCGTACCGGTGGCGCAGGCGACGCAAATCATTCTTGCACAAAGCAAGGATTTCAACGAGTTCCGCCGCCGCCTTGCCCTTGGCGCACCCAATGCAGCACTGACCGCCGCCGAACGCACCGCCAGTGGCAGCGTGGAGACCAAGCTTGAAGACCAGCGCACGGCCAACCCGGCGCTGGACAAACTGACCCTGTCCAAGGGTGCTATTCAAAAACAGCAGGCAGAAGACCAGTTGGCCACACAACGCGCGGCCCAGGAGGCTGCCCGGCGGGCCGCAGAACTGTCACAGAACATCAGCGATCTGAGCAAACTGGGCGCGGCGTCGGCCAGCAGCGCCCCAGGCGCGCCGGCTGCAGCGTCCGCCCCCGCCGCAGCATCAGCGCCCATCGCCGCTTCCGCGCCCGCCATCAATCGCCCAGCCGCAGTGCCGGCAGCAGTCGCCAAACCGGGGCTGCTTGACGATCTGCTGGAAAACCCAATGCTTCCGGCGGGTGCCGGTGCAGTCGTTGCCCTGCTGGCCCTTCTTGGGTTCTACCGGGCGCGACAGCGCAAGCAGAGCGGTAAAGACGACAATCTGGCACCCGGTATCAGTCTGCGATCCGATTCATTTTTTGATGCCAGCGGCGGACAAAGCATCGATACCAGCGAATCTGTCACCGGCGACGTCAGCAGCATTCGCGACGAGGCCAGCACCGGCTCTGCGGTCCCCTTTTCATCGAGCCAACTTGGCGCCGCTGAAGTCGACCCGGTCGCCGAAGCAGACGTTTACCTGGCCTATGGTCGCGACGGGCAGGCTGAAGAAATTCTCGTGGAGGCACTGCGCAGCAACCCGGCTCGCCTGGCCATTCACCACAAACTGATGGAATTGTTCGCCAAACGGCGTGACCTGGCGTCCTTTCAGTCAACGGCTGAGCTCGCCTACACGGCAAGTGAGGGAACGGGACCGGACTGGGAGCGCATGCGCGAACTCGGCCAGAGCATTGACCCCGGCAATGCCTTGTACCGGCCCGGTGGGCAACCCAACAAGACCGATGAAACGTTGACCGAGCCAACACCGTTCGAGCCGACCAGCGCCGCTCCGGGAAACACGGACAGCGCTGCAAGTCAGGCGCCGATTGGTGCATCGGCCGGTGGAGTCGACATCGATCTCGATCTCGACTTTTCAGTCGATGAAGCAGCGGCCGGCGCTGTTGAGGAAACGAGCGACGGTCTGCCTGATACAGTACCTTCGGCACTCGACCTTGACCTCAATCGGCCAAGCCAAGGCGCGGACGCAGACGATAACTCCATCGACTTCATCCTGCCCGACATGCCCAGCGCGCCAGACCAGGCGGCAGCGCCCAAGCCACAACCGGCCGCGCCAAATGCTCCCAAATTCGACATGCTTGAATTTGACCTGAGCAAGTTGTCGCTCGACCTCGACGCACCAGCGCCAAGTGCGAGCCTCGCAGCCGACACGACGCAGGAGGCTCTGGCCACCAAACTGGAACTGGCCGAAGAATTCCAGGCCATTGGCGATGCCGATGGCGCGCGTGCGCTGATCGGAGAAGTGATCGCACAAGCCTCCGGCGAGATGAAGATCAAGGCGCAACAAGCCCTGGCCAAGCTGCCCCCAGCATGACCCCGTCGTGAGGCTGGCACTCGGGATCAGCTACAACGGCCAGGCCTACCAGGGCTGGCAAAGCCAGTTGTCGAGGCAGACCGTTCAGGACCAACTCGAAGCGGCGCTGGGCAAGTTCAGCAATCAATCGGTCTCGACCCTGTGCGCCGGTCGCACTGACGCCGGCGTGCACGCGCTGATGCAGGTCGTGCATTTCGACACCGCGCTCGACCGCCCCCTGTTCTCCTGGGTACGCGGCACCAATTCCTTTTTGCCACGCGACATTGCCGTGGAATGGGCGCAAGCCGTGCCAGGCGAATTCCATTGCCGGGCCAGTGCCCAGTCACGCCGTTATGCCTACATCCTGCTGGCCGCGCCAGTGCGCCCCAGTGTCGACACGGGCCGGGTTGGCTGGACCTTTTACCCGCTGGAGATCGAGCCGATGCGCGCCGCAGCGGCACTGCTGCTGGGCGAACATGACTTCACCTCGTTTCGCGCCTCGGCCTGCCAGGCACTGTCGCCGGTCAAGACCCTGACACGGATCGACATTACGCAGCGCGGCGGCTACTGGCGCTTCGAGTTCGAGGCCAACGCATTCCTGCACCACATGATCCGCAACATCATGGGCTGCCTGCTTGCCATCGGTCACGGCAAGCAAAGCCCGGACTGGATGCGCGAGGTGCTGCTGGCGCGCGACCGCGACGCTGCGGCACCGACCTTTTCGCCCGATGGGCTCTATTTTCTCGGGCCGCGCTACGCACCGCACTGGGGCTTGCCGGAACGCACACCGGGCTTTGATGGACTGCCATGAATACGAGAACCAGAATCAAAATCTGTGGCCTGACGCGTGAGACCGATGTCGACGCCGCCGTCGCCGCTGGCGCCGATGCCATCGGCTTTGTGCTGTACCCAAAAAGCCCACGTTATGTCGGAATCGCGCGCGCCGCAGAGTTGGCACGCCGCCTGCCGCCCTTTGTCACGCCGGTGCTGCTGTTCGTCAACGAAGAACCCGCCACCATCGACGCAGCCTGCGACGCTGTTGCTGCAGCCTGCCTGCAGTTTCATGGCGACGAAACGCCGGCGCAGTGCCTGCTGGCAACCCGCCAGGGCGCACGACCGTTTCTGCGCGCGGCCCGTATTCCACTGGGTGACGCAGGGGAAAATTTCGATCTCGTAAAATACGCGCTCGATTACTCAAAAGCCCAGGCCATCCTGCTCGACGCGCAAGTCGACGGGTACGGTGGTGGTGGGCACGCATTCAATTGGTCACTGCTGCCTCCAAACGTCAACGCTCACCTCGTCTTGAGTGGTGGGCTGAGCGCTGCAAACGTGGGCGAAGCCATCGCTCAGGTCCGGCCACGCGCTAACAGCCTGGCCGTCGACGTGAGCTCGGGAGTCGAAGTGTCCGGCGCCGGCAACAAAGGCATCAAGGATCCCGAAAAAATCAGGCAGTTTGTCGCCGCCGTGCGTGCGGCCGACCTGCATTTCAAAAGCCTTGCGGGCAAGTGCCCAACTGATCCAACATGAATAGCTACCAGCAACCTGACCCCAGCGGCCACTTCGGCATCTACGGCGGCAGCTTTGTCTCCGAAACACTGACCTTCGCCATCAGCGAACTCAAGGACGCCTACGCGCGCTACCAGCATGACCCGGCTTTTGTCGCCGAGTTCAACTACGAGCTGGCGCACTTCGTGGGCCGCCCATCGCCGGTCTACCACGCCGCGCGCATGAGCCGCGAACAGGGTGGCGCGCAGATTTTTCTCAAGCGCGAGGACCTGAACCACACCGGCGCGCACAAGATCAACAACACCATCGGTCAGGCCATGCTGGCCAAACGCATGGGCAAGCCGCGCGTGATTGCAGAGACCGGCGCCGGCCAGCACGGCGTGGCCACCGCCACCATCTGCGCGCGCTACGGTCTCGAATGCGTGGTCTACATGGGCAGCGAAGACGTCAAGCGCCAAAGCCCCAATGTCTACCGCATGAAGTTGCTCGGTGCCACGGTGGTGCCGGTGGAGAGCGGCAGCCGCACGCTCAAAGACGCGCTCAACGAAGCCATGCGCGACTGGGTCGCCAACGTCGACAACACCTTCTACATCATCGGCACCGTGGCCGGCCCGCACCCCTACCCGATGATGGTGCGCGACTTCCAGAGCGTCATTGGCAAGGAGTGTCTGGTGCAAATGCCCGAGATGCTGCAAGCTGCCGGCTGTCACGGCGCGCAGCCCGATGCCGTGGTCGCCTGCGTCGGCGGCGGCAGCAACGCGATGGGCATCTTCCACCCCTACATCGACCATGCGGACACGCGCCTGATCGGCGTCGAGGCCGCCGGCGAAGGCATGGACAGCGGCAAGCACTCAGCCTCGCTGCAACGCGGCAGCCCGGGCGTGCTGCACGGCAACCGCACCTATGTGCTGCAGGACGACAACGGCCAGGTGACTGAGACGCACAGCATCAGCGCCGGCCTGGACTACCCCGGCGTCGGGCCGGAACACGCCTTCCTCAAGGACATCGGCCGCGCCGAGTACGTCGGCATCACGGACCAGGAAGCCCTGCAGGCTTTTCACTACCTGTGCCGCACCGAAGGCATCATTCCGGCCCTCGAATCAAGCCACGCCGTCGCCTACGCCATGAAACTGGCCAAGACCCTGCGCACCGACCAATCGATCCTGGTCAACCTGTCGGGCCGTGGCGACAAGGACATCGGCACCGTCGCCGACCTCTCCAACGCCGAGTTTTATTGCCGCCCGAGTTGCACCGGGCAAGCTGTCAAAGGTGGCGTTATGGAAAGCCCAATGAGGGGACCCAAATGAGTCGCATCGCTGCCACTTTTGAGGGTCTCAAAACGCAGGGTCGCAAGGCCCTGATTCCCTACGTTACGGCCGGCTTCCCGTTCGCCGACATCACGCCCGAGCTGATGCACGCCATGGTCGCCGGTGGCGCTGATGTGATTGAGCTCGGCGTCCCGTTCTCCGACCCCAGCGCCGACGGCCCGGTGATCCAGAAAGCCGGCGACAAAGCGCTGGCGCAAGGCATCGGCCTGGTCCAGGTGCTGGCCATGGTGCGCAGCTTTCGCCAGCAGGACAACACGACGCCCGTGGTGCTGATGGGCTATGCGAATCCGGTTGAGCGCTACAACCAGAAACATGACCGCCACGACGGCAAGAGCGCCTTTGTCGCCGATGCGGCCACCGCCGGCGTTGATGGCGTGCTGATCGTCGATTACCCACCGGAAGAGTGCGAAGCCTTTGCGGCTGAACTCAAGCAGCAGGGGCTGGACCTGATCTTCCTGCTGGCGCCCACCAGCACCGACGCTCGCATGCAACAGGTGGCGCGCGTGGCCAGCGGCTATGTCTACTACGTCTCGCTCAAGGGCGTGACCGGTTCCGGCACGCTCGACACCGCAGCGGTGCAGGCCATGCTACCGCGCATCCGCCGCCATGTCAGCGTGCCCGTGGGCGTCGGTTTTGGCATCCGCGACGCGGCCACGGCGCGCGCCATCGGCGAGGTTGCCGATGCGGTGGTGATCGGTAGCCGGATCATCCAGTTGATCGACGAACAACCCCGTGACCAGGTGGCGGCCACCGCGCAAAACTTCCTGCGCGAAATCCGGACCGCATTGGATTCATAATCCCGAAACCTTGTCAGACAGAACTGGCTGCGCGAAGCAAGTCGGTTCTGTCCGCAAACGATACTGGAGACACCATGAGCTGGCTTGAAAAACTGCTACCCCCGAAGATCCTGCACACCAACCCGGCCGACCGGCGCAGCGTGCCTGAGGGTCTTTGGATCAAATGCCCGAGTTGCGAGTCCGTGCTCTACAAGGCCGATCTCGAGCAGAACCAGAATGTCTGTCCGACCTGCAGCCACCACCACCGGATTGGCGCGCGCGCGCGGCTCAATGTATTTCTGGACAACGAAGGCCGCTTCGAGATCGGCCAGGAAGTGCTGCCGGTCGACGCCCTCAAGTTCAAGGACAGCCGCAAATACCCGGAGCGCCTGAAGGAAGCCCTGGAAAACACCGGCGAAACCGACGCCCTCGTGGTGATGGGCGGCGCCGTGCACGGCATCGGCGTGGTCGCGGCCTGCTTCGAGTTCGAGTTCATGGGTGGCAGCATGGGCTCGGTCGTCGGCGAGCGCTTTGTGCGCGGCGTTCACACCGCCATCGAGCAGAAGGTGCCGTTTGTCTGTTTCACGTCGACCGGCGGCGCACGCATGCAGGAAGGCTTGCTCAGCCTGATGCAAATGGCCAAGACCAATGCCTCGCTGACGCGGCTGGCCAAGAAGGGGCTGCCCTTCATCAGCGTGCTGACCGACCCCACCATGGGCGGCGTCAGTGCCGGCTTTGCGTTCCTGGGTGACATCGTCATTGCCGAACCCAAGGCCTTGATCGGCTTTGCCGGGCCACGCGTCATCGAATCAACCGTGCGCGTCACCCTGCCGGAAGGTTTTCAGCGCGCTGAGTTCCTGCAAACCAAAGGGGCGGTCGACCTGATCTGTGATCGCCGCGAATTGCGCAAGACCGTGGCCAGCACCCTGGCCATACTGCAGCGCCAACCGGCCGATGCAGTGATCTGAACCGCGCCTGAGCCGGCGCTTCAGAGCATCTGCAGGACGGTTGCCTGCAGATGCCCGAGCAGGATCGAAGCAATCTGCAGCAAGACCAGCAGCACCAGCGGCGACAGATCGACGCCGCCCATCAGGGGCAGCAGACGGCGGATCGGCCGCAGGGCTGGCGCGCAAAGCCGCTCGATCACATCGGTGAGCGCGGAGCGGGTCTGAAACCAGGACAGAACGGCGTAGACGATGACCAGACCGGTCAGGCCCGAGACCAGCAAGCGCAGCAGGCCAAACAGCGCCAGCACCGGCACCGCGAACAAGCCACCCTGCGCGCCAGCCAGCAACCACAGCAGAAAATACTGCGCCAGCACCAGCAAATAAGCGCCGATCAGGCTGGCCAGATCCCAGCGCCCCCAAGCCGGCACCAGCCGCCGCAAAGGCAGAACCAGCCAATCGGTCAGGGCAAAGATAAAGGGCCCGAGCGGATTGCCCGAGCGTGCCGACAGCGGTATGCGCTGGTATTGCAGGTACAGCCGCAGCAGACAGGCGCCCCCGAGCACGCCAGCGGCCACATCGAGCAAGAGGGAAATGATTTGGTAAAGCATAAGAATTTGCGGGACAGACTGCCAGTCATCATAGCGAGCGCGGCGCTCAACTTAAAATCACGGCTTTCGACTTGCCAGCCGTCAACCCCCTGTTCATGGCTGCCCTCACGATTGCACCACTCATGTCTGACCACACAACAGCCCCCGCGCCCCAGGACGAAAACCAGCTGATCCTGGAGCGCCAGGACAAACTCAAGGCGATCCGCCAGCAACAGCTTGAGGGCAAGGGCGTCGCTTTTCCGAATGATTTCAAGCCGACCGACCACGCCGCAGACCTGTTCGCCGCGCACGCCGGTCAGACACCCGAAGCGCTGCTGGAGCAGGGCACGACCGCCCGGATAGCCGGGCGCATGATGCTCAAGCGCGTCATGGGAAAAGCCAGCTTTGCCACGCTGCAGGACAGCAGCGGACGCATCCAGCTCTACATCAAGGGCGAGGATATTGGCGCCGATCTTTACGCCAGTTTCAAGCATTGGGATCTGGGTGACATCGTCGGCGCCGAAGGCCTGGTCTTCAAGACCAAGACCGGCGAGTTGTCGATCCACGCCAGCAGCCTGCGCCTGCTGACCAAGAGCCTGCGCCCTATGCCCGACAAGCACCACGGAATGAACGACCAGGAAACCAAGTACCGCCAGCGCTACGTTGACCTGATGACCGACGAGAGCACGCGCGCGCGCTTTGTGGCGCGCAGCAAGGCGCTCAGCGGAATTCGCGAATTCATGGTGGCGCATGATTTTCTGGAGGTGGAAACACCGATGCTGCACCCGATTCCGGGCGGCGCCAACGCCAAGCCCTTCACCACGCACCACAACGCGCTGGACCAGCAGATGTTCCTGCGCATCGCGCCCGAGCTCTACCTCAAGCGCCTGATCGTGGGCGGTTTCGAGCGCGTGTTCGAGATCAACCGCAGTTTTCGCAACGAAGGCATCTCGGTACGGCACAACCCCGAGTTCACCATGATGGAGTTCTACGCGGCGTACTGGGACTACCAGGACCTGATGACCTTCACCGAGGCGCTGGTGCGCGACGCGGCTCAGAAATCGCGCGGCACCCTGCAGTTGAGCTATGGCGGCAAGGACGTTGACCTGAGCCAGCCGTTTGAGCGCTTGACCATCGTCGAGGCCATCTGCAAGCACACCGAAGCCGGCCAGCCACTCGAAGGCAGCAGCCATCTGAAGGTCGAAGACCGCGACTGGCTGATCCAGTCCCTGCGCAAGCTGGGTCTGAGCGAAGCCAAGAACAAACTCTCCAGCCGCTCGCTGCCGAGCCTGCAGGTGATGTACTTTGAAGAAACGGTGGAAGAAAAGCTCTGGCAACCCACCTTCATCTGCGAGCACCCGGTCGAGATTTCGCCGCTGGCGCGCGCCAGCGACCACCGCCCCGGCGTGACCGAGCGCTTCGAGCTCTACATCACCGGGCGCGAATTCGGCAACGGCTTCTCCGAGCTCAACGACGCGCAGGAACAGGCGGCGCGCTTCCAGTCCCAGGTCGCAGCCAAAGACGATGGCGACGACGAAGCCATGTACTACGACCACGACTTCATCCGCGCCCTGGAATACGGCATGCCCCCGACCGGCGGTTGCGGCGTCGGCCTGGACCGGCTCATGATGCTGCTCACCGACAGCAGCAGCATCCGCGACGTAATCCTGTTCCCGGCGCTGCGCCGCGAGGTTTGAAGCCGCAGCTGAAATACCTGCAGGGCTACGACCCCGAAACGCTGGCACGGGTCGAGCGGCTCCTCGAAGAGCAGCGACTCGGCCAATGGCTACAGGACAAGTATGCGCAGGGCCACGGCATACGCACCGACAAGGCGCTGTACGACTATGTGCAGCAACTGCGCCAGGACTATCTGCGCGGCGCCGAGCCCGTCACCAAGGTCTTGTTCGACAGCAAGTTGCAGGTGGTGCAGCACGCGCTGGGCACCCACACCACGGTGGCGCGGGTTCAAGGCTCACGCCTGAAGGCCAAACGCGAGATCCGCATCGCCGCCCTGTTCAAGGACGTACCGGCCGAGTTCCTGAAGATGATCACGGTGCACGAACTGGCGCACCTCAAGGAGCGCGCCCATGACAAGGCCTTCTACCAGCTCTGCAGCCACATGGAACCGAGCTACCACCAACTCGAATTCGAACTGCGCGTCTACCTGACCCACCTCGACGCCGCAGGTGCGCGCCTCTGGGCACCAACTCCGGTTTAGCGGAATTTGCTTTGCGGCAGGGTTGTCAGTTCGCCCGGCAGCGCGCTCACGTAGTTGGCCAGTTCCTTCAGTTCTGCATTGGAGAACTGCTTGGCGACACCGCCCATGATCGGGTTACCCCGGCCCCAGGTCGGGTTGCCCTCGGTCTTGTAGGACTTGAGCGCCACAAACACGTAATCCGCATACTGGCCCGCAATTTTGGGGTAGCTCGGGTCAATCGGCTTGCTGAAGTTCTCTCCGTGGCAGGTGACACAAGCGCCCTTTTTCAGCAGTGCCGCAACGCGGGCGTTGCCCTCGGCAGCCTTGGCCGGCAGCGGCGCAGCGTCAAGCTTGCCATGGGCCTCGTAATAAGCCGCCACGTCGGCGATGTCCTGTTCGTTCAGATTGTCGACAATGCCGCGCATGGTGGGGTGCCTGCGATCGCCCTTTTGGTAAGCCGTGAGCGCCGACACGATGTACTTGGCGCCCTGCCCGGAAACCCTGGGAACCCGGTAGACCTCGGGGAAACTGGCGCGGTAGCCGGTGATGCCATGGCAGCCGATGCACATGGCGATTTTCTTTTCGCCGGCCTTGATGTCACCCTTGATTTCCTGCGCATTGGCAGGCAGGGCCGTCACACAGGCGACAAGCAGGGCGGGCAGTGTTAACAGGAATTTGTTCATTTTAGGAGGACAATCGACCAGAGTTTGAGATAGATCAAAATTTGATTATATCGATGAGCCTTCCTTCCCCTACCCTCAACGCTGCTTTTCCAAACAAGCGAGAACCATGAAATTCCAAGGAACCAAAAACTACGTCGCCACCCAGGATTTGATGCTGTCGGTAAACGCCGCCATCACCCTGAAACGCCCGCTGCTGGTCAAGGGTGAGCCCGGAACCGGCAAAACCATGCTGGCCGAGGAAGTGGCCAGCGCCCTGGAAATGCCGCTGCTGCAATGGCACATCAAGTCCACCACCAAGGCGCAGCAGGGTCTGTATGAGTACGACGCCGTCAGCCGCCTGCGCGACTCCCAGTTGTCCGACATCGACGGCGGCGAGCGCGTCAAGAACATCCACAACTACATCATGAAGGGCGTGTTGTGGCAGGCCTTCACGGCCGAAGAGCCGGTGGCGCTGCTGATCGACGAGATCGACAAGGCCGACATCGAGTTCCCGAACGACCTGCTGCGCGAAATCGACCGCATGGAGTTCTATTGCTACGAGACACGCGAACTGATCCGGGCCAAGAACCGGCCGCTGGTGTTCATCACCTCGAACAACGAGAAGGAACTGCCCGACGCCTTCCTGCGCCGCTGCTTCTTCCACTACATCAAGTTCCCCGACGCCGACACCATGCGCAGCATTGTGGATGTGCACTTTCCGGGCCTGAAGAACGAGTTGCTGACGGCGGCAATGAAGACGTTTTATGACGTGCGCAACCTGCCGGGTCTTAAAAAGAAGCCTTCGACCAGCGAACTGCTGGACTGGCTCAAGTTGCTGCTGGCCGAAGACATTCCGCTGGCCGCGCTGCAGAGCAAGGACGACAAGGTGGCGGTGCCGCCGCTGGTGGGCGCCTTGCTCAAGAACGAACAGGATGTGACCCTGTTCGAAAAACTGGTTTTCATGCAAAAGCACAATCGCTAGGCAAGAGCTGCCGTCACCATGGACAAAACGCTGTTGCTCGAAGGCCTGTCCGACGCTGTCGGCTTTGTCGGCGGTGCGCTGTTGGGTTTCTGGGCCGGACAACTGCTCGGCCTTGACATCTTTGCCGCCGGTTACAGCGGTGCCAGCACGATCGGCATTGTGCTGGTCGGCCTGGGCGGTGGCCTGGGCCTGCAACTGGCCCGGCGCTGGCGCCGGCGCAGTGCAAAGAAATAAACATTTGAGGACTACGGAACATGGCCTTCGTCGAACCCGTCACCCTGAAAGCACGCGGCATTGAACTCGTGCCGCTGGCCTTAAGCCACGAGTCCGGTCTGCGCATCGCAGCGCAGGACGGCGAACTGTGGCGGCTGCGTGTCACCTCCGTGCCCGAGCCGCAGCAGACCCGCCAGTACATCGAAGACGCGCTGGCCATGCGCGAAGCCGGCACCCGCTTTGCCTTCGCCGTGCTGGAAGCCGCCACCGGCACGGTGCTGGGTTGCACCAGCTACCACGACATCATCCCGGCCGTCAAACGCGTCGAGATCGGCTGGACCTGGTACGCCCGGCGCTGCCAGCGCAGCCCCGTCAACACCACGGCCAAGCTGTTGCTGCTGACCCACGCCTTCGAGACGCTGGGCTGCCACGTGGTCGGCTGGCGCACCGACAACTTCAACTTTGCCTCGCAGGCCGCGATCGAGCGCCTGGGCGCGAAAAAAGACGGCGTTATCCGCGGCCACGCGCTGCGTCGCGACGGCACCATCCGCGACACCGTCATGTACAGCATGCGCGCCGGCGAGTGGCCCGAAGCGAAGGCCCAGTTGCTGTACCTGCTGGACCAGAAACCGCGCGCCTGAGCACGCTGCTCGCTGCACCCGGAGAGACACCATGCTGATCGACTTCTTCTACACCCTGCGCTCGGCCAAATTGCCGGTGTCGGTCAAGGAATACCTGACGCTGCTCGAAGCCCTGAAGGAAGGCGTGGTCGGCCCCAACATGCCGGCGCCGGATGATGACGCCGATGTCCGCGGCTACAAGATCGACGATTTCTACTACCTGAGCCGCACCACGCTGGTCAAGGACGAAAAGCACTACGACAAGTTCGACCGCGCCTTTGCTGCCTACTTCAAGGGCGTCGAGACGGTGGCCGACTTCACCAAGGAAATTCCGCTCGACTGGCTGCGCAAGAACCTCGAACTCAACCTGAGCCCGGAGGAACTGGCCAAGATCGAAAAAATGGGATGGGACGAGCTCATGGAGACGCTCAAGAAGCGTTTTGAAGAGCAGAAGGAGCGCCACGAAGGCGGCTCGAAGTGGATCGGCACCGGCGGCACCAGCCCGTTCGGCGCCTACGGCCAAAACCCGCAGGGCATCCGCATCGGCCAGGACAAGAGCCGCAACAAGAGCGCGGTCAAGGTCTGGGACCAGCGCGCCTACAAGGACTACGACGACACGCAGGAACTCGGCACGCGCAACATCAAGGTCGCGCTGCGCCGTCTGCGCAAGTTCGCGCGCGAGGGCCACGAGGAAGAGCTCGACCTGGACGACACCATCAAGTGCACCGCCGCCAACGCCGGCTACCTTGACATCAAGATGATTCCCGAGCGCCACAACAACGTCAAGGTGCTGCTGCTGATGGACGTCGGCGGCACCATGGACGAGCACATCGCGCGCGTCGAGGAACTGTTCTCGGCGACCAAAACCGAATTCAAGCACCTGGAGTTTTACTACTTCCACAACTGCGTCTACGACTTCATGTGGAAGAACAACCGACGCCGCTTTGCCGAGAAGTTCCCAACCTGGGACATCATCCGCAAGTACAACAAGGACTACAAACTCATCTTCGTCGGCGACGCCACCATGAGCCCCTACGAGATCCTGCAACCCGGCGGCAGCGTCGAGTACAACAACGAAGAAGCCGGCGTCGAGTGGCTGCAGCGCTTGACCAAGGCCTTCCCCAAATTCGCCTGGATCAACCCCGAGCCGCAAGGCGTCTGGCAATACCGCCAGAGCATCAGCGTGGTCCAGCAGATCGTGAGCCAACGCATGTACCCGCTCACCATCAAGGGCATCGAAGACGCGATGCGCCTGCTGACCAAATAGAATACGGCACCGCCGCCGTAGTTCAATGGATAGAACGAGCGCCTCCTAAGCGCTAGATATGGGTTCGATTCCCGTCGGGGGCGCCAGTTGAAGATTCTCCCGCCGCCCCCGTCCCCTCAGGCCTGATAGGCCATCTGCCCCGCCACGATGGTGCAGCGCACCCGACCCGGTAACTCGTAGCCCGAGAACGGTGTGTGCTTGCCCTGGCTGCGCAAGGCGTCGGGCTCCACAACCCAGGCTGCGCCGGGGTCAAAGATACACAGATCGGCCACACCACCGGCCAGCAGGCGCCCGACACGGTCTTGCCGCTTGCCGAGCGATGCGCCAAGCACGCGCGCCGGGCTGGCGCTGATGACTTCGAGTGCACGCGCCAGGCCCACACCGCTGTCGACGCTCCATTTAAGCGCCAGGCTCAGCAGCAATTCGACACCGGTGGCGCCGGGCTCGCTCTCGGCAAAGGGCAGGTTCTTGGCGTCTTCGTCCACCGGCGTGTGATCTGACACCAGCGCGTCGATCGAGCCATCAAGCAGGCCAGCACGCAGGGCGTCGCGGTCGCGCTGCTGGCGCAAAGGCGGATTCAGGCGCGCACGGCTGTCGAAGTAGCCCATGTCGACGTCGGTCAGGTGCAACGAATTGATGCTGACGTCACAGGTCACACTCAAGCCGTCGCGCTTGGCCTGGCGCACCAGTTCCAGGCCGGCGGCGCTGCTGAGGCGGCAGATGTGAACACGTGCCTGGGTGGAGCGCATCAATTCAAAAATGGTGTGCAGGGCAATCGTTTCGGCTGCCACCGGCACGCCGCTCAAACCCATGCGGGTGGCAAGTGCGCCGCTGGCCGCCACGCCCTGGCCCAGGTAAAAGTCCTGCGGCCGCAGCCAGATGGCATAGCCGAAGGTGCTGGCGTATTGAAAGGCGCGCTGCAGCACCTGGGTGTTGGACAGCGCCACGTCGGCCTGGCTGAAGGCCACGCAACCGGCCTCGGTCAATTGCATCATCTCGGTCAGCGTTTCACCGGCCAGTCCGTGCGTCAGTGCACCCAGCGGGTAAACGCGCGCCTGCTGCAGTTTCTCGGCGCGGTAGCGCAACATCTCGACCAGGCCCGGTTCATCGAGCACCGGGTCGGTATCGGGCGGACACACCAGGCTGGTAACGCCGCCGGCCACCGCTGCCGCCATTTCGGACTCCAACATGCGCTCGTGCTCGTGACCCGGCTCGCGCAAGCGCACGGCCAGATCGACCAGCCCCGGCGCCACGATGCAGCCACTGGCATCGATGGTCTGTGTCGGCACAAAATCCGGCGCCATCTTCCCGATCGCCTGTATCACACCGTCGGCCAGTGCCACATCCGCGATGGCGTCAAAACCGCTGGCGGGGTCGATAACACGCCCACCCTTGATCAGTATCTTCGTTTGTGTTTTCATATCAGGCCTCATTCCCCGCCACGATGCTCATCGCCGCCATGCGCACGGCGATGCCAAAGGTCACCTGCTGCATGATCACGCTCTGGCCGCCGTCGACCACCGCCGAGTCGATCTCGACGCCGCGGTTGATGGGCCCCGGGTGCATCACGATGGCGTCGGGTTTGGCCAGTTGCAGTTTCTCTGGCGTCAGGCCAAAGCTCTTGAAAAATTCCTGCGTCGAGGGCAGCAGCGCGCCGCTCATGCGCTCGTTCTGCAGGCGCAGCATGATGATGACGTCGGCACCACGGATGCCTTCTTCAAGCGTGTGGCAGACGCGCACGCCCATCGGCGCCATGTCGGACGGCACCAGTGTCTTGGGCCCCACCACGCGCACCTCGGCACAACCGAGCGTGGTCAGCGCGTGGATGTCGGAGCGCGCCACGCGCGAATGCAGCACGTCGCCAACGATGGCCACCGTCAGATTCGAAAAATCTTTCTTGTAGTGGCGGATCGTGTACATGTCGAGCAGGCCCTGCGTCGGGTGCGCGTGGCGCCCGTCACCGGCATTGATCACGTGCACATGGGGCGCCACATGCTGGGCGATCAGGTAGGGCGCACCCGACTCGCTGTGGCGCACCACAAACAGGTCGGCCGCCATCGCGCTCAGATTGGCAATGGTGTCGAGCAGCGTCTCGCCCTTGGCGGCGGAGGAGCGCGCGATGTCGAGGTTGATGACGTCGGCGCTCAGGCGCTTGGCGGCGATCTCGAAGGTGGTGCGGGTGCGCGTGGAGTTCTCGAAAAACAGGTTGAACACGCTCTTGCCGCGCAGCAGCGGCACCTTCTTGACCTCGCGGTCATTGACGCTGACGAAACTCGTCGCGGTGTCGAGCACCTGGGTCAGGATGCTCTTGGGCAGGCCCTCGATCGAGAGCAGGTGAATCAGCTCGCCGTTTTTGTTGAGCTGGGGATTTCGCTTGTACAGCATGGCTTAGCGGCCCTCCAAGTTGAAACTGAATACGCCTGCCGCGCTGCGCGCCAGGGCCAGCGACTGGCTGGCCGGCAGGCTGACGCGCGCGGCGCAGCAGTCGGCCTGGATCGGCAGCTCACGCCCGCCGCGGTCCACCAGCACGGCGAGCTTGACGCTGGCCGGGCGGCCAAAGTCAAACAGCTCGTTGATGACGGCGCGAATCGTGCGCCCGGTGTAGAGCACATCGTCGAGCAGCAGAATCTGCGCCTCGTTGACGTCAAAATCGATCTGCGTCTGCGCGCCGCTCGTCATGCCCCGGCGGGCGTAATCGTCGCGGTGCATGCTGGATGAAATCACGCCCGAGCGCCCGCTCAGGCCCAGGTCGCGCTGCAGACGCTCGGCCAACCAGACGCCACCCGAGGTGACCCCGACCAGGCGCGTATCGGGACGCAACAGGGGCCGCACACCCTTCAGCAATTCAACATAGAGCGCCTCGGCATCGAGCGTCAATGTGCTCATTCAATACTCCTTAGAAATTGTTCCAGAATGATGCAGGCAGCCGCCGCATCGGCATCCTTGGCGCCCATTTGCAGCGCCTCTGTGGTGCTGTAACGCTCGTCAACCTCAAACACCGGCAGCTTGAAGCGCCCCTGCAACTGGCGCGAGAAGCGCCGGGCGCGAACCGTGTTTTCGTGCTCGGCGCCATCCGGGTGAAACGGCACACCGACCACCAGGGCGTCGGGTTGCCACTCGGCAATACGCTGCGCAATCTTGACGAAACGGGCATCGCCCTCGGCCGCAATCGTGCCTTGCGGCTGGGCCGTGCGCAGCAGGCGGTTGCCAACGGCAAAGCCGGTGCGTTTGAGACCAAAATCAAGTGCCAGAAAAGTGAGCAATCCCGCCGCGACCGGCACCGGGAGATTGCTCATGCGTGCCCCACATCAGGCGAGAGCATCCAGGACTCGAAGCCAAGCAAGAGCAGGGCCTGGTCATAGCGCTGGGCCACCGGCGTGTCAAAAATGATGCTGTTGCTGGCGGCCACGGTCAGCCAGCTGTTGTCTGAGAGCTCTGACTCCAGTTGCCCTTCGCCCCAGGCGGCATAACCCAGCGACACCAGCACCTTGCGCGGCCCGGCGCCACTGGCCAGGGCTTCGAGCACGTCTTTGGAGGTGGTCATCTCCAGGCCGCCGGGAATCGACAGGCTGGAGGCATAAACGGTCTCAACCGGTTTGCCGGCTTCCTGGAAGATGTGTTCGTGCAGCACAAAACCGCGCTCGGTCTGCACCGGCCCGCCCTGGAACACCGGGGCGTTGGAGAGGTCTTCGCGGTGCAGGGGCAGATCGACGCGCTCAAACAGGCGGCGCAGATCGATGTCACAGGTCTTGTTGATCACCAGCCCCAGCGCGCCGCGCTCGGAGTGCTCGCAAACAAAGACGACACTGCGGCTGAATACCTCGTCCCGCAAACCGGGCATGGCGATCAAAAAATGATTCGTCAGGTTGGTGGGGGCAAAATCCGCAGACATGCAAAGATTTTACTGGTGATCATGAACAAGCCGTTTGATACAGGTCTACTTTGGGTTCGCCGCGATTTGCGCCTGACCGACAACGCCGCCCTGTGCCTGGCGCTGAAATCCTGCCGCCAGTTGCACTGCGTCTTCGTCTTCGACCGCGAACTGCTGGAACCCCTGCCCCGGGCCGACCGGCGCGTCGAGTTCATCCGCGAGTCGCTGAGCGAGCTTGACGCACAGTTGCGCCAACTCAGCGGCAAGGCCGGCACGGGCCTGATCGTGCGCCATGGCGTGGCGCCGCAGGAAGTTGTGAGCCTGGCCAGGAAGCTGCGGGCACAGGCGGTCTTTGCCGCGCATGACTACGAGCCGCTGGCGCAGGCGCGCGACGCCCGCGTGCTGGGCCAGTTGGCCGATGCCGGCATTGCCTTTCAGACCTGCAAGGACCATGTGATTTTCGAGCGGCGCGAAATCCTGACCCAGACCGGCACCCCCTACGGCGTTTTCACGCCCTACAAGAACCGCTGGCTCGCCACCCTGGACGCGCAGCACCTGCGCACACACGACGCCGCACCCTGGGCCAGTGCACTGGCGCCACGGCCACCGGATTTGCAGCAGGCGGTGCCGACGCTGGCCGAGCTTGGCTTCGAGAAGACCAACCTGAATTCACTCAAGATCGGCCATGGCGAATCCGGCGGACGAAAACTGTTCGAAGACTTTTTCGAGCGCATGGACCAGTACCACGAGACGCGCGACTTCCCGGCCGTGAAAGGCCCGAGCTACCTTGGCGTGCACCTGCGCTTTGGCACGGTCTCGATCCGCCAACTGGTGGCCACCGCCTGGCAGCGCCAGATCGAAGGCAGCCACGGCGCGGCGATCTGGCTCGGCGAGCTGATCTGGCGCGACTTCTACTTCCAGATCCTGGCCAACTTCCCGCACGTGGCGCAGGGCGGCTTCAAGCCCGCCTATGACGCGATTCAATGGGAAAAAGGCGTGCGCGCCAAAACCCTGTTCAAGGCCTGGTGCAGCGGCCAGACCGGTTACCCGCTGGTGGACGCCGCCATGGCCCAGATCAACCAGAGCGGCTATATGCACAACCGGCTGCGCATGGTGGCCGGCAGTTTTCTGGTGAAAGACCTGGGCATCGACTGGCGCTGGGGCGAGCAATATTTTGCCGCCCAGCTCAACGACTTCGAGCTGGCGTCCAACAACGGCGGCTGGCAATGGGTGAGCTCCAGCGGCTGCGACGCCCAGCCCTACTTCCGGATCTTCAACCCGGTCAGCCAGAGCCAGCGCTTCGATGCCGAGGGCAAGTTCATCCGGCGTTACCTGCCGCAACTCACCGCCCTGCCCAACAAGCTGCTGCACGCACCCTGGACCGCCACGCCAGCGCAGCTCGCAGCGGCTGGCGTGACGCTGGGCGGGAACTACCCGGCGCCTGTCGTCGCCCATGATGTGGCGCGCGCGCTGACTCTGGAACGCTACGCGGTGGTGCGCAAATAAACCCGATAGAATCAAGCACCGGGCCCAAGCATTTGTGGTCCGGTTTTTTTTGCCGGATTCAAACCAAGCGCTCTCATCCAGTCAGTTACGGGAAAGTACAGGAGATCGAGCATGGAAATTTTTGACTACGACAACATCCTGCTGCTGCCACGCAAGTGCCGCGTGGAGAGCCGCTCCGAATGCGATGCCAGCGTTGAGCTGGGCCCGCGGCGCTTTCGCATCCCGGTGGTGCCGGCCAACATGAAAACCGTGGTGAGCGAGTCGATCTGCGTCTGGTTGGCGCAAAACGACTACTTCTATGTGATGCACCGCTTCGACCTGGACAACGTGCAATTCGTCAAGGACATGAAAGCCAAAGGGCTTTATGCCTCGATCTCGCTGGGCGTCAAGCCGCCTGACTACGCCACCGTCGACCAGTTGCTGGCCCTGGGGCTGGTGCCGGAGTACGTCACCATCGACATTGCGCACGGCCACGCCGACAGCGTGAAGAACATGATCGGCTACCTGAAAGAAAAAATGCCGGCGGCCTTCGTCATTGCCGGCAACGTGGCCACGCCCGAAGCCGTGATCGACCTGGAGAACTGGGGCGCTGACGCCACCAAGGTCGGCATCGGCCCGGGCAAGGTCTGCATCACCAAACTCAAGACCGGTTTTGGCACCGGCGGCTGGCAACTCAGCGCCGTCAAATGGTGCGCGCGCGTGGCAACCAAACCCATCATCGCCGACGGCGGCATCCGCGAGCACGGCGACATCGCCAAGTCGATCCGCTTTGGCGCCACCATGGTGATGATCGGCTCGATGCTGGCCGGCCACGAGGAAAGCCCGGGCCAGACCGTGGAGGTGGACGGCAAGCTGTACAAGGAATACTACGGCTCGGCCAGCGACTTCAACAAGGGCGAGTACAAGCACGTTGAGGGCAAGCGCATCCTGGAGCCGATCAAGGGCCGTCTGGCCGAGACCCTGACCGAAATGGAACAGGACGTGCAAAGCTCCATCAGCTACTCGGGCGGCAAAAAACTGATGGACATCCGCAAGACCAACTACGTGACCCTGGGCGGCGACAACGCCGGTGAGCACCTGTTGATGTAAGCCGGTCGACCGGGCCAGTCAGGGTTTGCCGCGCCGGTCTGGCACGGTGGTCAGCCGCTCTTTGGCTGGTTTCGTTTGGCGATGTCGACGACCAGCCCCACCAGCGCAAAGATCATCGCTAGCGGCAAGCCCGATTGAATGAACGCCACGAAATCAGCCAGATTGAGAAAAACCGAATAGCTGCTCTGGGTGATCGATGTGGCCATCCCCAGCACCTGACCCAGTACCGCCAAGAGCAAAGTGCGTTTGAATTGCATGGCACCACTTTACACCAGCGCCAAATGCTGATGGGGCTGCCGGTTCAACGGCTTGTATGCACGCTTGGCCAGCCCTTGCTAAAGCTTGCTATCGGAACCAAAGCCACCGGGCACGCCCAGCCGTCGCCGAACCGTTTGCGCGGGCTTTGCAATATTGCGCTGCACCCAAACCTTAAAGCCGATCGCGTTCATACCGGTCGCCGCGTTCAAGTGCGCCAGCAAGGCGTCTACGCGCAGGTAAGCTTGTTTGCCAAACATCTGCCACGCCGAGGGATAAAGCCGTGCGAACAGTGGGTCTGATACCGAACTGCCCGTGATTTTCCGGATGGCATCGGTAGATACCCAGCGGCAATGGTCCATGTCCTCGACAACGCCAACCTGCACCCCCTGGTAGGCGTAGAAGTTCTCCTGGACCGACGCCAGCGCGTGCGACCGGGCACCCCGCCAGCCCGCAGCCAGGACCCGCAACGCCAGCGGACGTAAAACAATCAGCGGAACAATCAGCGTTAACATCGCCGCCGCTGGACCGAGCACCCGGAACACGCCATACGTGACGGCCAGGCTCAGTACCAGTCCGACAACGGTGTTGATGACAAGGGTCTTGCGTGACTGCATGATGGTGTGCCTGCAGGGCAGTTTACTTGCGCTGAACAAACAACGCTCCGCCGTTGTTTCAACCCATAGGCCCGCACCCGGCATTTGTACCCAGCCATTGCGGCACATCGCCGCCCCCATCGACTTCGTAGCCCCGTGACCCTGACCCAGATTCCTTACCGTTCAGAAGTTAAGATTTCCGGCTGATTGATTATGGGTTGACGCAGACAGGTTTTGCACTCTCAACAAGCGCCTTGAAATCTTCTTCTAGAATTATTCGTATGGACTGACCGCAAGCAGCCAACTGCTCGGCTTTTCTGTGCTTGCTACTTTTTTTGTAGCCTGCCAGCTTCCATTCATCTTGATCGCCAACGACGAGTATGGTCGTATGCTTGGTCACGCCTTCATCGACGTGACAACCCACACTCGCCGCCAATGCAGACGCTTCGCTGCGCGGCATTTCAAGCGTTCCCGTGAACACAATTACTTCACCAAACAGATTTCCATCCGCCGCACCTTCGCGGTGAATAGTTCGATCGCCTATCTGATGGGGGACTCCGATTGGATGGTTGACTCGATCCAGCCACCCATTCAAGTCGGTTTCTGATTCCTGTATAGCAGCAAGCAGTACATGTCCTGCCGCTTTAGCATCTTCAAGCGCGTCGTGGTGTTTGAACTCATAACCAATCTTGCGACAAACGCTGGCTAATCCGTAGCCTCGCCAAGAAAGATCCTTCCAGGTTCTACGGACGACTCTAGCGGAATCCAGCCACGTGTTTGCAATCGCTGGCAACTTATAGCGATTAAATGCTTTCGCCACGGCAAGACGATCGAAGTGCGTGTGACAGACTGTGATGGTCCCATCCATTAGGTCATGCAGCTTGTCAGCGAGCTCTGGCAGTTTCGGTTGCCCCTTCACCATCTCCTCGCATATTCCGTGGATCGAGACATTGACATCGTCAAAATGATCCTCGGGATCTATCAACGAGACCCATTCATCAATGAGTTCTCCACCCGAGAACCTGGCAATTCCAATCTGACAAATCGAGGCCATGTCAGGATTTGCGGTCTCAACATCAATTGCTACAAAATCCATCAGTGTCAGCCTCTGACCGTGATTACTCAGTGCACTTCGTGATATCAATGGTGAAGATTACCGTCATGCCCGTTGCGGAGCAGGTTAGGGGAATCTCTTTTGCGACGTCAATATTCAGGTCCTCGCCTCGCAGTCCCTGCCACATTGCCAAATAGTTGAACACCCCGTACTTCACCTTCTTTTGAACTGCCTTCTCAACTCCGCCCTTCCAAGGCAACACCATGAGCTGTCCCGCACGTGCCTGCGCGGCCAGCTCTGGCTCTTCTAGGCTCTTCTCGCGGCCTCGTTCCCAACTGGTGATCAGTCCTAGATCAATGGTGCCCCATCGATCATCAAAGCTGGGATCTGGGCGTATGGGCTCATTTATTGAGCGGTGCATCGGAGCTCCTATGTTCATTACCCATGGGATCGTCCGAAACGTGATTTGCATCGCAAGGTTGAGTGGCAATTTCCCAAGCTAGTAGTCCCGCCCTGCTGGTTGGGATATCAAGCTGTTTTAAGTCTGGCGGCCTTATTCCGGTTCTTAGCCAATTTGAAAACACATCTTCTGTCACAGCAAATGCTGACCGACACTTCTCAGAACCTATCAAACCTTCGTGCACTTCGATGTGCAATGCATCCCAGTCGGCCGCGACCTGCAAAAAATGCCTTGAGTTCTTCGCATCGTAAAAAACATCGCCTGCGTTAAGCCAGTACTCGACAGGGTCCATTGCGGCCCAAGACCAATACTCTTGCTTTTCCTTTATGAACTTTCTGTAACCGAGACCAAGCGTTTCATAGTGGTGTGGCTCTATGCTGAAAGCCCAGTTCGCGAAGAATGCAGCGGGCTCAGCGATCTTGACTGACTTTGAACGATTCAATGTTGCCATTCTTCTACACCACCATTTGAAGCCAGCGATGTTCAGAAATGATCTTGATAGGATGGCCTTCGTCCCGCAACTCCACAGCCCTTTGAATCTTGCGGCCAAAACTAGTGTGCGCCCAACTGCCAGACACTTTGGTTCCAAGGACCAAAACATTAACCTTCTTGCTTACGTTGTCGGCGCATTGGGCACCAAGTCTGAGAACCAGACGCTCGCAGGCAGCACGGGTTCCGTACAGGAATTCCCCGGTGAAGCAGATCATGGCATCGCTGAAGTTGATATCCACACTGTCGTCAATAGGCAGGGTTATGACCTCTGGTGCGGCTGACCCGGTGACACTGAAATCGGCCGATGCAAGACTCAACAGCACTTCCAGCAAATGGGCACGCTCATCCTCAGTGATGATTCCGTCTGCTAGAACTTCAGAGACTCTGCGTGCGATAACAGATCCCGGAAATTGCGTTGTGGCTTCCGGATAAGTGGTCAACCACGTGGACAGCATCTTGATCTCAAGATCATGCAGTTGGCCGTCAGCCACCATGCCGGTGACCATGCCCAGCAAATGCTCTATCGCACGATTGGTCTTGTGCTTGGCAACAGCAAGGCTAGCGGCGTAGCTATCTTTGGATTCCACAAAATCTCCTCCCTTCGGTCAGGGTTGAAAGGTCTACTAAATTTTCAGCGACCTACGGCCAGTGACTGGCTCTGTTTACGCCAATTGTGGCAGACAAAGATGGACACCAGCCGAAATCGTGGCTGCAGACAAAGAATTCCATTAAGACATAAGACGCAATAATGACATCAATTCGAAGTCTGACAATGACAAGCGCTTATGGATGATCTTTTCGGTACCAACATTGCTGCGACGCCAATCACCCCAAAACCTCCATCCGTTGTGAAGGCCCTGGATGAGGCGCTTCCTCTGGGGCACTTTTTGGTTGCATTCACCAGGTACCAGAGGGAGAAATTCAGGGAAAAGCAACAAGGGATGATTGTTCTGGCGATTCAAGAACGATTGCCCCAATGGGACATAAGCGCTGCTGACGTACTCTGGTGGATAACGGAAGGACTTCCAAAGGCTGGGGAAATTTACGAGCCAATCGCGGTACCTGCAGAAAGACTTGATTCCAAGGACGTACCGATTGCCCGTAGAGCGGCCATGAACATTACCGGGGCCAGTCGATCACCGACAGGTCAAAAATGCGCCGACTTGATCGTGAAGCTGTTTCCCAACTGACCACGCCCCGACCCCATGCCGAAACCAGGCCCTGCACCCGCCTGAGCAACCACGGCATCAACCCCGGCCTGAGCCCCGCAATCGTCACGTGCGATCCTTGAACCCAAACCATCCCCAACAGCTCCGCAGCCCCGAAAAACGCCCCAAAGACCTGCTAGAATTCCCGCTGGTGAAAAACGGGATCGACCCCGTCTCATTCACCTAATTTCTCCGAATGGGAACTTAGCTCAGCTGGTAGAGCAGCGGACTCTTAATCCGTAGGTCGAGAGTTCGAATCTCTCAGTTCCCACCAAATACCCGCGTAAACGCTGAAAAGCCCGCTACCAGTTTGATAGCGGGCTTTTCCAATTCGGTTGCTGGTGACAGTTTGAATGCCGATGCCCTTGTCTTCCTGGTCTGATTCAAGCTTGGCTGGGTTCGTTGACGGCGCTAAGATTGCCGCTGAAATGAAACAGATTCAAATCATGCGTCTGCAAATTGCCTTGCCCATCCTGCTGTTGATGTGCGGATGCACGACACAAGCGTGGTACGAGGGTTTCAAGATCGGCGCGGAAAATGAATGCTACAAGCAGCCGCCCGGTGCCGTCGCAGACTGTCTGTCGCGCCTGAACAAGAAGACGCATGACGACTACGAGAAAGAGCGCTCTTCAAAGTAGTCCGCTGCCATCGTCGTTGCCCGGCCCCTCAACTCGCAAGACCATCTCACCCCTTCCTTGGAGACCACCATGTCTGAAACCCACGCTGGCGGCTGCGTCTGCGGCGCTGTCCGATACCGTGTTCACGGCAATCCTGCAGTGGGTACTGTCTGTCACTGCACTTTTTGCCAACGACGACTGGCGACTGCGTTCGCGGTTCTGGCGTCCTTCCCGCAGGATGCAGTCGAGTTGCTGCAAGGTCAACTGACCGAATACGAACATCGATCCGACGAAAGTGGCCGATGGCTGCGAATGAACTTCTGTCCGAAATGCGGCACAACCATCTTCCACACCGCCGAGCTTCGACCCGGCATGCGAACCGTCACGGGTGGAACATTTGACAACCCAAACTGGTTCACTGTTGACCGCCACATTTGGGTTCAGTCCAAGCTGCCTTGGGTGAGCATTCCTTCAGGTGTCGCAAGCTTTCAACAGGGTTTTGTCGCACCGCCGTTAGCGTGAGTGAAAAATTCGCCCAGAAAGCATTCATCGTTGGCGGCATGCCCACTACCTTCAAGTCGGCGAACGGCGACCACCCCGGGCGTTGTGGAAGGTGTGGGTGTGTCCATCGGACCAGTGAGCCTCACCAATGTCAGGATCGGAATCGGTTTGCAGATGGAAAATGAACTCAAACAACTGGAGTCCCTCGGGCTGGTGCTGCCAACCCCGGCTTACCTGCTGGGCGCCATCCTGTTCGGCATCGCGGGCTACGTGGCGTGGCGGCGCGGCAGAAAAATGAACAACCCGATGCTGAAGTGGACCGGCCTGGCCCTGATGCTTTACCCCTATGCGGTGGCGCAGACCTGGCTGCTGTTTGTGTTTGGCATCGCGCTGTGCTTTTGGGTCTACTGGAACTGGTAACGCGTATCGCCGGCAGCGGCTTTCTTGCCGGCCCAATTCGTGTAGTTCTCAGGAAAAGCGGCCCGGTACCGCAGCTGATAGAACCGCACTTCATCATCGCGCCCAAGCAGCGCGGCGCTTGCGATCAGCATTTCAAGCACGCGCGGTTCGGGTGAAAAATGCAGCAGGGCCGCAGCCTGATCATGCACCTGTCGGGCATTGTCTGGCGTCAGCGATGTCGTGGTGAGTTGGGCAAAGCGCACCTGGTTGGCAAACAGCCACGAGTCGCCAATTTTTGCCAGTGTGTCTTCCCGGTACGGTTTGGAGCGCTGCTGCGGGCTCAGGTAGATCTGGCTGATGCGCAGGTAGTCCCAGGCAGCATAGCCGCTAGTGCCGAGCAGCAGTAGCGCGGTCAACGGCGCAAGGTAAGGCGGCAAGCGCGCCCCGAAATCGGGCCCTGAACGCCACAGCAGCCACAGGCTCAGGCCGGCGGCCACCTGAAACGGGCCATACCACAGCGGGTATTCCAGCATGCTGTGCAGCATGATGAGCGCAAGCACCGTCCACGCCAGTTGCCGTGTGGTGTTCTGCTCGCGCCAGGGACGGGCCCGCCACACGGCCCAGACCGCGGCGCCGCAAACCAGCAAAGCCAGCGGCAGCCCCAACTCCACCGCCAGATGCAGCGGCAGGTTATGGGCGTTGTCCAGAATGTCGCAAAAACGCGTGCCCGGATAAAGCGTGATGAAGTGCGCGTAGTCGAGTTCGCCCCAACCCCAGCCAAGCCAGGGCTTTTGCGCGATCAGGTGCAGCACGTTGGACCACAGCGTCACGCGGCTGACGCAAGCCGCGTCGCCCTCGTGCAAGCGCCCCAGAATGCCCGCGCCTCGCGGGTCCAGACCAGCCAGCAGCGGCAGCAACAGTTCTGCGGCGCCGTAAGCCAGCAGCGCCGACAGAACGACCCGCCTTGGCCCGCTTTGGCGCCAGCCGCCCCAGATCAAAACCAGCGCCGCCAGCAAGATCAATTGCAGCAGGCCGGTGCGCGAGGACGACGCCGCATTGCCGGCCGCCAGCAGCGCCGCCAGAAACACCAGAACACCGGCGGGCACCGGGCGCGGATTTTCTTGCGCCTGCGCAACCCACCACAGCAAGGACGCCAGGCCGATGTTGGTCAGGGTGGCGAACTGGTTGCGCTGACGCAGATTGCCAAAGGCCTCGCCCAGCCCTGTTGCGTTAATCCAGGGCTCAAACGCCGCCGCTCCCCCAAAATACTGCAGCAGACCAATCTCGGCGCTGAGCAGGGCCGCCAGCATCCAGGCCAGCGGCGCCAGTTCGGGCAGGCGCGCCGGCTTGGCCCACAGCAGGACCAGTGCCAGGCTTGCCAGCGTCACCAGCCAGGGCAGAACGGCCGGAGCCGGCCCGGAAGAAAATGGATTGAGCCAGGGCAGCGCAATGAAGAAGACAACCGCGCCAGACTGCAGCCGCGCGCGCAGATCGGCCCGATCCGGCGCTGACGTCAAGTGCCACCCACGTAGGGATTGGTCTTGCGCTCGCGTCCGAACGTGCTCTCGGGGCCATGGCCCGGGATGAACACGGTGGCGTCGCCCATTGGCCACAGACGTCCGACGATGCTGGCCAGCAGCGTGTCATGGTCGCCCTGCGGCAGATCGGTGCGCCCAACCGAACCCGCAAACAGCACATCGCCAACAAACGCGCGGCCGATTTCCGGCGAATAAAACACCACGTGCCCCGGTGTATGGCCAGGGCAATGCCGCACGTTCAAGCTGCACTGGCCGACGCTGACGGTATCTCCGTCAAACAACCAGCGCGTCGGCTTGAAAGCCGCAGCCGGCGGAAAACCATACAACTTGCTCTGCCCGGCCAGGCCGTCGATCAGGAACTGGTCGGCCGGGTTCGGGCCGACGATGGGCAGCTTGAGCCGCTCGGCCAGCTCGGCCGTGCCCCCGGCATGATCGATGTGGGCATGGGTCAGCCAGATCTGGCTCAGCGTCAGGCCCAGGCGTTTGACTTCGGCCAGCAGCAGATCGATGTCGCCGCCCGGATCGATAACAGCCGCTTGCAGCGTCGCGCTGCACCAGACAAGGGAGCAGTTCTGCTGGAAGGCGGTCACGGGGATGGTGAGGTAACGTAACATTTGACGACTATTCTAGGCGCGCTCCTGGCGCGTTGGCCTGGGGTTTCTCCGACTCGCGCGCCGGGTCTGCCGGCGCCGCACCCTGTTCGATGCGCTCGACCATCAGGTCAACAAAATTGTCCTCGCCCAGCGCAATGCGCACCCGCACCGGCAGGTACTGCAGGCTGGGCGCAAACCAGATCTCGGCCGTTATCACGCCGGCCGGATTCGCAACCGGTCGCGGTCGCAGATGAAAAGCCGGCACCGGCCCGAGTTCGGGTGTCTGCAGCGTTTCCTCGGCGACCACGTCATAGGTCCACAGCGACACGCCCTGCGGCCGCGCCAGCCAGATCTGCACCTGGGAGCCCACTTGCAAGCGGTCGCGACCGCTGGAAAAACGGTGGCTGAGCTCGACAAACTGGCTGGCCGTGTCCTGCAGTGCCTGCGGCCCAGCTTGTGCCAGTTGCCGGCCGTCGGGCAAACGGGCGTAGCCGCCTTCGATCGTCAGGCGCCGCACGCCCCAGAGAAAGCGCTCCTCGTAGGCGCTTGGCCGCAGGGCGGCATCCGTCGCCTCGCCCTGGCTGATCATGGAAAACTGCAGCACCAGCGCCAGGTTCAGGTCAAGCCGGATCTGGTAGCGGCTTTGCTCGCGCTGCCACTGCACACGGGCGTTGCCGTAAATGTCGCCACGGTAGTAGCCTGTCAAGCGGTAGGAAACCCGGGTGTCCGCCGGCCAACTGTCGCTGGGCGGGCCAGCGGGTGTCGCGGCCGGCGCAGCGGTTTCAACCACTGGCTCGGCCGGCTCGGTTGGCGTGGCGGCGACTGGCGCCAGCGCTTGCACCTCCGGCTGCGCTGGCGCGGGCTCAATGGGCGGCGCCGCCTCGGCCTCTGCCGGCGGCGGGTCTGCGACGCGCGTCTGTGCCCGCCGCGCTGTTGGTGGCAAAGGTCTGGGCGCCGGGGCGGGCGCGATCATGCGCGTGAACAGCGGATCGCGCATCAGAACCAGGGGCTGGCCCTGCTGCGCCTGCTCACGCAGCCATGACAGGCCAGCCCAATGGCCCAACAGCACCAGCGCCAGCAGCAGCGCCAACGGCCTGGCCTTCATGGCCGACGCCCCGCTCTATGCGCCGGCAGGAATGAAATTTGCAAAGTCACAGCCCCGATCTTATGCAGTCGCAGCCCAACGGCCGGGAAAACCATAGACGGCGCCGAAGATTCACGATGCGATACTGGCAACAAGCCGGTCACATTTTTCGAGAATGGACAACCATGATCATCTCCGTCATCAACCACTCCGCAACCATCAGCGACGAACAGGTGCAGGAGGTCATCCGGGCCATCAATCGCCAGATTGCGCAGGACTTCACGCCCTACTGGAGCTTTGGCGCCACGCTGCGGCTCGAGGGCCCGGTCGGCCGGCACCCCAGCACGCAAACCCTGAGCGACATGCGGGGCGACGCCGTGCTCTACCTGCTCGACGGCAGCAATGCGCTGGGCGCCACCGGCTGGCACCTGGCAAACTACCGCGACATCCCCTATGGCTTTGTTTTTCTGGGCCTGTGCGAAAAGATGAAAGAGCCCTGGTCGATGACGCTCTCACACGAGGCGCTGGAACTGGTGGGCGATCCGATGTGCAATCTGCTGGTCGAGGGTGTTCACCCGTTTGACCGGCGCCGCCACGTCTTTCATCTGTTCGAAATGTGCGACGCAGTGCAGGCCGAGAGCTACCGCATCGACGGCGTGGAAGTCTCCAACTTTGTGCTGCCGAGCTATTTCAGCATGGGCGAGCAGGATGGCCGGCGCAACGACTTTCTCGGGCGCGCCTGCGCTGGCGCAACGCTCAAATCATTCGGCATGAACCCGGGCGGCTACCTCAACATCTTCGACCCCAAGAGCGGCAAGTGGGAACAACCGGTCTACGAAACCGACGCCGCCGCCCTGCTGCGCAAGAAGCTCAAGAGCAGGATCAAGGCCGGACGCGGTTACCGGCGCAGCCATCCGGGCCGGGCCTGAGACCCAGCCGGGTCGGTTCTTCCTGGGCAACACCCATGTCAATCGAACAGCAGCAACTTGAAGCCGCCATTGCGGCCCTGCAGACGCAGAGCCAGGTCCTGGGCGAGGCCCTGTTGGCGGCGGCGCTCGACCCCCTGCGCGCCAGGCTGGCCAGCCTGGTGGCCGGTGAAACGCAGGCCCTCAAGCAAGTCACCATCCTGTTTCTCGACGTCGTGGGGTCGACCACGCTGAGCGAACACCTGGACCCCGAGGATGTGCACGCCGTCATGGACCAGGCGCTGGGCTGCTTCACGGCCATCGTCGAAGCGCACCACGGCAAGGTGCTCAACTATGCGGGCGACAGCCTGCTGGCGGTATTTGGCGGCAACGAGGTGCGCGAAGACGACCCCGAACGCGCGGTGCTGGCCGGTCTGGCGCTGCTGGAAGAAGGCAAGCGCCAGGGCGAATGGGTCGCGCAACGTTACCAGCGCAGTGGTTTCAACGTGCGCGTCGGCCTTCACACCGGCGCCGTGCTGCTGGGCGGCGGCCTGGACGCCGAAGGCGGCATCCGCGGCTTCGCCGTCAATGTCGCGGCGCGCATGGAGCAGACCGCGCCGGTCGGCGCCTTGCGCATCAGCCACGACACATACCGTCACGTGCGCGGCGTGTTCGACGTGGCGCCGCAAGCACCGATAGCCGTCAAGGGCGTTAGCGCGCCGCTGCTGACCTACCTGGTGCTGCGCCGCAAACCACGCGCGTTTCGCGTTGCCAGCCGGGGCATCGAAGGGGTCGAGACCCACATGGTCGGACGCGACGACGAACTCGAGCAATTGCAGGCAGCGTTCCGGCGCCTCTACAGCCAGAGCACACTCAGCGTCGTCACGGTGCTGGGGGAAGCCGGCGTCGGCAAAAGCCGCCTGCTCTACGAATTTGAAAACTGGGCCGAAGCACAGCCCGAGGTCTTCTACTTCTTCCAGGGGCGCGCCAACCCGCTGACCCAGAGCCAGCCCTACGGCTTGCTGCGCGACATCCTGGCCTGGCGGCTGCAGATCACCGACAGCGACAGCACCGAAACCGCCAGGCAGAAGATCGAGCAGGGCCTGGTGCCAATGCTGCTGGCGCAAGACGGCGAAGACCTGGCGCAGGCGAACGCCCATCTGCTGGGCCATTTGATCGGCCTCGACTTTAGCGACAGCCCCCACATCAAGGGCATTGCGCACGATGGCAGTCAGATCCGCAATCGCGGCTTTCACGCGGCGGCCTGCATGTTCCGCCACTTCGTCACGCGCAACGGCGCGCCGGTCCTGCTGCTGCTCGATGACCTGCACCATGCCGACGAAGGTTCGCTGGATTTCCTGAACTACCTGACCCAGGTCAACCGCGATCTGCCGATGCTGATCCTGGTCATGACGCGTCCGACCCATTTCAAGTGGGGCGCCCACGCCACCAGCGTGGTCGACATGCGCCTCATCAACCTTGAGCCGCTCGACAAGAGCTCAAGCCGGCTGCTCGTCAACGAGTTGCTCAAACAGCTGCCCGAAATTCCCACCGTGCTGCGCGAGCTCATCACCAGTGGCGCCGAAGGCAATCCGTTTTACATGGAAGAGCTGGTCAAGATGCTGGTCGACGAAGGCGCTCTGGTGACCGGCGCGAACGGCTGGCGTGTCAATCCCGACAAACTGCTCAGCACCCATGTGCCGCAAACCCTGACGGGCGTGCTGCAGGCGCGGCTGGACCGCTTGAAGCCAGGCGAACGCCTGGCGCTGCAGCAGGCCAGCGTGATCGGCTTCGTGTTCTGGGATCAGGCGCTGCTGGCGCTGGACCCGACGGCCGGCGCGGCCTTGCCGGCGCTGGTACGCCACGAGCTGGCTGTGCTGCAGCGCGACCCGTCGCTGCAAGCCGACGTCGAAGGCTTGCATGAATACGCTTTCTCGAACCAACTGATGCACCAGGTCACCTATGGCACCCTGCTCAAGCAGGCCCGGCGCGCCTACCACGCGCAGGCCGCGCAATGGCTCTCCAGCCTGAGCGGTGTGCGCGCGCGCGATTTTCTGGGCGCCACGGCCGAACACTGGGTGCAGGCCGGCGACCCGGCCCGGGGCTGCGAGTTCTTCACGCGCGCGGCCGAGCACGCGGCTGCCCGTTATGCCCACGAGACTGCCAGCAACTACGTGGCCAAGGCGCTGGCGCTCGCCGCTGCGCCGCTTGACGGCCTGCAGCAAAGCGAACTGCACCAACTGTGCTGGCGGCTGCGCGACGTGCGCGAGCGCACGCTCGACCTGTTGGGCAAACGTTCCGAGCAGCAGGCGGATATCGATGCGCTGCACGATCTGGCGCAGTCGCTCAACGATGACCGCCGCCGCGCCGAAGTGGCCTGGCGGCGCAGCGACATCGCCATGCGGACCGGGGATTTTCGTGCCATGCAGGACGCTGCCCGCCAGGCCGTGGCCTTGGCAGAAGGCGCCGGCGATACGCAGTTGCGGTTGCGCGGGCAACACCGCCTGGCACTGGCGCACTGCTACCTCGGCCAGAGCACCGCCGGCCAGGCACTGGCGCAGGACGGCTTGCGCGAAGCCCGTGCGCTCGGCACGCGCGCGCTCGAAGCGCTGTTCCTGAACGCGCTGTCGGTCATCGCCGACAGCCAGGCCGACCGGATCGCCTCGCTCGAAATGGACCAGCAGGACCTGCTGATCAACCGCGAGCTTGGCAACCGGCGCAACGAGGCCATCGCCTTGGGCAATCTGGGCCATGGCTGGCTGCGACTGGGCCAACACACCCAGGCCCGGCGCCTGCTTGAAGACAGCCTGCGTCTGGCGCGCGCCATCAGCGACCACGCGACCCAACCCAACACGCTGACCAACCTGTCACTGCTGGCGCTGCGCCAGGGCGACGATGCGCTGGCGCTGGCGCACGCGCAAATGGCGCTCGACCTCGCCATTGAGGTGCAAAGCCCGGATTTCGAAGCCATCGCACTGTGCGCCTTGGGCCATGCCGAACTGGCCTTGGGGCGCCACCTTGCGGCGCGCACCGCTTTCGAGCGCGCCCATGCCGTGGCGCTGCGACTCGACAACGCAACCCAGCATGACGCCAGCGCCGGGCTGGCCCGGGTGGCACTGGCACAAAACGATGTGGCTGCCGCCCTGCAGGCGGTGCAGGAACTGCTGGCGCGTCTGTCTGACAGCGCTGCCCTCGAAGGCACGGAAGCCCCGCACCTGATCCGCCTGACCTGCCATCAGGTACTGGCACGGGCCGGCGATACGCGCGCGCCGAAACTGCTGACCCAGGCCCACGCCGAACTGCTGGTGGTGGCCGTCACGATCAGCGACAGCGGGCTGCGCCACAGTTTCCTGAACAACATCCCGGAGCATCGCCTCATCATGGCGGCATCAGCGGCAAACCCGGCCAGCCGAATCTAGCGCGGTCCGCCGCAGGCGTTTGCGTCAAAGCGCCGTCAAATCGACCAGTCGTATTCGGCCGTTAAAGGCGCGTGGTCCGAGAATTTTTCCTGCTTGTAGATGGCCACCGAGCGCGCGGTCGCAGCCAGCTCCGGCGTAGCCAGGTGGTAGTCAAGACGCCAGCCCACATTCTTGGCATAGGCCTGGCCGCGGTTGCTCCACCAGGTGTAGGCTTCGTCGGTGGCCGTGGGATGCAGACGCCGGTAGACGTCGACCAGGCCGGCCTCACCCAGCAACTTGCTCATCCAGGCGCGCTCTTCGGGCAAAAACCCGGAATTCTTGCGGTTGCTGCGCCAGTTCTTCAAATCGATTTCCTGGTGCGCCACGTTGACGTCGCCGCACAGGATGAACTCGCGGCCGGCCTTGAGCTGCGTCAGGTGCGGATAGAACTCGTCGAGGAATCGGAACTTGGCCTGCTGGCGTTCCTCGCCGGACGAGCCGCTTGGAAAATAGCAGCTGATAAGGGAGCGCTTGGCCCCGGCTGTGTCAAAGCGCAGTTCCACGTAGCGCCCCTCGGCGTCGAACTCGGGCGAGCCGTAGCCGACCCGCACATCGCTGGGCTCGTGTCGGGTGTAAACACCAACGCCGGAATAGCCTTTCTTCTCGGCAAAGTGGAAATACCCCTTCAGGCCCGCCAGTTCCTCAAAGCGACCCTCGACATCGGCCGCCTGGGCCTTGATTTCCTGCACACAAATACAATCAGGCTTGATTTTGGCCAACCAGGGCTCCAGGCCTTTGGTCGTGGCCGAGCGGATACCGTTGAGGTTGATGCTGCTTAATTTGAACAAGGAAGTCCCCATGTCTGAGTGTGTCGCTACAAAATCCACCGCCCCCGTGCAGGATGCGCTGGCCCAGGATTTTGTGCAGTTTGTGCTGGATTGTGGTGCGCTGCGTTTCGGCGAGTTTAAGACCAAGGCGGGCCGCATGAGCCCTTACTTCTTCAACGCCGGTCTGTTTGACGACGGCGCCAAACTCGGGCGTCTGGCGCAATTTTATGCGCAGCGCCTGCTGGGCAGCGGCATTGAATTCGACATGATTTTTGGCCCCGCCTACAAGGGCATTCCACTGGGCGCGGCACTGGCGGTGGAACTGGCACGCGCTGGTCGCAACGTGCCTTTTACCTACAACCGCAAGGAAGCCAAGGACCACGGCGAAGGCGGCACGCTGGTCGGCGCACCACTGCGCGGGCGGGTGCTGATTGTCGATGACGTGATGTCAGCCGGCACCGCCGTGCGCGAGTCGATTGCCATCATCGAGGCCGCCGGCGCGCGCGCACACGCCGTCATCATTGCGCTGGACCGGCAGGAAAAAGCAACTGAAAACGGCCAGGATGTGGCACACAGCGCCGTTGGCTATGTGCGCAAGGAACTCGGACTCAAGGTTTGTGCGGTAGCAAAACTGGCCGATTTGATGCGGTATCTGGAACTGCACCGTGCAGACGGCCTGAGCGCCGACCACGAGCGGGTTCTGGCCTACCGGCAACGTTATGGCGTCGAAGAAAGTGAACCATGCTGAACACCTGCTCTCAGTCTCCCCGCGCAGTCCTGCTCCTGGGGTTGCTGCTGTGCCTGCCGGCCACGCGCCTGGCACAGGCGCAGCCAGCGGCAACCCAGGGCATCTACACCTGCGTTGACGCCAAGGGCCGCAACCTGACTTCTGACCGCCCGATCCCCGAGTGCAGCGACCGGGAGCAGAAAATGCTCAATCCGAGTGGCACCGTCAAGGGCAAGATCGGGCCCACCTTGACGGCGCAGGAACGCAGCGAACTCGAAGCCAAAGAACGGGCGCAACTCGAAGAGCAAGCCCGACTGAACGAAGAAAAGCGGCGCGACCGTGCGCTGCTGGTGCGCTACCCGAACAAGCCCGTGCACGACAAGGAGCGTGCCGGCGCGCTGGCGCAAATCAACGTGGTCAAACAGGCGGCGCAGCACCGCTCGGAAGAGTTGGTACGTCAGCGCACACCGCTGCTTGAAGAGTTGGAGTTTTACAAGAAGAATCCCGTCAAGGCCCCGCCGTCGGTGCGCCGCCAACTTGACGAGGTGAACCAGAGCATTGCCATCCAGACCCGTTTCATCGCTGACCAGGACGCCGAAATCACACGCGTCAACGCCCGTTTTGACGAAGAACTGGCGCGCCTGAAACAGCTCTGGGCGCAGCAGGCAGGCGCCACCGCGGCGCCAAAGGCACGCTAGGCAATTTCCTGGTTAACCCAGTTTCTGGCGCAGCAGGTCGTTGACTTGCTGCGGATTGGCCTTGCCCTGGCTGCCCTTCATGATCTGACCCACCAGCGCGTTGAGCGCCTTGCCGTTGCCGGCCTTGTACTGTTCAACATTTTTCGGGTTCGCGGCCAGCACGGCATCGACGATTTTTTCGAGTTCGCCGCTGTCGTTCATCTGGCGCAGACCCTTGGCTTCGATCAGCGCATCGACATCGCTGCCCGCGCCGCTCCACAGCGCGTCAAACACCTGTTTGGCCGCGTTATTGGAGATCGTGCCATCGGCAATGCGGCCGATCAATTGCGCCAGTTGCGCAGCGCTCACCGGTGAGGCCGCGATGTCGAGTTCGCCCGCGTTGAGTCGGCGCGAGACTTCGCCCATGATCCAGTTGCCCGCCAGTTTGGGTTGAGCGCAGGCTTGCGTCGTGGCTTCGAAATAGGCCGCCATGGCGCGGCTTTGCGTCAGGGCCGTGGCGTCGTACTCCGAGAGGCCGTGCACGCTGACAAAACGCTGCGCCATCACGCGCGGCAACTCGGTCATCGCGGCGCGCACGCGCTGCACCCATTCGTCGGCAATCACCAGCGGCGGCAGATCGGGGTCCGGAAAATAACGGTAATCGGCTGCGTCTTCTTTGCTGCGCATGGCGCGCGTCTCGCCCGTATCGGGGTTGAACAGCACCGTGGCCTGCTCGATGGCGTGGCCGTCCTCGATTTGTTCGATCTGCCAGCGCACCTCGTAGTCGATGGCCTGCTGCATGAACTTGAAACTGTTGAGGTTCTTGATCTCGCGCCGCGTGCCCAGGGGCGCGCCGGGCTTGCGCACCGAGACATTGGCGTCGCAGCGAAAACTGCCCTCCTGCATATTGCCGTCGCAGATGCCGATCCAGGTCACGATCTTGTGCAACTCCTTGGCGTAGGCCACCGCCTCGGCGCTGGAGCGCATATCGGGCTCGGTCACGATCTCGAGCAGCGGTGTGCCGGCGCGGTTCAGGTCGATGCCAGTCTGGCCGACAAAGTCTTCGTGCAGCGACTTGCCCGCGTCTTCTTCCAGATGGGCGCGCACCAGGCGCACCGATTTCTTCTCGTCACCCAGAAAGAACTCGACATCGCCGCCCTGCACCACCGGAATTTCAAACTGGCTGATCTGGTAGCCCTTGGGCAGATCGGGGTAGAAATAGTTCTTGCGCGCGAAGATGCTGCGCGGCGCAATGTGGGCGCCGATGGCCAGGCCGAACTGGATGGCGCGCTCGACGGCACCGATGTTCATCACCGGCAGCGTGCCCGGCAGCGCCAGGTCAACAGCGCAGGCTTGCGTGTTGGGTTCGGCGCCAAACGCGGTGGCGGCGCGGCTGAAGATCTTCGACTGGGTCGACAACTGGGCGTGGGTCTCGAAGCCGATCACGACTTCGTATCCCTGCACCAGCAATGAGGTGGATGTGTTCATGTTCAATCTAGGTTCAGTATCCCTGCGGCCGCGCGGCGTGCCAGTCCGTGGCCTGCTGGAAACGGTGCGCCACGTTGAGCAGCTTCGACTCCTGCAGGTAGTTGCCAATCAGTTGCATGCCGACCGGCATCTGGTTTGCGCCGAAGCCGACCGGGATGCTCATGCCCGGCAAACCAGCCAATGAGGCCGGCAGGGTAAAGATGTCGGCCAGGTAGCTCGCCACCGGGTCTTCGCTCTTGTCTCCGAGCTTCCAGGCCACCGTTGGCGCCACCGGCCCGGCGATCACATCGCATTGCTTGAATGCCTGGGCAAAATCGTCGGCGATCATGCGCCGGATTCTCTGCGCCTGCAGGTAGTAGGCGTCGTAGTAACCGTGCGAGAGCACATAGGCGCCGATCATGATGCGGCGTTTGACTTCGTCGCCAAAGCCCTCGGCGCGCGTCTTCTTGTACATGTCGGTCAGGTCGCTGTAGTCCTTGGCGCGGTGGCCAAACTTGACACCGTCGAAACGGCTCAGATTGCTGGAGGCTTCAGCCGGCGCGATGATGTAATAAACCGGAATCGAGAGTTCGGTGCGCGGCAGCGAGATCGGCACCAGCGTAGCGCCGAGCTTCTGATACTCCTTCAGCGCGGCATCGATGGCCGCGCGCACATCTGGCGCCAGGCCTTCGCCAAAAAACTCCTGCGGCACACCGATCTTCAGACCGGCCACCGAGTCACCGAGTGTGCGCGTGAAATCTTCCGCCGGCACATCGAGCGAGGTCGAATCTCGGTCCAGATCCGGGCCGCACAGGGCTGACAACAGCAAGGCACAGTCTTCGGCGCTGCGCGCCAACGGCCCGGCCTGGTCCAGGCTGGAGGCAAAAGCCACCATGCCGTAGCGCGAAGCACGACCATAAGTGGGCTTGATGCCGGTGACGCCACAGAACGACGCCGGCTGGCGGATCGAGCCGCCGGTATCGGTGCCGGTGGCGGCCGGCACCAGACCAGCTGCCACCGCTGCCGCGCTGCCGCCGGAGGAGCCACCGGGCGTGCGACTCAGGTCCCACGGGTTGCTGACCTTGCCGAAAGCCGAATTCTCGTTGGCCGAGCCCATGGCAAATTCGTCGCAATTGAGCTTGCCCAGGGTCACCACGCCCTGCGCCGCCAGTTTGGCCACCACGGTGGCGTCAAAAGGCGAGCGGTAGCCCGTCAGCATCTTCGAGCCGGCGGTGGAGACGAAGTCCTTGGTCACGAAGATGTCCTTGTGCGCCATCGGCACGCCCAGCAGGGTGGCATCGGCGTTGCCGACGGCCAGCGCCTGATCGGCCGCGCGCGCCTGCGCCAGCGTCACGTCCTCGTTGATGTCCAGGAAAGCGCCCAGTTCCGAATGGGCGCGCACGCGCGCCAGGAAGTGCTGCGCCGTCTCAAGCGCCGAGACCTTGCGCTCGCGCAGTTGACGCGCCAGCGCCGCCACGCCAAGTTCATGCAGTGCGGTATTGTTGTTAGTCATTCGATCACCTTCGGGACCAGGAACAGGCCATGCTCGACCACCGGGGCGCTGCGCTGATTGGCGTCGCGGTTGTTGGGCTCGCTGACGCGATCCTCGCGCAGACGCAGGCTGATGTCTTTAAAACTGGCGACCGGGTGCGCCAGGGGTTCCAGGCCGGTGGTATCGACCGCGCGCATCTTCTCGACCAGGTCAAAAAACCCATTGATCTGCGCGAGCATGCGCTCACTCTCGATCGGTTTAAGTTCCAGCCTGGCCAGATTGGCAATGCGTTCGATGTCAGCAGAAGTCAGGGACATGATGAATTTTGGTTCGAAACCGAATGTAAAACACCCGCAAAGGGACTTCGTAGACCAAAGTTTTTTCGGGGGATGGAGTATTATCCTGTCCTTTGGCCCGATGCCTGCTCACGCGCAGGTCTTTGCCAGAACTATACGATATGAAACTAGTCAATGTGGCAGTGCCGGGCCGAAGCGTCCGCCATGCCCGAGAGGAATCTTAATGTTTGGAGCATTCCGTCAGTACTTCTCCACTGACTTGGCGATCGACCTTGGTACCGCCAACACCCTGATTTACGTACGCGACAAGGGCATCGTGCTCGACGAACCCTCGGTGGTTGCGATCCGCCACGAAGGCGGCCCGCAGGGCAAAAAAACGATTCAGGCCGTGGGCAAGGAAGCCAAGGCCATGCTGGGCAAGGTGCCGGGCAATATCGAAGCCATCCGCCCGATGAAAGACGGCGTGATTGCCGACTTCACGGTGACCGAGCAGATGCTCAAGCAGTTCATCAAGATGGTGCACCCACGCTCGATGTTCCGCCCCAGCCCGCGCATCATCATCTGTGTGCCCTGCGGCTCGACCCAGGTCGAGCGCCGCGCCATCCGTGAATCAGCACTCGGTGCTGGCGCGCGCGACGTCTACCTGATCGAAGAACCCATGGCAGCGGCCATCGGCGCCGGTCTGCCGGTGAGCGAAGCCAGCGGCTCGATGGTGGTCGACATTGGCGGCGGCACCACAGAGGTCGGTGTCATCTCACTCGGCGGCATGGTCTACAAGGGCAGTGTGCGCGTTGGCGGCGACCGTTTCGACGACGCCATCATCAACTACATCAGGCGCAACTACGGCATGCTGATCGGCGAGCCGACAGCGGAGTCGATCAAGAAGCAGATCGGATCGGCCTTCCCCGGCAGCGAAGTGCGCGAGATGGAAGTGCGTGGGCGAAACCTGTCCGAAGGCGTGCCCCGCAGCTTCACCATCTCCAGCAACGAGATTCTGGAAGCACTGACCGACCCGATCAACAACATCGTCTCGGCCGTCAAGAACGCACTGGAACAGACGCCGCCCGAACTCGGTGCCGACATTGCCGACCGCGGCATGATGCTGACCGGCGGCGGCGCGCTCCTGCGGGATCTGGACCGTCTGCTGGCCGAGGAAACCGGCCTGCCGGTGCTGGTGGCAGAAGATCCGCTGACCTGCGTTGTGCGCGGCTGCGGCATTGCGCTGGAGCGCATGGACCGTCTGCACTCCATTTTCACCAACGAATAATCCTCAGGGACAGCGATGCCACTCGGTACGCTGGACGGTACACCCCCCCCTTTCTTCCGACAGGGGCCTTCGGCCCTGTCCAAGCTGACGCTGTTCAGCGCGCTGGCCCTCTTTTTGATGGTGGCCGATGCGCGTTTTGAGCTCGCCAAGCCCCTGCGCAGCGCGGTCGCCACCGCGCTCTACCCGGTGCAATGGCTGGTCATGCGCCCGGTGCTGTGGACGCAGGGCGTGGCCCAGCATTTCGAAACGGTAAAGACCTCGCAGGCGAACGAAGAAGCGGCGCGACGCAAACTCGACCTACAGTCCCAACGCGCCAATCAGGTCGAACAGCTCGCGCTCGAAAACTCGCGCCTGCGCCAGTTGCTGGCCCTGCGCGAACGCGTGAACACGCCGGCGCAAGCGGCGCAGGTCCTGTACGACGCGGCCGACCCCTACACCCGCAAGGTCATCATCGACCGGGGTGCGCTCGAAGGCATCCTGGCCGGCTCGCCGGTACTCGACGAGGCCGGCGTGCTCGGGCAGGTGACGCGCGTCTACCCGATGCTCAGCGAAGTGACGCTGGTTACCGACCGCGATCAGGCCATTCCGGTGCTCAACACCCGCAGCGGCGAGCGCGGCGTGGCCTTTGGCGACCCGGTGCTGCGCGCAAACGCGCTGGAGCTGCGTTTCATGGCAGCCAATGCCGATGTGCAGGTCGGCGATCTGCTGACTACCAGCGGCGTCGACGGCGTCTACCCGCCCGGTCTGCCGGTGGCCCGCATCCAGAAGATCGAACGCCGGGTTGATTCCGCCTTTGCGCGCATCAGTTGCGCACCGCTGGCGCTGGTTACCGGCGTCGGCCATGTGATGGTGCTCAAGCCCCTGGGCAGCCAGGTCGCGCCACGACCCCCGGTTGAGGCCGCTCCCGGCGCGGTCAAGAAGGGTGGCAAGAAATGATCATGCGTCGTGGTCAGCAGTTGCTGCTGCCGGCCAGCCCTTTCTTCATCGCCGCCAGCCTGATCGGTGCGCTGGCCTTCAATATGCTGCAGAACGTCGGCCTGTTTGGCCGCGCCGCCTGGGTGCCCGACCTGCTGGCCCTGGTTCTGGTGTTCTGGAGCATTCATCAGCCGCAACGCGTCGGCATTGGCCTGGCCTTTGTCTTTGGCCTGCTGGTCGATGTGCACCAGGGCGCGATGCTGGGGCAGCACGCGCTGTGCTACACGGTGCTGAGTTTTCTGGCGATCGCGATCCACCGCCGTCTGCTGTGGTTCCAGGCGCCGTCACAGGCGTTTCAGGTGTTGCCGCTGTTTGCCGCTTCGCATGCGATCGAACTGTGCGTGCGCATGATCGCCGGCGGCGCCTTCCCCGGTTTCCTGATGCTCCTGTCCCCGGTGCTGGAGTCCGCACTCTGGCCCGTCATCAGCGTGCTGCTGCTGTTGCCGCAAAGAAGAACACCCAACCCCGATGCGCACAGACCACTGTGATGAAAACGATTTTGCATTCGTCATCGTGGAAGTCCAGCCCCCCCGCTTGTCATACCGGACTCGATCCGGTATCCATTGCCACACGGAGCCTGGATTGCGGATCAAGTCCGCAATGACATGACGGCAGCAACATGACTGAACTGCGCAACGTCGAGGCCGACCTGTTTCGCTTCCGCACGCGGGTGCTGGTGGCCAGCATGGCGGTGGTGCTCGGCTTTGTCCTGATTGGGGCGCGGCTGGTTTACCTGCAGCTGGTACGCCACGACGACCTGCTGGAGCAAGCCGAGAACAACCGCACGGCGATCGTTCCCATCATCCCGAACCGGGGGCTGATCCTGGACCGCAACGGCATCGTGCTGGCCACCAACTACTCGGCCTACACGCTTGAAGTCACGCCCGCCAAGGTCGCCAACCTGGAGCAGATGCTCGATGAGTTGTCGCAGGTGCTGGAAATTTCGCCGCGCGACCGGCGCCGCTTCAAGAAGCTGCTGGAAGAATCCAAGAGTTTCGAATCGCTGCCGCTGCGCACGCGCCTGAGCGACGAGGAAGTGGCGAAATTTGCCGCGCAACGCTATCGCTTTGCCGGCGTCGAGATCAAGGCCCGGTTGTTTCGCAATTACCCCTACGGCGAACTCGCCAGCCACGTCATCGGCTACATCGGCCGCATCAACCCGTCCGAGAAGGAAAAGCTCGACGAGTCCGACGACGACGGCAACTACCGAGGCACCGAGTACATCGGCAAGCTCGGCGTCGAGCAGAGCTTCGAGACCCAGTTGCACGGCAACACGGGCGTCGATTCGGTCGAGACCTCGGCCGGCGGACGCGCCATGCGCAAGCTCGGCAGCAGCCCGGCAACGCCCGGCAACACGGTGCGTTTGTCGATCGACATCAAGCTGCAAAACATGGTGGAAGAGTTGTTTGGCGAGCGCCGCGGCGCGCTGGTGGCACTTGACCCCAAGACCGGCGAAATCCTGGCTTTTGTCAGCAAGCCAACCTTCGACCCGAATCTCTTTGTCGAAGGCATCGACAGCGAAAACTGGCAGGCGCTCAACGAATCGCCCGACAAACCGCTGCTCAACCGCGCGCTGCGCGGCACCTATCCGCCGGGCTCGACCTACAAACCCTTCATGGCGCTCGCCGCCCTGGAGACCGGCGCGCGCAAACCCGAGCAGTCCTTTGCCGACCCCGGATTTTTCATGCTGGGCAACCACCGTTTTCGCGACGACAAAGAGGGCGGGCACGGCATGGTCAACATGTACAGCTCAATCGTGCAGTCCTGCGACACCTACTACTACATCCTGGCCAATGATCTGGGTGTCGACACCATCCACGAGCAGATGCAGCGCTTCGGCTTCGGTGAGCTGACCGGCATCGACATCTTTGGCGAGGTGCGCGGCCTGTTGCCGTCGACCGACTGGAAACGCCGCGCCTACAAGCGCGCCGACCAGCAGAAATGGTACGCCGGAGAAACCATCTCACTGGGCATCGGCCAGGGCTACAACAACTTCACCATGCTGCAGTTGGCCTCGGCCACCGCCACGCTGGCCAATAACGGCGTCAAGATGCGACCGCACCTGGTCAAGGAAGTGGTCGACATCCTGACGCACGCGCCAACCACGACCGGCCACGAAACCATGGGTGAAGTGATTGCCAAGGCGGCCAACATTGCCGTCATCAAGAACGCGATGGTGGGCGTCAACACCGAGGGCACCTCGGCGGCGGCCTTTCGCGGCGCGGGCTACACCAGCGGCGGCAAGACCGGCACGGCCCAGGTCATCCAGATCAAGCAGAACGAAAAATACGTTGCCTCCAGAATGGACGAGCGCTTTCGCGACCATGCGCTGTTCACCGCCTTTGCGCCGGCTGAAGATCCGAAGATCGCGCTCGCCATGGTGGTTGAAAACGCAGGCTTTGGCTCACAGAACGCAGCGCCCATCGCAAGGCGCATTTTTGACTACTGGCTGCTCAACCAATACCCGAGCGAGGAAGACATGGCCGCCGTGCAAAAAGCCCAGGCCCCCGCGCCCATCGGCAAGCCCCGCACCGTAGCCGAAATCCCCTGGCCACCGGCAGGGCGTTGACAGCCGGGGCGGGATGGCAAACTTGACTTGTCATTGCGGGCCCCGACCCGCAATCCATGCTTCGCCTGGCATTGTCGGAAGTCATGGATCCCGGATCAAGTCCGGGATGACAAAAAGAAAAACGGGATGGCAATCTGTGCGCTGACTTCAGCGCAGAAACGCGTCGTAGCTGGTCTTGAGGATCAGGGCCAGCACCACCAGGATGAAGACGGCGCGCACGAAGCCGGTGCCGTGCTTGAGCGCCAGGCGCGTGCCCAGCACGCTGCCCAGCACATTGGCCAGCGCCATCGCCAGCACAAAATGCCACCAGACATGGCCCTTGAGCATGAACAGGATCAGTGCCGCGCTGTTGGTGGCGGTGTTGATCAATTTGGCCGAGGCTGATGCGTTCAGAAAGTCGTAGCCGAGTAAACGCACAAACAGGAAGACCAGAAAGCTGCCGGTGCCGGGTCCGAAAAAACCATCGTAAAAGCCAATGACAGCGCCAATACCGGCTGCCAACAAAGCTTCGGTTGAACCGGTGAAGCGCGGCGCATGGGTGCGCCCCATTTCCTTCTTGATCAGTGTGTAGACCAGGACCGCGAGCAGCACCAGGGGCAGCGCCTTGCGCAAATAGGTCGGCGAAAGCACGGTCACCAACCAGGCGCCGGCAAACGAAGCCAGAAAACCCGCCAGCGCCGCCGGCAAAAGGGCAGGCCAGCGCAATTCCACACGGCGACCGTATTGCCAGGTGGCCATCGCCGTGCCCCAGACCGAAGCGCCCTTGTTGGTACCAAACAGGGTGGCCGGGTGGGCAGCGGGGAAGGCGGCAAACAGGGCGGGCACCAGAATCAGGCCACCGCCCCCGACGATCGAGTCGACAAAACCGGCCAGCAACGAGGCCAGCGAGACAATCAGCAATTCCATGCCGGCATTGTCCCATCCCGCAGCGGACGAAAAAAAGGCACCGGGGTTGCCGGTGCCAGTTCCCACTTTTTCGATTTATTTGCCCAAAGGGGCGCTGTCTCCAGGGCCTTTCTCCATCAGCGAGCCGGGTAGGACCGCCAACGATTGGTGCCAATGTAACCGTCAAAACAGGCCGGCAACATCAGGACTTACCCTTTCAGGATTTACCCTTTGAAGCTCCGGGCCGCATCTTCCACGATCCACTGCGCGGCCTTTTCGGCAATCATCAGCGCCGGCGAATTGGTGTTGCCGCTGGTGACCGTGGGCATGACACCGGCATCGACCACGCGCAAACCCGTTATGCCGCGCACACGCAAACGCGAATCGACCACCGCCATCGGGTCATCCGCACGGCCCATCCTCGTCGTGCCCACCGGGTGAAAGATGGTGGTGGCGATGTCGCCTGCCAGCCGGGCCAGATCGGCGTCGCTCTGGTACTGCACGCCCGGCTTCCACTCCTGCGGCTGGTATTGAGCCAGCGCCGGCTGCGCCACGATGGTTCGCGTCAGGCGCAGGGAATCGGCCGCCACCTTGCGGTCGGCGTCGGTGCTGAGGTAATTGGGCGCAATCGCCGGTGCGTCTTCAAAGCGTGGGCTCCTGATCTGGACCGTGCCGCGGCTGGTCGGGTTCAGGTTGCAGACGCTGGCGGTGAAAGCGTTGAAGCTGTGCAGCGGCTCGCCGAAGGCCTCCAGGCTCAGGGGCTGGACGTGGTACTCGATGTTCGGATAAACCTGTGCTGCATCGCTGCGCGTGAAGGCACCCAGCTGTGACGGCGCCATGCTCATCGGGCCGCTGCGCTTCAAGGCATATTCCAGGCCGATCATGGCTTTGCCCCAGAGCGTGCTGGCCTGGGTGTTGAGCGTCTTGACGCCCTGCACCTTGTAGACCGAGCGGATCTGCAGGTGGTCTTGCAGATTGGCGCCAACCCCCGGCGCCTCATGCGCGACGGCGATGCCGTGCTGTTGCAACAAGGCCGCCGGGCCGACACCCGAGAGTTGCAGGATCTGCGGCGAGCCGATGCTGCCGGCACTCAGGATGACCTCGGCATCGGCGCTGGCCGTGACCATCTCCCCGTTGGCGCAGACCTGAACGCCGTTGCAGCGCTTGGCGCCATCAGCGCCGGTTTCAAACAGCAACTTGACGACCTGGGCCGAGGTCCACATCTCGAAGTTGGGGCGCCCATAGCATTGGGGTCGCAAAAAGGCTTTGGCCGTGCTCCAGCGCCAGCCTTGTTTCTGGTTGACCTCGAAGTAACCGACGCCTTCGTTGTCGCCCCGGTTGAAGTCGTCGGTAGCGGCAATGCCGGCCTGCTGCGCGGCCTGCGCAAACGCGTCCAGCACGTCCCAGCGCAGGCGCTGCTTCTCGACCCGCCATTCACCGCCGGCGCTGCGATGGCGCAAGACCTTGGCATAGGGCTGCGTCGCGTCCTGCATCAGCTCGGGCACGACCCCGCGGGCGCCATGGGCGGCGCTCGCGCCCTGGTAATGGTCTTCGTGCAGCTTGAAGTAGGGCAGCACCTTGTCCCAGGTCCAGCTCTCGTCGCCGGTGATGCGGGCCCACTGGTCATAGTCACGCGCCTGGCCACGCATGTAAATCATGCCGTTGATGCTGCTGCAGCCTCCCAGCGTCTTGCCGCGCGGGTAGCGCAGTACACGGCCATTGAGTCCGGCGTCGGGCTCGGTGCTGTAAAGCCAGTCGGTGCGCGGGTTGCCGATGCAATACAGATAGCCGACCGGGATATGGATCCAGTGGTAGTCGTCCTTGCGCCCGGCCTCGATCAGCAGCACGCGTTTGCTTGCATCGGCCGACAGGCGGTTCGCCAGCAAACAGCCGGCGGTTCCGGCGCCGACGATGATGTAGTCGAATTCGGTGCTCATTGACCGGCCCAGTTCGGCTTGCGCTTTTCCTGGAACGCCTTTTGCCCTTCCTTGGCATCTTCGGTCAGGGTAAAGAGCGCAATCTGGCTCTCGGTGAACGACATGGCCTGCTCGAACGCCATGGACTCCACGCCCTTGAGCGTGTACAGGCCGCGCCGGATGGCGGCCGGCGATTTGTCGAGCAGGCGCTCCAGCAGCCACTGCAGTTTGGCGTCCACGTCGTCATCAACGTAATTGACCAGCCCCAATTCGAGCGCCTGGGCTGAGGTGATCGGCTCGCCGGTCAGGCACATCTCGTTGAGGGTGCGCCGCGGAATCAGATGCTGCAGCACACTGAGCACCTGGGCCGGGAAGACACCGATTTTCACTTCGGGCAGACCAAACACCGCATGGCGCGCCGCCACCGCCATGTCGCACATCGACATCAGCCCCATGCCGCCGGCCATGCAGGCGCCGTTCACGCGCGCAATCAAGGGCACGCAACTGGCCCGCGCCACGCGCAGCAAATTCGCCAGATGGCCATGCGGTTCGGAGTAGTCAGTGGTGAAAGCCTTGGCCGACTGCAGGTCAGCGCCGGCGCAAAAGGCCTTGACGCCCGCGCCGGTGATGACGATGGCGCGGATGCCGCGCTCGCCCTGCGCGGCGGTTATGGCCTGCGCCATGGCGGCCAGCACGGCGTGGCTCATGGCATTGCGACGCTCCTCGCGGTTGATGGTCAGCCACAAGACGGCGTCGCGCTGGCTCACCAGCAATTCCGGCGTTGATGAAGAAATGATCTGGCTCAAGCTGTGTCTCCTGTTGCAATCTCTGGAATCATTTTGCCGCAAGCAAGCCGCCCCAGGCAGTACCATGCGTGACTAGACTCACGGATAAATTTCTTTTGTCCCGCATTGTGATTGATCGCACCACCCCGTCGCAAGACTCGCCACGCATCACACGCCAGACCACGGTTGACGGGCAGGCTCTGCTGCTGTCGGGCGGTTGGACAGCGGCGCAACTGGCGAACGCTGCGGTCTGGCCCCGGATTGAATCGGAGTTGGCGGCTTGCTGCGCCAGCGGCACCGAGCACTGGCGATGGGACTTGAACGGCCTGCAACGGCTCGACCATACCGGCGCCCAACTGCTGTGGAACGCCTGGGGTCATCGCTGGCCCACCAGGTTGGCGCTGACGCCAACCCAGCACAGCATGCTGAGCCGGGTTGCGAACTACACGCGGGTGCCGCCGGCACCAACGCGAACCACGCTCTGGCAACTCTTTCTGGCACTCGGCGCACTGGTCTGGGTGGTTCTTGACCACCTCAAATACGGTCTGCGTCTGACCGGGCAACTAGCGCTCGACTGCGTCAAACTCGCCGCCGCGCCAGGCAAGGGCCCATGGCGCGATGTTTCAGGCCACCTGTACCGCGTCGGCGCGACGGCCTTGCCGATCACGGCACTGGTCGGCTTTCTGATCGGCGTGGTGCTGGCCTACCTGATGTCGCAGCAACTGCGCCAGTTTGGCGCCGACGCCTTCATCGTCAACATTCTGGGCTTTGCACTGATCCGCGAACTCGGTCCGGTGCTGGCCGCGATCCTTATCGCCGGGCGTTCCGGCTCCTCGATCACGGCCCAGATCGGCGTCATGCGCGTGACCGAAGAACTCGACGCCATGCGTGTCATGGGCATTGCCAAGGGCTACCGGCTGGTACTGCCACGCGCCATTGCCATGGCCATTGCCATGCCCCTGCTCACGGTCTGGACCACGCTTTCGGCGCTGCTGGGCGGCATGCTGGCATCGGACCTGGTGATGGGCGTGACACCCGCTTATTTTTTTGAGGCCTTGCCGCGCGCGGTACCGATCGCCAACCTCACGCTGGCGGTCGGCAAGTCCGTGGTGTTCGGCCTGCTAATCGCCCTGATCGGCTGCCATTTCGGCCTGCGCGTCCAGCCCAACACCGAAAGCCTGGGGCGCGGCACAACGGCCTCGGTGGTGATCTCGATCACCATGGTGATCCTGGTGGACGCGCTGTTTGCCGTCGTATTCAAGGATGTCGGCCTGTGATGCAAACGCCTGAACCCGTCGTGCAGATCGAGAAGCTCTGGTCGGTTTTCCGAAACGCCGGGCGCGCCGCAGTAATCCACAAGAACCTCGACCTGCGGATCGAGGCCGGCGAACTGCTGTCCATCGTCGGCGGCTCGGGCAGCGGCAAGACGGTGCTGCTGCGCCAGATCCTGGGGCTGGAGACGCCGGCGCGCGGCAAGGTCACGGTGCTGGGCCGGCCTGCCTCGCAGATGGGCGCCGAGGGCGCGGCCAGCCGCGTCGGCATGCTGTTTCAGCACGGCGCCCTGTTCTCCGCCTTCACCGTGCTGGAGAACATTGCGTTCCCCTTGCGCGAACTCAGAACGCTGCCGCGCGATCTGGTGCGCGATGTCGCCATGGTCAAGCTGCAAATGGTCGGGCTCGACCCGGCGCAGGCGCACAAGATGCCGGCTGATCTGTCGGGTGGCATGGTCAAACGCGTGGCGCTGGCGCGGGCGCTGGTGATGGACCCGCCGTTGCTGCTGCTCGACGAACCCACTGCCGGGCTCGACCCCGACAGCGCCGATGCCTTTTGCGCGCTCCTGTTGTCGCTGCACCGCGAGCTCGGCTTGACGGTGGTGATGGTCACGCACGATCTCGACACCCTGTTCGAACTCAGCACCAGCATTGCCGTGGTTGCTGACCGGCGCATCATCGTCAACGGCAAGCCGGCCGCGGTGATGGCCTGCGAACATCCGTTTGTGCGTGAGTTCTTCCTGGGCGAGCGCGGCCAGCGCGCAGCAGCCCTGTTGCACAAACACCAGCCGGCGGTGTAAAAAGAAAGCCTCGCACGCAAAACCATGGAAAACAAATCCCACGCTCTGGCCGCCGGCGCCTTTGTGCTGCTGCTGGCGGCACTGCTGACCACGCTGGCGGTCTGGCTGACCCGCGACTCGCGCGAAATGCGCGTCTATGAGCTCATCAGCAAGGAAGAAGTAACCGGTTTGCAGCCGCAGGCATCGGTGCGCTTCAAGGGCGTGACCGTTGGCAAGGTCAGCAGCATCGGCTTCGATCCGCAGGCCGGCGCACAGGTGCTGATCCGCATCGCCATCGACGACAGTGCGCCCATCACCACGTCCACCTTCGCGTCGCTGGGTTTTCAGGGTGTCACCGGGCTGGCCTTCGTGCAACTCGACGACAGCGGCGAATCCCAAGTGGCGCTGGCGCCGGGCGGTGGCGCGGCCGGGCGCATTCCGATGCGGCCGGGCTTGATGTCCAAACTGTCGAGCCAGGGCGAGAAGATTCTGCGCCAACTCGAAGAAAGCAGCGTCCGCATCAACCAGTTGCTCAGCCCCGACAACCAGAAGAAGCTGATCACCACGATCGACCACATGGGCCAGGCGGCCAACAGCCTGGGACGCATGGCCGCAGACGCCGGCAAGACGCTGCCGGCGCTGGTGCAGGACGGCAAGACCACGCTGCAAAGCCTGCAGCAAACCTCGACGCGGGTTGGCGACAGCGCGGACGAGGCGCGCGCCTCAGCGCGGGCGTTCCGGACCGTGACCGAGCGCATGAACGAGACCGGCGGCACGCTGGACCAGCTCAGCGCCGGCGCCGACACCCTGGTGCGGACCGGGCAAACCCTCAACAGTCTGACGCTGCCGCGCGTCAACCGCCTGGCCGACGAGGCCGCGCGCAGCGCGCGCCAATTGGGTCGCACCGTGGACAGCGTCGGCGACAACCCGCAATCCCTGATTTTCGGCAACGCGCCAATCCCGCCCGGCCCGGGTGAAAGCGGCTTCACTGCGAGCCCGGTCAAACCATGAAGCACACCCTGACATCAGCCACCCGTCGCGTCGGCGCCACCTGCCTTGTTTTGCTGCTCGGCGCCTGCGCCGTGCCGACGCCGGGCACGCGCGCCGCAGTCTACGACTTTGGCCCCGGCGCCCTGAACGTCGCCAGCAAGCACGGCGAGGCCAGACTGCCAGCCCTGCTGCTTGAAATGGTCGATGTCAACCCGGCGCTCGACAGCACAGCCATGCTGTACCGTCTGGCCTATTCCGACGGGCAGCAACTTCGGCCCTATGCACTGGCGCGCTGGAGCATGACGCCAACGCAACTGCTGGGCCAGCGCCTGCGCGAGACTCTGGGCCAGCGCCATACCCTGCTCAGGCCCGGCGACGAAACTCTCGTTGCCGGGATGCCAAACCGAGAGCGACCGCTCACATTGCGCATCGAACTCGAGGAATTCAGCCAGGTATTCACGGCGCCTGAGAGCAGCGTCGGCCTGCTGCGACTGCGCGCCACCGTAAGCCGCACCAGCGCCACCGGCGCGACCGCGCTGGCCCAACGCAGCCTCACGGTGCAGCGCGACGCGCCCAGCGCCGATGCAACAGGCGGTGTGCGCGCACTGAACGCGGCCAGTGAGGCGGCGCTACAGGAGATCGATCGGTGGCTGCAAGGCCTCGGCCAGCCGTAGCCTGTCAAAAGCCAAAACGCAAGACCTGCTGACGCCCACGTTGCAGCGCTGGCAAAAACGCAACACCCCGAATTGAAAGCCGCAAAATTTAGTTGATTTAGATCAACCGGAAACGATACGATACAAATTCATGGGTCCATCACCGATTACAGGTTTATCCTAGCGCCCAGGTCTATCCTGGGTCAGACCCGGGTATTTCTTTGACCAACCCTACTGCAAACTGAAAGGCTTTGACATGAAATTCGCACAAATTCTGGTTCCCGTCGCCATGGCTGTACTCGCCGTTTCCTCCACCAGCGCAATGGCTGCTGTGGACGCCGATGCGGCAGCCGCATTGTTCAAAAAGAACGATTGCAGCAAATGCCACTCGGTTGACAAGGCCAAGAAGGGCCCGGCCCTGAAGAAGATTGCTGCCAAGTACAAGGGCAAGGCTGACGGTCAGGCCAGCATCATCAAGAACATTACCACCGGCCCCAAGGTCAAACTTGACGACGGTAGCGAAGAAGAGCACAAGATCATCGACACCAAAGACCAGGCTGCGCTGAAGAACATCGCCGACTGGGTACTGGCCCAGTAAGAACTGCGCCGCTCCAGCGAGCGCATGATGGTTCACAAGTATCAGGAATGAACTGCATAGAAGTAACGGTATCGCGCTAACGGCTTTCAGCAGTTTGTGTCATGTCGTTCAAACCTAAAACGACGGAGAAGAAATGAAACATTCATTGGCTCGATGGAGTACTGCCTGCCTGGTGTCTATCGCCTTGGTGGGCTGCGGCGGCAGCGGTGGGGGCGGAACACCCGCACCGGCCGCTGGCGTTTTGCCCGCTTTGAGCGCGGCTGGCGCGCTGGCAAGTAACGACACCGCAAACAATGGCGCTGCGCCGTTTACCGTGCTGCAGGGCGCGGGCATACCGGCGGTCAGTGTCAATACCACGACCAAGGTCAACTTTGCCGTCTTCTCTGATGCGCAGGTCAAGCCGGACCTGGCCATCACCAATGTGACTTTCGCCATCGCCAAGCTGGTACCCGGCACCGATGGGAATCCGGACCAGTGGGTCAACTACATCTATCGCAAGGAAACCGCAACGGCCGGAGTCGGCCCAGGCGGCAAGCCGGCATTGGCCTCGGCCTGGCAGGCCACCACCGATGGCAAGCAGACCGATGCGGCCTTGCTGGCGGCACAACTGGTGTACCACCCCGAGGGCTATTACACCTACACCTTCAAGACCAATATCAAGGACACAGCGCAGACCAATGGCGTCGTGTTCGAGCCGGCGCGCACCCATCGCGTGGCCATTCAGCTCAGCTACAAAAATGCAGCCGGCGCCGCGGTGCTGGTCAACCCCTACGTTGATTTCACGGTCGACGCCAGCGGCAATTCGGTGCTCGTCACTGACCCGGCCAAGACCCGCAAGATGACCGATGTCTCGTCCTGCAATGGCTGCCACGAAAAACTGGCACTGCATGGCGGCGGTCGCGTTGATACGCAGTACTGCGTCATGTGCCACAACCCCGGCACCACCGATGCCAACTCCGGCAATGTCCTGACCCTGGCCACCATGGTCCACAAGATTCATGCCGGGCGCCTGCTTGCCAGCAACGGTGAGGACTACACGATCTGGGGCTACCAGAACAGCAAGAACAGCTACGCTGAAGTCGGCTTCCCGCAGGACCTGCGCAACTGCACGGTGTGCCATTCGGGCGCCAATGCCGCCACACCGCAGGGCGACAACTGGAAGACCCAGCCGAGCAAAGGTGCTTGCCTGACCTGCCACACCAGTGCCCTCGGTACCGATTGGAACAACGTTCACGTTGGCATCGCCATCTCGCTCAACGGCAATGGTGCGCTGGCGACTTCGCTGACGGATGCGCAATGTGTCAAATGCCACGGTGCCGGCTCCAATGTTTCAGCCGAGAATGTGCACTGGAACCAGGTTGCGGCCAACGCGGCCAAGTACAAGATGAACATCGAGAGTGTCGCCTTCAACGACACGGCTGACCACAAGGCGCGAAGCGTGACGGTCAAGTACTTCCTGTCAGACCCCACCAATGGCAATGCCGCTTACAACCTGGTGACGCCGGATTGCACGGGCACCACGACCATCACCTGCGCCAGCACCACCAAGTTCGGCAACCTGCGTCTTTACCTGGCGTACCAGAACATGATCGGTCAGCTTGATTCGGTGACCGAGTACTCGGCTGGCAGTGGCGCCAATGTCTATGCCTACAAGGGCAGCAACGACGGCAGCAACCATTACACGGTCAACATTGCGCTGCCCGACGACACGGCAATCGCTGTGGCCAAGGGCACGGCCCGCGTGCTCAGCACCGGGCAAATCAAGGAGCCCCTGCTGGAGGTCAAGTCGCAAGCCAATGCGCGCCCCGCTGTGGTGCCGACCGTTCTGGTCAACACGACGGCGCAGCACAGCTACAAGGAACTCGCACTCTCCGGCACGCTGCAACCGCGCCGCACCATTGTGTCCAACGAAAAGTGCAACGCATGCCATGGCGCGCTCGGAACCGCTTCAGGCTCCAACACGCTTGACAATGCCTTCCACAGCGGCGCACGCAATATGGTGGAAGCCTGTGTTGCCTGCCATGATGTCAACCGCGTGTCGTCGACCGTCATGACGAATGGTCTGGCCCTCAACGAGTCCTACCAGTTCAAGCGCATGATCCATGGCATTCATGGCAACAGCAAGCGCACGTATCCGTTTACCAACGGAAATCTGACACAGGGTGTGTTTGACAAGGTCACTGGTGCCCCGGTGGCGCCGTGGACCACGCCAATGAAAGACAGTTATGGACGTGCCTATGGCACCAGCGGCCCGGGTGCGGGTGGCGTGGTGGGGCCGAGCACGGTTGCGAGTTTTGCTGCCGAAGTGGCTTGGCCGGGCGTTGGCATCAATTGCACGGTCTGCCACGTCAACAACTCGTACATGCGTGATCTGAGTCCGCTTGGCGCTGTCGTCAAGAAAGACACGGGCGTGACCGATCCGAGCCTGTGGAAGGTGATCTCGCCCAAGGCCGCTACCTGTACCGCCTGCCATGACTCCATTGCAGCGCAGACGCACGTGGTCAACTTTGGGGGTGGCACGTTTGGCACCCGCACGCAGGCGGACATCGGTGCGTTGCTGCCCGCTGCAAACGTGTTGCCGCGCGAAACCTGTGACGACTGCCATGCCAGTGGCGGCACCAAGAGCGTGGACATCGTCCACGGTCTGAAATGAGCCTGCGTCGCCGCAAGTCGGCAACTGTTTTGAAGGGATCTGGGATGCGAATCAAGAGTTCAATGGCCATTTTGGGCCTGTGTCTGGCGGGCTTGCTCGGCCCGTTCGGCACCGCATGGGCCGCCGGTGAGGTCGGCGCCAAACTGTGCGTGACCTGTCACGATGAAGAAGACCTCCCCGACATGAGCAAGTCGGCCCACGGCTTTGCAGCCGACGCACGTGTGCCCGACTGCATCACCTGCCACGGCCCCAGCCCCACGCATGCCAAGAAACCGCCGGAACTCAAAGACCGGCCGCGTCCTGACCGCATGTTCATCCGGTCTTATGCATCGCCAGTGAGCGAGCGCAATGCGGCCTGCATGAGCTGCCACACCAAAGACCCCAAGCGCGCGCATTGGGCCGGCAGCCAGCATGAAAATGCCGACGTGGCCTGCAACTCCTGCCACAAGATCCACGGCAACCGCGACAAGGTAATGAACCGCGCCACCCAGGCCGAGGTCTGCTACACCTGCCACAAGGAGCAGCGCTCCCAGGTCAACCGCCTGTCGCACCACCCGGTGCCTGAAGGCAAGATGACCTGCTCGGATTGCCACAACCCGCACGGCTCGGTTGGTCCCAAATTGGTCAAGCGCGACAGCACCAACGCCACCTGCTATACCTGCCATGCCGAGAAGCGCGGTCCGTTTGTGCACCAGCATGAACCGGTGGCCGAAGACTGCTCGAACTGCCACAACCCGCACGGCAGCGCGGTGGCCGGTATGCTCAAGGCGCGTGCGCCGATACTGTGCCAGCAATGCCATACGCCGCACGTTGCGGGTGGCGTTGGCGCACTGGGCGGCCAGAGCGGCGTGGCCAGCAATTTCAGCAGCGGAAAGAACACGGTCAACCTGTGGCAGGGGCGCAGTTGCCTGAACTGCCATACGCAGATCCATGGTTCCAACAATCCGTCTACCAGCAACCCGACGCCACAGCTCATGACGCGCTGAAGCACGGAGAATAACAATGACCACATCCGTTTATTCACCCCGTTTCCATCGCACCCTGGTGGCGATGGCCGTATGCACGGCCTGCATGGCGGCGCAAGCCCAGACTGACAGCGTGACGACCACTGTTGACGTTGGCCTGGGTCTTGCCAGCGGCGACAGCGCCGACCGTGCCCTGTTTGGCCAGTACAACGGCCTGCGCAACCGCAGCAGTGCCGTGACGCTCGGCCTTGACTACAGCCTGCGCAAGGAGTCGACCTCGACATGGGTTGACCTGCAGGGCTCGAACCTGCTGGGCGAGACGCGCGAACTGCACCTGGTCTGGAAGAATCCGGGCGACTGGAAGCTCAGCGCCGACTACGGTCAACTGGTGCGCTACGACCCGAACACGGTCAACAGCGGCATGCTCGGTTTCGGCTCCACGGTGCCGCAGGTCGTCGCGATCGCACCCGGCACGGGGACCGATTTCGACCTCAAGACCAAGCGCACCGGCCTGGGCTTGGGTTTGGCCAAATGGATTACCCCGGCGCTTCAATTCGAATTCGATCTGAAGAACGAGAAGAAGGAAGGCGCACGCCTGTCCGGCATCGGTCTGAACTGCCCGTCGGTGATTGCGCCCGGTTGTGCTGCCAATACCGGTTGGGCTGTGCTGATGCTGCCCGAGCCGATCCAGGCCAGCCACAGTCAGCTTGAAGCCCGGCTCAATTACGCCATGGACAAACTGCGGGTCAGCTTGGGCTATTACGGCTCTTTCTACCGCAACGACAACGGCACGCTCACGGCCTCGCTGCCGGGCGCCTTGAATACCGCAACGAACCCAGCCTTGCTTGGCCTGCTCGGGTCGCCGCTGGCCCTGGCGCCGGACAACCAGGCGCACCAGCTCGATTTGAGTGGCAGTTTTGATTTCAGCAACACCACGCGCGGCAGCTTCAAGCTCGGGCGCAGCGTGGCCACGCAGAACCGTGACTTTGCTGCGATGGGCCTGGTCGGAGCACCGGCGGGCAGCACCGATCTCGGCGGCCAGGTCACATCAACCACCGGCAAGCTGGGTCTGACGTCGCGCCCGATTCCGCAACTCAGCCTGATGGCCGATCTGCGTTATGAAAACCGCGATGACCAGACGACGATTGGCTGCTACAACGTGGAAGGCGCGGCACAGCTTGCAGCACCTTGCACCTTTGGCAACACCAATACCTACACCAACCGCAATCTGCCGTATCGCAAGACCAACGGCAAGGTGCAGGCCAGCTGGAGTTTCAACAGTGACTACCGCGGCACGCTGGGCGCGGACCGTGAAAGCATTGACCACGGCACGTTCACCAGCACCAGCGCTGTCTCTGGCATCAGCGCCTTGCGCCAGAAGACAGATGAAACCACGGTCCGTGCCGATCTGCGTCGCCGCATGTCAGAAGACGTCAGCGGTTCGATTGGTGTCTCCAGCAGCAAGCGCACCGGCTCCAACTGGCTCAAGGACAACAGCGGGACCGGTTTGACCGAAGTCATCAACCCGGCCGACCCGGTGGCCGGCTTGGCGTCGACCGCCGTCTTCATGCCCTCGCTGGCGGACCGCAAGCGCGACAAGATCCGGCTGTTCTCCGACTGGCAGGCCAGTGAGAGCCTGACGCTGCAGTTCAGCGCTGAAACCGGCAAGGACCGTTTTGACACGCCCGGCGCCTACGGCCTGCGTGACACCCGTATGAGCCAGTTGAGTGTTGACTGGGGCTACACCCTGTCCGACAACTGGGCGCTCAATGGCTACCTGTCGCAAAGCCTGCAGAACCTGAATCAGGCGCGTCCATCGGCTTATGTGATGGCCTTTGACAACAAGAACCTGGGCGTCAATTTCGGCGTGACGGGCAAGGTCAGCAGCACGTTCAACGTCGGCGGCGGCTTGTCCTTCCTGAACGACCGCAGCGTTTACGCCCAGACGCTTGACGCCTCGGCCACGGCCGACAGCGTGGCCCTGCTGGCTGCCAGCGGTGGCCTGCCCGATGTGGTGTACCGCCAGACGGCGCTCAAGCTGTTTGGCAAATACACGCTCGACAAAGCTTCGGCGGTGCGGGTGGATCTGGTGCACCAGCGCGCCAGCATGAATGACTGGGCCTGGGCCTATGAGGGAATTCCCTTCACGTTCTCCGACGGCAGCACGTTGGCGCAAAAGCAGTCGCAAAACGTCAGCTTCATCGGCGTGAGCTACAGCTACCAGTTGCCTTAGCAGTCAACTGACCTTCATCAAGAAGAAGGTGCGACCCTGAAAAGGGTTGCACCTTTTTTTATTGCACGTCGCGCGCAAGGCCAGTGACCAGGTTCATGGCCTGCTGCGACAGGCTGCCCGGTCCCGCTCACGGTGGAAATGACTTGGTAAAGCGGGTTCTAACTCCCCGATGTTTGACTTAGCGCAAACTGACAGCCACGCCGCACAAGGAGAATCGCCGTGTGTAAAGTGAACGTAAAGTGTTTAGTTGTGTTTTTAACGTTAACGCCTTAGGAGGCTTACAGTGAAGTATTTCAACGATCGAACCTCTCCCCATTGGGGAAAGCTCGCTGCAGCAAGTGTGCTTGCGATTGCAGCTCTTGCCGGTTGCGGCGGCGGCAGTGACGGTGCGCCAGGCGCAGCCGGTGCCGCTGGTACCCCCGGCGCTGCGGGTGCCCCCGGTGTCAACGCCAACGACGTCGTCAAGCTGGCCGACGTCACCGACAAGCAATGGGTCGACATGAAGTGGTCTGCTCAGATCACCGGCGCCACCATTCCCGCTGACGGCAAGCCCGTCGTCAACTTCAAGGTTGTTGATGAAAATGGCAAGCCCATCACCGGTCTGGCCTACAGTTCACTGAACCCGGTCAGCACGGCAACTGCCGCTGCCTATGCCAACTTCGGCTTCACTGTTGCCAAGCTGATGCCGGCCGTCAATGGCAGCCCCAGCTACTGGCTGAGCTACATCGTGACGTCGACGCCGACCTTCAAGAGCGCAACAGACCACAGCACCGGTACAACCCCGGCTGCCCAACGTTCTCCGACAACGGACAACCAGGGTGTCATGACCGACCTCGGCAACGGCGCCTACAGCTACAAGTTCTACCGTGACATCACCCAGGCCAAGACCGTGGTCGATGCCGGTACTTATGACGGTGTCAAGACCGTCAAGGCTGACCTCGGCGATGTATCCTACGCGCCGGCGCAAACCCACCGCGTTGCCATGCAGTTCCAAGGCGCCAAGCCAGGCACTGGCACCAACACGCCCGACGGGTTTACGGTGAAGGCCACGGTCAGTTCGACCAACCCGGTAGCGGCTTACCTGGACTTCCGTCCGGACGGCGCAGCCGTGACGGCGACGCGCACCATCACCAAGGTTGACGTGTGCCAGTCCTGCCATGCCGGTGCCCTGCTGCACGGCCGTAAGGACCCGAACTTGTGCGTGACCTGTCATACACCGCAGAGCGCCTATGGTTACGCTGCACCGACCGCCGCTTCGTTTGACGCCAACGGCGACTACGTGCTCGGCTCGACTGGCGCAACAGTTGGCGACATCGCAACCAAGACAGTCGACGGCACCAACATCTACAGCAATGTGGATATGCCGCGCTGGGTTCACAAGATCCACATGGGTGAGAGCCTGGTCAAGAAGAACTACAACATCCGTGGCGTGACAGTGAACGAAACCCGCTACCCGCAAGACGTGCGTAATTGCGTCAAGTGCCACGACGGTTCGGCCACCTCCAAGATCGCGCAACCCAATGGCGACAACTGGAAGACCGCACCCAGCATCAAGGCCTGCGGTTCATGCCATGACGGTATCAACTTCGCAACCGGTACCGGCAAGACGGTTTCTGGCATCACCAACTACAACGGCCAGGGTTATGCCCACGGCGCTGGCAAGGCTTACGCCAATGACGCTGATTGCGCCACCTGCCACAAGGCGCAGGACGTTGTTGACTACCACGTGCCAGTCGCACCGATCGCTGCTGCCATCTTGGCACAGGCCCCCGGTACGGTTGCAACGGGTAACACCAATGCTGCTGCCATCGCTGCCTACACCCAGCACCTGCCCGCAGGCGCCAAGGCTTTCACGTATGAACTCGGTAACGTGACCGTGACGTCTGGCAAGGTCGCCGTACAGTTCCGTATGCTTGACAGCGCTGGCGTGCCAGTGACCTTCAACACCTACGCCGCTGGCGTGACGACTGAAATGCTTAATGGTTTCGTCGGCAGCCCATCGATCTATGTGCGCTTCGCTGTGCCGCAGGATGGCATGACCGTCGCCCCGACCGACTTCAATGCCAATCTGAGTGGCTACCTGAAGAACATCTGGAACGGCACCGCCACCACCACTGGTGCCGGCACACTGTCGGCACGCGATGCCAACGGCTACTACACCGTGACATTGACTGGCGCGACCATTCCGACCACTGCCAAGATGGTGACGGCTGGTGTGGGTTACACCTACGCGCTGCCTGCCACGCAACCGCTGACGCAGATTGACCTGCCGCTGTTCCCGTACAACAAGACGACCCTGATCGGTGGCTTGATTGTTCCGGCACCGAACGTCTGGAAGGTCGCTACTGGCTACACCAGCCGCCGCGTGTTGGTCGAGAATGAGCGTTGCAACACCTGCCACGAAAAACTCGGTGTGTTCGGTGAGAGCGCCTACCATTCGGGTCAGCGCAATGACGCGCAATCGTGCAACTTCTGCCACAACCCGAATCAAAGCAGTGGTGGCTGGTCAGCCGCATCGTCGAGCTTTGTGCACGGCATCCACGGCGCAGGCAAGCGTTCACAACCGTTCTACTGGCATGCAGTGGACGCCGTTGACAACTTTGCCAACGTCGGTTATCCGGGTGGTATCAGCAAGTGCGAAGCCTGCCATTTGCCCAACACCGTGAACTCTGGCGCGATTTATCGTCGTGCTGTCAACAATGCGGTGACCCCAGTCTCATCGACCATCGTCAACTCGACAACGGCGCCTGCATCGATCGCCAGCTTCAATGCTGAGTTCGACAATCGCCTGTATGTAACGGTTGCTTCTGGCACCATTGCAAGCACCAGCACCTCGGCCCCCTTCCTGCCGACCGTCTACGGTGTGGCAGCTGACACGGCTTATGGCACGGCTTCGCCGGCCTATACCGCCGCTACGGGTGTCGTGAGTTCGCAACCGGCCAATCTGGTGAACTCGCCTACCGCTGCCGCTTGCTTCTCATGCCACGACACGGCCAAGGCCCGTGCCCACATGGAAGACAGCCAATCGGGTGGCTCGATCTACAAGCCGCGTGCTGCTGCACAGGCCAAGATCGAACTGTGCTCACTCTGCCACTCCGCTGGCAAGGTGGCTGACGCTGCGGTGGTGCACCAATAAGCGAAAGTAGTCGCTAGACAGGAAACGGACACTGGCAACAGTGTCCGCCTCCCACCCAACCCATTAACCCGGATCCGGCAACGCATCCGGGTTAGTTTTTTTGCTAGCATGCGCACTGTGTGCATGTTTCACCTGAATGGAGTTCTATGAGTTACCGTCTGTTTTCTGTTTCGCTGCTGTCGGCTGCGGTGATCGTGCTGAGCGCTGGCACAGTCATGGCTGCCGATGCCCCGGCTGCCAAAGCCTCAGCTCCGGCGGCGAAAGTTTCGGCCCCGGCAGCCAAAGCATCAGTTCCGGCAGCAAAGGCGTCAACCGCCAAGCCTGCTGAGCCAGCGACCGCCGCCAGCCGACCCAAGAGGCCTGCCAAACCCGCGGCGGCGCCGCGTATACCGGCTGACCAATTGGTGGATATCAACAGCGCCACGGCTGAAGAGTTGAAGAAGCTGCCTGGCATTGGCGCGGAAGAGTCTGCCAAGATCATTGCTGGTCGACCCTATGGCAGCAAGTCCTGGCTGCATACCAAGAACGTGCTGTCAGATGAAAAGTACCAGACGATTCGGGAACTGGTGGCTGCCAAGGATGCTGCACGCCATATGGAGAAAAAGAAGTAGCAAGGCGCATGCATCCGGGCATCGCCCTGGAATTGACATCATGAGGCCCGGGACTGGAGACAGTGCCGGGTCTTTTTGTTGGCGAATTCTCACTGGAGATCGGCGAAATGATCCGATCTTGATTTTTCAGTTTGCGGTAGATCAAACTTCGTCAAGTTGCACCTTGAAATTTGGGGAGAGGCGCAGGTCCGCTGCTAAGATGCCACGCTAGATTTACGCTACGTATCGCCACGCGGACGGCAGTGTTAAGCTTTGGCCGTGGCAGCCAGCCACACTTTTTATTTTTCCAAGGATTACCAGAATGAAGCTTCTTTCAACCCTGTTTGTTGCCTGCGGTTTGATGACCGCCTCGTTTGCCTACGCCGCGGTGGATGCCGATGCAGCGCAGGCGCTGTTGAAAAAGAGTGATTGCATGAAGTGCCACGCTCTGGACAAGAAAAAAGATGGCCCGGCCTACAAGGACGTTGCCAAGAAATACAAGGGCAAGGCTGACGCAGAGGACAAGCTGACCAAGCACATCACCCTGAACCCGATGATCGAGATCGACGGCAAGAAGGAAGAGCACAAGGCCGTCAAGACCAAAGACGCTGCCGAGATCAAGAACGCTGTTCAGTGGATTCTGTCTTTGTAATGGTTTGACCCTGTTGACCGGGTAAGGTGGCCCATGGTGGCTGCCGCCCGGTCGCAACGCTTTTGGCCTGGGCGTAAGCAGGTCAGTGCGCAGACGCGTGTTTTTTGTGAAGGAATGGCAAATGCCTAAAAGAGTTTTCGCCAAGGTAAAACGCCTGGTCACCGGCAACAAGGCCTCCGTGGTTTTGCTGGCGGGGTTTGCCGCAGCCGTGGTCGGACTGAGCCTGTTCGGCACAAGCATGATCTACACCGGCACAGAGCAGTTCTGCGCCAACAACTGCCATGAGATGGCGAACAACAACACGCGTGAATACCGCGACACGATTCACGACAAGAACCGCAC
>CAIRAW010000044.1 GCA_903876735.1 uncultured beta proteobacterium | reverse complement strand
CTGTTCAACATCAACGGCGCGATTGCAGCGCGCGCCATCGTCAGCCAGCGCGTCAATCCGGGCATGGTGATGATGTACCACGCACAGGAAAAAATCATCAACACCCCCGGTGCGGAAATCACCGGTACACGCGGCGGCATTCACAACTCGGTAACCCGCATCGTGACCAAGCCCACGCACATGATCGGCGGCTACGCGCAGTTCAGCTACGGCTTCAACTACTACGGAACAATAGGCACCAACCGCGACGAGTTCGTGGTGGTGCGCAAGATGAACAAGGTTGACTGGATGGAAGAGGAAGCCGGCAGCGGCGCCTCCTCAACAGCCGCCCACGCCTAAGGAGAAAACATGAAAATACGCGCACAAATCGGCATGGTTCTGAACCTGGACAAGTGCATCGGTTGCCACACCTGTTCGGTCACCTGCAAGAACGTCTGGACCAGCCGGCCCGGCATGGAATACGCCTGGTTCAACAATGTCGAGACCAAACCCGGCATCGGCTACCCCAAGGAATGGGAGAACCAGGACAAATGGAATGGCGGCTGGATCCGCAAGCCGAGTGGCAAGATCGAGCCGCGCCAGGGCGCGCGCTGGAAACTGCTGATGCGCATCTTTGCGAACCCTAACCTGCCCGAGATTGACGATTACTACGAACCCTTCACCTTCGACTACGCGCATCTGCAATCGGCGCCCGAATCGAAGACGCTGCCGACGGCACGCGCGCGCAGCCTGATCACGGGCCAGCGCATGGAGAAGATCGAGTGGGGTCCGAACTGGGAAGAGCTGCTGGGCGGCGAATTTTCCAAGCGCCGCAAGGACAAGAACTTCGACGACATCCAGAACGACATCTACGGCCAGTTCGAAAACACCTTCATGATGTACCTGCCGCGCTTGTGCGAGCACTGCCTGAACCCGGCCTGTGTCGCGAGCTGCCCCTCGGGCTCGATCTACAAGCGCGAGGAAGACGGGATTGTGCTGATCGACCAGGACAAGTGCCGCGGCTGGCGCATGTGCGTCAGCGCCTGCCCCTACAAGAAGATTTACTACAACTGGAAATCGGGCAAGGCCGAGAAGTGCATCTTCTGCTACCCGCGCATCGAGGCGGGTCAACCGACGGTGTGCTCGGAAACCTGCGTCGGGCGCATCCGCTACCTCGGCGTGCTGCTCTACGATGCCGACCGCATCGAGGCCGCTGCCAGCACCGAGCATGACCGCGACCTGTACCAGGCGCAGTTGGACATCTTCCTCGATCCGAACGACCCCAAGGTGATCGAGCAGGCGCGCCTGGACGGCATCCCCGAGCAGTGGCTGCAGGCCGCGCGCAAGAGCCCGGTCTACAAGATGGCAGTCGAGTGGAAAGTGGCGTTGCCACTGCACCCCGAGTACCGCACGCTGCCCATGGTCTGGTACGTGCCGCCGCTCTCGCCCATCAGCGCCGCCGCCAACGCCGGCCACATCGGCATCAATGGCGAGATTCCGGACGTCAAGCAGTTGCGCATTCCGGTCAAGTACCTGGCGAATCTGCTGACCGCTGGTGATACGCAGCCGGTTGAGCGGGCCCTTGAGCGCATGCTCGCCATGCGCGCCTACCAGCGTGAGAAGCATGTGCAAGGGCGCATCAACACCGCTGCACTCGATCAGGTGCAAATGACACAGGCCGAGGTCGAGGAGATGTACCAGGTGATGGCAATCGCCAACTACGAGGACCGCTTCGTGATTCCGACCACGCACCGCGAATACGCCGAGGACACCTTCGACATGCGCGGCGGCTGCGGCTTCTCGTTTGGCAATGGCTGCTCGGACGGCGCCAGCGAGACCAGTCTGTTTGGCGGACCCAAGCGCCGCACCATACCCATTAAAGCGGGAGTCTGACCATGTCAATCTTCGCCCCCCTCCCCGACGTTTCGATCAGCCTGCGCGTGTTGGCGCGCCTGCTGGCCTACCCTGACGCTGCGTTGCAGGCTGACCTGGCCGACATGCGCAACGCGCTGCATGCGCAGAACAACGTGTCACCCGCGCGCCTGGCCGAGCTCGACGCACTGATGGGCACTTTGGCTCATCCGGACCGCATCGACCTTGAGAGCGCCTATGTCGAACTGTTCGACCGCGGCCACGCGACCTCGCTGCATTTGTTCGAGCACGTGCATGGCGATTCGCGCGATCGCGGGCCGGCCATGATCGACCTGACGCAAACCTACGAAAAAGCCGGCCTCTTTCTGGCGCCGGGCGAACTGCCGGACTACCTGCCGGTGCTGCTGGAATTCGTCTCGACGCAGCCGCCGCGCGAGGCGCGCGCCTTCCTGGCCGAGATGGCGCATATCTTCAACGCCATCTTCAGCGCCTTGCAACAGCGCCACAGCGCCTACGCCAGTGTGCTGGGCGCACTGCTCGAGCTCAGCGGCGAAAAAGCACAGGCCGTCAAGGTCGTGCCCGATGAATCGATCGACGCCAGTTGGGAAGAGCCGGTGGTGTTCGGTGGTTGCTCCGTCAAGGGCCAGGCCAAACCGGGGCAGGCCCAGCCGATTCACTTTGTCAAGAACGATGCGGCGCGCGAGCGCGCCGCAAACGCTGGAGTCACAGCATGAACGCAATCGACCACTTCCTGTTTGGCCTGTATCCCTACATCTGCCTGAGTGTCTTTTTCCTGGGCAGCCTGATGCGCTTCGAGCGTGACCAGTACACCTGGAAGAGCGACTCCTCGCAACTGCTCAAAGCCGGTCAGCTGCGCTGGGGCTCCAACCTGTTTCACATCGGCGCGCTGTTCCTGTTCGTTGGCCACTCGGCCGGCCTGTTGACACCGCACTTCATCTACGAACATTTCACCAGCGCGCACGACAAACAGTTGATGGCCATGATCACGGGTGGTGCGGCCGGCCTGGCCGGCTTTATCGGCGCCAGCCTGCTGCTGCACCGGCGCCTGTCTGAGCCGCGCATCCGCATCAACTCCAAGACCAGCGACATCGTGCTGCTGGTGCTGCTGTGGCTGCAGTTCGCGCTCGGTCTGGCGACGGTGCCGGTCTCGGGACAGCATCTGGACGGCGGCATGATGATGACGCTGGGCGAATGGGCGCAGCGCATCGTCACTTTCCGTGGCGGCGCTGCCGAACTGCTGACCAATGTCGGCTGGATTTTCAAGGCGCACATGTTTCTGGGCATGAGCATCTTCCTGATCTTCCCGTTCACGCGCCTGGTCCATGTCTGGAGCGGCTTTGGCACGCTGGCCTACCTGATTCGTCCGTACCAGTTGGTGCGTGCGCGACGCCTGAACCTGCCCGCCGGCCAAAACCAGCCACGCCGTCCTGGCGCTGGCGTCTGAGGTGCAGCCCATGGAACTCCAATCTGCCACCCGCGCGCCCATCGCCAGCGTCAACGGCGTTGCCCTCAACCGCGAAGACGAGACCCTGAGCGCTGATGAACTGCGTCAGCGCGCCTGTGCTGAGTTGCTGCGCCAGGCGGCCATCACCGAAGGTCTGCTCGACGCCAGCGACACCCCGTCCGCCGACGGCATCCTGAGTGACGCGTCCAGCAATGCCGTCGAGCGACTGCTCGAGCGCTCGCTTGCCATTCCCGAGCCGTCGGACGAAGCCTGCCGGCGCCACCATGCCGCGCATCTGGCACGCTACAGCACGGGTGAGAAAGTCCACGTGCGCCACATCCTGTTTGCCGTGACACCCGGCGTCGATGTCGCTGCCTTGCGCCAGCGCGCTGAAGCCTGCCTGCTCGATGTGCGCTGCCACGATGGCAGCGACGCCGACAGCCGTTTTGCCACGGCTGCAAGCACGCTGTCGAACTGCCCGAGCGGCGCCGATGGTGGCGAACTTGGCTGGTTGATCGCCAGCGACTGCGCGCCGGAATTTGCCAAGGAGTTGTTCGGACAAACCGACGTCGGCGTTCTGCCGCGCCTGGTGCACAGCCGCTTCGGCTTTCATGTGGTTGAAGTGCTGGAGCGTCAGGCCGGTGTGGTGCAGGCTTTTGATGCCGTGCACGGCGCCGTCGCCATGGCCCTGCGCCAGACCAGCTACGTCACGGCCCTGCGCCAGTACTTGAGTCTGCTGGCGGGTCAAGCCAATGTCATTGGCGTCAAACTCGACGCTGCCGAGACGCCCCTGGTTCAATGATCCGGAATTGGGCCGCAGACAGCACAGCTGTCAATCGCTGGACAAGTTTTTCTTGCGAAAAATCAAATGAACTCAGGGTAAGCCCTTGCAACGACTCGGGTTTACCCTGACGCATCCGCATACCGCTCATCACAACCGAAAATGCTCATGAGCGCGTCTCTTATTCCAACACGGAATAGAAAAAATAAATAAAAAAAGCAACACCGGCTGTTTTATTTTTGTGGTCATAATACGCTAGATCTAGTGGCGAAATAAGCAATTAGCCACTACCCCTAGTGCCCAAGTAGTTATCCCCGCCCATAAAACATTCACGGTCCAGCTTGTCGTAAATTCAAGATTCGCGTGCAGCGCGAAGCTGGTTTTCGACACCATTTTTCAGGAAGAACAACATGACCCAAGAGACACACGAACGTACAAGACCCTTGCTCGCACTGGCGCCGCAACAAATCAGCGAAGAGGTCCTGCTTGAAAAGTACGGAAAGGGAACAGAGAAAACGATTCTCGACGTAAACCAGCGTGTGGCACGTGCCCTGGCGGTCGTTGAAGCGCCGGAACATCAAAAGCAGTGGGAAGCCAAATTTCTGCAAGCCCTGCAAAACGGCTTTCTCCCGGCGGGACGAATCCAGTCGGCCGCAGGCACCAACCTGTCGGCAACCCTGATCAACTGCTTTGTGCAGCCAGTCGGCGATTCGATCGCCCACATCGAAGACGGCCACCCCGGTATTTACACCGCGCTGACCGAGGCCGCAGAAACCATGCGCCGCGGTGGAGGCGTCGGTTACGACTTCTCGCGCATCCGCCCGCACGGCGCCTGGGTTGGCAGCACGCAAAGCAGCGCCTCCGGCCCCGTGAGCTACATGCGGGTATTTGACCGCTCCTGCGAAACGGTCGAATCTGCTGGTGCCCGTCGTGGCGCACAAATGGGTGTTCTGCGCTGCGACCACCCGGATATTGAAGCCTTCATCCACGCCAAGGACACCGGCGACCTGAAGAACTTCAATATTTCCGTCGGCGTCACCGATGCTTTCATGGAAGCCGTGCAAAAGAACAGCGAATTCACGCTGGTGCACCGCGCCGAACCCGGCCTTGCCCAAAAGGCGGCGGGCGCTTACCAGGACAAAGACAGCGGCATGTGGATCTACCGCAAGCTGGCGGCGCGCGAATTGTGGGACCAGATCATGCGTTCCACCTACGACCATGCCGAGCCGGGCGTGCTGTTCCTGGACCAGATCAACCGCGACAACAACCTGTCGTATTGCGAAACCATTGCCAGCACCAACCCCTGCGCCGAGCAACCGCTGCCGCCCTACGGCTGCTGCTGCCTGGGTTCGATCGACCTGACACGCTTTATCGAAAATCCGTTCGAAGCCAACGCGCGCTTTGACCAGGCCGGTTTTGCCGAAGTGGCGCGCGTGGCCACCCGCATGCTTGACAACGTGCTGGATGTCACCGTCTGGCCGCTGCCACAACAGCAGGAAGAAGCGCGCAGCAAGCGCCGCGTCGGCCTGGGCTTCACCGGTCTCGGTGATGCGCTGGTGATGCTCAACCTGCGCTACGACACGCAGGAAGCGCGCGACATGGCGCGCCAGATTTCCGAGTGGATGCGCGACACCGCTTACGACGCATCGGTTGAACTGGCGCGCGAGCGCGGCGCCTTCCCGCTCTTCAACGCCGACCTGTATCTGAGCGGCCAGACCTTTGCCTCACGCCTGCCAGCCGGCCTGAAGGAGCGCGTGCGCACACACGGCTTGCGCAATTCGCACCTGCTCTCGATCGCGCCTACTGGCACCATCAGCCTGGCGTTTGCCGACAACGCGAGCAATGGCATCGAGCCCGCTTTCAGCTGGACCTACACCCGCAAGAAGCGCATGATCGACGGCAGCTTCAAGGAATACGCGGTTGAAGACCACGCTTGGCGCCTGTACCGTCATCTGTTCGGCGAAGACGTCGCTCTCACGCCGGCCTTTGTCACGGCGTTGGAGATGAGTGCGCAGGCCCATGAATCGATGGTCGCTGCCGTTGCGCCCTACATCGACACCGCAATCTCGAAGACCGTCAATGTGCCGGCCGACTACCCGTACGCCGATTTTCAGAACCTGTACATGGAAGCCTGGCAGTCCGGCCTGAAGGGCCTGGCCACTTACCGGCCCAATTCGATCCTGGGCTCGGTGCTCAGCGTCACGCCCAGCGCAAGTACGCCGACGACTGCAACCCCGCTGCAAATCGATGGTGCGAATCACCGCCTGTCACTGGAGCGTCTGCCGGTACCGGTGCTGTCATCGCTGCGCTGGCCGAGTCGTCCGCAGTTGCCCGGCGGCAACTCGGCGTGGACCTTCATGATGCACCATCCGTTTGGCGACTTTGCCCTGTTCGTCGGCGAGATCTCGCCCGAAGAAGGCGGCGCACCGAAACCGTTTGAAGTCTGGGTCAACGGCACGGATCAGCCGCGTGGCCTGGGTGCACTGGCCAAGACCCTGTCGATGGACTTGCGCGCCAATGACCCGGCCTGGCTGCAACTCAAGCTCGACGCCCTGGCCACAGTGGCCGAAGAACACTCGTTCGAAATGCCGTTCCCGCCACATGGCGAACAGCGATTGTTCCCCGGTGTGGTCGCGGCTACGGCAGCCGTGATCCGCTGGCGCTGCGATCAGTTGAAGGCCTTGCCAGGCAACAATGGCAAGGTCGCGACACCGGTCATGGACGCGATGTTCAGCCGTGGTGAGCCGCAAACCGGCCCGTCCGGTACGCTGGCCTGGTCGGTCGACGTAGAAAACCCGGCCACTGGTGAATCCCTCACGGTCACACTCAAGGAAGTGAACCTGCCCGGCCACGATGGCGCCATCGTCACACGACCCTGCGCGGTCGGTTTCTCCGGCAACTACCCGCGCGCCCTCGACGGCGTGGCACGCCTGCTGTCACTCGACATGCGCGTGATCGATCCGGCCTGGATCGGCATGAAGTTGCGCAAGCTGCTCAATTACGCCGAGCCGCTCGGTCACTTCATGGCCTTTGTGCCCGGTCTGCCTAATGGCGAGCGGCGCCAGCAGACCTGGCCTTCCACCGTGGCCTATATCGCACGCCTGATCATTCACCGCTACGCCATGCTGGGCGTGCTCGATGAAGAGGGATTCCCGCTGCGCGAAATGGGTGTGCTCGATGCGCCGAAAGACCATGAAGCCCCGCTCACGATGGCTGGCAAGGTCTGCCCGGAATGCGGCAACCCGACCGTCATCCACAAGGACGGCTGTGATTTCTGCACCGCCTGCGGCTACGTCGGGCAGTGCGGCTAAAAACAACTGTCCAATTCCGTTTCCAAATCATTCCTGTCTAGGCGCGAAGCCGCAGACAGTGCTTTAGCACGGCAAGGCGAAGCAACAACGACAGGGATGGTTTAGAAATGGAATGCGCTCAGTCGCGCACCACCAGCACTGGCAGGTGGGTGTGCGACAGAACCGCTTGGGTGACACTGCCGAGCACCAGTTTTTCCAGCCCGCTGCGGCCGTGCGAACCCATGACGATCAGATCGGCCTTGGTTTCGGTAGCGGACTCAACCACGCCACGCCATGCGGCATGCGACTCCACCACCGAACTGTTGACGCTGACACCAGCGGCCTCAAAAGCCGCTCTGGCCGCCTTGATGGCGGCATTGGCCTCAGCCGTCGCAGCGCTAAGGTACTCGGCCTGACCATAGGCAAAGTCGGTTCCGACGCCGGTGAACGGATAAGGATCGATGACAAAAATGGTGGTGACCTGGCTCCCGAAGGCCTGGGCCAAGCCAATCGCCTTATCGACCGCCAACTGCGCCGTTGACGAACCATCTACCGGAACGAGTATGTGTTTGAACATGAGGAAACTCCTTTTGTTTTGAACAGTATCCAGCCGCCAGAGTGGCCGCACCTTGACTGTCGTCATTATCGATTCAATTATCCCGTATCAACCGCAGGCTATAGTGGGCCAACTCAAGATCCAGCAACCGATGTTTCTCGCTTCAAAACTGCTCTCGTTTGTCACACAGCCGCTAGCCTGGGTTGCGCTGACGCTGCTCGGTGCGTTGCTATGTTTGCCGCGCCGGCGTCGCTGCGGCCTGCGCCTGGGCTGGCTCGCGCTCGCCCTGCTGCTGGTGCAGGGCTGGGAGCCACTGCCCGACGCGGTTTTGCGTCAGCTCGAAGCCCGGTACCCGGGTCCGATCGCCGGCAGTCCCTTGAACAATTTTGTCGGCGTGGTCGTCCTGGGCGGCGCGCTGGAGCCGGCCCATGTCTGGCAGGGACATGATCAGGTCGCGTTGAACGACGCGGCCGAACGCATGACGGTGCCGTTGGCACTGTTGCGGCAGAACCCGCAGTTGCGTCTGCTGTTCACCGGTGGCGAAGGCGAGTTGCTGGCCGAAGGGCAGCCGGAAGCGGCGCGGGCCAAGCTCTTTTTCGACGGCATGGGGCTGAGCCCACAGCAGTTTGTTCTGGAGTCTGCGTCCAGAACCACCTACGAAAACGCCCAGTTCAGCGCCATCCTGCCGGGCGTGGACCCAAAGCAGCCCTGGCTTTTGCTGACCTCGGCCTGGCACATGCCGCGCGCCCTCTCCACCTTTCGCAAAGCGGGATGGAACGTCACGCCTTACCCGGTTGACTTTCGCACCGGCAGCAACACACCGTGGACCCAGTACTCGCTCTGGGCCGGCGCCCAAAAATGGCAGTTGGCGCTGCATGAAATCGCCGGCCTGCTGGCTTACCAATTGGCCGGGCGGGCTTAGAACCCGCCCCTCATCAGGGCAGTTCGCTGGCCAGCACCTTGTCGATGCGCTTGCCGTCCAGGTCCACCACCTCAAAGCGCCAGCCCGCGCATTCGATGCGCTCGCCGACTTCCGGCAGATGGCCCGACACCGACATCAGCAAACCCGCCACCGTGTTGTAGCGACCACGGTCTTCGTCCGGCAACTCGTCGAGTTGCAGGCGCACCTTGAGTTCGCTCACCGGCATCAGGCCGTCGAGCAGCCAAGAACCGTCTTCGCGCTCAGTGGCCCAGGCGTCGATCTGCGCGCCGGGCTGCAATTCGCCAGTGATGGCCTCGAGCAGGTCACGCGGCGTCAGCAAGCCCTGCACCACACCGTATTCGTCCACCACAAAAACAAAACGTCCCGCCTTGGCCCGGAACTGCTCGAGCAACTCCATGCCGCTCAAGGTCTCCGGCACAAAAGAGGCCGGCATCGCATAGGCCTCGATCGTTCCCGGCGTGTCCACGCCGAGCTCGAGCATGCGCCCGACGCTAATCACACCGACCACGTCGTCGAGCGAGCCACGGCACACCGGGTACCAGGAATGCGCACCCTTTTCGCCGCCGCTGCCGGCGCGTTGCAGGCCCTGCGCCACGCTGCTGGATGCGTCCAGCCATTCGACATCGGTGCGCGGCACCATCAGCGAGGTCAGCGGCCGATCGTCGAGTTGGAACACGTTTTGCACCATCTGGTGCTCGTGCTGCTCGATCACGCCCGCGTCCACCCCCTCTTCCAGACTGGCGCTGATTTCCTCTTCGGTCACCGGGCGCAAGGCATTGGTGTCGATGCGCAGCAGTTTGAGCACGCCGGCGGTCGTGCCGGATAGCAACTTGACGAAGGGCTTGGCGGCCGTGGCCAGCCACAGCATGGGCCGCGCGACCCAGCGCGCCACCGCTTCCGGGTGCAACTGGCCAATGCGCTTGGGCACCAGTTCGCCAAAAATGATGGTGGTGAACGTAATCAGCGTGACGACAATGGCCGTAGCCGAAATCGCCGCCGCCTTGTCCGCCACGCCAAAACCATGCAGCCAGCCAGCCACGCCTTCACTGAATGCAGCCTCACCCACAATGCCGTTGAGCACGCCAATCGAGGTGATGCCGACCTGAACGGTCGAGAGAAACTGGTTCGGATTGCCCAGCAGCGTCAGCGCCGCCTGCGCCCCCTTGTCACCGTCCTCGGCCATGGCGTTCAGGCGCACCTTGCGGCTTGCCGCCAGAGCGAGCTCCGACATGGCAAAGACACCGTTGAGCAGGGTCAGGAAGACAATCAGCAATAAATCCATTGAGCAGCAGCGAAAATAAACACCATGTCACTTTACTTGATTGGCGACGTCCAGGGTTGCGATGACGCATTGCAACGCTTGTTGGCCACAATTTCTTTCTCGCCGAGCCGCGACACGCTCTACCTGCTCGGCGATCTGGTAAACCGCGGGCCGCAATCGGCCGCCGTACTGCGCCGCATCATGCGCTACGGCAACGCAGCACAAAGCGTGCTGGGCAACCACGACCTGCACCTGCTGGCACTTGCCCACGGCGTGCGCCAAGCGAGCCGCAGCGACACGCTGGGTGATATCCTGCTCGCAAGCGACCGCGATGCCATGCTCAACTGGCTGCGCTGGCAACGCATGGCGATGCTGGAGAGTGTCGACGGCCACGCGCTGCTGATGGTCCATGCCGGCGTGCTGCCGCAGTGGAGCGCGACCAAAACCATGGCTCTGGCGGGCGAGGTCGAAACCATTTTGCGCGGCCAGGGGCTTGGTGACTTCCTGCACCAGATGTACGGCAACGAGCCGGACCAATGGCACGATGCGCTCACCGGCGCAGACCGCTTGCGCGTGATCGTCAATGCACTGACGCGACTGCGCTTTTGTGACGCCCAGGGACGCATGGATTACGACAGCAAGGAAGGCGCAGCGACCGCACCGAGCGGCTACATGCCGTGGTACGAAGTACCGAGCCGGCAAACGGCGGACATCGCGGTGGCCTTCGGCCACTGGTCGACACTGGGTTGGCTCGGCCGCAGCGATGTGCTCTCGCTCGACACCGGCTGCGTCTGGGGCGGCTGCCTGAGCGCTCTGCGCGTCGGCGGCGCCGGGCCGTCAGACGATACGACCCGACTGCAGCAGGAACTGATTCAGGTGCAATGCGTGCAAGCCCAGAAACCGGGCTGACGCCGCACGACTGCTGTGCTACTCGGACTTGAACAGCGCAGCCACGCGGCGCTTGGGCTTGATATTGGCCGAGATGCTGCGCGCACCGTGGCGTGCTGCCGCTTCCCATGAGGGCTTGGCATCGGACTCGGCCACCGGCGCGGGTGCCTCATACGGTTTGTCGAAAAACGGATCACGCGAGGCCGCCGCCGGACGGGTGTAATCACGGCGCTGGGGCCGCTCTGGGCGCGCAAACTGGCCTTCGCGCGCCACGTCGCGCAGCGCACCGCTGCGATGACCGGGATGCGCGTCATCCTGCACGCCTTCGGCATACATGCGCCGGCCATCGTTGATGCGGCCCTGCTTGCGGATATCGGGCGCGTCTTCATCAAACTCGACGGCTTCGAGTTCAACCTTGATCTTGAGAAGCTTCTCGATGTCCGCCAACAGACGGGCATCGCTTTTGGAAACAAAACTCATGGCCAGACCGGCAGCGCCGGCACGCCCGGTGCGGCCGATGCGGTGCACGTAGTCCTCGGCATTGAACGGAATGTCGAAATTGAAAACCGCCGGCACATCCTTGATGTCCAGACCGCGCGCGGCCACATCGGTGCAGACCAGCAGATCCACATCGCCACTCTTGAAAGCTTCGAGCGCCTTGAGACGCTCATCCTGGCTTTTGTCACCGTGCAAGGCAGTGGTCTTGAGGCCTTCGCGCTCAAGCGAACGCGCCAGTCGGGCGCAACCCAGTTTGCTGTTGACAAAAACAAAGGCTTGCTTCAACTCGCGTTGCTTGATCAACTGGTGCAGGGCGTGGCGCTTGTCCTCGTCGCCAACGCTGTAGAAGTGCTGCTCGACGGTGGAGGCTGTGGCGTTGGAGCCGCCAACTTCGATCGTCACCGGGTCCTGCAGATAACTGCCGGCCAGGCGCTTGATTTCGGGCGAAAAGGTGGCGGAGAACAGCAGCGTCGTGCGCTGCTTGGGCAGGAAACTCAGGATGCGCTGCAAATCGGGCAGAAAGCCGATGTCGAGCATGCGGTCGGCCTCGTCGAGCACCACGTACTCGACCTGATTGAGAACCGCGTTCTTGGCTTCGATGTGATCGAGCAAGCGGCCCGGTGTTGCCACCAGGATCTCGACGCCTTTTTTCAGCTCGATGGTCTGGGGCTTCATGTCCATGCCGCCAAACACCACGGCACAGCGCAACTGCGTGTGCTTGGCGTAATCCTTGATCGCCTGCGCCACCTGATCGGCCAACTCGCGCGTGGGCAGCAGCACTAGGGCGCGCACCGGATGGCGCGCGGGTGAGGTTGAACTGCTCTCGTGCTTGAGCATGCGCTGCAGCAAAGGCAGGGAGAAAGCCGCCGTTTTTCCGGTGCCGGTTTGCGCGGCGCCCATGACATCGCGGCCCTGCAGGACCATCGGAATCGCCTGGGCCTGGATCGGGGTCATCGATTCGTAGCCGAGTTCGGCAACGGCGCGGGCCAAGGGTGCGGCCAGCTGCAAATGGGAAAATGCCATCGGCAGGTTGTGGCGGGTCATGTCAACGCCAGTATCAGAGTTCAAATCGGTCATTCATAGCCAAAGTCAAATGCTATCAATCCGATAGCTGATCGCCCCGATGGATTGGGGCAAACCCTGATTATCCCCTATCTGGCGCGTTTCAGGCCCGGGGCAACGTGACCCCGACCTGACCCTGGTATTTGCCGCCACGGTCCTTGTATGAGGTTTCACAGACCTCGTCACTCTCGAAAAACAGCACCTGGGCACAACCTTCGCCGGCATAGATCTTGGCGGGCAGCGGCGTTGTGTTGCTAAATTCCAACGTGACATAACCTTCCCACTCGGGCTCGAAGGGCGTGACATTGACGATGATGCCGCAGCGTGCGTAAGTACTCTTGCCAAGGCAGATGGTGAGTACATTGCGTGGAATGCGGAAATACTCCATGGTGCGCGCCAGCGCAAAACTGTTGGGCGGGATGATGCAGCTGTCGCCATGAAAATCGACGAAGCTCTTCTCGTCGAAGTTCTTCGGGTCCACCACCGTGCTGTGGATGTTGGTAAAGACCTTGAACTCGGGCGCGCAGCGGATGTCGTAGCCATAGCTGCTGGTGCCGTAGCTGATGATCTTGTGTCCGTCGCGCTCGCGGATCTGGCCCGGCTCAAACGGTTCGATCATGCCGGTGGACTCCGCCATCCGGCGAATCCATTTGTCACTCTTGATGCTCATGGGAACACAACTCCTAGTTTGCCGCGATTGTAAGCAAGGCCTGAGAGATCACAGTGCGCTCAATTAGCCGGTCATCCCCCAGCACGATCAGGGCGAACAGCAATTCGTCCAGGCTGTTGGCGCAGGCGGTGCGGCGGGCCAACAAGGGTGTGGCCTGCGGGTTCAGGACGACGAAGTCGGCCTCGCAGCCCGGCACCAGATTGCCGACCACGCCAGCCAGGCCCAGCGCCTGCGCGGCACCGGCCGTGTGCTGCCACCAGAGGTTTTGCGGCGACAGCGATAAAGCCGGCCTGCCCTGCCCGTGGCGCCCAACGTAGTAGGCCGCCAGCATGGTGTGAAACGGACTGAAGCTGGTGCCGCCCCCGACATCGCTGGCCAATCCATACAACATGCCAGCGCGATCGGCCGCCGCGTAATCAAAGTAGCCACTGCCCAGAAACAGGTTGCTGCTCGGGCAGACCGCAGCGGCCGCGCCGCTGACGCGCATCAGTGCGCGGTCGGCGTCATCGAAATGAAGGCAGTGGGCGTAAACGGCGCGTTCTCGCAGCAAACCGAAATCGCCGTACGTTGCCAGGTAGCTGCTGGAGGCCGGGAACAGCGCACGCGCCCATTCGATTTCGTCCTGGTTCTCGGCCACATGCGACTGAATCCAGACCTCGGGATAGCGCGCTGCCAGCTCACCAGCGCCGCGCAACTGTGCCTCGCTGCAGCTGGGCGCAAAGCGCGGTGTGATGGCGTAGCCCAGGCGGTTGCGCCCGTGCCAGGTCTTGATCAGGGCTTCAGAGTCAATCAGGCTTTGCTCAGTGGCGTCAAAACGGCCATCGGCGCCGGCGCGGTTCAGCACACCTGGCGGCGCGTGACGGTCCATCAGACACAGCCCCGCGATCATGCGCAGGCCTTGCTGCAGGGCCTGCTCAAACAGCGCCGTCACCGAGGCCGGGTGTGAGCTGGCAAAGGCCAGCGCCGTCGTCACGCCGTTGCGCAGCAGCTCGGCGATGAAGAAGGCCGCCGACTCGGCGCAGTAGACCGGGTCCGAAAAGCGGCTTTCCTCGGGATAGGTATGGTTGTCCAGCCACGGCAGCAGGCCATCAGCTGGTGAGGCGATGACATTGGTCTGCGGGAAGTGGAGGTGCATGTCAACAAAGCCAGGCGCAAGGATGCGCCCCGGCAGGTGCTCGATCGGCACGTCCGGGAAACCTTGGTGCAACTCGCGGTAGGGCCCAACCGCCAGCACCCGCTGCGTGCCACTGGCGTCTGGCCCGACCACCAGCAAACCGTCTTCCTCGTAAATCGCCGAGCGTGCAGCTTCCCGCTCAGGGTCAAAGCGCAGAATGGCGGCGCGGTAGGCTTTCATAAGTTCCAAGGATAACCCGCCGCCGGGTGGCTACTTGCGTCATTGCGAAGCCGCCCCTAGTCGTCATCGCGAGCGCAGCGTGGCGATCCATTAATTCAAACTGCATGGATTGCCGCGTCGCTGCGCTCCTCGCAATGACGACCTGCACTTCAGGGCAGCTTGCCCTGCACACCCTGCACCAACCAGTTCATGCCCAGAATCTGCGCATCGCTCAGGCTCTGGCCGGCGGCGATCATGGGTCGGCCTTCGTTGTCCAGCACCGCCTGGCGGGCACGAAACGGCTGCAACTTGCCCGCGGCAATATCTTTTTGTCGCGCCAGCACTTCCTGCTGCACGGCGGCCGGCACGGCGGAGCCAAAACCTTCGACGCGAATCATGCCCTCGCGCACGCCGCCCCAGACATTGCCACTCTTCCAGCTGCCGTCGAGCACAGCGCGTGCGCGCTGGCTGTAGTAGCTGCCCCACTGGTGCGTGACCGCCAGGATCTGCGCATCCGGCGCAATTTTTCGCATGTCCGAGTGGTACGCGATCGCCAGTTTGCCGCGCTCCTGCGCGGCCGCCATGATGGCCGACGAAACGGTATGAAAGGCGATCACATCCACGTCCTGGTTGAACAGCGTCATGGCAGCGTCGCGCTCGCGCGTCGGGTCGAACCAGGTGTTAAGCCACACGACCTTGACCACGGCCTCGGGTTTGACCGAGCGCAAGCCCAGCGCAAAGGCATTGATGCCCTGAATCACTTCGGGAATCGCAAAGCCTGCGACGTAGCCGGTCACATTCGATTTCGTCATGCGACCGGCCGCGATGCCAGCGAGGTAACGCCCCTCGTAATAGCGTGCGTTGGCCGTCGCCACATTGGGCGCCGTCTTGTAGCCAGTGATGGATTCGAACCTGACGCCGGGAAACTCCTGCGCCACCTTGAGCGTAGGCTCCATGTAGCCAAAGCTGGGCGTGAAAATCAGCTGGTGCCCGGTGGCCGCGAGATCGCGAATCACGCGCTCGGCGTCCGGCCCTTCGGCCACGTTCTCGACATACGTCGTCTTGACCTTGTTGCCCAGCGCCGCGTCAACGGCCAGACGACCCTGTTCATGCTGGCGCACCCAGCCGGCATCGGCCAGTGGCGCAACGTAGACAAAACCGATTTTCAAAGGGTTTTCGACACGGGCTGGCGCGGCAGCGGTCTGTGAAAAAACGGGGGAAATGCAACAGGCGACCGCAAGCGCGGCCACGAGGTTTTTATACATGGTAGTCCTCTACATGGCT